>NZ_JBNHHW010000007.1:0-230767 GCF_059092625.1 Arthrobacter sp. Y3221114
ACACACCACAGGGGCGGCACGCCACGGCACTTTCAACCAATAAATAATTGGTATCAACAAACTTGGCACACTATTGAGTTCTCAAACAACAGGAGCAAACGAATACTTTGCATAAGAATCTCTTCCGAAAATCTTTTTGTTTTTCTTCGTTGCGATGTTTCTACTTTATTCCATCCCTTTTCTTTCTGTCAAATCCGCGTTTCCGCTTCATTTACCTAAAGAAAAGGCACGAACCCATCAGAAAAACCCAGCCAATTTGCCTGCGCACTCGGGCGCATGACAATCGCTGTCATTTTATCGAAGGGGCTTGCCGCGTTTCCTGCCGGCTGTTTCACAACCAGCGGCGGCGACTCAGAAAACATTACACGGCGCCGGCGCGGCCCGCAAATCGCCGGCGGGTGACGCCCGCCACCGATGCCGAAGGGCCCGCGGCCTCCCCTCAACACGGGAGACTGCGGGCCCTTCGGCGCGGCCGGGGCTGGCGTTTCGAACGCCGGCGAGATCAGGCAGACACTTCGACCATGGCGAGCGTGCGCTTCCCGCGGCGCATCAACAGGTATTTGCCGTGCAGGAACTCTTCACTGCCGACCGCGGCGTCCGGATCGGTGATCTTTTGGTTGTTAACATAGGCGCCGCCCTCGGCGACGGTCCGTCGCGCCGCGGAATTGCTGGCGGCCAGACCGGACCGGACCAACAGGTCGATGATGCCGGTGGTATCGGCATCGGTGACTGCGCTGGGCAGCTCGGCAGTGGCAGCGATAAGAGTCGCCTCGTCCAGCGCGGCCAGGTCACCCTGCCCGAACAGGGCCGAGGAAGCGGCGATAACCTTGTCGGTCGCTGCCGGGCCGTGCACAATCGATGTCACGTCATAGGCCAAGGCACGCTGTGCCTCACGGGCATGCGGGCGTTCGGCTACGGCGCGCTCAAGCTCTTCGATTTCTTCGCGGGAGCGGAAGGTAAAGACCTTGAGCCGCTGGACGACGTCCGCGTCGGCGGTGTTGAGCCAGAACTGGTACATGGCGTAGGGGCTGCACATGTCAGCATCCAGCCAGATGGCGTTGCCCTCGCTCTTACCGAACTTGGTTCCGTCCGAGTTCGTGATCAGCGGCGTGCCGATGGCGTGAACGGACTGGCCTTCCACCTTGCGGATCAGCTCGATGCCGCTGGTGAGGTTTCCCCACTGATCCGACCCGCCGGTCTGCAGGATGCAGCCGTACTGCCGGTACAGCTCCAGGTAGTCCATGCCTTGCAGGATCTGGTAGCTGAATTCCGCGTAGCTGATCCCCTCCTCTGAGTTCAACCGGGACGCGACGATGTCCTTCTTAACCATCGTCCCGACGCGGAAGTGCTTTCCGATGTCGCGCAGGAAGTCCAGCACACTCATCGGGGCTGTCCAGTCCAGGTTGTTGACCATGCGCGCGGGGTTCGCACCTTCGAAGTCCAGGAAACGCTGCACCTGTCCCTTCAGGCGGTCCACCCATTCGGCGACGGTTTCCTTGGTGTTCATGGTGCGCTCGGCGGTGGGCCGAGGATCGCCGACCAGTCCGGTGGAACCGCCCACAAGGCCCAGCGGCCTGTGCCCTGCCAGCTGCAGCCGGCGCATGGTCAGCAGCTGGACCAGGTTGCCCAGGTGGAGGCTTGGGGCGGTGGGGTCGAAGCCGCAGTAATACGTGATCGGGTCCCCCGCCAGCAGCTTCTCCAGTTCGGCTTCGTCGGTCGACACATGGATAAGGCCGCGCCACTTCAGTTCCTGCCAAACGTTGGCAAAACCAGGGTCGTTGCGTTGGGAAGCGAGAAACGTATTAGTCACGGATACCAAATTATCAGCCTTCAATGCCCTCGGGGACGTCGCCTTCGGCCAGCAGCCGGAGCCGCTGGGTCGGACGGGTCATGGCGACATAGAGATCCCCGACGCGGCCGCCGACACGGTGCAAAAGCTCGGCCGGCTCAAGCACTACGACGGAATCGAACTCCAGGCCCTTTGCCTCCTGCGGGCCAAGTACGCTGATGTCCTGTTCCATCCCCCCGGCACCCCCGCCCACGCGTGCCCCGTAGGCTGCGGTCAGCGCATCCCGGACTTCCGGCAGGCGGTGGTCGGAGGCAATGACAGCCAACAGGCCGCCGTCGGCAGCAGCAAGCTCCTCGGGCATGACCTCCAGAAGCCGTTCGGCCATGCGGCCCTCCGGCACCCGGTCCACGACCGGTGACCAGCGGCCGTCCCGCACCGCCTTCGGAGCCGACACGACCAGGCCCGCAGCGTTGGCCATCCGGACGGCCGCCTGCGCAATCTGGGAAGGAGTGCGGTAGTTCACGGTCAGTTCTTCAAGCTGCCAACGGTCGCCGGCGAACGGCTCGAGTGCCTGTTGCCACGATTCCGCACCGGCAGCCGAACTCGTCTGGGCGATATCGCCGACGACGGTGAACGACTTGAGCGGACAGCGGCGCATCAGCAGTCGCCACTGCATGGCCGACAACTCCTGCGCCTCATCAACCACGATGTGGCCGAAGGCCCAGGTGCGGTCGACGGCGGCCCGTTCGGCAGCCGTGAAGCGGGTCTGCTGCGCCTGGTTGTAACCGGCCAGGTCCTCGGCGCTGACCACGCCGTCGATCCCGATGTCACGCAGCATCTGGTCGACGTTCCGCAGCGACTGTTCGGCATTGGCGACGTCGCGGGCCCGCTCCGCATCCCGCTGGGCCTTGTCACGCCCGCCCGAGGCATCCATGTCGCCAAGCAGCTCCGCGGCTTCATCGAGTAGCGGCACGTCGGCTTCCGTCCACGGCGCGTCCGCGGGGCGCAGCAGCAGATTGCGTTCGGCTTCCGTCAGGTCGGGGGCGGCTGCCTCGAGGTGGGCCGGCTTGCTGAGCAGTTCTCCGATCAGCTTCTCCGGAGTCAGCGGCATCCACGCCAGGTTCAGCGCCACCCTCACATCGCGTGAAGTGCGCACGTCTTCGACAAGGTAGGCGCGATCGGCGTTGTTGCCCGGTCCGGACGATTTCTCCAGTGCCTCACCCAACTGGTCCGCCAGTTCGCGCAGCAGGATCTTCACGAACGTCACCCGGGCGGCGTTGTGTGGTTTGCCGGTCGCCCGTGCCCGGTCGCGTGCCCGTGCCACTTGGCGCGGTGTCAGGGTCAGCATGGTCCCTTCGACGTTGAGCTTGCGCGGTTCCGCCGGAAGTCTCTGGCGGTTGGCTACAGCGTTGGCGACCACGTCGGCCATGGCCAGGCGGCCCTTGATCTCGGCCACGGCGGGGTTGCTCTCGGACACGGCCCGGATCCCGGGCATGAGGCCGCCCAGGGTGGACATCACCACGCCGGTCTCGCCCAGCGAGGGAAGCACACGCTCGATGTACTTCATGAACGAGTTCGACGGTCCCACCAGCAGCACGCCGGCGGACTTCAGCCGTTCGCGGTGCGAATACAGCAGGTACGCCGCCCGGTGCAGGGCGACGGCGGTCTTGCCCGTTCCGGGACCGCCCTGGACCACGAGGATCCCTGACATCGGGGCCCTGATGATGCGGTCCTGTTCGGCCTGGATGGTGCCGACGATGTCGGACATGGCTCCGGTGCGCTTCGAATTCAACGCCGCCAACAGGGCGCCTTCGCCCTGCAGGGTGCCGCCCTCGGCGAGCATGGTCGGATCCAGCACGTCGTCTTCGATGCCCTTGACCTGGTGCCCCTGCAAAATCAGATGGCGGCGCCGCCGAACACCCAGCCGTTCGAAGGCCGTCGCCTGGTAGAACGCCCCGGCTTCCGGCGCCCGCCAGTCGACCATCAGCTGCTGCAGATCTGCTGTGCTGAGTCCGATTCGTCCGATGTAGCGACGGTCGCCGTCGTCCAGATCGAGTCGGCCGAACACCAACCGGTCATCCACGGCGTTCAGTTGCGCCAGCCGGTCCTCGTACATCGTTGCGAACGCGTCACGCTCGGAAATGTTCTGCATGCTTCCCACCGCACCGCTGCTGCGGACGCGGGCCAACTGTTCCTGTTTTTCGGCGCGCAGTTCTTCCAGCCGGCGGTACAGCCCGGCCACGTAGGCGCGCTCAATTTCAAGCTCGGCATGGGCCGAAGGCGATTCAGGCATACGAGTTTTCCCTCCCCAAAAGGCAGACCGTCCATTCTACTACCGGCGCGGTAAATTTTCTTCCGCCAGGAGGACCCTGGGCGGGTGGGCACGTGCCCTTTCGCCAAGGGCGCATAAGGGGGCGGCTATTCACGCACCAGCGAGCGGATGCGGTGTCCGGTCAGGGCGGACCTGCCCCGCAGGGCCGAGAGTTCGAGGACCACGCCGAATCCGGCAACTTGCACCCCGGCCCGTTCGAAAAGACGGCAGGCCGCACCGAGGGTCCCGCCGGTGGCCAGCACATCGTCCAGAATCAGCACGCGCGAACCCGGCACCAGTTCGTCGGCATGGATTTCCAGCGTGGCCGTGCCGTACTCCAGCGCGTAATCTTCGGAGATCGTCCTGCGCGGCAGTTTGCCTTTCTTGCGCACGGTGATGACTCCGGTGCCGGAGGCGTACGCGGCCGCGGCCGACAGCAGGAAACCGCGGGCCTCGACGCCGGCGACGGCGTCGAACTGGCCCTCGAACGGGTCGATCAAGGCGTGCACCAAGGCGTGCAGCGCCTCGCCGTCGGCAAATACAGGAGTCAGGTCCCGGAAGATGATCCCTGGCTTCGGATAGTCCCGGACCGTTTCCGAAAGACGGTTGACCATGGATTCAACTGATTCGCGGGGACGTTCATTCACCCGTCTACCCTACCCGCTGCCGGCGCGCCTCCGCGGCTTCGCGGCCCGGTACTGCGAGACCGTCGGGTCCCCTTCGAGCCAGAAACGCCACGGGTAGGCGGCGGTACCGCCCTCGCCGCTGACGCCCACCCGCGGCCCGGTCCGCACATGCTGATGGGACGCCCGGACCGCCGGTCGTGCCAATTCCAGTTCCCCCTCGGTGAAGGCCCTGCCGTTGTCCTCCAGCGTCAGCCCCAGCGCAGTGGCCAGCCGGGCCGGCCCCCGCGCCAATTCCGCGTCGTTCTTGGCCGAGGCACGCCGGCTTCTGGCAAGGTCAAGGCCTTGCGTGATCTCACCGGCGCGGAGCAAGGCTCCGGTGGCCTGGCCATCGTGGCCACACACGATATTCACGCAATGGTGCATGCCGTAGGTGAAGTAGACATAGATGTGGCCCGGCGGGCCGAACATCGCCTTGTTGCGGTTCGTGGGGCCGCGGAAGCCATGCGATCCCGGGTCGTGCTCGCCCATGTAGGCCTCTACCTCGGTAAGCCGGACGGCTACTGTTCCCTCAGGCGTGGTGTGTGTCAGCCGGGCGCCGAGCAGCCCCGGAGCAACGTCCACGGCGGACCGGCCGAGCCAGTGAAGTAAGGCTGCGTCCACTAGGCCGGCTGCACCCGCTGGTAGAAGCGCGTCAAGGCTTCGAGCCGGTGGGCCGAATCATGCACATGACCGCCGCCAAGCACCGTGGCGAGGGCATCCAGCCGCGCATGCCAGCGGGCCATCAGGCTTTCGGGCGAAATCTCCCGCCCTACGTTGTGCACCAGCAGCAAGCGGGTCTTGCCGTCGGCCGGTTCCAGCATCCAGTGCACGGTCCCGGTGCCCTCCGGAGCGGTCCAGGTGTAGTCGAGCCGGCTGTCGGCGAGCACATACTCCACGTCCCCGTTAACCGTGCGTTCCGGCAGGTTGAATTCGACGGCGCCGCCGGCCTGCAGCTCCACGCGACCGGGACCCAGCCACCTGCCGAGCAGATCCGGCTCCGTCAGGGCCGCCCAGACCTGGGTTTGGGCGGCATCGAGCAACCGATCGAAGCGCAGGCTGGTGCGTCCGGAATCCTTTTCGGCGGTGCCCATCGAATGCGAGAGCTGGTACTGGCGGGAATAGGCTTCCCGCAGCCGCGTCCATCGGTCGGGCTCTGGATCCGGTGGCCGCCCGGCCGCGACAGCGCCGAGCGCGTCCAGGATTGTTTGCCAGCCCGCGCTGCCTTCGGTGAGGAAGTCCGGCCCCTCGGCGCGGGATCGGAACTGCAGCAGGGTCCCGCCGTCGCTCTCCAGCACCCGCCATTCGATGACCGATTCCTGCCCCAACTCGTCCTCCCAGCTGATCTGCAGGCTGAGCGGCGGATTCAGCTGCAAGACCGTGCCGCTGGTGACGCCTCCGCCCAGGTCCAGCTCGTAGGTATGGCCCAGCTGCCAGTCGGCGTCAAGCGTGCCGAGCCATTTAGCGACGTTGTCCTTTTCCGCCAGGAGGCTCCAGATGTAGCTGCGCGGGTAGTCGAGCTGTCGGTCGAAGGCCAGGACGTAGTCGCCGTCAACCCGCTCGATCCGTCCCTCCGGCACCAGCTTTTCCTCGTCCTGGCTCAGCGTCGACATGCCTGCTCCCTCGGCTCAGTGGCTCTTGACCCGTCGCTTCACAAACTACCGCAGCACCATTTGCTACCGGCCGGTAACTTACCCGGGCCGGCGTGCGGCGGGTTCAGGGGCGGCCGCCGGCGGCGTAGCGGCGCGCGCTTTCCAGCCCTGTTTCAAGCGCCGCGATCTGGGCGGCCACGGCGGTCGGCGCGGTGCCGCCCTGCGAGCTGCGGCTGGCCAGCGAACCTTCAACCGTGAGCACTTCGCGCACCTGCGGAGTCAGGTCCGGGGAAATCGCGGCGAATTCCTCGTCCGTCAGGTCCCAGAGTTCCACTTTGCGACTTTCGGCCTGTTTGACGGCGGCACCGGAAAGTTCGTGTGCCTCCCGGAACGGAATGCCTTGCCGGACCAGCCATTCGGCGATGTCGGTGGCCAGCGCGAAACCCTGCGGGGCCAGCGCTTCCAGCCGCTCGGTGTTGAAGACCAGGGTTTCGATCATGCCGGCGACGGCGGGCAGCAGTAGCTCCAGGGTGTCGGCCGCGTCGAAGACCGGTTCCTTGTCTTCCTGCAGATCCCGGTTGTAGGCCAGCGGCAGGCCCTTGAGGGTGGCCAAGAGCCCGGTCAGGTCGCCGATCAGCCGGCCGGCCTTTCCGCGGGCCAATTCCGCGACGTCCGGGTTCTTCTTCTGCGGCATGATCGAGGAGCCCGTGGAGTAGGCGTCGTCCAGGGTCACGAAGGAGAATTCCTTGGTGGCCCAAAGGATGACTTCTTCCGATATCCGGGACAGGTCCACCCCGATCATGGCTGCCACCCAGCTGAATTCGGCAAAGACGTCCCGCGAGGCGGTGCCGTCGATCGAGTTCCAGGCCGCGGATTCAAAGCCGAGGTCCGCCGCGACGGCGTTGGGGTCCAGGCCGAGCGAGGATCCGGCCAGGGCCCCGGAGCCGTAGGGAGAGACGGCGGCCCGCTTGTCCCAGTCCGCCAGCCGCTGGACGTCCCGCAGCAGCGCCCAGGCGTGGGCCAGCAGATGATGGGACAGCAGCACCGGCTGCGCGTGCTGGAGGTGCGTGCGGCCGGGCATGGCAACATCCGGATAGCGGCGGGCCTGGCTGAGCAGCGCGTCAATGGTCGCCAGCACTCCCCCCGCGATGATCCGCGCGTGGTCGCGCAGGTACATCCGGCCCAAGGTGGCAATCTGGTCGTTGCGGGACCGGCCGGCCCGAAGTTTGCCGCCCAGCTGCGCGCCGGCCCGTTCGATCAGCCCGCGCTCGAGGGAGCCGTGCACGTCTTCGTCCGACTCGGCCGCCACATACGCGCCCGACCGCACGTCGTCGTCGAGCTGGTCCAGGGCTGCGAGCATGCCTTGCAGCTCGGCGTCGTCCAACAGCCCGGCCTTGTGCAGCACCTTGGCGTGGGCGCGGGAACCTGCGATGTCGTACTGTGCCAGGCGCCAGTCGAAATGCGTGGACTTGCTCAGCGCGGCCAGGGCATCGGCCGGGCCACCGGCGAAGCGGCCGCCCCAGAGGGCGCCCTCGTTGGTGTGCCCTGCTCCGGTGCTCTTCGGTTCCTGCGTCACGTTATATCTTCCCTTTCCGCCAGGTTGCCCTGGTGACGGTTCCGCACCCTGCCGTGCCGGCCGGCGGAGATGGCTCATGCGCCGGCTTCCGCGCCGGCTGCCGCAGCTGCTGCGACTAGGTTATTGGTTCAGGCGTTGCGCGAGGATTCGTCGGCGAACTGCAGGAACCGCGCGGCGAGCGCCGCTCCGCCGGCCGGGTCCCGTGTCACCAGCAGGACGGTGTCGTCGCCCGCGATCGTGCCCAGAACCGACGGCATGACCGAGTGATCGATGGCCAGCGCCAGGAAGTTGGCGGCCCCCGGCGGTGTCCGCAGGACCACCAGGTTTGCCGAGGCCTCGGCGGTGACCAGCAGGTCGGCACAAAGCCGGGCCAGCCGGGCGTCCAGGATCTCCTGGGTCACGCCGCTCTGCGGTGCGCGTTCCCCGCCCTCGCTGGGCACCGCATAGATCAGCCCGCCGTCCTGGCCGCGCACCCGTACCGCGCCCAGTTCCACCAGGTCGCGCGAGAGCGTGGCCTGGGTGACCTGGACCCCCTCGTCCGCCAGCCGTGCGGCCAGTTCCGCCTGCGAGCGCACCGACTCGCCGGTGAGGATCGCGGTGATCTTGGCCTGGCGGGCGGTCTTGGTGGCCGGCATCGTGTTCATCGCCGTCAGCTCCCGGCCAAGGGGGCCAGCGACGACTTGTCCATCAGCCATGCCATGAGCGCCTTCTGGGCGTGCAGCCGGTTCTCCGCCTCGTCCCACACCACCGACTGGGGGCCGTCGATCACCTCGGCGGCGATCTCGTAGCCGCGGTAGGCGGGCAGGCAGTGGAGCACGACGGCGTCGTCGGCTGCCAGCTTCAGGGCCGCCTGGTCCACGGCGTAGTCCTTGAACAGTTCCAGCCGCTCCGCCTTCTCGTCCTCCTGCCCCATCGAGACCCACGTGTCCGTGGCGACGACGTCGGCCTCCGCCAGCGCCTGCGCAGGATCCGTAGTGATCTGTACCGATCCGCCGGTTTCGGCGGCGCGCGCTTCGGCTTCGGCCACGACCGAGGCGTCCGGGAGGTGTCCGGCGGGTCCGGCGATCCGCACGTGCATCCCGGCTGTCGCGCCCGCGAGCAGGTACGAGTTGGCCATGTTGTTTGCGGCATCGCCCAGGTAGGCCATGGTGAGGCCGGCCAGCTTGCCTTTGTGTTCCTGGACCGTCAGCAGGTCAGCCAGCAGCTGGCAGGGGTGATAGTCGTCGGAGAGCGAGTTGATGACCGGCACACGGGATAGCGCCGCCATCTCCTCCAGCCCGGCATGGGCGTAGGTCCGCCAGACGACCGTGGAGACCATCCGTTCCATCACCTTGATGGTGTCGGAGACGGACTCTTTGTGTCCCAGCTGCGATTCGCCGGGGTTGATGACCAGCGGCACGCCGCCCAGGTCCGCGATTCCGGCGGCGAAGGACACCCGGGTGCGCGTGGAGGTCTTGTCGAAGATCACGGCAACGGTCTTGCGGCCGGCCCCGTCTCCGGCGTACGGCTGGTAGCGGTAGGGAAACTGCTTCATCTCAGCGGCAAGCTGCAGCACTTCCGCCTGCTCGGCCGGGCTGAGGTCGGTGTCCTTCAGGAAGTGGCGGGTCATGTTGCGTCCTTGCTGGTTGCGGCGGCCCGGGCAGCCGCGGTGGTCAGGATGTCCGGCAGCGCGGCGGTGAACCGGGCGGCCTCTTCGGCGGTCAGGATCAGCGGCGGAGCCAGCCGCAGCGTGCGCGGACCGGGGTTGTTGATGATGAAGCCGACCTCCAGCGCGGCAGCCACCGCGGCAGCGGCGATGTCGGCATCCAGGTCGATGCCGATCAGCAAGCCCTCGCCGCGGACCTCGACGACGTGTTCAGTGCCGGCCAGGTCCGCGCGCAGCCGCTCCCCGAGCCCGGTCACATGAGCCAGCAGCCCGCGCGACTCGATGGCCTGCAGCGTCGCCAGGCCGGCCGCCGTCGCCACCGGGTTGCCGCCGAACGTGGTGCCGTGCTGGCCCGCCGTCAGGAGCTCCGAAGTTGTTGCGCCGAAGGTGATCAACGCGCCGACCGGCAGCCCGCTGCCCAGGCCCTTGGCCAGGGTGATGGTGTCCGGGAGGATCTGCTCGCCGCCAGCCACTGCGCCCTGGAACGCGAACCAGTTGCCGGTGCGGCCGACGCCGGTCTGCACCTCATCCAGAATCAGCAGCGCGCCCGCGGCCTCGGTGGCTTCCCGGGCCGCCTTCAGATAGCCCTGAGGCAGCGGCCGGACGCCCACCTCCCCCTGGATCGGTTCCAGCACGACGGCGGCCACGGACTCGTCGACGGCGGCGCGGAGGGCGTCCTCGTCACCGAAGGGCAGGTGGACCACACCGCCGGGCAGCGGTTCGAACGGTTCGCGGTAGGACTGCTTGGCCGTCAGCGCCAGGGCCCCCATGGTCCGGCCGTGGAAGGCCCCCTCGAGGGCAAGGATCTTGGTCCGGGTGGGGCTGGAGTTCCGCCGGGCCAGCTTGAACGCCGCCTCGTTGGCTTCGGTGCCGGAGTTGGCGAAGAACACCTTGGAACCGGCCGGAGCGGCGGCGAGCTGCAGCAGCCGCTCCGCCAGCGCAATCTGTGCCGGGCTGGTGAAGAAGTTCGAGACATGGCCGAGGGTGGACAGCTGGGCGGCCACGACCCCGGTCAGGAACTCGTCCGCATGCCCCAGCGCGTTCACCGCAATTCCGCCGAGCAGGTCGAGGTATTCCCTGCCGTCCGCGTCCCAGACGGTGCAGCCCTTGCCCCGGACCAGGACGCACTGCGGGGTTCCGAAGACCCCCATCAGCGACTGGCGGTACTTCTCCAACAGCTGCTGGTTGTCCAGGCCTTCCAGTCCTTCCAGCCCGGCGAGGCCGGCAGCCGGGGAAACGGTGTGTGCGGTGTTCATGCTGCGTCTCCGTCCGGAACGACCTGGGTGCCGATGCCGGCTGCGGTAAAGATTTCCAGCAGGATGGAGTGCGGCATCCTGCCATCGACGACGGCGGCCCGTTCCACTCCCCCGTCGACCGCCTTTAAACAGGCTTCCATCTTGGGAATCATGCCGGACTGCAGCCGCGGCAGCAGCTCGCGCAGCTCCCCCGCCGTCAGCGACGATATCAAGGAGGACTTGTCCGGCCAGTTGGCGTACAGCCCCTCGACGTCGGTGAGGATGACCAGCCGCGAGGCGTGCAGAGCGTCCGCCACCGCGGCGGCCGCGGTATCGGCGTTGACGTTGAGCACCTGGTTGGTGCCTTCGCCGTCGCCGCCAATTTCCGGTGCCACGGTGGAGATCACCGGGATGCGTCCGGCGTCGAGCAAATCCAGGATGGCGGACGGATTGACGCCCACCACTTCGCCGACCAAGCCCAGGTCCACGTCTTCGCCGTCCACCACGGTGCCGGTGCGCACCGCCTGCAGCAGCCCGCCGTCTTCACCGGAGAGGCCGACGGCGTAAGGCCCGTGCGAATTGATCAGGCCCACCAGTTCCCGGCCGACCTGCCCGGTGAGCACCATGCGCACCACGTCCATGGCTTCGGGAGTGGTTACCCGCAAGCCGCCTTTGAACTCGGACTCGATGCCCAGCCGGGAGAGCATGGCGTTGATTTGCGGGCCGCCCCCGTGGACGACCACCGGCTTGATCCCGGCGTGGTGGAGGAAGACGATGTCTTCGGCGAACGCCTGCCGCAGGTCGTCGTTGACCATGGCGTTGCCGCCGTACTTGATCACCATGGTGGTTCCGGCGAACCGCTGGATCCACGGCAGGGCCTCGATCAGCGTGGCGGCCTTGTCCTGGGCCATCAGCATTGTGTTCATCGTCGGTCCTCAGCTGGAGTAGGCGGAATTCTCATGCACGTACTCGTGCGTGAGGTCATTGGTCCAGATGGTTGCGGTTTCGCTGCCGGCATTCAAGTCGATCACCACGGCCACGTCGCGGCCGTTCAGGTCCACCAGGTCGCGCGGTTCACCCACCCCGCCGTTTCGGCAGACCTGCACGCCGTTCATGCTGACGTTGAGCTGGTCCGGCTCAAAGGCGGCGTCGGTCGTGCCCACCGCGGACAGCACCCGGCCCCAGTTCGGATCCTTGCCGAAAATGGCGGTCTTGAACAAATTGGAGCGGGCCACGGCGCGGCTCACGGTTTCCGCATCCCGCTCGGAAGCCGCGTTGATGGTCGTGACCGCGATGTCGTGGCTGGCGCCCTCGGCATCGGTGATCAGCTGCCGGGCCAGGTCCGCGCAGACGCCGGTCAGCGCAGCCGTGAAGTCTTCCAGCGCGGGAACGGCCCCGGAGGCGCCCGAAGCCAGCAGCACCACGGTGTCGTTGGTGGACATACAGCCGTCGGAATCGGTCCGGTCGAAAGTCAACCGCGTGGCCTCGCGCAGCGCCGCCTGCAGCGCTGGCGGTGCCAGTTCGGCATCCGTGGTGATGACCACCAGCATGGTGGCCAGGCCCGGGGCGAGCATGCCGGCGCCCTTGGCCATGCCACCGATGCTGTACCCGCCGCCGGTGAACAGGGCCTGCTTGGAAACGGAATCGGTGGTCATGATGGCTTCGGCCGCGTCGGCGCCGCCGTCGTAGGACAAGGCCGCTGCCGCCGCTTCGACTCCCGGCAGCAGCTTGTCCATCGGCAGCTGCTCCCCGATCAGCCCGGTGGAGCACACCACCACGTCGCCCGATGAAATTCCGAGCAGGTCGGCCGTTTTCTCGGCGGTGGCATGGGTGTTCTGGAAGCCCTCGGCCCCGGTGCAGGCGTTGGCGCCGCCGGAGTTGAGCACGACCGCGTCCGCCCGGCCGTCGCCGACGACCTGCCGTGACCAGTGCACCGGTGCGGCCGCCACGCGGTTGGACGTGAAGACGGCCGCCGCCGCCCGCTGCGGTCCGTCGTTGACCACCAGCGCGACATCGGGCTTGCCGGAGGCTTTCAGGCCGGCGGTGGCACCGGCGGCGCGGAATCCCTTGGGTGCGGTAACGCTCACGGTGCGATCCCCTGGTGGGTCAGGCCGGCGGTCTCATCGAGGCCGAGGGCGATGTTCATGGACTGGATGGCGCCGCCGCCGGTTCCCTTGGTGAGGTTGTCGATGGCGCAGGTGACGACGGCGCGGCCCGCGTGCTCGTCGAAGGCCAACTGCAGGACGGCGTGGTTGCTGCCCTGCACTGACTTGGTATTCGGCCACTGGCCCTCGGGCAGCAGGTGCACAAAGGGCTCGTCCGCGTAGGCGGATTCCCAGGCGCGGCGCAATGCCTGGGCATCCGTACCGGGCTTGACGCGCGCGGTGGCCGTGGTCAGGATGCCGCGGCTCATCGGCGCCAGGGTCGGAGTAAACGAGATCGTGACCGCCTCGCCGGCGGCCGCCGAGAGCCCCTGCTCGATTTCCGGAGTGTGCCGGTGGCCTCCGCCAACCCCGTACGGGCTCATGCCGCCCATGACTTCCGAACCGATCAGGTGCACCTTGGCGGACTTGCCGGCCCCGGAGGTGCCTGAGGCGGCGACAATCACCACGTCGCCGGGCTCCAGCAGCCCGGCCGCAAAGCCCGGGGTCAGCGCCAGCAGCGAGCTGGTCGGATAGCAGCCCGGGACGGCGATCCGGCGGGCGCCCCGCAGCTTCTCCCGGTGGCCGGGAAGTTCGGGAAGGCCATAGGGCCAACTGCCGGCGTGGGCGGTGCCGTAGAACTTCTCCCAGGACACCGGGTCGACCAGCCGGTGGTCCGCGCCGGCATCCACCACCAGCGTGTCTGCCGTCAGCGCGGCGGCGATTTCCGCGCTGGCACCATGCGGCAGGGCCAGGAACACCACGTCGTGCCCGGCCAGGTTCTCGGCGGTTGTGTCGACCAGGACTTTGTCCGCCAGCGAATGCAGGTGCGGCTGCAGTTCCCCCAACCGCGAGCCGGCATTGCTGTGCGCGGTAATGGCTCCGATGGAGACCTCGGGATGGTTCGCCAGCAGGCGGAGGACCTCGCCGCCCGCGTAACCGCTGGCACCGGACACTGCAACCTTGATTGTCATGGCATCCAGCATACAGCAAAAGTATGCACGAGACAGGATATTTATGCAGAAACGCAGCCGCCGGAGGGGCTGGTTGGACGCGGCACGGCAGCGCCTACGATTGGTTTCAGAGCCGGCCGGCCCCCCGTGGCCGATTCCTGCCGGCACCGACTGCCCCGAGTACGTTTTAAGGAGACCCTACATGGCCAAGGCAATCGTGGCCGCCGCGCCCGGCGGTCCGGAAGTACTGCAACTGCGCGAGGTCGACACCCCGCAGCCCGGCCCGGGCCAACTGCTGGTGAAAGTGGCCGCGGCCGGTGTGAACTTCGTCGAGACCTATGAGCGCAGCGGCGTCTACAACGTCCCGTTTCCCTACACGCCCGGCTCCGAAGCGGCCGGCACGGTCGAAGCCGTCGGCGCCGGCGTCGACGGGTTCGCCCCCGGCGACCGCGTCGCCTTCGCCGAAGGCGACCGCACCTACGCGGAGTACACCGTCGTCTCCGCCGAGGCCGCGCTCCCGGTGCCGGAGGGCGTGGCCGACGATGTGGCGGCCGCCATCCCGCTGCAGGGCATGACGGCGCATTACCTCATCAACTCCAGCTTCAGGGTCCAGCCCGGCCAGACGGTACTCACCCATGCGGGTGCCGGCGGCGTAGGCCTGATCCTGACACAGTTGCTCAAAGCCAAGGGCGCCCGGGTGATCACCACGGTGTCCACCGACGAAAAGGAAGAACTGGCCCGCAGTGCGGGGGCGGATGAAGTTCTCCGCTACGACGATTTTGCCCGGAAGGTGCACCAACTGACCGCCGGGACGGGGGTGGACGTGGTGTACGACGGTGTCGGCAAGGCCACCTTCGACGGTTCGCTGGCCAGCCTGCGTACCCGCGGCATGCTCGTGCTCTTCGGCGGCGCGTCGGGCCAGGTGCCGCCGTTCGACCTGCAGCGGCTCAACCACGCCGGATCGCTGTTCGTCACCCGCCCCAAGCTGGCCGACCATCTGCTGACGCCACAGGAACGGCGCTGGCGCTCCAGCGAATTGTTCGACGCCGTCCTGTCCGGCCGCCTGGACATCCGGATCGGCCGAAAATATTCCCTGGCCGAAGCAGCGCAGGCACACGAGGACCTGCAGGCCCGCCGCACCACGGGAAAGCTGCTGCTGGCCCCGTAAGAACGACACCCGCGGCCGGTTGCCAGTAATGCTTGACAGGGGGTGATCTTGCCCGCACCGGCTCACTGGCGGCCGGGGAATTCATGCTCCGTTCATGTTGCACGGAAAGAATCCACCGGTGATTGCTTACCAGCCGCAGCTGACGAGTGCGGAACGAACGCCTGCTCCCCGCACGCTGATCGATGTGCTGACCGCGACCGCCGAAGCCTTCGCCGACGCGCCAGCGCTCGACGACGGCAAGCGGTCACTAAGCTATGCCCAACTTCGGGAAGCGGTGCGGCTCAAAGCGGACCAGCTGCATTTGGCTGGCCTGGGCGCCGGACACAAGGTCGGGATCAGAATCTCGTCCGGCACCACCGAACTCTACGTCTGCATTCTTGCCGTACTCGCCATCGGGGCAGCTTACGTTCCAGTAGATGCCGACGACCCCCAGGAACGCGCGGACTTGATCTTCGGCGAGGCCAAAGTCGCCGGCATCCTGACCGACGGTACTGTGAGCACCGCTCCGGGCCTCACCGCGCCCTTCCCCGCACGTCGTTCGCCGACCCTGGACGATGACGCCTGGGTGATCTTCACTTCCGGCTCAACCGGAACTCCCAAGGGCGTGGCAGTGACGCACCGTTCGGCCGCCGCTTTTGTCGACGCCGAGGCCCGGTTGTTCCTCCAGCCGGAGCCGCTGGGGCCGCAGGACCGGGTCCTGGCGGGATTGTCAGTTGCGTTCGATGCATCCTGCGAAGAGATGTGGCTGGCCTGGCGGCACGGCGCCTGCCTCGTACCGGCGCCGCGTGCCTTGGTGCGCAGCGGCATGGACCTGGGGCCTTGGCTGCTCAGCCGCAACATCACCGCCGTGTCAACAGTCCCGACCCTTGCCGCGCTGTGGCCAGCCGAAGCCCTGGAGAACGTCCGTCTGCTAATTTTCGGCGGTGAAGCCTGCCCGCCCGAGCTGGCGCAGCGACTCGCGGTTCCGGACCGGGAAGTCTGGAACACCTACGGCCCGACGGAAGCGACGGTGGTGGCGTGTGCCGCCCCGCTGAGGGGCAACGGGCCGGTGCGGATCGGTTTGCCGCTGGACGGGTGGGACCTCGCCGTGGTCGACGAGGCGGGTATACCGGTGGCACCGGGCGGCACCGGAGAACTTATTATTGGTGGCGTCGGCCTGGCCCGCTACCTGGATCCGGCCAAGGACGCTGAGAAATATGCCCCGATGCCCACCCTGGGATGGCCGCGGGCGTACCGCAGCGGCGACTTGGTGACATACGAGCCCGAAGGCCTGCTGTTTGTTGGCCGGGCCGATGAGCAGGTCAAGCTGGGCGGGCGCCGCATTGAACTGGGCGAGGTCGACGCCGCCCTGCAGGCTCTACCCGGTGTGGCCGGCGGCGCCGCCGCCGTCAAAACCACGGCTGCCGGCAATCAACTGCTGGTTGGCTATCTTGCTGCCGGCGCCGATTATGATCTGGAAGTCGCCCGCCGCCAGTTGGTTGGACAACTGCCGGAATCGTTGGTTCCGTTGCTCACCCTCGTGGACACACTGCCCACGAAGACCAGCGGCAAAGTGGACCGCAATGCGTTGCCCTGGCCTCTGCCCGGCGCCACGGACGGCATAGGGTCCGGAACAGTCGAACTGGAGCCGGATGCCGAGTGGATCGCCGAGCAGTGGGCGGCCGTGCTGGGCTCAGAGATCGCAAGCCTCGATGCCGATTTCTTCGCCCTCGGCGGCGGCTCCCTGGCCGCGGCGCAGCTCGTTTCCCGCTTGCGCTCCCGTTACCCGACGATCGCAGTGGCAGAAATCTATGCCCACCCGCGGTTCGGCGCCTTGCTCGAGGCCGCACGGACCTCCATACCGGAGGGCATCCGAGCGCAGCCGCGAGAGCGTTTTGTGCGCCGCACGCGGCGCAGAACGCAAGTTTTCCAGACGCTCATGGGCATCCCGCTGATGGTCTTGGCCGGCATGCGCTGGCTAACGTACCTGATGATCCTGACCAACGTGCTGTCCGCCTTGGCCCTCTTCACGGCAGCGCCAGCGCTGTCTTGGTGGTGGGTCGCGGCCAGCTGGGCTGTGTTCGTCTCCCCGCCCGGAAGGATGACGATCGCGGTGCTGGCGGCACGGCTGCTGCTGAGGGACGTCCGGCCGGGCAGCTATCCTCGCTCCGGGCGCGTGCATTTGCGCCTGTGGCTGGCCGAACAAATCGCGGACACCGCTTCGGCTGTCTCCTTGGCCAGCGCACCTTTGGTTCCCTACTATGCCCGCGCTCTGGGAGCCCGCATCGCTCCGGATGCAACCCTGCACTCCGTACCGCCGGTGACCGGCTGGCTCACGGTGGGCGCAGGAGCTTCGGTTGAACCCGAAGTGGATCTGTCCGGCTGGTGGATCGACGGCGACCGAGTGCATATAGGCGCCGTGCACATCGGCTCGGGGGCGGTTGTCGGCGCGCGCAGCACGTTGATGCCCGGCGCGCGGATCGGTGACGGGGCAGCCGTCGCTCCCGGCTCCGCTGTCACGGGACGGGTCAAGGCCGGAACGAGCGTCTCCGGGTCCCCGGCCCAGCGCACCGGCAGGGCCAAGCCCAGATGGCCCGAACCGCCGACCGCTTCGACGCCGATGTGGAGTATCTTGACGCTGCTGGCTTCCGCGGTAATTGCACTGATCCCGTTTGCGGGAGCGGGGGCGGCTATCGCCGTCGTTCTGCCGCTGCTGTCCGGGCAACCGAGTCTGGTCAACGCCTTCTTCCCGCTGCTGGCTGCGGTACCAGCCGCCGCGCTGGTGTGGTTCCTGACCAACATGCTGCTGACCGTAGCGGCCGTACGGCTGCTCTCGCTGGGCATTACAGAGGGATACCACCGGGTGCGCAGCTTTGTGGGCTGGCGCGTCTGGGCCGTGGAACGCATCCTCGACATGGCCCGCGACATCCTTTTTCCGATTTACGCCAGCCTGTTCACCCCTGTGTGGCTTCGCCTGCTGGGCGCCAAGGTGGGCCGGGATGTGGAGGCCTCCACGGTGCTGCTTCTGCCCAAAATGACCACCATAGGATCCGGGGCCTTCCTGGCCGATGACACAATGGTCGCCTCCTACGAACTCGGGGGCGGGTGGATGAAGATCGCCCCGGCAAAGATTGGCAAGCGCTCCTTCCTGGGCAACTCCGGCATGACGGCTCCCGGACGCCGGGTGCCGAAAAACGCGCTGGTCGCCGTGCTCTCGGCCACTCCTGCCAAAGCCAAAGCAGGGTCCTCCTGGCTGGGGAGTCCGCCGGTGCGCCTGCGCCGCACCGCAGTTGCAGCCGACGTCAGCCGAACCTTCGCACCACCGGTCCGGCTGAGGGTGGCGCGGAGTTTGTGGGAGCTGGGCAGGTTTGTGCCAGTAGCCGTGACGGGCGCGCTCGCCCTGTGCGTGCTGGCCGCCTTCGACCTGCTGGCAGCGTCCTTCGGCTACTTTGCGGCGGCGCTGCTCGGCGGGGTCGTCTTGATGGCGGCCGGGGCAGCGGCGGCCGGCAGTTCCGTGCTCGCGAAATGGCTGCTGGTGGGGCGGATCAAGCCCGGTGAACATCCCCTGTGGAGTTCCTTCGTGTGGCGCAACGAAGTCGTCGACACCTTCGTCGAGATGGTCAGCGCCCCATGGTTCGGGCGCAGCGCCTCCGGAACCCCGGCACTGGTCTGGTGGCTGCGCTGCCTCGGCGCCAAGATCGGCCACGGTGTGTGGTGCGAAAGCTACTGGCTGCCCGAAGCGGATCTGGTCACGCTTGGCGACGGCTCCACCGTCAACCGCGGATGTGTCGTGCAAACGCATTTGTTCCACGACCGCGTCATGAACATTGATACCGTGAAGCTGGCAGCCGGTGCCACAATGGGTCCGCATGGAGTCATCCTGCCGGCGGCCTCCCTCGCCGAGGGAGCCACCGTGGGCCCGGCTTCGCTGGTCATGCGGGGAGAAACTGTCCCCGCAGCCAGCTACTGGATGGGCAACCCCGTACGACCCTGGACATCCAACGCCTCATGACTGCCTCTTCGCATCCCACCCACGCGGCTCGGTCCGGCCCGTTTCCCGTCCTGCCGGATCGTTACACGCCCGGCAGCGGCAGTGCCGCGTACCGGGTGGACCACTATGACCTTGAGCTCGAGTGCAGGCTCGGAGCCAACCGCCTGTCGGGACGTGCCGTGCTGTCCGGGAAGACACTGACGGCCCTCGACCGGCTGGAACTCGATTTGGTGGGACTGGCGGCGGCGAAGGTCAGCGTCAACGGCCAGCGGCCCGCCAAGAGCACCCAGCGCGAAGGCAAGTTGCTGCTGGCCTTGAACGAATGGTTACCCGCCGGGGCGTCTCTGAGCATAGAGATCCGCTACGGCGGAACCCCGCGGCCGCGCCTGTCCGTTTGGGGCGAGGTGGGCTGGGAGGAACTGACGGACGGCGTGATGGTCGCAGGGCAGCCCAACGGAGCGCCGACGTGGTTCCCGTGCAATGACCATCCCAGTCACAAGTCCAGCTACCGGATCAGTTTCACCACGGATGCCGGCTACCGTGCGGTTGCCAATGGCACGCTGGTGTCGCATGCGAAGAAGGCCAGCCGGGAAACGTGGGAATACCGCATGCCCGATCCGATGGCCACGTATCTGGCAACGATCCAAGTGGGCCGGTACCGACTGCTCGAACTCGTCCCCCCGGCCTCCAAGCCGGGCACCCCCAGCGACACCGTGCCCCAGTTTGCCGCGGTTCCCCCGGCCCTGCTTGAACCAACCGGCACTGCCCTGGCAGACCAGGAACACATGATGGAAGTGTTTGTGCGTCGTTTTGGCCCCTACCCGTTCGGTCAGTACACCGTGGTCGTGGCCGACGACGACCTTGAGATACCGCTCGAGGCGCAATCCCTGTCCATTATCGGACGCAACCATCTGGATACCGGATGGGAGTCGCAACGGCTGATCGCGCACGAACTCTCGCATCAATGGTTCGGAAATTCGCTGACGGCGGCTCGGTGGCAGGACATCTGGCTCCACGAAGGATTTGCCTGCTACGCGGAGTGGATCTGGTCCGAGGAGTCCGGTTCCGCAACCGCTGGAGAACGGGCCGAGGCCGCCTGGGTCCGGCTCTCCGGGCTGCCGCAGGACATTGTCATTGGCGACCCGGGGCCGGAGCAGATGTTCGACGACCGTGTCTATAAGCGAGGCGCCCTGGCCCTGCACGCCCTCCGTCAGGCAGCGGGCGACGCAACGTTCTTCCGCATCCTGCGCCGGTGGTGTGCCGGCAACACCCACGGCTCGGTGGATACGCCGGCGTTCCTGGCTCTGGTGGATGAGGAAACCACGGCGGGCGGGCGAAGGGCGGAGCTACTGCTGTCACCCTGGCTGTTCAGCCGTGGACTGCCACAGTTTCCCGGTAAGTGATTTTCGGGTCGGCCGACCCGCCCACCGCCAGTGCCGCGGCGAGACCGGGCGGCACGTCCCCGCCGGCATCCGCCAGCGTGAGGTCCAGCAGTTGCAGCCCGGGACGGTCTCCTGCTTCCCCGGGCCAGCCGGACAGCTCGGGTTCACCGTCCGCACCGGCGACGCCGATCGTATCCGGCGGCAGCCGCAGGCCATGGCCGGTCGACTTCAGCACGGCCTCTTTCCTGGTCCACAGCCGGGCCCGCAGCAGGCGGGGGTCGGCTGCCTGTTCCACCAGGGTCCGCTCCGATTCGGTGAGCATGACGGCATCGATGTTGTCCTCCGGCCGGAAAGCGTCCGCCCAGGCGTCTTCGATGTCGACTCCGAGCAGCACCGGCCGGAAGGACAGCGCGGCCAGCAGCCAGCGGCCCGAGCGGGCGTAGCTCAGGCGGGCGGGCGCCGGAGCACCGTCGAGCAGCAGTTGCGGCTGGCCATGCCGGCCGTCGTTGCCCCGCGGGCATTGGCGGCAGTCGAACGCGAGCCGCATCCGGTCGGCGTCGACGTTGAGTTCCTGCGCCGCCAGCAGGCGGACGGCTTCACGGGTGCGCGCGCGGATGCTGGGACGCCGGTCCGGCTCGCTGGCGGCCGGGAACCCGTTTTGCAGCTGCACCAGCTGCAGTATCACCTGGGCCTTCATGCGTTCCTTTTCCCTTTCCCCCACGACGGCGGGGCCCACCTGCGTCGGTGGGCCCCGCCGTCGTCATTCATGGCAGTAACCGGTTACCGCTGAACGGCACCGCAGCGGTCGGCGGCCAGTTCCACGGCCTGCGCCCGCGCCGCGGAGGCCTCGTCGGCGGTCAGCGTGCGGTCATCCGCCCGGAACCTCAGCCCGAAGGCCAGCGATTTCTTCCCGTGTTCGATCCCGGTGCCCGAATAAACGTCGAACAGGGCTACATCTTCGAGCAGTTCGCCAGCGCCTTCCCGCAGCGCCTCGCGGACCGCCTCGGCCGGAACCGAGGAATCGACGACCAGCGCCACGTCCTGGGTGGACACGGGGTAGGTGGACAGGTGCTTGGCCACGATCACGTCCGCGGCGGCCTCAAACAGCGCCTCCCCGTCCAGCTCCATGGCGGCGGTCCGCGCCGGCAGGTCCCAATCCTGGAGCAGCTTCGGATGCAGCTCGCCGGCATAGCCGACCACCTCGCCGGTGCGCAGCGACAACTGCGCGGTGCGGCCGGGGTGGAAGGCCTGGTGCTGTCCCTGGGCGACGACCAGTTCAATGCCGAGGACGTCGCCGACAGCCAGTGCGGCGTCCAGTGCGTCCGACCATTCCCAGCGGCGGGGTGCGAACCCTGCGCCCGGGGCCGCCTCGTGCCCGATCAGGACCGCGGCCACGTGCCAGGGCTGGTCGGGGATCCCGGCCTGCAGTTCCTCGAGCACCTCGTCCGATGGCTTGGCGCCCAGCGGGGGCAGGATCGAGGACCCGGTCTTGTCGCCGGGCAGGAACACCAGGCCGCCTTCGTACAACGCCAGGTCCCGGAAGCCGCGGGAATGGTTGCGGCGTGCGGTCTCCAGCAGCCCCGGCAGCAGGCTTCGGCGCAAGTACCCGAATTCGGCGGAGATCGGATTCGCCAGCTTGACGGCGGCGACCGTGGACCCGGCCACGGGAGTTCCGAAGGTTTCGTTCTGCCCGATGGACACGAACGGGTAGCTGAGCACCTCGGTCAGGCCGGCGTCGGCCAGCGACTGCAGCACGCGGCGTCGCTGCTGCTGGCCACGGGTCAGGCCACGGCCGGGCGGCGCCACCGGCAGGGTGGCCGGAATCCGGTCGTAGCCCATCAACCGGGCGATTTCCTCGACCAGGTCCTCCTTGATGGCCAGGTCGGGACGCCAGCTGGGCGCCGTGACACGCAGGCCGCCGTCGTACGCTTCGATGGAAGCGCCGACGCCGTTCAGGGCGGATTCGATCTGCTCGGCGGTGTACTCGAAGCCGATGAGGCGGGAGGCGAAACCGTCGGGCAGGTCGATCTCGACCGGCGCCGGACGTGCCCCGGCATCCGTGGCGGTGGTGTCGGCGGTGCCGCCGGCGAGTTCGATCAGCAGGTCCACGGCACGCTGAGCTGCCTCATCCGCGATTTCCCAGTCCACCCCGCGCTCGTTGCGCTTGGACGCCTCCGACGGCAGCTTGTGCCGGCGGCGGGTGCGGCCCATGGAGACGTCGTCGAAGTGGGCGGACTCAATCAGCACATTGGCTGTTCCGTCCCCGACCTCGGTTTCGGCACCGCCCATCACGCCGGCCAGGCCGATGGGGCCGCGGTCATCGGTGATCAGCAGGTCCTCGGTGGAGAGCCGGCGCTCCTTGCCGTCCAGCGTCACCAGGGTCTCGCCCGGATTGGCCCGGCGCACCACGATGGGGCCCTGAAGCTTGTCCGCGTCGTAGAAATGCAGCGGCTGGCCCAGTTCCAGCATCACGTAGTTGGAGATGTCCACGACCAGCGAGATGGAGCGCATGCCGGCCAGGCGCAGCCGGGAGGCCATCCACTGGGGCGTAGGCCGCGACGGGTCGACGCCGCGGACCGTGCGCGCCACGAAGCGGTCGCAGCCGGGCTTGCCGTAGACCGGAGCCTGGTCTTCGAGCCGGACGGGGTGTCCCTCTCCGGTTGCTTCGGAGACATCGACCCGGCTGGCCGGGTCGGTGAATTCGGTGCCGGTGGCGAGCGCGTATTCGCGGGCCACGCCACGAATGGAGAAGCAGTAGCCGCGGTCCGGCGTCACGTTGATCTCGGCCGCCTCGTCAGTCAGGCCGAGCAGTTCCATCGCGTCGGTGCCGATTTCGGGGTCGAGGCCCAGCCGGGAGAGCACGATGATGCCGTCGTGGTCGTCGCCGATGCCCAGCTCCCGGGCGGAGGCGATCATGCCGGCGGAAGTGTGCCCGTAGGTTTTGCGCGGGGTGATCCGGAAATCCCCCGGCAGCACGGCGCCGGGCAGCGTCACCACGACCTTGTCGCCAACCTCGAAATTGTGGGCCCCGCAGACGATGCCCTGCACGCCGGACGGGTCGATGCCGTCGCCGGCGAGCGGCTGTCCGGTGCCTTCGGGTGCCACACGGACCTGGCACCAGTTGATGGTCTTGCCGTTTGACTGCGGCTCCTTGACCAGGTCGAGGACCTGGCCCACCACGATCGGCCCGGAGATCGAATCGGACGGACGGTGGACGTCCTCTTCTTCGAGCCCGACCTTGACGAGTTCGGCCATGACGTCCTCGGCGGTGGCGTCTGCGGGAACCTGCGCGTACTCGCGCAGCCAGGAAAGGGGAATACGCATAGTTCTAGATCTCCATCCCGAAGTGCTGGCTGAAGCGGATGTCGCCTTCGATCATGTCGTGCATGTCCGGGACGTCATTGCGGAACATGAGGGTGCGTTCGATCCCCATGCCGAAGGCGAAACCGGAGTAGACCTCCGGATCGATGCCGGCAGCGCGCAGCACATTGGGGTTGACCATGCCGCAGCCGCCCCACTCGATCCAGCGGGGGCCGCCCTTGGCGCCCGGGTGCCAAATGTCCATCTCGGCGGAGGGCTCGGTGAACGGGAAGTAGGCCGGGCGCAGGCGGATCTTTGCCTCGGCGCCGAACATCTGGCGCGAGAAGTGCTCCAACGTGCCGCGCAGGTCGGCCATCGTGAGCCCCTTGTCCACGGCCAGGCCTTCAAACTGGTGGAAGACAGGCGTATGGGTCGCGTCCAGCTCATCGGTGCGGAACGTGCGGCCCGGGCACAGTACGTACACCGGCAGGTCCCGTTCCAGCATGGAGCGGACCTGCACCGGCGATGTGTGGGTCCGCAGCACCAGATGGGCCTCCGGCGGCTCCACGAAGAAGGTGTCCTGCATCTCCCGTGCGGGGTGGTCCGGCTTGAAGTTCAAGGCGTCGAAGTTGAACCACTCGGATTCCACCTCCGGCCCCTCGGCGACCTCCCAGCCCATGCCCACGAAGATGTCGCTGACCCGTTCCTGCAGCGTGGAGAGCGGGTGCCGGGCACCGGGACGGCGGCGGCGCGGGGCCGCGGTAACGTCCACGGCCTCCTCGACGAGGATCTGTGCCTCCCGTTCGGCTTCCAGTTCGGCGGTGCGGGCGGCCAGCGCCTGGTTGATGCGCCCGCGGGCCGGACCCACGATCTTGCCGGCGGCCGCTTTGTCCTCTTTGGCCAGCTTGCCGATTTCGCGGTTGGCCAGGCTGAGCGGGGATTTCTCGCCGGTGTGGGCGAGCCGGGCAGTCTTGAGCCCGTCCAGGTCGGAGGCAGCCTTGAAAGCCATCACTGCCTGCTCGACGGCGGCGGCAACCGCGGCTTCGTCGAGGGGGCTCGGCACGGGCGGCTCCTGGGCTGGGGGTGTCACGTCAGACATGTGGTGTGGGGACCTCGGATTAGGTTAAAGGGCTTCTGCCCGCGTACGGGCAACCAGTCCAGTCTAGTTCACGGGCTGGCACCGACCCGAAACGCCTACGATAAGCCCATGACGCCGTCCGAGAAGCTGCGTGCCGCCTGGAACCTGCTCAACGGCTCCACCCTGCTGGGGCTGGCCCTCGCCGCCGCGGTCGGCTGCAGCCTGCACCCCGGCCCGCACGGCCTGATCCTGGCCCACGGCTTCCGGCCCGGGCTGCCGAAGGCCGCTGCCTTTACCGTGGGCAACGTGGTGCTGTTCCGCGACGCCGCGGCGGGACTGGCCGGCAATCCGGTGCTGCTGAGCCACGAGTCCCGCCACAGCAGCCAATATGCCTGGTGCCTCGGCCTGCCGTTCCTGCCGCTGTACGCGTGCGCCGTTGCATGGTCGTGGTGGCGAACCGGCGACCCGGCGTCCCGGAATGTCTTCGAGCGGTTGGCCGGGCTGCAGTCGGGCGGCTACGCGGAGCGGCCGGTGCGGCGAGGACCGGGACGGCGCGCTGCGCGGCCCGAACGGGCGGCGGACTGATTTCGGGCCGGACCCTGGACCTATCGCATGCTTCGAAGATGTGTTCTACTTAAAGCATGAGGTGGTCCTCCCAGCAAGCGGAACCCGGCGCCCTGCTTCCGTTGTCCGGACTGGTCCGGAGCGTCCAGACCCCTGGCTTCGCCGGCATTACGTTCCATGAGGTCATGGCCAAGTCGGCGCTGAACCGGGTGGGCGCAGGGTCGCGGATGCCGTTCGAATGGACCATCAACCCCTACCGTGGCTGCAGCCACGCCTGCGTGTATTGCTTCGCCCGCAAGACGCACAGCTACCTTGACTTGGACACCGGGCTTGATTTTGACACCCAGTTGGTCGTCAAGGTGAACGTGGGCGAGGTTCTCCGCCGCGAGCTTGCCAGGCCGTCCTGGAAACGCGAACACGTAGCCATGGGCACCAACACAGATCCTTACCAGCGGGCCGAGGGCCGCTACAAGCTGATGCCGGAGATCATCAGGGCCCTGGCCGGGTCGGGAACGCCGTTTTCGATCCTGACCAAGGGCACCTTGCTGGCCCGTGACCTGCCGCTGCTGCGCGAGGCGGCCAAGGACGTTGACGTCGGCATGGGGATTTCGCTCGGCATGACCGACGCCGGATTGGCGCACCGCGTGGAGCCGGGAACACCGACCCCGCGGGCCCGGCTGGAGCTGATCGCCAAGCTGAGCGACGCCGGCCTGCCCTGTTCGGTGATGGCCATGCCGATCCTGCCCTGGCTGACGGACTCGGAGGACGCGCTCGACGAGCTCTGCGCGGCCGTGGCTGCCGCCGGGGCCACCAGCATGACGGCGGGCGCGCTGCACCTGCGTCCGGGCGCCAGGGAATGGTACCTGCAGTGGCTTGCCAAGGAATACCCGCAACTGGTCGGCAGGTACCGCCGCCTCTACGACGGCGGCACGTATGCCGCCAAGGATTACCGGCGTTGGCTGGCCGCCCGGGTCGGGGAAGCCAAGCGCCGGCACGGTTTGGAAAATTCAGCCCGGCTGCGCGACGTGGCGGTTCGGCCGCCGGCGGATCGCCCGGCGGCGCCGTCCGGCGTGCCGGGCGCAGCGGCACAGGCGACCTTGTTCTGAGTGCCCGCAATGCTGCGGCCCGCAGGGGCCGGCGGGAGCCGTCAGGCGGGACGGTTGGCGGTGTCGCCTGCAGCGGTGAGCACAGCTTCGAGGATCGGAAAATCGGCGGGGATCCAGGGCAAGGCCGCGGCTTCTGCCGCCTCCAGCCGGACCCAGCGCAATTCGTCGTGGTCTTGCAGCGGCTGCGGCAGTCCGTCGGTGATGTAGGCACACCATACCCGCATGGCCGCCGCTTCATTCAGCGGCCACCCCTGCGGGAGCGGACCGAAGACTTCGGCTCCCAGCTCTATTCCGACTCCCAGTTCTTCGCGGATTTCGCGGCGCAGGGCGTCCTCGCAGCTCTCCCCGGGCTCCACTTTGCCGCCGGGGAACTCCCACAGGCCGGCCAGCGCCTCTGGCGCGGAGCGCCGGGCCGCCAGTAATCTGCTCGGGGCTTCGCGGGCATCGAAGATGGCTGCCCCCACAATCTGTTTCAGGCTCAGTTGCACGCCGATCAGTCTACGGTGCCGGTCGCTCCCGACCGCCCGGCCCGGACTATGCCGCAGCCCACAGGCCACACGGGTCCGGAATGGGATGCCGGGCGGTCGCGTTGCCGTACAGTGACAGCCGGTGCCCGCAACTGCCGCCCGTGGCGTATGCCGTGGCATGCCGCCCTTGCGCCGGCGCCCACTTGACCGTTCGACCGAAAGCCGATCATGAATTCCCCCACACTCGCCACCGCCCGGAGGCAGACCGACAACCGCCGGACGGCGTGGGCCATCGTTGCGCTGGCCATGGGCGGCTTCGGCATCGGCACCACGGAATTTGCCATCATGGGCCTGCTGCAGAATGTGGCGGCCGGGCTGAACGTCTCCATCCCGGAGAGCGGGCACCTGATTTCCGCCTATGCCCTGGGCGTGGTGGTCGGCGCACCGCTGCTCGCCGCCCTCGGAGCCAAGCTTCCGCACAAGCACATGGTTTTGGGGCTGATGGTCCTGTTCACGCTCGGGAACCTCTCGTCAGTGTTCGCGCCCGACTACGCCACGATGCTGGTCACCCGGTTCATTTCCGGCCTGCCGCACGGCGCCTACTTCGGCGTGGCCGCCGTCTTGGCCGCCTCGCTGGTCTCCCCCACCCGCCGCGCGCAGGCGGTCGCCATGGTCATGCTGGGGCTCTCCGTGGCCAACGTCGTCGGCGTGCCGTTGGTGACGTGGCTGGGCCAGCAATACGGCTGGCGGCTGATGTTCGTGGCCGTGGGCATCGTGGGCGCGGTGACCGTATTGATGATCCAGCGTCTGGTCCCCTTCAGCCCCGCGCATGCAGAGGCCGGCATCCGCCGGGAACTCGGCGCCCTGAAACGGATCCAGGTCTGGCTGGCGCTGTTGATTGGCGTAGTCGGTTTCGGCGGATTCTTCGCCGTATATTCCTACATCAGCCCCACCATGACCGAAGTGACGGGCCTGGCCCCGGCCGCCCTGCCGCTGATTGTCGGTCTCTACGGGCTGGGTATGGTCGTCGGCACCTTCATTGGCGGCCGGTTGGCGGACCGCTCCGTGATGGGGACCATCTACCAGGTCATGACGGCGATCATCGTGATCCTGGTGTGCTTCTGGGCGGCCTCGTCCGTTGCCGCCCTGGCAATTCCACTCGTTTTCCTCCTCGGTGCCGCAGGATCGAGCCTGATCCCGGCGCTGCAGACACGCCTCATGGACGCCTCCCCCAACGCCCAGACGCTGGCCGCCTCGCTGAACCATTCGGCGCTGAACATGGCCAATGCCCTCGGCGCTTTCCTGGGCGGCCTCGTGATCTCCTGGGGCTGGGGTTATGCCGCGCCGGCGTTGGTCGGCGCCGGGCTGGCTTCCTTGGGACTGGTCATCGCCGCTCTTAGCGGGGCGCTTGAGAAACGGCGCAGCCTCACCTAAGGATCATGCCCCGGCCTGAGGTCCTGGCTTCGACGGATCCGCAGTGTCAGGATCGTTCGCATGCTGCGTACGGCACGTTCCCGGATGGGCCTCTTCGGAGCAGTTATCCGGCCAGCCCGCTTCGCCGCTGGGACCTTGCGGAGGCATACAGGCAGACCGTGGCGGCCGTGCCGACGTTCAAGCTTTCGGCTTGGCCGTAAACCGGCACGGCAACCCGATGGTCAGCGGCTGCGAGCTCTTCCGACGACAACCCTTGGGCTTCGTTCCCAAAGAGCCAGGCGGTAGGCGCCGCCAAATCCGGAAGGCCGGCCCCGCCCTCGTCCCCTGCTGCGGGACCTTCTCCCAGTCGGGCCAGCGCACTGCGGTCCTGCAAATCGTCCAGATCGATGGTGCCGTAGCCGTCAGCTGCCAGCATGGTTGCGCCGGCGGCGCGTACGGCGGCGGCCACGTCGCCGAAATCGTGCCCGTTGACCACAGGGAGGTGGAAGAGCGATCCGGCCGTGGAACGCACGGCCTTGGGATTGTAGATGTCCACGCTGGAACTGGTCAGGATCACGGCATCCGCGCCGGCGGAATCGGCCGCCCGCAGGATGGTGCCGGCATTGCCGGGATCCTGCACCCGGACCATGACTGCCAGCAGCAAGGGTTTGCTTTGCAGGACCTCGTTTAGCGGCCGGTCCAGGTAGTTGCACACGGCCACGATCCCCTGCGGGTTGACGGTGTCCGCCATTGCCGCCAGAACCGCATCGGTGGCCAGTCTCAGCGGCACGCCGTCGGCGAGGGCCGCCAGTTCAGGCAAGCGGTCCAGGCAGGCTTCGGTGGCGAAGACCTCGGCCACGATGCCGCTGTTTCCCGCTCCAAGATGCGCGCGGTGGGCGGACAGGGCCTCGCGGACAGCCTGCGGACCTTCGGCCAGGAATTGGCGGCGCTTTAAACGCACCGAGCGCCCGGCAAGCTTTGCCACATCCCTGACCCGATCGGCTCGGGGGTTGGACATGACGGCTTGCGGGCGCCCGGTAGTGCTCATACAGCGACTATAACGTCGCCGCATGGGCGTTTATGCATCGGTGCTTATTCGGCAACCTTCTGGCGGGCCTCGCCGCCGGCGGGCTCGAAACCGGCAGCCTTGGCGGCTTCCACGGACTCGAACCAGTACACGGGAGTGGTGTTCTCGTACCAGGTGGAGCCCGGCACGTGGTACTTCTTGGACTGGTTGCCCTTGATGCTGTAGCCGGCGGGAGCGTCCTCGCCGTCAACGGCCTTCACGGCGCCAGCAACTTCGCCGGCTTCAGCGGCAGGCGCGGCGGCCTTGGCAGCCGGAGCGGCGGCAGCAGGCTTGGCGGCTGCGGGCTGACGCTCTGCGGGAGCGGAAGTGTCGGCCGGCAGGGCGTCCTTGGCTACCTGCACCAGCGCGGCGAAGGCGCCGGCGTCGGACACGGCCAGCTCGGCCAGCATGCGGCGGTCAACCTGGACCTCGGCGGCCTTCAGGCCCTGGATGAGGCGGTTGTAGGTCAGGCCGTTGGCGCGGGACGCAGCGTTGATGCGCTGGATCCACAGGCGGCGGAAATCACCCTTGCGCTTGCGGCGGTCGCCGTAGCTGTACACGAACGAGTGCAGCAGCTGTTCCTTTGCCTTGCGGTACAGGCGGGACCGCTGTCCGCGGTATCCGGCAGCCCGGTCCAGGATGACCCGGCGCTTCTTGTGGGCGTTGACCGCCCGCTTCACACGTGCCACGTGCGTACTCCTTTTGGTGATTGGTGCCCGGTGTTCGGCCGCCACAATCGGCGGCCGGGGGCAAAACTAGCTGGATGGCCCTTGCGGCGTCACCGCGCGGACCGGAGGGGAGAAAATCAGATGCCGAGCATCTTCTTAATGTTGCGCACGTCGGCCGGAGCAACGATCTTGTCACTGGCAAGGCGGCGGGTCAGCGTGGAAGGCTTGTGCTCTAGGTAGTGGCGGCGGTTGGCCTGCTGGCGCTTGAGCTTGCCGCTGCCGGTGAGCTTGAAGCGCTTCTTGGCGCCGCTGTGGGTCTTCTGCTTCGGCATGGCTGCCGTTCTCCTTACGTCTCCTCGGGTCGCTGCCGACCGTCGGCTCGTGCGGTGCCGCAAACGGGCACCGGCGGTTTACTTGTTTACCGGCGCCGGGCACGGAACCGTGCCCGGCCGAATGCCGGATGCTCTCTGTACGGTCTTAGTTCTTGGAACCGGACCGGCCAGCAGGTTTGGGTGCTGCAGGCCGCGCTGCCGGCTTGGGCCGGGCGGCGGGCTTGGGTGCTGCGGGCTTGGCCTCCGCTTCAGGGGCTGCGGGCTTCGCCGGAAGTGCCGGCTTGGCCTGAGCGGCCGGCTTAGCCTCTGCTTCCGGCTTGGGCTGAGCGGCCGGCTTAGCCTCTGCTTCCGGCTCGGCCGCAGGCTCGGCCTCAACCTCGGCCTCCGCCTCGGCGGCAACCGCAGCCTCGGCTGCAGGCTGCTCCGCGGCCTCGACCTCAACCGGGGACTCAACCTCAACAGCAGGCTCAGCATCAGCCTGCGCAGGTGCTTCGGCGGTTTCCTCCGGCTGGCTTGCCATCGCGGCAAGGCCTTCCGGCATCAAGTCGCCCAGGCTCTGAGTCAGCGGATCCTGGTCGGCGGAGGTGTCCACCTGCTGCTTCTTGGCATCATTCGTTGCCTTGGCGTCGGCCTTCTGGGCGGCCCGCCGGGCCTCTGCCTTGGCTTCGGCCTTGTTCTTGGTCGGGCCGATCACCATGACCATGTTGCGGCCGTCAATGCGCGGAGTCGATTCGATCACGCCGACCTCGGCGACGTCCTCGGCAAACTTCTGCAGAAGGCGAATGCCCATTTCCGGGCGCTGCTGTTCGCGGCCGCGGAACTGGATCATGGCCTTGACCTTGTCGCCGGCCGCGAGGAACCGCAGCGCGTGGCCGCGCTTGGTCTCGTAGTCGTGCTTGTCGATCTTCAGGCGAAACCGGATTTCCTTGAGCACAGTGTTCGTCTGATTCTTGCGCGCCTCACGGGCCTTGACCGCAGCCTCATACTTGTACTTGCCAAAATCCATAAGCTTGCACACCGGAGGCTTGGCCTGCGGTGCGACCTCAACCAGGTCAAGATCCGATTCCGTGGCCAGACGCAGGGCATCCTCAATACGGACGATCCCCACCTGTTCGCCGTTCGGTCCGACTAACCGCACCTCGGGAACGCGGATACGATCATTGATTCTTGGCTCGCTAATGTGTGGCTCCTGTCACTGAAAATCGGCTGCCGCCTGCAATGAAAGAAGGCCTCCCATTGCAAGCGCAATCGAAGGCCTCGAGGTGGCGGCAGGCGGAAACAGCAGACGTTCCACCGGCTGGCCCGGGCGCCTCGCGTGAAGGTTTCCGGCCTCAGCCTGCCGACCTGAACCCGGCAGCTCTGGCTAGCCATACCGACGGGTGGGAGAGGTCTCCGCTTGCAGATTGGATCCTGCTCAGCACGTGCTTTGAGGCACATAAGTAACGGGATCCAATTGGTCTGTGACAAGCTTACCAGTATGAGCAGCTCAGATAACAATCCGCAGACCGACGGCCACCGCCACAGCTTCGCGCCTGACGCCGGTCCTGCCTCCACCCAGGAACAGGAAGTCCTGGGCCAGATGCGCGACATCGCCGAAGTGCCCGCCGTGGAAGTCATTACTACCGCGGCCGTCCACCTGATGAGCGCCGCCGCCGTTAAATGCGGCCTGGCCGCCGGCGATGATGCGGAAGAGCTCAAGGACCTGGATGAAGCCCGCAAGCTGATCACCGCGCTGGCCGGTTTCGTCACCGCCGCCGCGCCGGAAATCGGCAGCCAGCATGCCGGGCCGTTGCGTGATGGCCTCCGCTCCCTGCAGCTCGCCTTCCGCGAAGCATCAGTGATCCAGGACGAGCCGGGCAAGGGCCCGGGCGAGAAGTTCACCGGTCCGGTGAACTGATCAGGCTTCCAGTACTGACAAGGACGACGCCGGTGCCACGCACCGGCGTCGTCCTTTTTCTATGCGCTTCCGGATGAGGCTGCCAGCCGGCGGCACTCAGCGCGTGAACTTCAGCTCCAGCGAATCCACCCGCTCGGCAAACTCCTGCCTGGCTTGGAGCCGCCGTTGGATCCGTCCCGCCAGGGCGCCCAACTCCTCGCGCCCCAGCCCGTCTTGCACCTGCAGGACCAAGCGCAGTTCCGGGCCGTGGCCACCGCCGGCCACTACCGATCCGTCTGCGGCCCGGACCGCGATGCCGGTTCCGGGCTCCACGGACGCGGCCAGGACGGCCTCCTCGCCGCCCGTGGCTTCGGCCACCCATTCCAACAGCGCCGGATCCCGGTACGAGGGCACCCATTCGTGCTGTTTGGCCAACGCCCACACTGCGGGCCGCCGGACCACGAACGTCAGGGCGGCGCCCGGATCCATCACCATCAGTTCGGCGTCTTCGGACACGGCCGCCAGCGCCGCCCGCGGTGCCTCGACGGCAACCGGCCGGGCTTGGGGATGCCAGGCTTCCAGAGCGGCCGTGTTGCTGAATACCGGCAGTGCCCGGCGCCCATCCGGCGCCTGCAACGTCACCACGGCCATGTCCGCCTGTTTATCCGATGTCAGGCCGTGGCTGCCCTCGGCCTCTTCTCCCAGCGTCGCCACGATGGGCACGAAAACGCGGGCGTTCGCCAGGGCAGCCACTACTTCCGCTTCGCCGCCGGTTCCGGCAGCAAGCCATTGCAGCGCCGCCTCGTAGCCGGGATCCGCGCTGCCGTCATCGTGGTCGAACTGATGAAGCGGATTTCCTTCACCGCTCAGGTCCCGACCGGCCCAGCTTTGGCCGGCAGAGTCCCCCGCGCCGCCGGCTTTTGCCAGCGCAGCGGCAATATGGGCGGGCAGCTCCTTCTTGCCCATACTGGTCTCTCAGCGCCGTCCGGCAACGTCGAGCGCTTCGGGCAGCGTGAACTTGCCCGCGTACAGGGCCTTGCCCACAATCGCTCCCTCAACTCCGGCCGGAACCAGGTCGCGCAGCGTCCGCAGATCATCCAGGCTGGAGATCCCGCCGGAGGCCACCACCGGCTTGTCGGTCCGCTCGCACATCTGCCGGAGCAGATCCACGTTCGGTCCGCGCAGCGTTCCGTCCTTGGTCACATCGGTCACCACGTACCTGGCGCAGCCGGCGTCTTCGAGGCGGGCCAGCACCTCCCAAAGGTCGCCGCCATCCTGCGTCCAGCCGCGGGCCGCCAGCGTAGTGCCACGGACATCGAGGCCGACGGCAATGGCGTCCCCGTGCCGTGCGATGGCGCGGGCCGTCCACTCCGGGTTCTCCAGGGCGGCGGTTCCCAGATTGACACGTGCGGCCCCGAACTCGAGCGCACGCTCCAGTGACGCGTCGTCGCGGATGCCGCCGGACAGCTCCACCTTGATCTTCAGTTCGTCGGAGACCCGGCGCAGCACTTCCGTGTTGTTGCCCCGCCCGAATGCCGCATCGAGGTCCACCAGATGCACCCATTCCGCCCCGTCGTTTTGCCATGCCAGGGCAGCTTCCAGCGGATCCCCGTAGCCGGTCTCGCTGCCGGCTTCGCCTTGGACCAGCCGGACGGCCTGGCCGTCGGCAACATCGACTGCGGGCAAAAGTTCGAGGATGGAGGTTTGGTTCGTCATGGTTCTTCCGCTTTCTGCGCGCCGTCAGCTGCGCGGGATGGGTGTGGTTACTCGGCCGGGCCGAGGGTGAGCAGGTAGGCAGCCAGCAGCGACATGCCGGCGAGGATCCAAAAGACGATAACCAACCACTTGGACAGCCGCTGCTGCCGGAACGAGATGGCGCCGCCGGCCAGCAGCCCGGCCAGGGCCATCAGGAGAATGCTGCCCATGGTTACCTCAGCGTCTTCAGCCAGTTGCGCAGCAGCTCGGCGCCGGCGTCTCCCGACTTTTCCGGATGGAACTGGGTAGCACTCAGCGGACCGTTTTCAACGGCCGCTATGAATGGGGCGCCGTGCGTAGACCATGTCACCAGCGGCGGTGTCATCGCGGGTTGGGTCACATCGAAGTTCCAGTGCTGCACACCGTAGGAGTGCACAAAGTAGAAGCGCTCGTCTTCGATGCCGGCAAACAGCCGACTGCCCTCCGCGGCGTCCACGGTGTTCCACCCCATGTGGGGGACGACCTCCGCCGGCAGCGCTTCCACGGTTCCCGGCCATTCCCCGACACCCTGCGTGCGCACGCCATGTTCGACGCCTTCTTCGAACAAAACCTGCAGGCCCACGCAGATGCCCAGCACGGGCCGGCCGCCCGCCACCCGGCGCCCAATCCAGCGAAGCGCGTCGACGGATCTCAGCCCCTTCATGACCGTGGCGAAGGCGCCGACCCCGGGAACCAACAGCCCGTCGGCATCGAGGACGTCGTCGGAGGCATGGCTCAGCGTGACGTCGGCACCCACATGCTCCAGCGCACGGACTGCCGAGCGGACGTTCCCGGAGCCGTAGTCCAGTACCGTGACCTTGGGCGCAGCCGTCACAAGGCTCCCTTCGTCGAGGGAATGCCCTCGACACGTGGATCGGCTTCGACGGCGGCGCGAAGTGCCCGGGCGAAGGCCTTGAACTGGGCCTCGACGATGTGGTGGGGGTCCCTGCCACCCAGCACGCGCATGTGCAGGCAGATCTGGGCGTGCAATGTGATGGATTCGAAGACGTGGCGGGTCAGCGACCCCGTGAAGTGCCCGCCGATCAAGTGGTACTCCTGCCCTGCGGGTTCTCCCGCGTGCACCAGGTAGGGCCTGCCGGAGATGTCCACGACGGCGTGGGCCAGCGCTTCGTCCAGGGGCACGGTTGCTTCGCCGAACCGGCGGATCCCCGCTTTGTTGCCCAGCGCCTCCTTCAGGGCCTCCCCGATCGTGATGGCGACGTCTTCGACGGTGTGGTGCGCGTCGATGTGCGTGTCTCCGCTGGCCTTCACCGTCAGGTCGACCAGCGAGTGCTTCGACAAGGCGGTGAGCATGTGGTCGTAGAACGGCACGGTGGTGCTGATCTCGGAACGGCCGGTGCCGTCGAGGTCCAGTTCAACCAGCACGGACGACTCGCTGGTGATGCGTTCGAGGCGTGCGGTACGTCCGGTGGTGGTTTCCACGGTCATGGGAGTCCTTTGACGAATTGGTCGACCCGGCGCGAGCCGGTTCGCTCTTACTAGTTTAGGAGACGGGGCTGGCCACGAGGGCCTTGATGCCGTCGAGGAAGGCTGTGGTCTCGGCCTCAGTGCCGGCGGTCACCCGTAAATGGCCGGGGATCCCGACGTCGCGGATCAGCACCCCGGCTTCCAGGAGTCCCTGCCACACGGAGCGGGGGTCCTCCAGCCCGCCGAAAAATACAAAGTTTGAGTCGGACGGCGCCGGTTCAAGCCCCAGCCCGGCCAGCCCGTCGACGATGCGGTCCCGCTGCGCCTTGATGTCCTCTACATTGGCCAGCAGGGCATCAGCGTGTTCCAACGCGGCCAGGGCCGTTGCCTGCGTCACCGCGGAGAGGTGATAAGGCAAGCGGACCAGCCGCAGCGCGTCGGTAATCTGCGGAGCGGCGGCGAGGTACCCTACTCTGGCGCCCGCCAGGGCGAAGGCCTTGCTCATGGTGCGGGAGATAATGAGTCGCTCCCGCCCCGGCAACAGAGTCAGCGCGCTCGGCGTCCCGGCGTGGGCGAACTCGGCGTAGGCCTCGTCCACGATCACGATGGCCTGGGAGGCCTGCCCTGCTTCATACACGGCCTCCACGACGTCGAGGCCCAGGGCGGTTCCCGTCGGGTTGTTGGGCGAACAAAGTACGACGACGTTTGCGGCGGAGTCGGCCACGGCAGCGGCGGCAGCGTCCGGCGACAACGTGAAGTCTGCCCCCCGCGGAACGGCCACATACTCCGTGTCCGTCCCGCTGGCCAGCAGCGGGTACATCGAATAGGTGGGCGGGAAGCTCAGCAGGGTACGGCCGGGGCCACCGAAGGCCTGGAGGATTTGCTGCAGGACTTCGTTCGATCCGTTGGCAGCCCAGATGTTCGCTGCGGTGAGGCCGTGCCCCAAGTAGCGGGCCAGTGCCGTTCTCAGCTTCGTGAACTCGCGATCCGGATACCGGTTCAAACCCGCGGCCGCGTCGCTAACGGCCGAGACGATGGCCTGACGGACTGCGTCGGGCAGGCCGTGGGTGTTTTCGTTGACATTCAGGAGGACGGGAACCTCCAACTGGGGCGCACCATAGGGCTCTAAGCCCCGGAGATTGTCCCGCAACGGCAGGCGGTTCAGGCGTTCTAACTGCTCACTCACTGGTCCAGTTTAAGCTTCGGCCCGCCCGGGGCAGGAATCGGGCGGGCCGAAGCAGCTCATATTACGGCTGCCTCAGCGCGCGGACGGGACCAGCAACTGCTGGCCGGCATGGACGATGTCCCCCTGGAGTCCGTTCAATTGCGCGATCTCGAAAATGACATCGTGAGGGTTGCGGTCGGGGGCGGACTGCACGGCCACGTCCCACAGCGTCTGGCCGCTGCCGACCGTGACAGTTGCCGCCGGCCCCGGTCCCAGCTGCCCGGCGGCGGCCATTGCCGGCGCCGTGAAGAAACCGATCAAGGTCAGGGCGGCGGCCGCAGCGAGCATCAGCGGCAGGCCAATCAGCAACAAGCGGCCTCGGCGGGTCAGCCGGAGGTTGGTGCTGGTACGGACGCCGGCGGGCTGCGGTGCGAGCTGGGCGGACATGGTGTCACCTTTCCGATTTTCGATCTATTTCTGCTGGTTTCGATCGTTTGGCAACCGCATTCGAACGTATCTTCGAATGCGTCTTCTATAGTTTTAGCACTGGTGATCGAATATTGTCGAGACTCAGTCGAACAAGTGTTTGAAATTCACCACCGCCTCGCCTAGCGTTGTAAGCGTCAAGCGGCGGTAAGAGCAGTGCACCAGCCGCCACCGACAAAACAGCCAGACAACAACCCATGCGCGGTTCCGCTACCGCAGCGCCGGCGCATGGACCACTACGGGGAGACCGGGGCCGGATATGTCCGAAGAGAGCACCACCACTGCCGGAGCCAGGCGACGCGGCCGACCCGTCAAGGTGGGACGCAGCCTGACGCCGCGGCAGAAGAAGATCCTGGAGACGATCCAGCGCTCCGTCATGTCCCACGGATACCCTCCGTCGATGCGCGAAATCGGTGACACCGTCGGTTTGGCGAGCCTGTCCAGCGTCACGCACCAGCTGGCGCAACTCGAGAAGATGGGCTACATCAGGCGCGACCCCAAGCGTCCCCGTGCGATGGAAATCCTGACTCCGCTGACCCTCGAGCACGGCGGCGTGGAAATCGTCGGGGTCGATGAACCGCAGCAGCTGCGCAGCTCCAGCGGCGTTGCAGTATCCGAACTGACCACTTCGTCCGACACGGCGATGGTGCCGCTGGTGGGACGGATCGCGGCAGGCGGTCCTATCCTGGCTGACCAGGCGGTCGAGGACGTCATGCCCCTGCCGCGCCAACTGGTGGGACACGGCGAGTTGTTCATGCTCAGGGTTTCGGGCGATTCGATGATCGATGCGGCTATCTGTGACGGCGACTGGGTCGTGGTGCGCCAGCAGCACACGGCCGAGAACGGCGACATCGTGGCGGCGCTGCTCGACGACGAAGCAACGGTCAAGACCTTCCGGCAGCGCGACGGTCACACCTGGCTGCTGCCGCAGAACACCCAGTACGAACCGATTCTGGGAGACCACGCAACCATCATGGGCAAGGTTGTCTCGGTGATGCGGGCCCTCTGACCCGCCGCAGGCTCCTCAGACCCCTCTGCCGGTCACCGAGGGCCCGTTGCCCGTTCCCGGTTTGCGCGGGCGACCGCTCCGGCGTGGCTGCTGCCCCAGCCCGTTCAGGCAGCGGCTGCAGCCAGCCTCTCCAGGATCTGACGTGCCATGGCTCCGTCCTTGGTGCTCCAGAACGGCGGCAGGGCGCTGCGCAGGAAGCCCCCGTATCGTGCTGTCGCCAGCCGCGAGTCCAACACGGCCACTACTCCCCGGTCGTTGGAGGCGCGGATCAGCCTGCCTGCCCCCTGCGCCAGCCGCACGGCCGCGTGGGTCGCCGAAACCGTCATGAAACCGTTTCCCCCGGCCTGCGCCACGGACCGGGTTCGGGCAGTCGTTAGCGGGTCGTCCGGCCGGGGGAACGGAATCCGGTCGATGACCACGAGCCGGCACGCTGCACCGGGAACGTCGACGCCCTGCCAGAGCGTCATGGTGCCAAACAGGCATGCGTCCGGTTCCTCGGCGAATTGGCGGACCAGCGCCGCCATCGATGATTCTCCCTGGCACAGGATGGTCAGGTCGGTGCGCTCGCGCATTTCCGCTGCAGCTTCTTCTGCCGCACGCCGTGAGGAAAACAGGCCCAGGGCGCCGCCGCGCGAGGCCAGCAGGAGCCCCTCCAGTTCATCAAGCTGCTCGGGGCTGGTGCCCCGGCCCGGTTTGGGCAGATGTGACGCCACGTACAGCACGCCCTGCCGGGGGTAATCGAAGGGACTGCCCACATCAACGCTGGAATAGGCCGGCGCACCGGCTCCCAGCAGTCCGAGTGACCCGGCTACCGCGTCGAAGGTTCCCCCGACGGACAATGTTGCCGAGGTGAGCACCACCGTGTGTTCGTCGAACAGGCCTTCGCGCAGCCGGGACGCCACGGAGAGCGGCGCTATGTTCAGCGTCACCGGCTGGTCGTCGTTGGCGGCGTAGTCCCCGGTCTCGCCATAAGTACTGGGACGGGTCGCCCAGATGACCTCCCGGGAGTCGGGCGCGGACAGCAGCCGTTCGGCCAGCTCCAGCACGGCAGAGAGCCGCGACCGCGCCATCTGTCGCCCGCCGTCCGCTGCCCCCGCGCCCTCCGGCTTGGAATCGGAAAGCGCTGTACGGGCGGCTTCCCGCAGTTGCGTGAGAACCAACTCATGCTCCTCGCGGAGGCCGGCCGCCAACAGCCCGGTCGGCACCGACTGCAGGACGTCCTCCAGGGCGTCGGCCGCGGAGTTCAGCGGTTCCACGCTGATGCCCGTGTGCTTGCGCGCCGTCGAGGCGGCGGTGCGGACCATGGCAGCGGAGAGTTGCCCCGCGACGGCACTGGTGACGCGGTCCTGCAGCTCATGGGCCTCGTCGATGACCACCACATCGTAGTCCGGGAGCACGGCCACGCCCTCGAAGGCGTTGATGGCCAGCATGGCGTGATTGGTGATCACGATGTCTGCCTCTGCCGCGTGGCCCCGTGCCAGTTCGCTGAAGCACTCGGCCGCCAGGGGACATTTCTGGGCGCCCAGGCATTCCATCGACCCGACGGAGACCTGGCGCCACGCCCGGTCGCTGACACCGGGCACCAGTTCGTCCCGATCACCGGTTTCGGTCTCCTGTGCCCACTCGCGCAGGCGCACGACCTCCTTGCCCAGTGCGCCCGATGCGCCGGATGCCGCCGCGCCGGCCGGAGCAGGATGCGGAACGGCGTCTTCGCCCAGGCTGAACAGTGCCGCCGGCGCATCTTCGTCCGGAAAGCCGCCCGCCAGCTTGTGCAGGCAGAGGTAATTGTTCCTGCCTTTGAGTAAAGCGACGTCCAGCGGCCTGGGAAGCTCGTCGGCGACGGCCTCCAAGAGCCGCGGCAAATCCCGCTTGACGATCTGCGATTGCAACGCCAGCGTCGCGGTGGAGACGATGGCGGGCTTTTCCCCCTGCAGCGCCTGGACCATGAGCGGCACCAGATAGGCCAGCGACTTGCCGGTGCCTGTGCCCGCCTGCACCAGCAGGTGCTGCCTGCGGTCAAAAGCCTCGGCCACTTTCGCCGCCATCTCATGCTGGCCGGCACGGTGCTGCCCGCCCATCCCCTGCACCGCGACATCAAGCAGCCGCAACGCCTCGCCGGCGGGAACCTGGAGATCAGTCATGCCGGATGAACTGTTCCAGCTCCGATGCCAGGCCCTCGCGCACCATCACGTCGAGTCGCGTGCCGTCCTCTCCATGCTCCATGGAGAGGATTTCGGCGTCTTCGTTGTGTAAGCGGCTGATCACTTCGCCCCGGTCGTAGGGCACCAGCAGCTGCAGCTTCACGCTGGGCCGCGGTATGGTCTCGCTGACGAGCCGAAGCAGCTCGTCGATGCCCTGCCCGGTGCGCGCCGAGACGACGACGTGCCGCGGTTCGCGCTGGCGCAGGCGCTCGACCACGAAGGGGTCCGCGGCGTCGGCCTTGTTCAGCACCACGATTTCCGGAATGTGCCGCGCTTCAACCTCGGTCAGTACCTCGCGCACGGCGGCGATTTGGCCCTCCGGGTCCGGATGCGAGACATCGACGACGTGCAGGATGACATCGGCGTCGGCAACTTCCTCCAGTGTGGAGCGGAAGGCTTCCACCAGTTGCGTCGGCAACGACCGGACGAAGCCAACGGTGTCGGCGAGCGTGTAACCGATACCATCCGGTGTTTCCGCCCGGCGGACGGTTGGGTCCAAGGTGGCGAAGAGGGCATTCTCGACCAGCACGCCCGCATCGGTCAGGCGGTTGAGCAGAGACGATTTCCCGGCATTGGTGTAGCCGGCGATTGCCACCGATGGCACCGCATTGCGGCGGCGGTTGGCACGCTTGGTTTCCCGTGCCGGCTTCATGGCGGTGATCTCGCGGCGCAGCTTCGCCATGCGGGTGCGGATGCGCCGGCGGTCCAGCTCGATCTTCGTCTCACCGGGCCCACGGGAACCGATGCCGCCGCCGGCAGCACCCACGCGCCCGCCGGCCTGGCGGGACATCGACTCGCCCCAGCCGCGGAGCCTTGGCAGCAGATACTCAAGTTGGGCCAGCTCGACCTGGGCCTTGCCTTCGCGGCTCTGGGCGTGCTGCGCGAAGATGTCCAGGATGAGCGCCGTGCGGTCAATGACCTTGACCTTCACGATGTCTTCCAAACCGCGGCGCTGCGACGGCGACAGCTCGCCGTCGACAATGACCGTGTCCGCGCCGGTGGACATCACGATGTCGCGCAGCTCCTGCGCCTTGCCGGAGCCCAGGAAAGTCCCCGGATCCGGCTTCAGCCGGCGCTGAACGATCCCGTCCAGCACTTCGGAACCGGCGGTTTCCGCCAGCGCTGCCAGTTCCCGCAAGGAATTGTCCGCGTCGTCGGCCGTTCCTTCGGTCCAGAGGCCGGCGAGGACCACGCGTTCCAGGCGCAGCTGCCGGTATTCAACCTCGGTGACATCCTCAAGCTCGGTGGAAAGACCCGCTACGCGCCGCAGGGCGCGGCGTTCGGCGAGGTCCTGCTGGTCACCGTCGAATTCGGAATGTTCGGCATCAAGTTCGGAGAGCGCCTGCGCTCTGCCGCCGACGCCCGGCTTGCTTCGCGCCGCAGTGTCGCGCGCCAGGATACGGTCGATGACCGCCTGGATCTCATCAGGCGTCATTTCCGGCTCCGGTGTCGGCTGGGGGTGGTTGGTGGTCATGCTCTCCTTCGAAAGGTCCGTGGTCTTATCGTAGTCCTCCGGGATGCGCCCGGCAGGGCCCGAAGATGCAGTTTGTGGATGATTCGCCAAAAGTCCTCCTGGCACGGGGCCCGGGCGGTGCCGGGCAGGGAAATGCATGGCTGCCGGCGCCCGCGGGGCCCGAGCCACCGGGAGTGCCGGGGCCGCCACGGCCTCTCAAGCGGCTACGGCGCTGGATCGTTCGGAAGGGGGACGGAGGCCCTCGGAAACGGTGATTGTCCGGCGGCCGGGGAGGACAAGGCCTCAACCATCGGCACGATCTGTCCCGGTAAGAACGGGGCAGCAGGCTGCGGCGCAATCACTGTTTTTTCATGCGTTCCACGGTACCAGAGCCGACGCTGCTTAGGTGGGCCTTGATACCGATTCCGCTGTATGCGCACTAATCTGGCCGATTATGGGAACAGAGCACTACTTCAGCGCGCAGCCAGGCAATCCCGAGGTTCGCCGCACCCTCACCGTCGAGCTGGACGGCCGCATGCGGCAGCTGCAGACAGCCGGCGGCATCTTCAGCCCGGACGGCGTAGACAAGGGCACGGCGGTATTGTTGGACGAGGTCCCGCCGCCGGCAGCGGAAGGCAACCTGTTGGACGTCGGCTGTGGCTGGGGACCTCTTGCGCTCACCATGGGACTGAAGTCCCCCGGTGCCACGGTGCTGGCCGTGGATGTCAACGAACGCAGCATCGCTTTGACCAATGACAACGCCGCGGCCCTGGGACTGGTCAATGTCCGCGCCTGCCGCCCGGAAGAGGTTGACCCGGGCCTGCAGTTCCAAACCATCTGGTCCAATCCTCCGATTCGGATCGGCAAGCGGGAGCTTCACGAACTGTTGTTGATGTGGCTGCCCCGGCTCGCACCGGGGGGCTCCGCCTGGCTGGTCGTCCAAAAGAACCTGGGGTCGGACTCCCTGCAGCGCTGGCTTTCGGCCGAGTTGCCGTCGGACTATGCCGTCAGCCGTGAAAGCACCGCAAAGGCGTTCCGTGTGCTCTGTGTCCGGCGGGCCGGCTGAGGCCCTTCCCTCAGGCCAGCGTGCCTCGGGACACCAGCACGGCGGGGCCGCTCAGCTCCACATGTTCCCGCCCGTCGGCCGCAGGGATGAACCGGACGCGGACGACTCCGCCCGGCACCCCGACCTGCCAGTCGTCGGGAGCGCCGGCACCCGCCCAGTAGCGGATGGCGGCGGCAGCAGCACAGGCGCCGGTCCCGCAGGACTGCGTCTCCCCCACCCCGCGCTCGTGCACGCGCATGCTGATGTGGCCGGCTCCGTCGGCCACGAGGGGTTCCGCCGGCACGACAAACTCCACGTTCGTACCGTTCTCCGGAACCGGATCCACGGCCGGCGCGTGGAACAATTCGGTGGCGGCCAGTTCTTCGAGCCCTGCGAGGGCGACCACCGTGTGCGGGTTCCCCAGGCTCACCGACAGTGCGGGCCGCGGCACCTGGAGGCCGCCTGCGCTTACCGTGGAATCCATCGCCCTGGCGGCAGCCTCCGCCGGATAGATGAACTCCCACGGCCCCATGTCCACGGCATAGCCGTTGGCGGACCTGCTGACGATTTTGATGCCCGCCCGGGTGCCGATCGTCAGCGATTCCCCCGCCGGCAGCTCGACCAGTCCTTCGGCCAGCAGGAAGTGCACGAACACGCGGACCCCATTGCCGCACATCTGAGAGGTTGAGCCGTCGGCGTTGCGGTAGTCCATGAACCACTCGGCCTCCGGCGCCCTTTCCAGCAGCTCACGGCCCTCGGGCAGGTGCCGGGACCGGACCGCACGGATGAGCCCGTCTGCGCCGATGCCCAGGTGTCGGTGGCAGAGCCCGGCGACAGCTTCGGCCCCGATGTCCTTGACGCCGTCCGGATCGGCAATCAGCACGAAGTCGTTGCCGGTGCCGTGCCCCTTGGCGAAGGACAGCCCGGCGAGGGCCGACAGATGGTCGGGAATGGGGTTGCTCACGGCTCAAGCTTAGCGATGTGCGCGGCCGCCTTGTCCGCCACCAGCGGATCCTCCCAGTCGAGCCAGTGAATCCTGGGATCGGCGCGGAACCACGTCAGCTGGCGCCGCGCGAACTTGCGGGTGGCGGTGATGGTGTCCTCGGCGGCCTCGTCCCGGGTCCATTCGCCGTCGACCACCTTCAGAAACTGTGCGTAGCCGAGCGCCCGCGAGGCTGTTCGGCCCTGGCGCAGACCCCGCCGGTCCAGTGCGGCGACCTCGTCCAGCAGTCCGCGTTCCACCATCGTATGGACGCGACCGGCCAGGCGGTGCCTTAGCTGCTCGCGGTCCACTCGGAGGCCGATCTGCACGGTTGGGCGGACATACTCCCGCTCGGGCATGTAGGAGCTGAACGGACGCCCGGTCAGTTGCCGGACTTCCAGCGCCCGGACGACCCGGCGGGCATCAGCCAGCCGCCCGGCGGAAACCGGGTCGACCTGCCGCAGCCGTTCCCGCATGGCCGCGAGGCCGCGCGCCTCCAGCTCTTCCTCCAGGGCCCGGCGCAGGGCCGGATCGGTGCCCGGAAACTCGATCGCATCGAGGGCGGCCCGTACATACAATCCCGAGCCACCGACGAGGATGGCCCTGCGCCCCCGTGCGTGCACGGCATCGATAGCTTCCCTGGCCTGTTGTTGGTACGCCGAGACACTCGCCTCTTCCGTCACGTCGAGGATGTCGAGCAGGTGGTGCTCGATCCCTTGCCGCTCAGCCACGTCCATTTTGGCCGTGCCGATATCCATGCCGCGGTAAAACTGCATGGCGTCGGCGTTGATCACTTCCCCGCCCATCCGCCGGGCCAGCGCCACGGCGAGGTCAGATTTTCCGGATCCGGTGGGGCCGACGACGGCGATGACCGCCGGGCCGTCCGGCAGCGTTTGCGGGTGGACCGGCATCGCCGTCAGGCGGTTCGGCCGGGCAGCGCCGGCATGCCCAGCGACACCTGGGCAGGCCTGCCCGGGGCCGCGGGTACGGCACAGGAATCTGCCTGGGAGCGGTCCCACGCATCACCGGCCCGTGAGCGGCGCAGCTGGTAGTCCGCTTCGGACAGCGGGTCGGCGATCAGGTGGAAGGGCGCCGCCTCGGTGACTGTCACCGTGACCAGATCGCCCGGCCGCGGCGCCGGCGCGCCCTCGGGCACGGAAAAGTGCACCAGCCGCTGGTCACGGGCCCGCCCGGAGAGCCGGTGGGTTGCTTCCGCTTTGCGTCCCTGCTGGGCTGTCACCATGACCTCGAGCCGTCTGCCCAGTTGTTTGGCGTTCTCTTCGGCAGCAATCCGGTCCTGCAGGGCAATCAAACGCTCGTAGCGCTCCTGCACCACGGCCTTGGGCAGCTGGTCCGGCAGTTCCGCGGCCGGGGTGCCGGGCCGCTTGGAGTACTGGAAGGTGAAGGCACTGGCGAAGCGGGCCCGTTCCACCACGTCCAGCGTGGCCTGGAAGTCCTCCTCCGTCTCCCCCGGAAAGCCGACGATGATGTCGGTAGAGATAGCCGCGTGCGGAATCCGTTCCCGGACCTTGTCGAGGATGCCGAGGAACTTCGTGGACCGGTACGAGCGGCGCATGTCCTTCAGGACCTTGTCCGAACCGGACTGCAGCGGCATGTGCAGCTGCGGCATCACGTTGGGTGTTTCGGCCATGGCGTCGATGACGTCGTCGGTAAATGCCGCCGGGTGCGGGCTGGTGAACCGGACCCGCTCAAGGCCGCTAATGCTGCCGCAGGCGCGCAGCAGCTTCGCGAAGGCGCCGCGGTCGCCGAATTCCACGCCGTAGGAGTTCACGTTCTGCCCCAGCAGGGTGACCTCGATGGCACCGTCGTCGACCAAGGCCTGGACCTCCGCCAGGATGTCTCCCGGCCGGCGGTCGCGTTCCTTGCCGCGCAGCGAGGGCACGATGCAGAACGTGCAGGTGTTGTTGCAACCGACCGAGATGGAAACCCACCCGGAGTACACCGCGTCGCGCTTTGTGGGCAGCGTCGAGGGGAAGACATCGAGCGATTCGAGGATTTCCAGCTGCGCTTCGTTATTGTGCCGGGCACGCTCCAGCAGCGCGGGAAGCGAACCCACGTTGTGAGTGCCGAACACGACGTCCACCCAGGGCGCCTTCTGAAGGATCGTCTCGCGGTCCTTCTGCGCCAGGCAACCACCGACGGCAATCTGCATGCCGGGGTTGCGTTCCTTCACGGGGGCGAGCTGGCCAAGGTTGCCGTACAGCTTGTTGTCGGCGTTCTCCCGCACCGCACAGGTGTTGAACACCACGACGTCGGCCTGCCCGCCTTGGGATTCGACCAGGCCGGCTGCTTCGAGGAGCCCGGCAAGCCGCTCGGAATCGTGTACGTTCATCTGGCAGCCGAACGTGCGCACTTGGTAAGTGCGGGCTTCGGGCTGCAACTCGATGGTCGGGGCAGGGGCAGTCAAACTCACCTTACAAGGGTACGGCCTGCGGCGGGACGGGCCACAATCTGCGGGCCGAAGATCAGTACCAGTTATTGTCCAGCTGGAAGTCCAGTGCCAGGCACGGCGAACCGTACCGGGACTCGATGTAGTCCAGGCCCCGGTCGATCGAGGTCCGGAAGGAATACCCGCCGCTGGTCGCATCGCCAGCGCTGGAGCTTCCTTCCGCTTCCGTGTTCCACAGCGTTTCGAGGCAGCCCAACTCTCCGGCGACCCAGCCTGCGGAAGACAGGGCGCCTCCGGCGTAGGCGTCGGCTGGCCCGGAGTCGCTCCTCGGCGCTTCGGCGGGCGCCCGGGAGCCGTCTTGTTCTGCGGCTGCACCAGCTGCAGCGTGCTCTTCGGCTGCGCCCGGTGCGGCTTGTTCTTTGGCCGCGTCCGCCGCAGCTGCCTTCCCGGCCGTGTCCGCCGGCGCGGCCTCCCGTGCCGGATCCGTCTGCGCCCCGGCGGTCCCTTGTTGCCCCGCACTCTCCGGGGCGGCGGCTTCCTGCTCTGTGCCCTCCGCAGCAGCGGCTTCCTCCGCTTGTCCGGCGGCAGTTTCCTGCTCCCCCGCGTGGCTTGCTTCCCCCGCCCGGGCGGATTTCTGCTGGGCACCCGCGTCTGTGGACGCCCCCTGCTCTTGCTGCCGCTGGGCAGCACGCGCCAACGCCCGCTGTCCCTCGTCCGGGTCGCTCCAACCCATCAGCTGCTCCACCGGGGCTCCGAGGGATTCCACGGCCGCGGATGGGCTTGGACCGTTGTGGAGGCCCGCTGCCGCGGTTGCACCGACGGCAGCGACAGAGCCAAGAGCCAGGCCCGCCGCAATCCGGAGGCGGCGCCGCCTGCGGGTGCTCCTGCGTAGCTGGGTGAATTGTCGACGTTCATTATGCGATGGGCTCACAGTCGCACAATAGTACCGACCATTTCAGGAAAAGTCTCAAAACCATAACGGCTGGGCTTAGTACTCCGGGGTGGCGGCGTCGCCAAGTTCCTCATCCGCAACCCGGTAGGCGAGGGAGGGCGAATAGCCCTTGCGGGCCAGCATGGAAATCAACCGCCGCAGATGCTTGTCCCTTTCCGACCGGTCGGCCAAGTGCCAGTCGGGACGGATCTTGCGGCGAACCAGTCCCCGCGCGGCTTCAAGCTCGTCGTCGGGCGAAAGCTGGTCAAGCGCCTGCTCGGCGGTGTCGCCGGAAATCCCCTTCTCCGCGAGTTCCCGCTTGAGCGCAGCGCGCGCCAAGGAACGGGTCTGGGAGCGGCTGCGCACCCACATTTCGGCGAACTCTGCGTCGTCGATGAGCTTGACCTCTTCGAAACGATCGAGGACCGACTCGGCGACGTCGTCCGGGACGCCGCGCTCAGCCAGCTTAGCGGCCAGCTGGGCGCGGCTCTTCGGGGACCGTGTCAGCGCGCCCAGCACAATCGAGCGTGCCACGGCGTGCGGATCCGCCTCGGGCGCCAGATCGGCCGGGCTGCCCGGCGTGGGCCCGGCGGCCGGCCCGTTCCTGCGGGCCACCTAGAATCCGTCGACGGCCTTGAGCTTCGGCCCGCCTTCTTCTCCGCTGTCCGGAACGGGGTCGATCCCGAGCTTCTGCCGGATTTTGCGCTCCAGCTCATCTGCCAGGTCCGGGTTGTCGATCAGGAACTTACGGGCGTTTTCCTTGCCTTGGCCAAGCTGGTCACCGTCGTAGGTGAACCAGGCGCCTGACTTCTTGACCAGCGAATGTTCCACGCCCATGTCGATCAGGCTGCCCTCGCGGGAAATGCCATGACCGTAGAGAATGTCGAACTCTGCCTGCTTGAAAGGCGGGGCCATCTTGTTCTTGACGATTTTGGCCCGGGTGCGGTTGCCCACCGGGTTGGCGCCGTCTTTCAAGGTTTCGATCCGGCGCACATCGATGCGCACCGATGCATAAAACTTCAGCGCCTTACCGCCCGTGGTGGTCTCCGGGCTGCCGAAGAACACGCCAATCTTTTCGCGCAGCTGGTTGATGAAAATTGCCGTGGTCTTCGATTGGTTGAGTCGCCCGGTGATCTTTCGCAGGGCCTGGCTCATGAGGCGCGCCTGGAGACCAACGTGGCTGTCACCCATTTCGCCCTCGATTTCCGCGCGGGGCACGAGGGCTGCGACGGAGTCGATCACGATGATATCCAGCGAGCCGGAGCCAATCAGCATGTCCATGATTTCCAGGGCCTGCTCACCGGTATCCGGCTGCGACACCAGCAAGGCGTCGGTGTCAACGCCAAGCTTCTTGGCATATTCGGGGTCCAGGGCGTGCTCGGCGTCGATGAAGGCTGCGATGCCGCCGTTCCGCTGCGCGCTGGCCACGGCGTGGAGCGCCACGGTGGTCTTGCCGGAGGATTCCGGACCGTAGATTTCCACCACGCGGCCCCGCGGCAAACCGCCGATGCCCAGGGCCGCGTCCAAGGTGATCGAGCTGGTGGAGATCGTTTCGATGGGGGCGCGCGTGTCGTCACCGAGCCGCATCACCGACCCCTTGCCGAACTGCTTGTCGATCTGCGCCAGCGCAGCTTCCAGTGCCTTCTCGCGGTCAGCTGGTGCGGCCATTGTTCACCTCAGTCTCTTGCGGCCCTCGGGCCTTTTTTGTCTTGACGTCTTCCGACCGTAACCGCCGGTTCGGACAAAATGGGAGCGGCAGCGGAGCGTGTGGATAATCCGTCCACCCGGGGTCTGTGTAGAAGCTTAGCGGGATCCGAACACACTTTCGAACATATCGGCTTTTTGGCGCGGGCGTGTCTGTTTCAGCCGCGCGGCTCGCGGTCCTTGCCCCAGCGCCGTTCCGGGGGAACATCCTGGACATCGCAGAGGGCCAGCCACACGGATTTGGGCGGGATTCCTGCGGCCAGCGCTTCCGCCGCGGTACGGCCCCCGAGTTGCCCCAGCACCAGATCGGCAGCGAGGACATGCGAGTACGCGGGACCGAATTCATCGTCCATCAACCGCCAGAAGTCACTGGTTCGCACGCGTCCATCTTCTCACGTGTCCGTCCGGTAACAACCGGCCGCGACCGGGATTCAGCGCCGGCCGCCGGCGCCTACGGCGCGTCAGGCCTCCGTTGCCCTTCGTCTGCACGCCGCTCATTACAATTAGCCCATGACAGACCATGCCACAGGCAGCGCAGATGCAGGGTTCGATGCGGCCATCGAAGCACTTGAACGGCAGTTGAGCCTGCTCTGGCGCCGGGCCAGGGCGAACTCGCACCGGGTGGCGCGCAACGTCCACCCGGATATGGAGCCTGCCGCTTACGGGCTGCTGCTGATCCTCCAGCGGGAGCGCTCCATGCGCCTGACCGAACTGGCGGCGGCCATCGGCGTTGGCAAACCCTCTGTCAGCCGCCAGATCGCCATGCTGGAACAGTTGGGACTGGTGGGCAAGGAGGCTGATCCACTGGACGGACGGGCCCAATCGATCACCCTGACTCCTGCCGGGCTGGAGAAGCTGGCCGAGGCCCAGGCCGCGCGCAAAGTCGCCTTCCACGAGCGTCTCGGCGACTGGTCCGTCGAAGACTTGTCCACGCTGGGACAGTTGCTGGACCGGCTCAACGCTTCCTACGCGAACGAGCCGCCGGTCCACTAGCAGCAGGGATTCCCGCCGACGCGCAGGCGCGGCCCCGCGGACAATGCCGGGTACAAACAAAACCGGCCGGTCCCGCCACAAGGGCGAAACCGGCCGGTTCGGGTTTTTGGGTCAGTAGCGGGCGGAAGCCAATCCGCGGAGCTCGTCGGGCAGCTCGTCGGGAATGGCCCCGACAAACTCCCGGGACAGTTCCTGCGGGACGGTGTCGGGGATGACAACGCCCTCGGCGTCAGCGACGCGGTCGCTGACTTCCCGGAGCATGTGCGACAGGGGAACGTCCAAGGCCGAGCAGATCGAGGACAAGAGTTCCGACGATGCTTCCTTCTGACCGCGTTCGACTTCGCTCAGGTATCCAAGGGAGACACGGGCGCTGTGCGACACTTCGCGCAGGGTACGTCCCTGACGCTGCCGGACATCGCGGAGGACGTCGCCAATTTCGTGTCGTAGCACCACCATTTTGCGCTCCTTCTGCTCCCTGCGCGGTTCTTCGGCCAATCCCACATCACGCCAACGGACTACACCGTTTACGGACACGGGCTGCTTTACCATCTGTATCGCCTTGCTCCCTCATGAGGTGTGCGGCCTGCGCCGCTGTCTTCCAAGCCTAGGCCAACAACGTAACAGTTGCTGACACCCTTTGATAACTACTGAATCAAAGTTTTTGTTCCCGGGCCCGAATCTCCGTTACCGCCAGGCCTGCCGCCGAGTCGATCGCGCGGCCCAGTTCATCGATGGCGGCTTCACACGCCAGCCGCCGGATGTGGGCGCGGTCCCCCTCGAAGTGGAACTCGACGGCACGCGTGCCTTCCGGGGACGCAACGCCGATCCACACGGTTCCTGGATCCCGTCCGCCGTGCGGTTCCGGTCCCGCCACCCCGGTGGTGGACACCGCGATATCGGCCTGCAACACGCGCCTGGCGCCGTCGGCCATCTGGCACGCGACCGCTTCGGTGACTGCGCCCTCGCGCGCCAACAGCCCCGCGTCGACGCCGAGCACCGCTGTCTTGATCCGGCTCTGGTAAGACACAACGCCGCCCTGGAGCGTACCCGAAGCTCCCGGCACGGTGGCCAGCTCGGCAGCCACCATTCCTGCCGTCAGGGATTCGGCGGTGGCCAACGTCACCTTCCGTGCGATGGCGGCCCCGACGACCACGGACGCGGGTGTGTGGTTCACGGCCGGCCCTGGGTCTTCGCGAGGGCAGTACGGCGCAGTGCCGCGGCTTTGACCACATAGTCGACCCCGGTCACCACTGTAACGACGACGGCGACCGCCATGACGGCAAAGGCCGCCCAGACGGCCCAGGCTCCGAGCCATGCCTCCAGCGGCAGGAGGAAGAGGAAGATCGCCAAGGTTTGCAGTACTGTCTTCAGCTTGCCGCCGCGCGAGGCCGGCATGACGCCGTAGCGGATGATGACGAAACGCAGCAAGGTGATGCCCAGTTCCCGGACGAGGATGACGATGGTGATCCACCACGGCAGGTCGCCCAGCACCGACAGCAGGATCAGGGCCGAACCGATCAGGAGTTTGTCGGCGATCGGGTCGGCGATCTTGCCGAAGTTGGTGATCAGGCCCCGGGACCGCGCCAGGTCGCCGTCCAGCTTGTCGGTGTAGATCGCGACGGCAAAAACCACCACGGCCAACCAGCGGAACAGCTGTCCCGCTCCGGCGTCAACCAGCAGGAACCAGATGAAAAACGGAACCAGCAGGATCCGCACCGTGGTGAGGACGTTGGCGATATTGAGCAGGGGCACGGGCCGGGACACTGAATCAGTCACGGTTTCAAGGCTACCCGCCTGCCGTGCCGCTTCGGCCGCCGACCGGGAGTGCGGCACGCTCGTCAGCGCCCGGTCAGGCTCCAGGCGTCCTCGGACCCTGAATCGTCGCCGTCGTAATAGTCCTCCGCCTGCGGCCGGGAGTCCAGGTCTTCGGCGACCAAGTCACGCGGGCCGTCGAATCCGTGGTTCGCGTTGGCGTTCTCTGCCAGCGCCTCCGTCAGCGAATCGGCTTCGCTTGCCTCGCCCGGGGCGGCCGCCGGCGGCTCGTCGCCCCGTATAGCGGCGAGCGTCGCGGCCAGGTCGTCCGGCTTGACCAGCACGTCGCGTGCCTTCGAGCCCTCGGACGGGCCGACCACGCCCCTGGACTCGAGCAGGTCCATCAGGCGGCCGGCCTTGGCGAAGCCCACGCGCAGCTTCCGCTGCAGCATCGACGTCGAGCCGAACTGCGTGGTGACCACGAGTTCGGTCGCCTGCAGCAGCACGTCCAGGTCGTCTCCGATGTCGTCGTCGATCTGCTTCTTCGGCGCCTCGACGGCGACGTCCTCCCGGTAGACGGCCTGCAGCTGTCCCTTGACGTGTTCCACCACCCGGTGGATTTCCGATTCGGAGACCCAGGCACCCTGGACGCGGATGGGCTTGTTGGCGCCCATCGGCAGGAACAGGGCGTCGCCCTGGCCGATCAGTTTCTCGGCGCCGGGCTGGTCGAGCACAACGCGGGAGTCGGTCACCGACGAGGTGGCGAACGCCATCCGCGACGGGACGTTGGCCTTGATCAAGCCGGTCACCACGTCCACCGAAGGCCGCTGGGTGGCCAACACCAGGTGGATGCCGGCGGCGCGGGCAAGCTGGGTGATGCGGACGATGGAGTCCTCAACGTCCCGCGGGGCGACCATCATCAGGTCGGCGAGCTCGTCCACGATCACCAGCAGGTACGGGTAGGGCTTGATCACGCGCTTGGATCCGGCCGGCGGCACAACCTTCCCGTTGCGCACGGCCTTGTTGAAATCATCGATGTGCTTGAAACCGAAGTTGGCGAGGTCGTCGTAGCGGGTGTCCATCTCCCGGACCACCCACTGCAACGCCTCGGCTGCCTTCTTCGGATTGGTGATGATCGGCGTGATCAAATGCGGCACGCCCTCGTACGCGGTCAGTTCCACGCGCTTGGGGTCCACCATGACCATCCGCACCTCGTCCGGCGTCGAGCGCATCAGGATGGAGGTGATCATCGAATTCACGAACGAAGACTTGCCCGCGCCGGTGGCGCCGGCGACGAGCAGGTGCGGCATCTTGGCCAGGTTGGCCAGCACGAACCCGCCCTCCACGTCCTTGCCCACGCCCATGACCATCGGATGCTCGGTCTTGCGGGCGTTGTTCGACCTGAGCACGTCGCCCAGGGAGACCGTCTCGCGGTCCGTGTTCGGGATCTCGATGCCGATGGCCGACTTTCCGGGAATCGGCGACAGGATGCGCACGTCCGAGCTGGCCACGGCGTAGGAAATGTTCTTCGACAGCGCGGTGACCCGTTCGACCTTGGTGCCCGGCGCCAGCTCGATCTCGTAGCGGGTCACCGTGGGGCCGCGGGAGAACCCGGTCACCTTCGCGTCCACCTTGAACTGGTCCAGCGTCTCGGTCAGCGCCTTGACGACGGCGTCGTTCGCTTCCGAGCGTTCCTTCGAGGGCGGACCCGGCGGCAGGAAATCCGAGGGCGGCAAGGTGTAGGCGACGTCACCGGCCAACTGCAGCTGCTCGGTGCGCTGCGGGATCGGGGTGGCCGGCGGCTGCGGCTGCACCGGGTTGGCCGGCACGGTGGGGGCCGCGGCCACCGCCGCGGCGGTAGGCAACACCGGCAACGCCTCGGTGGCGCCTTCGGGTACCAGCCCCTGGTTGCGTTTGATTTTTTCGACGGCGAGCTCGGCCTGGGTGGGCCTGCGCACCCCCGGCGGCACGGCCGGTGCCGCCTGCTCCGTTCCGGCTTCTTCCTCAGGCTCCTCGGCTTCAATCACCGGTGTTTCGAATGCCTCGTCGAAGTAGAAACCCTCGTCGTCGGCGTCGGCCTCTTCGGTCTTGCGCTTGCCGAACAACTTGCGCCGCGGCTTGCGTTCCTTGGCCGGGGCTTCATCGGCGTAGAGGTAGCTCTGGTCATGCCCGTCGGCGGCCTGCCGGTACTCGGCCTCTGCCGACGGGTCCTGGCCCATCAGGTGCTCGTAGAGCATCCGGAGGCGCATGGGTATGTGGCGGAACGGCGTGGCGGTCACGATCAGGATGCTGGTGAAGGCCAGCAGTCCGTAGAAGGCGACCGGCAGCCACAGGGTGACCGCTGCCAGCGGTGCGGCAAGCAGGAAGCCGGCCATGCCGCCGGCCGCCCACAGGGCATCGAAGCCGTCAGCCAGCGCGGGCTGCCCGCCGATGACATGGGCCAGCCCGGAACCGGACGCCAGCGCCAGGATGAGGCCGATGGAGATGCGGCTGTTGGCGGGAGAGTTCTCCGGGTAGCGCATCAGGCGCACGGCCATGATCAGCAGCAGCACCGGCAACACCAGCGCCATCCAGCCGAAGGTCCCGCCGGCCATGGCATGCACGGCGTCTCCGAACCAGCCGTCCAGCGCCCACCACTCCACGGTGGCCACGCAGGCGGCCAACAGCAGCAGGAAGAAGCCGGTGCCGTCACGGCGCAGTTCGGGATCGGGCCGCACATCGGGGCCCAGCTTCCGGACGCCCGCGGCCACCGGACGCGCCACGCCCATCCACAGCCCATGGATCAGCCGGGCCAGCAGCGGAAGTTGCTCCTCCTGGGGCTGCACATCGAGCACCTTGGTCTTGCTGGAACGCCCCGAGGAGGAGCGCGCAGTGGTGCCTGTAGCCTTACCGCGCGACTGCTGGGTGCCTTTTCGGGCAGGGGAAGTACGAGTCGCCATAGTGGCAAGGTTACCGGCTGACCGGAGTTATCCGCGGGATTTCGCCCCGGCGGATCGGCTGCGCCGGTTGCGGGATCAGGCCTCCAGGACCACGGGAACGATCATCGGCCGGCGGCGGTGCCGCTTGTTCACCCACGTGCCGATCACCCGGCGGACCACCTGCTGCAGTTGGTACGTCGTGTGGTCCATGTTGTTGACCACGGCTTCTTCCAGGGCGGCGATGATCTTGGGTTTGATGTCGTCGAACACCGAATCGTCCTCGGCGAACCCGCGCGCATGGATTTCGGGACCGGAGACGATCTGGCCGGTGCTGCGGTTCACCACGGTGATGACGGAGATGAAGCCTTCCTCGCCCAGGATCCGGCGGTCCTTGAGGTCGGCGTCGGTGATTTCGCCGATGCTGGATCCGTCCACATACACGTAGCCGCATTCGATCTGGCCGACGATGCGTGCCGTGCCGTCCTTCAAATCGACGACCGATCCGTCGTCCGCGAGCAGCACGTTCGCGGCGGGGACGCCGGTCTGCTCGGCCAGCCGGCCGTTGGCGATCAGGTGGCGGGTCTCACCGTGCACCGGCAGGGCGTTCTTGGGCCGCAGGATGTTGTAGCAGTACAGCAGTTCGCCGGCCGCTGCGTGGCCGGACACGTGGACCTTGGCATTGCCCTTGTGGATGACGTCGGCACCAAGCTTCAGCAGGCCGTTGATCACCCGGAAGACGGCGTTCTCGTTGCCAGGAATCAGCGACGACGCCAGGATCACCGTGTCCCCCGCGCCGACCTGGACGCGGTGGTCGCCGTTGGCCATCCGGGACAGCGCCGCCATCGGCTCGCCTTGCGATCCGGTGGACATCAGCACGATCCGGTCGTCCGGGAAGTCCTCGACGTTTTTCAGGTCCACGAGGATGCCGTTGGGGACGTTCAGGTAGCCCAGTTTGGCCGCGATGCCCATGTTCCGCACCATGGAGCGGCCGACGAACGCCACATGCCGGCCGTGGGCCGCGGCGGCGTCGAGCACCTGCTGCACGCGGTGCACGTGGGAGGCGAAGGAGGCGACGATGATGCGTTTTTGCACCTGGCCGAACAATCGCTCCAGCACCGGGCCGATTTCGTTCTCCGCCGTGGTGAAGCCGGGGACGTCGGCGTTCGTGGAGTCGGCCATGAAGAGGTCCACGCCTTCCTCCCCCAGCCGGGCGAACGCGCGCAGGTCGGTGATCCGGCCGTCCAGCGGCAACTGGTCCATCTTGAAGTCGCCGGTGTGCAGCACCGTGCCGGCCGCAGTGCGGATGAAGACCGCCAAGGCGTCCGGGATCGAGTGGTTGACCGCCACGAATTCGCACTCGAAGGGCCCGAACTGCTCGATCTGGCCCTCCGTGACCGTGAGGGCATGCGGTGCGATCCGGTGCTCGGCCAGCTTGGCCTCGACCAGGGCCAGGGTGAGCCGGGAACCGATCAGCGGGATGTCCTGCCGCATCCGCAGCAGGTACGGGACGGCGCCGATGTGGTCTTCGTGCCCGTGGGTGAGGACCACGCCGACGACGTCGTCGAGCCGGTCCTCGATGTACGAGAAGTCCGGCAGGATCAGGTCCACTCCCGGCTGGTGCTCTTCCGGGAACAGCACGCCGCAGTCGACCACCAGCAGCTTGGAGTCGATCTCGAAGACCGCCATGTTGCGGCCGATTTCCCCGAGTCCGCCGAGCGGAACGATCCGGAGCGTCCCCGGTTCAAGCAGCGGCGGCGTGCGCAACTGTGTGATGGTGGATTCGCTCATCGGGTGGTCAGACCCCCAGCGCCAAGCCGGCCTCGGCCAGGTCGGCGCGGACCGGCGCGAGCTCGGCCTCCGTCGGTTCCACCAGCGGGAGCCGGACGACCGAATTCGGCAGGACGCCCTGCCACTTCAAGATTTGCTTGGCGGCGACCGCACCCTGGACGTGTGTCATCACCGCCCGGATGATCGGGTCCAGTTCGAAGTGGAGCCGGCGTGCGGTGGCGAAGTCCCCCGCCAGTGCGGCATCGACGAGTTCGCGGAACTGCCGGGTGGCCACGTGCGCGCTCACGCTGACCACGCCCACTGCGCCGGCCGCCATCAGCGGCAGGGTCAGGCCGTCGTCGCCCGCGTAGACGTCGAGATCCGTGTTGGCCAGGACCCGGGTGGTGGCGGCATAGTCCGCCTTGGCGTCCTTGAGCGCGACGACGAGCGGGTGCTCCGCCAGCCGGATCAGGGTTTCCGTCTCGATGTTGATGCCGGCGCGGCCGGGGATGTCGTAGACCATGACCGGAAGGTCGATGGCCGAAGCGATGGTTTCGATGTGGGCCTGCACACCGGCCTGGCTTGGCTTGTTGTAGTAGGGGGCGGTGACGAGCAGTCCGTCCACGCCGGCGCTGGCGGCGCGCCGGGAGAGGCTGATCGAGTGTCGGGTGTCGTTGGTGGTGGACCCGGCAATCACCTTGGCCCGTCCGCCCACTGCCTCAACGACGGCCCGGAACATTCCCTCGTTCTCATCGTCGGTGAGCGTCGAGGTCTCGCCGGTGGTGCCGGTGACGACGAGTCCGTCGGAACCGTCCTGGACCAGCTTGTCCGCCAGTTCGGCTGCCTTCCCGTAATCGACCTCTCCCTCCTCCGTGAAGGGGGTGACCATAGCGGTGACCATGGTGCCGAAGGGATACTCACGAACGTCAGACTCAACCATAGGGAAAACGTTACCGTGTCCGAAGGCGCTATCAGCAATGGCGTACAAGGCGCGACACAGAGTGTCACGTCACATGCCGTGGCTCCGCCCCGCGCCCAGGGGCGCGCACCCGCGGGTTTCTCAGCCGGGCGTGTGGACGCGTCCCAGGAAATCGGTCAGCAGGGCGGTCACGTCGTCCCGGGCGGAGAGGCACCCGGCGTGGTCCAGGCCCGGGAGCTCGGCAAAGTGTCCGTCGGGCAGCAGGGCGGCAGCCTGGCGCGATTCCGCGGCGCGGGGGTGGTCCTTGCTGCCGGCAATCAGCAGGACCGGTAGCCGGATCCGCTGGACTTGGCGGGGATCGAGGCCGGGCAGCTCTTCGCCCGCGCGGAAGTAGGCGGCAAGGGCTGCCGGGTCGTTGGCCAGGAAGGCCTGCCGGGTGGCCGCGTCAACCGGCACCGCGCGGCGCTCGTTCCAACGGCGGAGGAACTCTTCCATCCCGCCCGCCTCCAGCGCGTCCAGATAGTCGGGAAAGAAGAGCTTGCCGACCTGGCCGGCCATGCTCCGGTGGGTTCCGCCAAGCATCGTGAGCGAACGCAGGCGCTCCCGCCGGTAGACGGCCATCGCGAGTCCGACCCGTGCGCCGAAGGAATACCCGAAGTAGTCCGCGCTTTCCAGCCCGCAGGCGTCCAGCACCGCTTCGACGTCGCCCATGAAACGCTCCATCGTGTAGGCGCCCTCATCGTGCGGCTTGTCGCTGCGGCCGTGCCCGCGCATGTCCAGGGCGATCACCCGGTGCCGCGGTTTGAGGGCACGCTGGTAGCCCAGCCCCCGCCAGGTCGCCTTGGACAGGGCTGTCCCATGGACCAGCAGCAGCGGCTCCCCGGTGCCGGTGTCCTCGAAAGCCAGCCGCACGCCGTCGTCCCCGTTGACCGCGAATCCCATCATGGCCGCTCCGTGAGCGCGGCAGCCGGGTTCTGGAACCTGTTCATTCCCTCACGGTATCGTGCACCGGCCGCTGGTTTCACAGCCGCCTCCCCGCCGGCTGTGAGATTATCGGTGCATGCGCCCAGGTTCCACCCGCCCGCGGATCGCCGGGATTGATGCGGCCCGCGGCATCGCCTTGCTGGGCATGATGGCGACCCACATCTTTTCGCCGTGGACCGCAGGCACGGATCCGCAGCCGAACTTCGTGGGCCTGGTGCTCTCCGGGCGCTCGTCGGCGCTGTTCGCGGTCTTGGCCGGGGTCGGGCTGGCGCTGCTCACCGGCGGCAGCCGCGGCCATCGGGGCGGGAGCCTGGCCGCGGACCGCGGGGGCATTGCCGTGCGTGCGCTGCTCATTGCCACGGTCGGCATGATGCTGGGCGCGCTGGAAGTGAACGTCGCCGTGATCCTGGTCCACTACGGCGTCCTGTTCCTGTGTGCGCTGCCGTTCCTTCAGCTGCGCCGCGGGGTGCTGGCGCTGTGGGCGGCCGGCTGGATCGTCTTCTCGCCGGTGCTGGGCCATCTGCTGCGGCCCTGGGCCGAGGCGGCCGTGCATCCGGCCGAGCTGGGCCACAACCCCATGGTCTACGACCTGCTGACGCCGGCTACGCTGCTCAGCGACATTTTCCTCACCGGCTACTATCCCGTGGTGCAGTGGCTCGGGTATTTGCTGGCCGGCCTGCTGATCGGGCGCATGGAACTGCAGCGCACGGGCGTGCAATTCGGGCTGCTGGCGGTGGGCACGGTGCTGGCCGTGGCCGCCAAGGCCGGTTCCTGGTTCCTGATGGAACGGCTCGGCGGTTATGCGGAGGTAGCGGCGACCGAAGCGGCACGGCGGCCGGACTTCGATCTGGTGTACCAGGTGAACATGAGCTGGATCGAGCAACGCGGCTCGTGGTGGTGGCTGGGCGGCGCGTCGCCGCATTCCGGAACGACCTTTGACCTGCTGCACACGGTGGGCACCTCCGCCGCGGTCCTCGCGGTATGCCTGCTGCTGACGTCCCGGCTGCCGTGGCTGCTGCTGCCGCTCGCGGGCGCCGGCGCCATGACGCTGACGCTCTACTCCGCCCACGTCTGGGTCCTCAGCGCGTTGCCGCCGGCCGCTCCGGAACTTCCGACGTACCTGTGGCAGGTGTTGGCAGCCGTGGCGGTGGGCATGGCTTTCCTGGCCTTGGGGTGGCGCGGACCGTTCGAGCTGGTGACCTCCACCGCGGCGCGGCTGACCCGCGAGGCACTCCGGCCGGCCGGCAGCCGGGGCCGCTGAACGGTTTAGGAGCGGCTGAGGGTGATGGCGTGGCGCATGGACTCGCGGGCGCGCTTGCGGTCCCCTGCGGCGTCATAGGCGCACGAGAGGCGGAACCAGCTGCGCCAGTCGTCCGGCGCGGCTTCGGCCTCGGCCTTGTACACCAGGAACTCCCGGTCGGCCGCCTCCCGCACGATGCGCCCGCCCGGCGTGCGCGGCAGGTCGTCCACCGGCAAGCCTCCTTCGGCTTCCAGGGTCCGGGCCAGCTTGGACATCCGCGAGCCGAACAGCAGTTCCCGGCTCAGCGCCCAGGCCCCGATGATCGGCAGGACCACCAGCGCGACGCCCAGGCCCTTGGCCACGGGGTCGGGTTCGGTGAGCATCAGCCAGGCCCGCTGCAGCGTGGCTCCCAGGTAGCCCACCAGCAGGACGATGATCACACCGACCCAGATCTTGGCTCCGTGCCGGGCATACCAGCCGATGCGGCCGTTGCCGCCGTCCGCTGCGGGGCCCGTGTGTTCGGCGTTGGTCATGAAAGTTCCAGGTACCCGTCTAGTCCGTAGGTCAGTCCGGGCCGCCCGGTGACGGTCCGCACGCCCAGCAGGACGCCGGGCATGAAGGAGGCGCGGTCGAACGAATCGTGCCGAATGGTCAGTTGTTCGCCCGGCCCGCCGAGCAGCACTTCCTGGTGCGCCACCAGGCCGCGCAGCCTCACGCTGTGCACACGCACGCCGTCAACGTCGGCGCCGCGGGCTCCGTCGAGCGCCTTGGTGGTGGCGTCGGGGCCGGCGGGGACTCCTGCGTCCTGGCGGGCGGCGGCCACCAGTTGCGCCGTCCGGACGGCGGTGCCGGAGGGCGCATCCGCCTTGTCCGGGTGGTGCAGTTCGATGATCTCCACCGACTCGAAGTACCTGGCTGCGGTGGCCGCGAAGGCTGATGCCAGCACGGAACCGAGCGCGAAGTTGGGGGCAATCAGCACGCCCGTTCCGGGGTGCTGTTCCAGCAGCTCCGCCAGTGACTCCCGCTTGGCCTGGTCCCAGCCGGTGGTGCCGACCACCGCGTGCAGGCCGTGCTCGACGGCGAAGCGGACGTTGGCCTCGGTGTTGTCCGGCGTGGTCAGGTCCACCACGACCTGCGTCCCCGCGGCCACCAGTTCTTCCAGCGCATCGCCGCGCTTCAGCGCGGCCACCAGGTCCAGGTCGGGGGCGGCCTGGATGGCCCTGACGGCCTCGCTGCCCATCCGTCCGCCGGCGCCCAGCACGGCCACCGCAAGTTGCTCAGTCATGCCGTCCAGCGTATCGCTACTGGCCGATGCCTACCCATTCGGTGCTGCCGTCCGCGAAGTGCTGTTCCTTCCAGACCGGGACCTCTTCCTTGATCCTGTCCACCAGTTCGGAACAGGCGGCAAAGGCTTCGGCGCGGTGCGCGGACGCGACGGCGGCGACCAGGGCCGGATCCCCGATCGCCAACGGCCCGGTGCGGTGCGCGACCCAGATCCGCACGCCGTCGTGCCCCGCGGCGATCTGCCCGGCGACCTCGGCGATCACGCGCTGGGCGCTGGGGTGGGCGGAGTAGGACAGCGCGGCCACGGCCTGGCCGCCGTCGTGGTTGCGGACCACGCCGCTAAAGCTGACCACGGCACCGCATTCGGCTGAATCCACCGCGGCGGCCGCCTCCCCCACGTCGATTGCTTCCCCGGTCACCGCGGCATACAGCACCGTGCTGGTCATCGTTGTCCTCTCATCAGCTGCATGGTTCCAGTATCCCCTGACCGGCAGGGGCGGCGCCTAGCCGGAGTGGCCGGCGTCGGTATCGCCTTCCAGCTGTGCGCAGATGTGGCCGATCAGCGGATCCAGGGCGGCCAGCCCATCGCGCACTCCCCCGGGAGATCCGGGCAGATTGACCACGAAGGTGGACCCGGCGGTTCCGGCCACGCCCCTGCTCAGCGCAGCCAGCGGGGTCTTGGTCCGCCCGTAACTGCGGATGGCTTCCATCACGCCGGGCAGTTCCCGTTCCAGCGCGACGGCGGTGATTTCCGGGGTGCGGTCGTCGGCGGCCAGTCCGGTGCCTCCGCTGGTGACGATGACCCGGGGCCCGGCAGCGAGCATCTTCCGCAGCGCTTGGCGGACGGGTTCGCCGTCGGCAACGATCTGCGGGACGCCGGCGGCCAGGCCGTGTCCGGCCAGCCACTCGGAAATCAACGGCGCGCATTCGTCCTCGTAGGCGCCGGCCGCGGCGCGGGTGGAGGCAACGATGATGCCGGCGGTCCTGGCGCTCACAGCGCCCAGTCCCCGCTCTTGCCCCCGGATTTGGCCAGCACCTTGATGTCGGAGATGACCGCGTGCTTGTCCACGGCCTTGACCATGTCGTACAGGCTCAGCGCCGCCACCGAGGCGGAGGTCAGTGCCTCCATTTCCACGCCGGTGACCGATCGCGTCTTCACCGTCGCCTCGATCCGCACGGACTCCGCGGCCGGGAAAAAGTCAACGGTAACCTTGCTGATCGGCAACGGATGGCACAGCGGGATCAGCTGCGGCGTCTGCTTCGCCGCCATGATCCCGGCCACCCGGCTGACGGCCAACGCGTCGCCCTTGGGCAGCGATCCGGCGGCCAGGAGTTCGACCACGTCGGGGCGGGTGGTGAGCACCGCCTGCGCGGTCGCCTCCCGGGTGGTTTCGTCCTTGCCGCTGACATCGACCATGTGCGCCGTGCCGTCCTCGCGGACGTGGGTCAGGCGTTCTGCTTCGCTCATAGCAGCCATATTTCCACGTCTTGGCCGGCTTCGGCGCGCTCCATCCCCACGGGCAGGTGGACCAGCGCATTGGACTGCGCCAGCGCGTGCACCAAATGGGACCCTGCCCCGCCCACCATCTGCACCCGTGCGCCGTCGTAACGGCCGCGCCGCACCTGGTGTTTGGCGGCGGGCGACTCCGCGGCTTCCGCCAGCGGGGCGCGCAGCACCGTCCGCGGAGCCGGGGCTCCCAGCACGGCCGTCAGCGCGGGACGCAGGAACATCTCGAACGAGACCAGGCAACTGACCGGGTTTCCCGGGAAGGCCAGGAAGACCGCCTCGCCGATCCGGCCGGCGCCCTGCGGCCCGCCCGGCTGCATCGCCACAGAGCCGAAAGCCACCCCTTCGGGCTCGAGCGCCTGCCGGACCACTTCGAAGGCGCCCTTGGAGATTCCGCCGGAGGTCAGCACCAGGTCGGCGCCGTGGCGGCGCAGGTCGTCGTCGAGCCGGCGGCGGAACTCCGGCGCCGAGTCGGCCAGGATCCGGCTCAACACCACATCGCAGCCGGCCTCCCGCAGCGATGCCGCCAGCATGGCGTTGTTGGCATCGTAGATCTGCCCCGCCCCCAACCGTGCGCCGGCGGCCACCACCTCGTCGCCCGTGCTCAGCAGCAGCACCCGCAGCCGCGGCCGCACCTCGGCGGAGGCCATGCCGAGCGCGGCGAGCAAGCCCAGCTGCGGCGCCTTCAGCACCGTTCCGGCCGCCAGCGCGACGTCGCCGGCGGCAATATCGCTGCCGGCGGCGCGGACAAACCGGCCGGCCCGCGTTTCCGGCAGCATGACCGTGTGTCCCTCGCCCTCGGCCGGGAAGGCGTCCGGCACGGCTTCCTCGATCGGCACGACGGCGTCGGCCCCCTCGGGCAGCATGGCCCCCGTCATGATCGGTGCCGCCGAGTTCGGCGGCAGCGCCGGGGCGGCATGTCCGGCGGGAATCGCCGCGGCCACGGCGAGCTCGGCGCCGCCGGCGGTCTCCGCGCTGCGGACCGCGTAGCCGTCCATCTGCGAGTTCGCGAAGGGCGGCAGGCTCATCGGCGCCGCGACATCGGCGGCCAGCACCCGCCCGAGGGCCGACGCCAGGTCCACCGTCTCGCTTCCCACGAGGCAGCCCCGTGCCGCCTGACGGAGCAATTCCTCGACGTCGGCGCAATGCCCGGCAACGCTCTGTGCCACTGGCCCTCCTTGTCGCAGGCGGAACCGGCGGCCGGTAGTGCCGGGGGTTTGTGCCGCCGCTGGTACATGTTCTGGTGCCATCCTAGGGGACGACCGCGGACGGCCCCGCCCCTTACCCGGACGGGACGGTCAGCGCCGGTAGATCGCCACCTCGGCCGCCTTGACCACAAAGTGCACGCGTTCCCCCGGAGCCAGCGACAGGTCGGACACCGCGGCGGGCGTGACCTCGGCGGCCAGCCAGCCGGCCCTGACCGTGACCAGGCCGCCGTGCGGCACCAGTTCGGTCACGGTGGCCGCCACGGCGTTGCGCGGGCTGCCGGCCGGCAGGTCCGGGAACAGCGCCACCGCGGCAGGGCGGAACACCGCCGCTGCCGGGTCGCCGGGACGCAGCCCGGCTTCGGCCTCGCCGCTCCAGTGCGTCCCGTCGGCGCCGACCAGCCCGGTCTCCGTGGCGGTGCCGGTGACGAAATTCAGCCCCGTCATGCCGGCGGCGAAGGCGCTGCGCGGCCGGGCAAACACTTCGCGCACCGGCCCCTGCTCGACGATCCGCCCGCCGTCCATGACCACCACCCGGTCGGCCAGCAGCAGGGCGTCCAGCGCGTCATGGGTGACGATGACGGCGCTGCGCCCTGCCAGGACCCTGCGGAGCAGCCTGCGCAGGGCCGGCGCCGCTGTGATATCGAGGGCGGACATCGGCTCGTCAAACAGCAGCAGCGAGGGGTCGGCCGCCAGCGCACGGGCCACGGCGACGCGCTGCGCCTGGCCCCCGGAGAGCTCGGCCGGCCGGCGGTCGGCCAGCCCGGAGGCGTCCAGTTCCGCCAGCCAATGCCGGGCGGCCTTGCGGGCTTCGGCCCGGGAGGCTCCCCGGCTGCGCAGCCCGTAGGCGACATTGGCCTCGACGCCCAGGTGCGGAAACAACAGCGGGTCCTGCGCCAGCAGGCCGACGCCGCGGGCATGGGCAGGCACCCAGCGGTCCGGCTGCGGCTGCCCGGCGCTGTACAGCACCTTGCCGTCCAGTTCCGCCCGGCCCCAGTCGGGACGCAGCAGCCCGGACACCACGCCGAGCAGGGTGGACTTGCCGGCGCCGTTGGGGCCGAGCACGGCGACGGTTTCTGAGTCGGCAACGCCGAAGTCCGCCTCGAAGCCGCGGGACGGCAGCCGCGCGGTCAGTTCCAGGCTCACCGGACACCCGCCGCCCAGGCCGGGCCGGTCCTGCGGTGGACCAGCACCACCACGGCGACGGCGACCACCACCAGCACGAGCGACAGCGCCACCGCGGCATCGGCATCGGTTTCCCGCTGCAGGTAGATTTCCAGCGGCAGCGTGCGCGTGACTCCCTCCAGGCTTCCGGCAAAAGTCAGGGTGGCTCCGAACTCGCCCAGGCACCGGGCAAAGGACAGCACCGACCCGGAGAGCAGCCCCGGCAGCACCAGCGGCAGGGTCACCGTGCGCAGGACCCGGGACGGCCGGGCGCCCAACGTTGCCGCGACCGCTTCATACCTGGTGCCCGCCGTGCGCAGCGCACCTTCGAGGCTGAGCACCAGGAACGGCAGCGCCACGAACGACTGGGCGAGCACCACGGCGGTGGTGGAGAAGGCGATGTCGACGCCGACCATTTCGAAGGTGCCGCCGAGCAGCCCGCGGCGCCCGAACGTATACAGCAGGGCGAGACCGCCGACGACGGGCGGCAGCACCAGGGGCAACAGCACGAGTGACCGGACCACCTGCTGGCCCGGGAACCTGCTGCGCGCCAGCACCAGCGCCATCGGGACGCCCAGCACGATGCATAAGGCCGTGCTGGCGGCGGCAGTCCGCAGGCTCAGGCCCAGCGCGGCCACCGACGACTCGGAGGTGACGAGCCGGGGAAACTCCAGCCAGTTCACCCGCGCCGCCATCCCGGCCAGCGGCAGCAGGACGAAGACAGCGCCGGCTGCAGCCAGCGGATACACCCAATAAGGCACCGGGGCGCGCACCGCCGTCGTCGTATTCATAGTCTCCCGTTCGTCCCAAAGGTTGTCCGCAATCCCGGCCGGCACCCTCGTCATGCCGGGGTGCGGGGCAGCGGCTACGGCGGGCCGAATCCCGCGGCGGCCAGGGCCCGTTGGCCGGTGCTCCCGGTGACGAAATCCATGAAGGCTTCGGCTGCCGCAGGGTTGTCCGCCCCTTTCAGGCTGACGATCGGGTAGGCGTTGACCGCCTGCCCGGCTTCCGGGAGGGGGATGCCGCGGACCTTGCCCCCGGCGCCCTGCACGTCCGTCGCATACAGCAGGCCGGCATCGGCCTGGCCGGAGAGCACCTTGCCCAGGACGTCGGTGACCGACTGCTCTTCGCTGACCGCCGGAATGTCCACGCCGGCGGCGCGCTGGACGGTGGCGGCCGCGGCGCCGCAGGGAACCTGGGGTGCGCACAGGACGGTTTTCACCCCGGGATCGGCCAGGTCGTCCAGCGAAGCGACACCGGCAGGGTTCCGGGCCGGCACCGCGATCTGCAGGACGTTGGTGGCGAAGGCCTCCGGCGGGCCGTCGGTTAACCCCTGCCCGGCAACCAGGTCCATGGTTGCCTGGTCGGCCGCCGCGAAGATATCCGCCGGGGCGCCCGCCAGGATCTGGGTGGCAAGGTCGGAAGAACCGCCGCTGTTCAGGCGCACGTCCACCCCGGGGTGGTCGGCCTCGAACTCGTTGGCCAGGCCGGAAAAGACGGAGTGCAACGACGCCGCGGCGAAAACGGTGACCGTGCCGTGCAGCCCGGAACCGCCGGCCGCCCCCGGTCCTGGCGGGGCCGGCGCCGCACACGCGCTGCCGGCGAGGACGCAGGCGGCGGCCGCCGCCGGGCCGGCCAGGCGCTGCCAGTGGCGCACCTCAGCTCGTCCCCGACGGGGTCTCGACGACGACCATGGTCGCCTTGACCGAAGCCACCGCCACCGAGCCCGGTTCGATGCCGAGGTCATGGACGGCTTCGGCGCTCATCAAAGACACCACCCGGTGCGGACCGCACTGCAGCTCCACCTGGGCCATCACCGCGTCCCGCCGGACATCCGTCACGATCCCCACGAAGCGGTTGCGGGCCGAGCTGCCGATTCCCGTGGGGTCCTGCGGCAGGGCCGACTGCTCCCGGGCCAGGGCGGCCAGCTCCGCGCCGTCCACCGTCGCCCGGCCGGAGGCGTCCCGGTGCTTGGCCAGGACCCCGGCGTCGATCCAGCGGCGGAGGGTGTCGTCGCTGACCCCCAGGAAGCGCGCCGCATCCGAGATGCGTATTTGCGTCATGTGAAGCAGTATAGTTCCGCAAATGCGGAATGCGACACAGTTCGGTTGCGCCGGGTTTCGCACCCGCCGGGGCCATCCCGCAACGGCCGGCCTCCGCCGGGTACCCTCGAGGTATGAGCGTTGATCTGGGAATGCCGCAGGTTCCGGGCGGGGCCGCGTCCACCGCGGCTCCGGCGCGCCCTGCAGGGACCGGCCCGGCGCTGGTGGACCGCTTTGGCCGGGTGGCCACCGACCTGCGGATCTCGCTGACCGACAAGTGCAATCTCCGCTGCACCTATTGCATGCCGGCCGAGGGCCTGGACTGGCTGGCCAAGGAACAGGTCCTCAGCGACGACGAGGTGGTCCGGCTGGTCCGGATCGCCGTCGGGCAGCTGGGGGTGCGCGAGCTGCGCCTGACCGGCGGCGAACCCCTGGTCCGTGCGGGTCTGGTGGACATCATCGCTGCCGTCCGGAACAACCACCCCGACCTGCCGGTGTCGCTGACCACCAACGCCCTCGGGCTGGAGAAGAAGGCCGCCGCCCTGAAGGCGGCCGGCCTGACGCGGATCAACGTCTCGCTGGACTCGCTGCATCCGGAGACATTCGCGCAGCTGACCCGCCGCCCGTTTTTGGACCGGGTGCTCGCCGGCATCGAAGCCGCCGACGCGGCCGGCCTGGGTCTGCTGAAGATCAACGCGGTGCTGATGCGCGGCATCAACGACGCCGAGGCCCCCGCGCTGCTGGACTGGTCGGTGGAACGGGGCTACGAGCTGAGGTTCATCGAGCAGATGCCGCTGGACGCCGACCACGGCTGGACCCGGCAGAACATGCTGTCGGCCGCCGAAATCCGTGCCCTGCTGGAGCCGGACTTCCTGCTCTCCCCGGATCCGCGCGAACGCGACGGCGCCCCGGCGGAACGGTGGGAAGTGCGACGGCGGAACCGCCCCGACGTCGTCGCCGGCACCGTGGGGATCATCGCCTCCGTGACGGAACCGTTCTGTGCCGATTGCCGCCGCACCCGGGTCACCGCCGAGGGCAAGGTACGCTCCTGCCTGTTCTCGCACGAGGAAACGGACCTGCTGGCCCTCCTGCGCTCCGGTGCGGACGACGACGCGGTGGCGGAGCGGTGGCGGAACGCGATGTGGGCCAAACCCAAAGCCCACGGTATGGATCATGCAGGTCTGGGCGGCACGGACTTCGTCCAACCGGACCGGACCATGAGTGCGATAGGCGGATAGATGATCATCCGGTATTTCGGTGCGGCCCAGGCCGCCGCCGGCGTCGAAGAGGAATTCCTGCAGCTGCCCGATGGCAGCACGCTGGACACGGTGCTGCGCGAAGTCCTTGCCCGCCACAGCCCGGCGGCGTCGAAGGCACCGGTGCCGGCCGGTGCCGGGGCCGGCCCGTCGGCCGGCGGTGCGCTTCCGACGGCTGCGGCACCGGGCAGATCGTCCGCTCCGTCGATGGAGTCGGTCCTCGCCCGGAGCAGTTTCCTGCGCAACGAGGTGGCATGGAAGGACCGGCAGGCACCGCTGGCGGCAGACGACGTGATTGACATCCTGCCCCCGTTTGCCGGCGGCTGACCGCCGCCTCCCTTATTTCCGGGGCCCGGCTATCCGCGGGGCCGGCGGGGCCGCCTACCGGCCGAAGTCCGCCGCAGAGTCGAAGGGTCCGACGACGGTAACAACGCGCGGCGCCGCGGCCAGTTCGCCGGCGAGCTCCCGGACCTGCCCGGCGGTGACGGCCTCGATCCGGGCGAGCGACTCATCGATGTCCAAAAACTCCCCGGACACCAGTTCGGCGCGGCCCAACCGCGACATCCGCGAACCGCTGTCTTCCAGGGCCATCACAATGCCGCCCGAAAGCTGGCCGACGGCCCGGCGCAGCTCGTCGGCGGAGATGCCGTCGGCCGCCAGCCGGTCGAGTTCGGCACCGAGCAGGTCGATGACCTGTCCGGTTTTGGCCGGCGAACAACCGGCATACATGCCGAAGTAGCCCGCATCGGCGTAGGCGCCGGAGAACGAATAGGTGGCGTAGGCCAGGCCCCGTTTCTCCCGGATTTCCTGGAAGAGCCGGGAGGACATGCCGCCGCCCAGCACGGCGTTGAGCACGCTCATGACAAAGCGGCGCTCGTCGGTGGCGTTGATCGACGGGCAGCCCATGACGATGTTCGCCTGCTCGACCGGACGGCGGTGCACGTAGGTGCCGGCGACGGGGGCGATGGCCGCAGCCGCTGTCTCCCGCCGGGGCACCGGAACCGCGCCGGCCTCGAGGTGCCAGCCGGCCGACTCCAGGGCGGCGAGCACCTGGGCGCACACGGCGTCGTGGTCCAGGCCACCGGCGGCGGTGACCACCAGCTCGTCCGGCCGGTAGTAGCGCTGGTAGTGGGCCCAGACGGAGTCGCGGGCGACCGCTTTGATCGCCTCCGGCGTCCCGCCGATCGGCCTGCCCAGGGGGTGCCCGCCGAGCACCGCCTCTACAAATTTTTCATGGCACACGTCGGCGGGATCGTCATTGTCCATGGCGATCTCTTCGAGGATAACCCCGCGTTCCTGTTCAAGCTCCTGCGGGTCGAGGACGGCGGAAGTGACCATGTCCGCGATCACGTCGATGGCCATCGGCAGGTCCGAATCCAGGACGCGGGCGTAGTAGCACGTGCTTTCCTTGGCCGTGGCCGCATTGGATTCACCGCCGACCTCGTCGAAGGCGGAGGCGATGTCCAGCGCCGTCCGGCGCCTGGTGCCTTTGAAGAGCAGGTGCTCCAAAAAGTGGGTCGAGCCGTGTTGGCCCGCAGCTTCATCCCGCGAGCCAACACCAACCCAGAATCCGATCGTCGCCGACCGCTGGCCCGGCATTGCTTCGGTCAGCACCCGCACTCCCCCGGGCAGCACCGAGCGGCGCACGATGGCGCCGCCCGGTTCGCCGTGGACCAGCGTGGGGTCCGACCCGCCGAGCTCGGTGGCGTCGGCATGCTGCATGCTGCCGACCAGCGGCAGGGCGACGACGGTCATACTTACTCGGCCACAGCCTCTTCGGCCGACGCCTCGTCGGCTGCGGCCTCCTCGGCCACGACCGGTGCGAGCGACAGCTTGCCGCGGTCGTCGATCTTGGTGATCTCGACCTGGACCTTCTGGCCCACCGCGACGACGTCGTCGACGTTGTCCACGCGCTTGCCGCCGGCCAGCTTACGCAGCTCGGAGATGTGCAGCAGGCCGTCCTTGCCCGGGGTCAGCGACACGAAGGCACCGAAGGTGGTGGTCTTCACGACCGTGCCCAGGTAGCGCTCGCCCACCTCGGGGATCTGCGGGTTGGCGATCGCGTTGACGGCCGCGCGGGCGGCTTCGGCGGCGGCACCGTCGGTCGCGCCGATCAGCACGGTGCCGTCGTCCTCGATGGAGATGTCCGCGCCGGTGTCTTCCTGGATCTGGTTGATCATCTTGCCCTTGGGGCCGATGACCTCGCCGATCTTGTCCACCGGGATCTTCACCGAGATGATCCGCGGGGCGAATTCACTCATCTCGTCCGGCTGGTCGATCGCGGCATTGATCACGCCGAGGATGTGCAGCCGTGCCTCACGGGCCTGCTTCAGCGCGGCGGCCAGCACGGAGGCGGGAATGCCGTCGAGCTTGGTGTCCAGCTGGATGGCCGTGACGAACTCCGCGGTGCCGGCGACCTTGAAGTCCATGTCGCCCATGGCGTCCTCGGCGCCCAGGATGTCGGTGAGCGCCGCGTAGCGGGTTTCGCCGTCAACCTGGTCGGAGACGAGGCCCATGGCGATGCCCGCCACCGGAGCCTTCAGCGGCACGCCGGCGTTGAGCAGGGACAGAGTGGAAGCGCAGACCGAGCCCATGGAGGTGGAGCCGTTGGAGCTCAGCGCCTCGGAGACCTGGCGGATGGCGTACGGGAACTCTTCACGCGACGGCAGCACCGGCACCAGGGCGCGCTCGGCCAGCGCGCCGTGGCCGATTTCACGGCGCTTGGGCGAGCCCACGCGGCCGGTCTCACCGGTGGAGTAAGGCGGGAAGTTGTAGTTGTGCATGTAGCGCTTGCGCGTTACCGGCGACAGCGAATCGATCTGCTGCTCCATCTTCAGCATGTTCAGCGTGGTGACGCCCAGGATCTGGGTTTCGCCGCGCTCGAAGATGGCGGAGCCGTGGACGCGGGGCAGGACCTCGACCTCGGCGGTCAGCTTGCGGATGTCGCTCAGCCCGCGGCCGTCGATGCGCACCTGTTCGGTGAGGATGCGCTGGCGGACAACCTTCTTGGTCACGGCGTTGAAGGCTGCGGAGATTTCCTTCTCGCGGCCGGCGAATTCCGCCGTCTCGGTGCCGGCCAGCTGCGCCAGGACCTCGGCCTTGAAGGCGTCTGCGGCCTCGTTGCGCTGCTGCTTGTCGCCGATCGAGAAGATCTCCGTCAGCTTGGCGGCTGCGGCCGACTCCACGGCGGCGAAGGCATCGTCCTCGTAGTCCTTGAAGATCGGGAATTCGACGGTCGGCTTGGCGGCGCGCGCAGCCAGATCGGACTGGGCCTCGCACAGCGCCCGGATGAACGGCTTGGCGGCCTCGAGGCCCTCGGCCACGACCTCTTCGGTGGGGGCGGTGGCGCCCTCTTCCTTGATCAGGTTCCAGGCGTTGTCGGTCGCCTCGGCCTCGACCATCATGATGGCAATGTCGTCGCCGGCGGCGATGCGGCCGGCCACCACCATGCTGAACACGGCGCGCTCCAGTTCGGAGTGCTTGGGGAAGGCCACCCACTGGCCGTCCACCAGTGCCACGCGGACGCCGCCGATCGGGCCGGAGAACGGCAGGCCGCTCAGCTGGGTGGACATGGAAGAGGCGTTGATCGCGACGACGTCGTACATGACGTCCGGATTAATCGCCAACACGGTCACCACTACCTGGACCTCGTTGCGCAGCCCCTTGACGAAGGCGGGGCGCAGCGGGCGGTCCATCAGGCGGCAGGCCAGGATCGCTTCGGTGGACGGGCGGCCTTCGCGGCGGAAGAACGAGCCCGGGATGCGGCCGGCGGCGTACATCCGCTCTTCCACGTCGACGGTCAGCGGGAAGAAGTCGAAGCCCTCACGCGGGGACTTGCCCGCCGTGGTGGCGGAGAGCAATGCGGTGTCTTCGTCGATGTAGACCATCGCCGAGCCGGCCGCCTGCTGGGCCACGCGGCCGGTTTCGAACCGGACTACGCGCTGGCCGAACCGGCCGTTGTCGATGACGGCTTCTGAGTACTGAATTTCGGGACCCTCCAAGAGAGCCACCTCCGTTTCTTCGAGTGCGGAGGCTGCCGGTATCTGCCCAAACCTGCGAGGCCGCTTCACGGCCAGCCTGCCTGTACGCCACCCGGTCTTCGATCGAGACCTACGGGCTGCCCTGGGGCGTCCCGGAAGCCACTACCGAGGACCGCGAATGCCGCGATACCGAAAGTCTCCAGTTGATGTAATTATCGGCCGCCGGTCTCCCGCCGGCCGTGGTCCTGCCGCGCCGGAAACCGGCGTGGTAGGAAAAAGGCGGCTCTCCTGTCCCCTAGTCGCAGTGGACGAAAAGAGCCGCCTCGTTCACGTGCTAGCGGCGCAGGCCGAGGCGCTCGATGAGCGACCGGTAGCGCGTGATGTCGGTGTCACGCAGGTAGGTGAGCATGCGACGACGACGGCCGACCAGGGCCATGAGGCCGCGGCGGGTGTGGTGGTCGTGCTTGTGCATCTTCAGGTGTTCCGTCAGGTCGGAGATGCGACGGGACAGAACAGCGATCTGTACCTCGGGAGAACCCGTGTCGCCCTCGTGCGTGGCGTATTCCTTGATGATTTCCTGCTTGAGCGCGGCGTCCAATGCCACAGTAACTCCTAGAAGTTGTGCCGTGAGGCCCGAGTCAGCACTTCGCTGCCGGGGGCTCCGTATTTTGCGCCGGCAGCCAGAGGCTTGCCCGCGGCAGAGCACGGAGGGATACAGCCGCCACGGACCGCAGCCGAATCCACCGGCAAGTTTACCTGTTGCGGGCTCAGTCTGTCGAAAGCAGGCTACGCGTACGCACAACGTCGTCGCGCATTTGGGCGATCAGCGCCTCGGGGCCGGTGTAGGCCACCATGCCGCGCAAGCGTTCCACGAACTCGACCACCACCTGCTGGCCGTAGAGATCGAAGTCGTCCGTCTCCTCCTGCGGCCGGTCGATGACGTGCGCCTCGACCCGGCGGCTGGCCCCCTCGAACGTCGGATTCGAACCCACCGAAATCGCGGCCGGCCACCTGGTCCCGTGCTGGTCCACCAGCCAGCCGGCGTAAACGCCGTCGCCGGGGATCATGCCCGTTGCATGCTTGGACAGGTTCGCGGTGGGAAACCCCAGTTCGCGGCCGCGGGCGTCGCCGTGCACCACTTCGCCGCGCATCCGGTGGGCGCGCCCGAGCACCTCCGCCGCGGTGGCGACATCCCCGGCGGCGAGGGCTTCGCGGACCCAGGACGACGAGTAACGCCGGCCGCTGCCGGCGGCATCGTGCTCCGCATCCGTTTCATATTCGTCGACGACTTCGACGGTGAAGCCGAACTGGCGCCCCAGTTCCTGCATGGTGTTCAGGTCGCCGGCGTTGTTCTTCCCGAACCGGGTGTCGTGGCCGATCACCACGGCAGTGGCCCCGAGGGCCTCCACGAAGACCTTGCGGACAAACTCCTCCGGCGTTTCTCCGGCCAGTTCCAGCGTGTAGGTCATCATCAGCAGCCCGTCCAGGCCGCTGGCCTCCAACGCCTCGACCCGGTCCTGAAGTCCCATGATCAGCTGCGGGGCGGCGTCCGGTCGATGGACCTGGGAAGGATGCGGGTCGAAAGAAATCGCCACCGCCCTCCTCCCCCGGGCGGACGCGGTCTCCACCAGGCGGCGCAGCACCTGCTGGTGTCCGCGGTGGACGCCGTCGAAGTTTCCCAGTGTCACCACTGACGGACCATAGCCGCGGGGTACGTCGGCCAGGTCTTTCCAGTAGTGCACAGTAAACTCCTCGTCGATCGGGCCTTCAGCGGGTGCGGCCCCCGTGGTCGGGACCCCTTCCATTATGGACGATCTTCGGAGGGCTTCAGGCCCGCCGACGGCCGGTGCCGCCAGAGCCACCACAGGCCGATGATCGGCAGCAGCAGGGGAATGTATCCGTACCCCTTGCCGAAGCCTGACCACACCGTGTCCTGCGGAAGCAACTGGGGATCCAGCACGCTCAGCAGCCCGACGGCCAGGACACCCACCAGTTCGATGCTCACGGCCGCCACGGACAGCCAGTAGGAACGGGTGCCGGACTTGGCCAGCGTGACGGTCGCCAGGATATACACGACGGCGGCGAAGGCGGAGAGCAGGTACGCCACCGGCGCTTCTGCGAACTTGGTTGCTATCTGGTAGCCCGCGCGGGCGCTGGCGGAGAGCGCGAAGACCCCGTAGACCGCTACCAGGAGCCGCCCGGGACCGGTGGCGCGGCCGGCGGCGGCGTTCACGTCCCGGGTTTGCCTGGCCCGTTGTTGTTCCTGGCCGGATTTCATACGGCGATTGCTCCGTCCCAAATTTGTTCCATTCTCACCAGCATGACGAATACCGTGATTCCTGCGGCCCCCAGCACCAGGTTGCTCCACCGGCTGCGGTCCATGATGGACCACCAGAAGGCCGCTACCGGAACCAGCAGTGCGGTGATCAGGTAGCCCCAGAATTCCCAGGTTTCCCCGGTGACAGCCTCACCGGAAGCCTGTCTGATGATACCGGCCACCCCGTAGACCAGCAGAAACAACTCCACAGCGGCGACCGAGAGAATCGTGACGTCGTTGGGCCCGTACTTCAGGATGGCGGCCACCACGCAGACGACCGCAGCAAGCAGGGTGACCACCGCGCCGGCAATGAAAAAACCGTCAATGATCACTGTGCTTCTGCCTCGTTTCCCGGTGCGAACACCAGCAGGGGTTTGGCTTGCGAACCGTTGTCTTCCAGCAGCGCTACCAGCGAACCGCCCGGCGCGAACGCCGCCGTCGCGCCAGGTAATCCCCCGGCGGAAATGCGTCGGCCGTGCGAGACGTCGTCGGCTTCCGTGGCGCTGAGTTCCCGGACCGGAAACAGCACCCTGGCGGCCTCGTCCAGGGCCGTCATCTGCAGGTCTTCGGCCAGTTCATCCAGCGTGGCGGCGTCCTCGATCCGGAACGGACCTACCCGGGTCCGGCGCAGGGCCGTCAGATGTCCGCCGACGCCGAGCCGCTGTCCGAGATCGCGGGCCAGGGCCCGGATGTAGGTTCCCGACGAGCATTCGACGGTGACGTCCACGTCCTGCACTTTGCCGCCCCGGCCGCGCCGTATGCCGTGGACCTCGAACCTGTGGACCGTCACCGGGCGGGCCGCCAACACCACGTCCTGTCCGGAGCGTACGCGCGCATAGGACCGCTGCCCGTTGACCTTGATGGCGGAGACGCTGCTCGGCACCTGCAGGATGTCCCCGGTCAGCCCGGCGATCCCGTCCCTGATCTGCTGTTCCGTCACGGCCGCGGCGATGGTTTCCCCGGTGACGTCGCCCTCGGCGTCGTCGGTCACCGTCGACTGGCCCAGCCGGATGGTCGCGTCGTACGTCTTGGAGGCGCCGACGATGTAGGTCAGCAGCCGGGTGGCTTTGTTGACGCCGACCACCAGCACGCCCGTGGCCATGGGATCCAGGGTGCCGGCATGGCCGACCTTCCGCGTTCCGGCCAGGCGGCGCATGCGGCCGACGACGTCGTGGCTGGTCCACCCCTGCGGCTTGTCGACGAGTATCAATCCGGAACGGAGCAGGCCAGAAGTCACGCCTTTCAGTATATGGCGTCCCGGTGCGCGGCCGGTCGGGGCTTAAAGCGTGCATCGTTGACAGCCTCCGCGGGCTGCAATATTTTGAGCTAATCGCGTGCCGTCGATGCGGCCTTACGAGGGATTTCAGCAGGCCACCGGCACAGTCGCCTATTCGGCATCACTAGCCCTTGTTCCTTCGGTCACCCCATCGACCTGCGGGTCATCCGGGGTGCCCTGCGGCTCTCTTCAGGAGCTCAATCGTGAAAAAACCACCGCTGTATCTCGCCCTTCCCCTGGCGCTCGGCCTTGCGTTCGGCACTGGCCTGGCACCGGCATCGGCCCACCGGGAGAGCCCGGAGGCTCCGTCGGCGACCGTGCTTGCCGAGGGGCTGCAATCGCCGCTGAGTCTTGCCGCCGGCCGGCACGGCCTGTTTGTGACACAGAACTTCGCCGGCATCCTGAACAGGATCCCGCGCCATGACGATCCCGAAGTCTTGTACAGCTCCGGCGGCCCCCAGGTCGCAGCCGTCTCCCTCTACAAGCACACGGTCTACTTCTCCGAAGGCACCGGTGCCGGCGGCATGGACGGCCTGCCGAACGTGCAGTGGATCCAGTCCTTGGACCGGCATGACCACAAGGCCACGCCGAAGAAGATCGCTGACGTGGCAGCCTATGAGGCGAAGCGCAACCCGGACGGCCGCGTCACCTACGGCTTCCGCCATGTGGAGGACCAGCAGTGCCTGGACAAGATTCCGGAGGGGATCCCGGCCAAGTACAAGGGCAACGTTGACTCCAACGCCTATGCCACGGCCGCCAACAGGCACAGCATCTACGTCGCCGACGCCGGCGGCAACGCCATCCTGAAGGTCGACAAGCACAGCAAGCGGGTCAGCACCGTCGCGGTGCTGCCTCCGGTTTCCTTCCGGGTGACCGCTGAGCTGGCGGCAGGCATGGGCCTGCCGGACTGCGTGGTCGGCCAGAAGTACTATCTGGAGCCGGTGCCCACGGACGTGGAGTTTGGCCGGCACGGCTGGCTGTACGTCACCTCGCTGCCGGGCGGGCCCGAAGACGGGAGCATCGGCGCGCTCGGGCGCGTCTACAAGGTCCATGCCCACACCGGGAAGGTCGTGCAGCTGGCCGATGGCCTGTCCGGCGCCACCAACCTGGCTGTTAGCTCACGCGGCGACGTCTACATTGCCGAGATGTTCGGCAACGAGATCTCCGTGCTGAAGAGGGGCCACCACGAGGTGGAAACGTTCTTTGAGACCACTGCCCCGGGTGCGCTGGAGATCCGCGGCGACCGGCTCTACGCGACGACGAATGCCCTGCCTGACTTCACCGGGAAGACACCGCCCGCCGGCAAGGTCATCAAGATCCACCTGCACTGATCCCCGACTGCCGGCGCAAAGAAAACGGTGGGCCGCCTGCGCACAGCAGGTGGCCCACCATTTGGTGCAGCGGTCGTCGAGCCGTGCAGCGGTCGTTACGCCGCGCAGCAGCCGTTATTCCGGACGTGCTCCGCGGCCGGATTCGTCCTCGTCCTCATCTTCGGGCTTGCGGTACGGATCCTCTTCCCCGGCGAAAGCGGCGCCTTCGGCCAAAGCTGCCACCTCGGCGTCCTTGGCCTTCGCGGCCCGCAAGAGCTCCTCCAGGTGGCTGGCGTTCACCGGAATCTCATCCGGAACGAATTCCAGCGTGGGCGTAAGCCGGGCGGTGATGTTCCGACCCACTTCTGCCCGCAGGACGCCCTTGGCGGACTCGAGTGCCTTGCGCGTGCCGTCCTGCTCTTCGGCGTCGCCGAACACCGTGTAATAGACGGTGGCGTGCTGCAGGTCGTTGGTCACCCGGGCGTCGGTGATGGTCACGAATCCTAAGCGGGGATCCTTGACCCGGCGCTCGAGCGCCTGGGCCACCACAACTTTGATCCGGTCGGCCATCTTGGCGGCGCGTGCTGGGTCTGCCATGACCCCTCCTCAATTCTCGTGTTGATGGCGGAACAGCGGGCGCCCGGCGGCGATGCCACCGGACGCCCGCTGCAAGCCGGCTGCTAGACGCGCGGCTTTTCGCGCATTTCGAAGGTCTCGATGATGTCGCCTTCCTTGAGGTCGTTGAACGACCCAAGTCCGATACCACATTCGAATCCTTCGCGGACCTCGGTCGCGTCGTCCTTGAACCGCTTGAGCGAGTCAACGGTGAGGTTCTCGCCGATGACCTTGCCGTCGCGGGTGACACGTGCCTTGGTATTGCGGCGGATCGTGCCCGAGCGGACGATGGAGCCGGCGATATTTCCGAACTTGGACGAACGGAAAATCTCGCGGATTTCGGCGGTGCCCAGCTGTGCCTCTTCGTACTCCGGCTTCAGCATGCCCTTCAGCGCGAGCTCGATGTCATCGATCGCCGCGTAGATGACCGAGTAGAAGCGCATGTCCACGCCCTCGCGGTCGGCCAGTTCGGCCACCCGCTCGGCCGGCTTCACGTTGAAGCCGATGATGATGGCGTTGTCCACGGTGGCCAGGTTCACGTCGTTCTGCGTGATGGCACCGACACCGCGGTGGATAACGCGCAGCTGGACATCCTCGCCCACATCGATCTTGAGCAGCGAGTCTTCCAGCGCCTCCACGGCACCGGACACGTCGCCCTTGAGGATGAGGTTGAGGGTGTCGACCTTGCCCTCGGCCACGGCCTTGTCGAAGTCCTCGAGGCTGATGCGCTTGCGGCGCTTGGCCAGCGCTGCGTTGCGGTCCGCGGCTTCGCGCTTCTCGGCGATCTGGCGGGCGGTTCGCTCGTCGTCGGTCACCAGGAAGGTGTCGCCGGCACGCGGGACGGTGGACAGACCCAGCACCTGGACCGGACGCGACGGTTCGGCCTCGGTGACGGATGCGCCGTCCTCATCGAACATGGCACGCACGCGGCCGTGGGCGCTGCCGGTGACGATGGCGTCGCCCACCCGCAGCGTTCCGGACTGGACCAGTACGGTCGCCACGGCGCCGCGGCCCTTGTCCAGGTTTGCCTCGATCGCGATGCCGCGGGCGTCCTTGTTCGGATTGGCCCGCAGGTCCAGCGCGGCGTCAGCCGTCAGCAGCACGGCCGAAAGGAGATCCTCGATGTGCAGGCCCTCACGTGCCGATACGTCCACGAACATGGTGTCGCCGCCGTATTCCTCCGGAACCAGGCCGTACTCGGTCAGCTGGCCGCGGATCTTCTCCGGGTTGGCGCCTTCCTTGTCGATCTTGTTCACGGCGACGACGATGGGCACGCCGGCCGCCTGCGCGTGGTTCAGGGCTTCCACGGTCTGCGGCATGACGCCGTCGTCCGCGGCCACCACCAGGATGGCGATGTCGGTGACCTTCGCGCCACGGGCACGCATGGCGGTGAACGCCTCGTGGCCCGGGGTGTCGATGAAGGTGATCTTCCGGTCCCGGTCATCGTGCTGGAAGTCGATCTGGTAGGCGCCGATGTGCTGGGTGATGCCGCCGTGCTCGCCTTCGCCCACGCGGGTGTTGCGGATGGCATCCAGCAGGCGGGTCTTACCGTGGTCCACGTGGCCCATGACCGTCACGACGGCCGGGCGCCGCTCCAGGTCGTCTTCGCCCTCGGCCTCGAGTTCTGCGTCAAGGTCGATGTCGAACGAGTCGAGCAGTTCGCGCTCTTCGTCCTCGGGGGAGACAACCTGGATCTTGTAGCCCAGTTCGACGCCCAGCAGCTCGAAGGTGTCTTCGTCCAGCGACTGCGTGGCGGTGGCCATCTCACCGAGGTGGAACAGCACGGTGACCAGCGCGGCCGGGTTCGCCTCGATCTTGTCGGCGAAGTCGGTGATGGAGGAGCCACGGCGCAGCCGGACAACGGTGCTGCCGTCGCCGCGGGGTACCGAGACACCGCCCAGCGACGGTGCGCTCATCTGCTCCAGTTCCTGGCGCTTGGCGCGCTTGGACTTGCGCTGCTTGCCGCGGCCGGCGCCTCCCTTGCCGAAGGCACCCTGGGTGCCGCCGCGTCCGCGGCCGCCCTTGCCGAAACCGCCGCCTGCAGCCGGCGGTCCGCCGGCCCCGGGGCGGGCCGGAGCGCCCGGACGTCCGGGGGCGCCGCCGCCACGGCCGGCCGGAGCCGGTCGCTCAGTGCGGTTGGGCATCATGCCCGGAGTAGGCCGGGCACCGCCGGGACGCGGTGCGCCGGGACGTGGTGCGCCGGGCCGCGCGGGAGCACCCGGACGCGGTGCAGCGCCGGGACGCGGTGCGGCAGGACGGGGGCCGCCCTGGCCGGCCGCCGGAGGACGCGGGCCGCCCGGACGCGGCATGCCCTGCGAGGTTGCAAACGGGTTGTTGCCCGGACGCGGTGCACGCTCGCTGTCTCGGTCGCCGCGGCCACGGGGCATGCCCTGCGAAGTAGCGAAGGGGTTGTTGCCGGGGCGCGGGCCGCCGGGGCGCGGAGCACCCGGCCGTGCGGCGGCGGGACCGCCGGGACGCGGAGCTGCAGATCCCGGCTTGGCAGCCGGTGCTTCTGCGCGCTTCGGGGCTTCGGTCGCCTCCGCAGCCGGAGCCGCCGGAGCGGCCGGAGCAGCCGGAGCGGCCGGGGCGGCAGGCGACGGCTTGGCGGCTTCCGCGGCCGGAGCCGGTTCCGCCGCCGGGGCGGCCGGCGCTGCGCTCGGAGCGGGCTTCGCTCCCGGCTTGGGCGCTGCCTTTGGCGTTGTCTTGGGGGCCGCCTGTTCGCCCTTCGGGGCGGCGGCGGGGAACGCGTCGCGAAGCTTCTTCACGACGGGTGCCTCAATGGTCGATGACGCTGAGCGGACGAATTCGCCCAACTCCTGCAGTTTGGATACTGCATCTTTCGAGGTAATACCGAGCTCTTTTGCCAGCTCGTGTACGCGGACCTTGGCCACATTTCTCCTGTCTCGGTCCGCACGAGGCAGGTCTGCCGGGCACGAACCGTCTATTTCTTGCTGCGGCTTTCAGCAGAAAGGGCTGAAACGCCGCGGGCGGAGCACAATGAAGTACTCATCACTTGGCACTCATCGGGTTTCCATCAGTTTTCTGACCCGCTTTCAGGTTGGACGGTTGGGGTGACGGGGCCGGCCGCGGTGGCCGCCTCGTCGTCAGCACGGAACTGGTGTGCAACAGCGCTGCTGTCGACAGTGGCCCGGAAGGCCCTGCCGAAGGCACGCCGTTTCAGTGCCAGCTCCATACATTCCGGTTCGCGGTGCATCCAGGCACCGCGTCCGGGCCTGCGGCGGGCCGGATCGACGACGACGGTGGGAACACCGCCGACCTCTTCGACTGCCAGCCGCAGCAGAACGGCCTGGTCTTCCCGGCGCCGGCAGCCTATGCAGGTCCGCTGGGGCGGCGTGGCCGCCTGGGCGCGCGCCTGCATGGGCTTTTGACTGTCGGGAAACCCGGCCATGGATATTCTACCGCTTCCAGTGCCCGGCCAACGAACCGGGCGTGTTGCAGGCTCGCAGCCTGGCTTGGTCTTCGCTTCTACAGGCGCTATCCGGCCATGGCCGCGTCGGACACGATGTCGATCCGCCAGCCCGTCAGTTTCGCCGCCAGACGGGCGTTTTGCCCTTCCTTGCCGATCGCCAGCGAGAGCTGGTAATCCGGCACCACGACCCGGGCGGAACGGGTTTCCGCGTCGGTAATCGTCACGGAGCTGACCCGCGACGGCGACAGCGCGCTGGCGATGAACGTCGCCGGATCCTCGCTGAAGTCGACGATGTCGATCTTCTCGTCATGCAGCTCGGTCATGACGGCCCGCACGCGCGAACCCATCTCGCCGATGCAGGCACCCTTGGCATTCAGTCCGGGCACGTTGGCCTTGACGGCGATCTTTGTCCGGTGGCCGGCCTCCCGCGCCAGGGCAACGATCTCCACGCTCTTGTCCGCGATTTCAGGTACTTCAAGTTCGAAGAGCTTGCGCACCAACCCCGGATGGGAACGGGACAGCGTGATCGAGGGGCCCTTCATGCCGCGGTGGACATCCACCACATAGGCGCGCAGGCGGGTGCCATGGACGTAGCTTTCCCCCGGGACCTGTTCGGGCGGCGGCAGCAGTGCCTCCACCGTGCCAAGGTCCACCTGGACCATATGGGGGTTGTGGCCCTGCTGGATCAAGCCGGAAACCAACTCCCCCTCCTTGCCGCGGAACGCGCCCAGGACGTTGTCGTCCTCGGCGTCGCGCAGCCGCTGCAGGATGATCTGGCGTGCCGTGCTGGCGGCGATCCGGCCGAACCCGCTGGGCGTGTCGTCGAACTCACCGATCACGGTGCCGTCGTCGTCCACCTCGGCTGCCCAGATGGTGACGTGGCCGCTCTTGCGGTCCAGCTCGGCCCGGGCCTGGTCGATCGAGCCGGGGGACTTGTGGTAGGCCACCAGCAGGGCCTGCTCGATCGTGGGGATCAGCAGGTCCAGCGGAATTTCGCGTTCGCGCTCAAGCAGCCGCAGGGCGCTCATATCGATATCCATCTCAGGCCTCCTCCTCGTTCTCCAGCTCGCCGTCGGCGTCGGCTGCAGTCGTGTCTTCGTCCGCCGGGGCAAATTCCACTTCGACCTTGCCGGAGCGGATGTTCGCAAAGTCCAGCTGGACCGGTTCGCCCGGACGGGGCTTCATGCCCTTCTTCGGCGCTTCTTCCGGCCGCACTGTCACGCCGCCCTCGCGGACTTCCAGCAGGCGGCCGGAAACGTCTTCCCCCGCCACCAGCTTGACCTTGACCAGCCTGCCCACGTTCCGGCGCCAGTGGCGCAGCTGGGTCAGCGGCCGGCTGAGCCCCGGCGAGGATACCTCCAGGCTGTAGGCCCGGCCGTCGTCCCGCGGATCCTCATCCAGCGTCTTGGAGAGCGCCTGCGACACGTCGGCGATGGCATCGAGCCCCACGCCGCCGGTCTGGTCCTCGGGGAGATCCACGACGACGTGGACGGTGCGCTGTGATCCGGCGTAGCGGATTTCAACATCCTCAAGGAACAACTCGTGCGCGGCCACGGACGGTTCCAGCAGCTCTTTCAGGCGTGCGGCCTCCGCGGACGTGTCGGTACCGGATGTCCCTCCGGTAGTGGGCACGCCGCTGTGATCGCGCCGCTGGGCCATGCTGCCTCCCTGTCTTGTAAGTCTGTCTTCTAGACTAGCGACTTTACCGTGACTGGTGGCCTCCCCGCCGCCAGTACCGGCTGCCGCCGGTGCAGCGGAGGCCGAACCCGTGACATCATTTCCAGTTGTGGGATCTACTTCGAGGCGCCGCGGCGACAAGCAGGCCGCGCCATCCCGGGCATGGCGCCGGGCGCCGCTGCTGTTGCTCACCGCGGCGATCGTGGTCAGCACCGGCACCGTGGTGGCGAGCATCACCGAGTCCGTCCCGCCCCCGAGCACCACCGAGCAGGCCCGCCTTGACGCTGTGGCGGGCCTGGAGGGCCTGGCGTCGGCCTTCGAGGAACACGACGACGACGGCGCCTCCCCCACCGCCGACCTGCTCCGCACCCAGGCGGACCTGCTGAAGCTGACCACGTCCTGGCCATCCGGATCCCCTGCCGCGCCCGGGACCGCCGCGCCGCCTTCCGCCGCCGCCTCGGCCAGCGGCTCACCGCAAGCCGTGCCGCCACCCGGCCCCAGAGACCTGGCCGCGCTGGCCGGCGACCTGCTCGCCGATGCCCAGGAGACGGACCCGGGGCTCGCCCGGCTGCTGGCCTCGATCGGCTCCGCCGTCTTCGCCCAGGCGCAGGCGTTGGCCGGCGGGACGGAAGTAGCTGTGCCGTGGGACGCTCCGGAGAAACCGCTGGCGGCCGCCAGTTGCCCCGGCACTTCCGCTCCGGCGGAGGACGGGCGCGAGTCGCCAACGGCCGGCGCGCCGACCACGGCGGAGGCCATGGCCGCCGTCGTCCGCAGCCACGAACGCCTGGCGTACGCCTATGAAACGGTGCTGCCGCGCCTCGCCGGCGCCGAACGCGGGGCTGCTGCCGAACGTCTGGCGGCGCATTCCGACGCGGCCGGGAACTGGCGGGCGGTGGCGGCCGCCGAATGCCTAAACCTGCCGTTGCCGGAGCCGGCGTATGCCCTGGGCAGCGACTTCGCGGCCGATCCGCTGCCCGCGCTGCAGGACGCCGAGGAGGCCGCCCTCAACCCGCTGGCCGACCTGGTTTCGCTCAGCAGCGGCAGGGTGCGGCAGCACGCGGTCTCCGGCCTCGCCGCCGCAACGGCGGAGTTGGCGGCCTCCACCGGCGTCGTGCCGCCGGCCCCGGGACTGGACGACGAACTGTCGGCCGCGCATGCCACCGCCTCGTGAGGGCGTGCGTCCGCGCTCGATGTGGGCTCAGCGGCCCAGCACGTTCTCCTGCAGCACGTCGTAGCCAAGCTTGAGGATCAGGGCCGCGACCACGACCAGGAAGACCACGCGGATGAACCTGCTTCCTTGCGAGACGGCCATCCGCGCACCGACATAGCCGCCGGCCATGTTTGCGACGCCCAGCACCAGCCCGAGCCCCCACAGCAGCGCTCCGCTGGGCAGGAAAAAGGCCAGGGCGCCCAGGTTGGTGGCCATGTTGACGATCTTGGCCTTCGCGCTGGCGGCCAGGAAGTTGTAGCCGAGCAGCGCCACCATCGCGATGATCAGGAACGACCCGGTACCGGGACCGATCAAGCCGTCGTAGAAGCCAATGACCAGGCCGATTGCGGCCGCCGTGCCCAGGTGCCGGGCGCCCTTGTACCTCAGCTTGGTCAAGGAACCTGCCGTCGGGCGGAGCGCGGTAAAGACGGCCACCGCGATCAGCGCGACGACGATGATCGGCTTGAACACCTCGGCGGGCAGCACGGTGGCCACGATGGCCCCGCCGAAGCTACCGGCCAGCGCGATGCCGGCCATCGGCAGGGCGGTTTTCAGGTCCGGGTGCGCCCTGCGGTAATAGGTGACCGCGCTGGTGGTGGTGCCGAAGATGGAGCCCATCTTGTTGGTGGCGAGTGCCTGCACGGGGCTGATCCCGGGGATCAGCAGCAGCACCGGCAACTGGAGCAGGCCGCCGCCGCCCACCACGGCGTCCACCCAGCCGGCGGCGAAGCCACCCACCACCACGAGGGCGAGGGTGGCCAGCTGCAGTTCCTCGAGTCCGGAGCTCACCTCCCGGCCAGTGCCGCCAACTGCGCCGCCGCCTCGACCAGGGGCACGTTTTCGGCCTGGCCGGTGGCCCTGTCCTTGATTTCGACGACGCCGTCGGCCAGCCCGCGGCCGACCACCACGATGGTGGGCACACCGATGAGTTCGGCGTCGGAGAACTTCACGCCCGGGGAGACCTTGGGCCGGTCGTCGTAGATGACCTCGACGCCGGCGCCGGACAGTTCCTCGGCCAGCTTGTTGGCTGCCTCAAAAATCTCCGTGCCCTTTCCGGTGGCGACGATGTGGACATCGGCCGGGGCCACGTTGCGCGGCCAGGTTAGGCCCTTGTCGTCGTGGTAGGCCTCGGCCAGCGCGGCGACCGCGCGCGTGACGCCCACGCCGTAGGAGCCCATGGTCACCGTGGCCAGTTTGCCGTTGCGGTCCAGCACCTGCAGTCCCAGCGCCTCGGCATATTTGCGGCCAAGCTGGAAGATGTGGCCCATTTCGATGCCACGGGCCGCCTCCAGCGGACCGGAGCCGTCGGGGGCGGGGTCGCCTTCGCGGACCTCGACCGACTCGACGACACCGTCCCAGCCGAAGTCGCGGCCGGCGACCAGGCCGAACACGTGCTTGCCGTCCTCGTTCGCGCCGGTGATCCAGCTCGTGCCGGGTACCACCCGGGGATCCACGAGATAGAGCAGGCCGGTGGCTGACTCGGTCCCGAGGACCGCGGCATCCAGGCTCTCGCCGGGACCGATGTAGCCCCTGACCAGGCCCGAATGCTTCTTCAGGTCTTCCTCGGTGGCTGCCTCGACCTCGACTTCGCCGCCGACAGGGAGGAAGGCACCGATGTTCGCCTCGACGCGCTTGAGGTCGACGGCGCGGTCGCCCGGTACGCCAATGACCACCAGGCTCCGCTCTCCGGTGGGCAGCTTGATGGCCAGGACAACGTTCTTCAACGTGTCCGCGGCGGTCCATTCCCCGTCCGCGCGCGGTGCCAGCTGGTTGGCCGCGGCCACCAAGGTATCGATGGTCGGGGTGTCCGGGGTGTCCTTGACCTCGGCAGCCGGGGCATCGGCGTAGTCCACCGGCTCCGGAGCAACGGTGGTGACGGCCTCCACGTTGGCGGCGTAGCCACCGGGCGAACGCACGAAGGTGTCCTCGCCGATCGCGGTGGGATGCAGGAACTCCTCGCTCTTTGACCCGCCCATGGCGCCCGAGGTGGCCTTGACGGTCACGACTTCCAGGCCCAGGCGCTTGAAGATCCGCAGGTAGGCGCGGCGGTGCGCGTCATAGCTGACGTCCAGGCCCTCGTCGTCGATGTCGAAGGAGTAGGAGTCCTTCATGATGAACTCGCGGCCGCGCAGCAACCCGGCGCGCGGGCGGGCCTCGTCCCGGTACTTGTTCTGGATTTGGTACAGCGTCACCGGCAGGTCCTTGTACGAGGAGTACAGATCCTTGACCAGCAGGGTGAACATCTCCTCGTGCGTGGGGGCCAACAGGTAGTCGGCACCCTTGCGGTCCTGCAGGCGGAACAATCCGTCGCCGTACTCGGTCCAGCGATTGGTCGCCTCGTACGGCTCGCGCGGCAGCAGCGCCGGGAAATGGACTTCCTGGGCGCCGATGGCATTCATTTCCTCGCGGACAACTGCCTCCACCTTGGCCAGCACCTTCAAGCCCAGCGGCAGCCAGGAATAGATGCCGGGGGCGGCGCGGCGGATGTAACCGGCGCGCACCAGCAGCTTGTGGCTGGCAACTTCGGCATCGACCGGGTCATCGCGCAGGGTGCGCAGGAACATGCTGGACAGGCGAAGAACCACTGCAGGAATCCGTTCTCAAGGTTTGGGCCGGCAGCGGCCCGCGACATCAACTGCCTTCTAATCTACTGGCTCCGCACGCGTGCCAGCGACAGCCCGCGGGGCCGGGCGGCGGCGGGCGGCAGGGGCGCCGGCCCGGCCCGCGCCTAGAACAAGACGGTGGCGAAGGTGCCGACCTGCCGGAAGCCGACCGCGGCGTAGGCGGCCATGGCCCGGTGGTTGTAATCGTTGACGTACAGGCTGGCCACCGGCGCGTACTTTCGGGACAGCTCGACGACGGCGGCCATGCAGCCGGAGGCCAGCCCCCGGCCACGGTAGGCGGGGTTCACCCACACGCCCTGGATCTGCACCGCGTCGGCGCTGACGTTACCCAACTCTGCCTTGAAGACGACCTCCCCCTGGTCGTCCCGGCGGATCAGCGAGTGTCCCTTCCCAATCAGGGTGGCCACGCGCTGCCGGTAGTGCTGCCCGCCGCCGATCAGCGGCGAGTACCCGACTTCTTCCTCGAACATCGCCACGCAGGCGGGCACCAGCACGTCAAAATCGTCGTCGGTGGAGAACCGCACCTGCGGGTCGGCGGGCACGGCGGGAGTTCCGCGCAGCTCCATCAGGGGCTGGTTGGGCCGGACGTCGAAGGCCCGCGGATGGGCGTGCCGGAACGAAGACCAGATGCCGAGCACGCCTTCTGCCGGCCCGAAGATCGAGGACATGCGCCGCCCGCCGGCGGCCAGGTGGGCGCCCAACCGTGCGCCCTGTTCGGCATCCAGCCCGGACGGGACCACATTCACACCGGCCCAGCAGGCCCCGGTGAGGACGCCGTCGTCGTACATTCCCAGGATCTGCGCACCGGACGGGGTGGGGCCGGCGGTGCCGGCGGACTCCAGGTGCGCGGCGAGGAAGACGTTGGCTACCGGATCGGCGCGCACCAGCTCCCACAGCTCGCCGGTATCCGCATGCTCCAGCGGCCGTATTCCGGCATGCTGATCGGCGGGCACGGCAGCTGCCGCACCCGCCGTGTCACGGCTAGCTGACGTTAACCACGGGGCTACCCTTGACAGCATTCTCGCCATCGGAGTCACCCATTTCCTCGGCAATCCTGAGTGCTTCTTCAATCAGCGTTTCCACGATCTGGTCTTCCGGGACGGTCTTGATGACCTGGCCCTTCACGAAGATCTGGCCCTTTCCGTTTCCGGAGGCCACACCGAGGTCGGCTTCGCGGGCTTCGCCCGGTCCGTTGACCACGCAGCCCATCACGGCGACCCGCAGCGGCACCTCCATGCCCTCGAGCCCGGCGGTGACTTCGTCGGCCAGCTTGTACACGTCGACCTGTGCGCGCCCGCAGGAGGGGCAGGAAACGATCTCGAGTTTGCGTTCCCGCAGGTTCAGCGACTGCAGAATCTGCAGGCCCACCTTGATCTCTTCCGCCGGCGGGGCGGACAGGGAGACGCGGATGGTATCCCCGATCCCCTGCGAGAGCAGCGCCCCGAAGGCGGTGGCGGACTTGATGGTGCCCTGGAAAGCGGGACCGGCCTCGGTGACACCGAGGTGCAGCGGCCAGTCGCCGCGTTCGGCCAGGAGCTCGTAGGCGCGGACCATGACCACCGGGTCGTTGTGCTTGACCGAGATCTTGAAGTCGTGGAAGTCGTGTTCTTCGAACAGCGAGGCCTCCCAGACGGCGGATTCCACCAGCGCCTCCGGAGTCGCCTTGCCGTACTTCTGCATCAGCCGCGGGTCCAGCGAGCCGGCGTTGACGCCGATCCGGATGGATGTGCCGGCGGCCTTCGCGGCCTCGGCGATCTCCTTGACCTGGTCGTCGAACTTGCGGATGTTGCCAGGATTGACGCGGACGGCGGCGCAGCCGGCATCGATCGCGGCAAAGACGTACTTGGGCTGGAAGTGGATGTCCGCGATCACCGGGATCTGGGACTTCTTGGCGATGATCGGCAGGGCCTCGGCGTCGTCCGCGCTGGGGCAGGCCACCCGGACGATGTCGCAACCGGAGGCCGTCAGTTCGGCAATCTGCTGCAGCGTGGCATTGATGTCCGTGGTGGGCGTGGTGGTCATCGACTGCACGCTGATGGGCGATTCCGACCCGACCCCGACTGACCCGACCTTGATCTGCCGGGTCTTGCGGCGCGGCGCCAGGACTGGCGGTGGTGAAGCTGGCATTCCAAGATTGACCGAGGTCAAAACGTCCTCCATGTGCCGGTAGGCAGTTGCTGATCAGGTTTCATTATCCCCTTCCCGCACGGCCTTGGCACATGCTGCGCGAGTGGGATGAATCATGCGTGGTCGGCGAACGCCCCGGTGACCGGCTTCCAGTCGGTGACTTTCAGGCCGGAGACGAAGTTGTTGACGTTGAACGGATCCTGCTTCAGCTCCTCCAGCAGGCTGGCTTCGTCCTCGGCGGTGAAGATCAGCAGCGCGCCGGTGCCGTCGGCATAGGGGCCGGAGGCCAGCAGGCGGCCCCGGTCCACGAAACCGCCCAGCCAGGCGCGGTGGGCGGGACGGTACTCGTCCCGGCCGGACTCGGAATCGGCGGCGTAGACGTATTCGACGGCAAAGACACTCATGGTCTTCACCTTACCCGCCGGCGGATGCGGGCGGGCTACTGGTAGGAAACGAACCACGGAACCGGCTTAACGCCGGTGTAGGTGCGCTCCGGGCTGAAAGTCGGGGTGTCTTCGTCGTAGAAGTTCTTCCAACCCATCCAGATGTTCTTCGGCAGGTCCTCCCGGAGGACGCGCCAAGTATCCAGTTTCTGGCCGGGGTCGCCATGGCCGTCGGCGTGCAGCACCATGGCCAGCTCCTCGTGGCCGGTTTCCAGCTTCTCTCGGTCCGATATCATCTGGTACTGGAACTGGTGCAGGATCAGCACCTTCTGGGGCAGGGAGTTCTTCCGGGTAAGTTTCGCCAGCCAGTCGCTGACCTGGTTGATCTCGGCAGCGGACACCGAGCCGATCTGCTCCATGTGCCGCTGCCCCTTGCCCAGCCGCCATTCCGGGTCCAGGGCCAGGCCCACGTGCGGTTCCTTCAGCAGGTCCTCGTAGATTTTGGCCTGGGTGAGGAAGTCCGACCGCCCCGGCTGCAGGTCGAGCACCACGTACACCCCCGCCTCGCCGGCGGCATCAATCCAGGGGCGCAACTCGTCCGGATCGGTCTCCTCCGAATAGTCGCCGTCCTTTCCGGCCGAGGCACTGGCAACCGTGGCGATGATCTCGAACGCCGGAACCACCGGTTCCTTGCTGTGCGGTTGGTACTGCTTGGCGAGTTTCTTCACGCGCGTCACCGACCCCTTGGCATCCTGCTCGCCGAGTGCGCCGAGGGCGGGCCCGGAGGGGTGCCCGTACAGCGCCACCATCCGCCGGGACGGGAAGGCGAACTGCCCGCCGCCGGGCAGTTCCGGCACTGTCAGCGCTGCCGTGGTCCGGCGGGCGAAGGTGTCGCCGTTGCCAAAAGCTTCGCCGACGGCGAGCACGCGGTTGTCGGGCTCCTTGCGCAGGAAGTCGATGGTGTCGCCGCTCCGCCGCGGGTCTGCGTGCGGGTCCTGGAAGACCCGGGCGCCGGCCGCCTCCACGACGGCCAGGGTCGCGGGATAGCCCTGCCCGCCGTCCTTGCCGGTCAACACCGACACGGCCGCGGGCTCGTCCGGACGCTCGGGCGCCTTGACGTCCCCGTCCGGGGGAAAAATTTCCGCGCCCGCCAGCAGCGGGGCCCACGCCTCGATGCCGCGGCCCGGTTCGGTGTCCGACACGGTCGAGGCTGTGTTCCGGGCGGCGGAGCCGGCAGCGTTCGAGGCGGAGGGCTCCGCCGCGGAGCCCTCCGGCGCGGCGCTCGGGGAGTCGGCCGGCTCGGCGGGCGGCTGGCCGAAAGCCTTGACCCGGCGGACGCCGAGCCGCTTCAGCTCTTCGGCCAGCCCCTCTCCGGCCAGCAGCAGCGGCACGCCCATCGGCACCGACTCGGCAGCCGCGGCAGCGATGGCCTTGGCATCGTCCGGCGGTGCGACGAACGCCACGGGGCTCGAATCAAACAACGCCTGGCTGGCGGCCAGCGATGCTTCGCCGTCGGAGCCGGCGAGCACCTGCAAATCCGCGGCTCCCGCCCTCAGCTGCACGCGCTCCGGGGCGGCCTCCGCCGAAGCTTCCGATGATTGCGGACCCTGCGCTTCGCCCGGCGCGGTGCAGCCGGCAAGTGCCACAGCGGCCGCCACGACTGCGGCCGCGCCGGTCCGGAACCAGGTCCTGCGGCGCGTCGTCTCCTCCCGCGCAGTGTCCCTAAGGCTCGCTGCGGTACGGACTGTCCGCGGTGCCGTGCTCACGGGTTGTGGCTCCCTTCGCCGGTTCCGGCCAGTCTAACCACGGGGACCTCCGGGGTTCCAACCTCCGGACGGCGTGCCGCGCATGCCGGCGCGCATCGCCGTCGTGCCGAGCCAGGGAGGCGGCGGTTCGCAGAGGCCGCCGCCGGGAACGCGGGCGGATGGCATCGGGCGCCGCCCGCCGCCGCGCACCGCCGTCATCGTGCCGGGCCAGGGAGGCCGCGGTTCGCGGGGCGCCGCCGGGAACGCGGCCGGGGTCAGCCGAAGATGTTGACCGGTTTGACGATGTCCGCGTAGATCAGCAGCGCGCCCATGCCCATCAGCACCACGGCCACCACGTAGGTCAGCGGGAGCAGTTTGGCGATGTCCACCGGTCCCGGATCCGGGCGGCGGAACAGCTTGGCGACGCCGCGGCGGATGGCTTCCCAGAGCGCACCGGCCACGTGCCCGCCGTCCAGGGGCAGCAGCGGGATCAGGTTGAACACGAACAGCGCCAGGTTGACCGAGCCGACCAACCCGATCAGCGAGGCCGCCCGCGCCTCGAAGGGGATCTCGTCCATCGCGCTGATCTCGCCGGCAATCCGGCCGACGCCCACCACGCTCATCGGCCCGTTCGGGTCGCGCGGAGCATCGCTGAAGGCGGCTTCGGCCACGTCGGCCAGCCGCTGCGGCAGATGGAGCACCACGCCGGTGATCGCCTGCAGGTTCTCCCCCACGGCAGGGAGCACGTCGCCGGCCGGCTGCGGCACCAGGGCGGTGGTGGCGCCCATCCCCACGAAACCTGCCTGCTCCGTCACCGGCTCGCCATTGCCGTCCAGCAGCGGTTGCCCGGCGTCGTCGAACACCGGACGTTCCGTGAGGATCGGGGTGATGGTGGTGGTGATTTCCCTGCCGTCGCGCAGCAGCGTGATCGGCGTCTCCTCCCCCGCTGCGTCCCGGATCCAGGCGGTCAACTGGTACCAGTCGGTGACCGGCTTGCCGGCGAAGGCGACGACGGTGTCCCCCGGCCGGATCCCCGCCGCCGTGGCCGGAGCTTCGGGATCGCTGGGCAGGCAGTCGGTCTGGCCGGTCTCGGCGGCCTGCGACGCCGGGACCACGCATTTATTGACCTGGGCAATGGTGGTGGTGGCCTGGGCGGAGCCGAAGCCGACCAGCACGATGCCGATCAGCACCGTGCCGATGACCAGGTTCACGAACGGGCCGCCGAGCATGATGATGATCCGCTTCCAGACCGGCAGTCTGTAGAACATCCGGTTCCCGTCGCCGGGCTGCAGCCGCTCGGCTTCGGCCTGCCGGGCGTCGTTGGCCAGTTGCTGGAACATGCCGGTGCTGGACCGGCGGACCGAGCCGCCGCTCGCGCCGCCGCCGATGCCGCTGCCGCCGCTGGCGCTGCCGCCGTCGCCGCTGCTGCCGCCGCCACCGCTCTCCTTGGCCGGCGGGTACATGCCGATCATCGAGACGTAGCCGCCGAGCGGGATGGCCTTGACACCGTATTCGGTCTCGCCGCGCCGACGGGAAAAGAGGGTCTTGCCGAAGCCGACCATGTACTGGGTGACCCGCACCTTGAACAGCTTGGCGGGCAGCAGGTGGCCCACCTCGTGCAGGGCGATGGACACGGCGATGCCGACGGCCACGAAGAGGACGCCGAGAATGAAAAGCAAGATGGTCACAACATAGCCAAACGTTCGTGGGCCCGCGAGCGTGCCCAGTCCTCTGCGGCCAGCACGGCGGCAACCGTCGGTTCGCCGGAGGGCGCGTGTTCGTCCACCACGGCAGCCACCGTCTCCACGATCTCGTCGAAGCGGATCCGGCCGTCGTGGAAGGCGTCCACGGCTTCCTCGTTGGCCGCGTTGTAGACGGCCATGAAGGTACCGCCGCGGCCGGCCGCCTCCTTGGCCAGCCGCACCGCGCCAAAAACCTCCTCGTCCAGCGGCTCGAAGGTCCAACTGGTGGCCCGGCTCCAGTCACACGGCTGCGCGGCGCCCGGCACGCGCTCCGGCCAGCCCATGCCGAGGGCGATCGGCAGGCGCATGTCCGGCGGCGAGGCCTGCGCGATGGTGGACCCGTCGGTGAACTGCACCATCGAGTGCACCACCGACTGCGGGTGCACCACCACGTCGATCCGCTCCAGCGGGACGTCGAAGAGCAGGTGGGCTTCGATGACTTCCAGCGCCTTGTTGACCATGGTCGCCGAATTGGTGGTCACCATCCGGCCCATGTCCCAGGTGGGGTGGGCCAGCGCCTGCGCCGGGGTGACGTCGCGCAACTCATCCCTGCTGAAGCCGCGGAACGGACCGCCGGATGCGGTGACGATCAGCCGTTCCATTTCGGCGGCCGTGCCCGAGCGCAGCGCCTGGGCCAGCGCCGAGTGTTCCGAATCCACGGGCACGATCTGCCCGGGACGCGCCGCCTGCTTGACCAACGGCCCGCCGGCAATCAGGGACTCCTTGTTGGCCAGTGCGAGCAAATGTCCGGCCCCCAGCGCGGCCAGTGTAGGCGCCAAACCAATGGACCCGGTGATGCCGTTAAGCACGACGTCGGCGTCCGGCCACGCGGCGATCCTCGCGGCTGCGTCGGGTCCTGCGAAGAGCTCGGGCGAGTAGCCGGAAACGCCGGCGTCCGCCGCGGCGGCCTCGACCGCAGTCGCCAGGTCATCCACCGTTCCGGCGGCGGTTCCGAGGGCCTGGGCCCGGGTGTGCACGGCCTGCCGGGCCGCCAGTTCCACGTTGCCGCCGGCGGCGAGCGCCGTTACCTCGAAGCGCTCCGGGGCCGCGTCCACCACGTCGATCGCCTGGGTGCCGATCGAACCGGTGGAACCCAGCAGCACTACTTTGCGCCGGGCGGGAAGCGGGGCGGCGCGGGGCGGATCTCGGAACTCCATGCGCTCAATTATCCAGCACCGGCGGTCCGCCCGCCGAGCACGGGCTGTGTGGCGTCCAAGTTACCCCCTGGCTTCGAGATCACCGGTTATACGGGGTGACCTCGAAGCCATTACCTGACCTGGTGGCGAGATCACCCTCCACGGCGGGTGATCTCGACGACAACCCTTGGCCGCGCGGGCTGCTCCCCCCGGTCGCGCGGGACATGGCACCGGGTACAGGGAAAAACTGCCGGGGCAGGGTTCGTGCGCCCTGCCCCGGCAGCGGAACCCTGCCCCGGTGAATCCGGTCCTCAACGATTGCGGCTCCCGGCGGGCGCGGGATAGACGGGCGGTAGGGGCTGCCCCTCGGCGGTCCGCCCGGCGAGCTCGGCGTTGCCGACTGCGGCTGGTCATATCGCCGCCGGGCACCGGTTACCCCTACTTCACCGCCAACACGTTGCAGGACGCGCCCAGCAAAATGGTTTGCGCCGTGGAACCCATGACCAGCTTGCCCACCGGCGTGCGGTTGCGCACCCCGATGACAATCAGGTCCGCCCCGGACTCTTCGGCGGCGTCGAGCACGTCGTCGGCGGCCAGTCCGTCCGAGATGCCGTGCCTGATGCTGAAGGTGACGCCGGCCCCGGACAGGACTGATTCCAGCCGGGTGACGTCGGCGGCGTCCGCATAGGTCGGATCCACCAGCCGGTCCGCCCGGGTGGTGTTGACCACCAGCAGCTCCGCCGAACGGCGGCCGGCCTCGTCGATCGCGGCGGCCAGTGCGGCGTCGCCCAGGGCGTTGGGAACATACCCCACCACTATCGTGGTCATGCGCTGACCTCCTTGCCTTGCGGGTTGTCATCGTCGAGCACCGCCGCTTCCATCAGGCGCTGGCGCTTCTTCAGCCAGAAGGACAGCACGAAGATGACCACCAGGGCGATGTAGATGCCGGCCGAGATCGGGGTGGACACCAACGCCATCGAGTCGCCCTGGGAGATGGCCAGCGAACGCCGCAGCTGGCTCTCGAAAATCGGCCCCAGGATCATGCCCACCACGAGCGGGGCAATCGGGTAGCCGTACCGGCGCATGAAGAAGCCCAACACACCCACCACCAGCAGCACGAACACGTCGACCGGGGTGAAGTTCACCGAGAACGCGCCCATGGCCGCGAAGACCAGGATGCCTGCGTAGAGGTACGGCCGCGGGATCTGCAGGATCTTCACCCAGATGCCCACCAGCGGCAGGTTCAGCACCAGCAGCATCAGATTGCCAACGTAGAGGCTGGCAATCAGTGCCCAGACCAGGGCACCCTCGACCTCGAACAGCAGCGGCCCAGGCTGGATGTTGTAGCGCTGGAACGCCACCAGCATCATCGCCGCCGTCGCCGTCGTCGGAATGCCCAACGTCAGCAGCGGGACCAGCACGCCGGCCGCGGCCGCGTTGTTGGCCGACTCGGGCCCGGCCACGCCTTCGATGGCGCCGCGCCCGAATTGCTTCTTGCGCGCGCCCCTGGCCAGTTTCTTCTCGGACGCGTAGGACAGGAAGGTGGCCACGTCGGCGCCGCCGGCCGGCATGGTGCCGATCGGGAAGCCGATGAACGTCCCCCGCAGCCACGGCTTCCAGGAACGTTTCCAGTCCTCCTTCTTCATCCACGACGTCCAGCCGCCGGTCACCGGGATGACCTTGACGGGCCCGTGCCGCAGCCGGGACGCCACATACAGCGCCTCGCCCAGTGCGAACAGCCCCACGGCCACCAGCACCACGTCGATCCCGTCCGCCAGGAACGGGCTGCCGAAGGTGTAACGCTGCTGGCCGGTCATCAGGTCCACGCCCATGAACGCCATGAACAGTCCCAGCCCCAGCGAGGCCAGGCCGCGCAACACCGACGCGCCCAGCAGCGCGCCGACGGTCAGGAACGCCACGACCATCAGGGCGACGTACTCCACCGGACCGATCTGCACGGCGAACGCGGCCACGTAGGGCGCCACGAAACTCAGCAGCACCGTGGCGACCGTGCCTGCAATGAAGGAGCCGAGCGCCGCCGTCGCCAGCGCCGCTGCACCGCGGCCGGCTTTGGCCATCCGGTTGCCCTCGAGCGCGGTGACGATGGAGGCGGATTCACCCGGCGTGTTCAGCAGGATCGAGGTGGTCGAACCGCCGTACATGCCGCCGTAGTAGATGCCGGCGAAAACGATGATCGCCGCCGTCGGCTCGAGGCTGTACGTGATCGGCATCAGCAGGGCAACGGTCATCGCCGGCCCGATACCCGGCAGCACGCCCACTGCCGTTCCGACCAGCACGCCGCCCAGGGCGTACAGCAGGTAAATCGGCTGCATGGCCACGGAAAAGCCCTCCAGGAGGGCGTAGAAGTTATCCATCCAGGAACGGCACCCCTTCGAGCACGCCGGCAGGCAGCGAGACGCCGAGGAGCCCGGCGAAAGCGAACTGCAGCAGCAGCGCCATGACTACGCCGACCACGGCCGCACGCCACAGCGGCTTGGCGCCGAGCGCCCAGGCGGCGCCGATGAACAGCACCGCCGCGGCAACCGGCCAGCCCAGCGGCACGATCAGGAAAATATGGACGACAACGGCGCCCGCCATCTTGGCGACGGTCAGCCAGTCCGTCTTGACATTCGGATCGATGTCTTCGCCCTCTTCGGCCTCGCCGGTGACGCCGCGCAGCAACTGCACGATCAGCCCGGCACCGACGGCCACCAGCAGGCCGGAGACGATGTAAGGCAGCGCCCGGGGCCCGATGTCGCTGGCCGAGTCGGGCGTCTGGATTCCTGCCCCGGCCACGAAGCCGACGATCCCGATGCTCAGGATCACGGTCGCGAAGATTATTTCTCCGAGCGGCTTGCCCGGGGCGGCGGTGCCGCCCCGGGCCGCTCCAGCAGTGGAAGAGGCCATGATTACTTCAGGAGACCGATATCCGTCAGGGTTGCCGTGACGGTCTTGATGTCCTCCGTCAGGAAGCTGGCGAATTCGTCGCCGGCCAGGAAAGCGTCGCCCCAGTTGTTCGTGGACAGGGTCTCCTTCCACGCATCGGTGCCGTGCAGCTCGGTCATCAGCGCGGTGAGCTTCTCGGCCTGGGCATCGTCGATGGACCCGGGAGCCACGACGCCGCGCCAGTTGGTGAGTACCACGTCCACGCCCTGTTCCTTCAGCGGCTTGACCTCGGGCAGCTGCGGCGCGGCCTCCGGGCCGGAGACCGCCAAGGCACGCAGCTTGCCGGCCTTGACCTGCTCCGCATACTCGCCCACGCCGGAAATGCCGGCCGAGACCTTGTTGCCCAGCAGCGCCGCCAGCGATTCGCCGCCACCGGAGTACGGGATGTAGTTCAGCTTGTCGGCGCCGATTCCGGCCTCCTTCAGCATCAGGCCGGCCAGGATGTGGTCGGCGCCGCCGGCGGAGCCGCCGGTGATCGAGACGCCCTTGCCCTTGGCCTTGACGTCAGCGATCAGGTCGTCGATCGTCTGGTACGGCGAGTCGGCGGGAACGACGACGACGAGCGGCTCTTCGGTGAGCCGGGCGATCGGCGTCGTGTCTTCGATCCGGTTTTTCGACTTGTTGGTTTCCACGGCGCCGACCATGACGTACCCCATCACCATCAGGGTGTCCGGGTTCTGTTCGGTGGCCAGCTTCGCCAGCCCATTGGTGCCGCCGGCGCCGCCGATGTTGACCACCGAGGCGCTGGAAACCAGGTCGTTCTCCTGCAGGTCCTTCTGGATGGCGCGGCCGGTTTGGTCCCAGCCGCCGCCCGGGTCTGCCGGGACAATGATGTTGAGCTTGTCGATGCCGGCCTCTTCGGCGCCGTTGCCGCCGCCACCAGTAGTGGATCCGCAGGCTGCCAGGACCAGGGCGGACGCTGCCGCGGCGGCCACCAGGGCCGATCGGCGTCTCATCGTACGGTCGAGCTTCATGTGGGTTCTTCCTCCTCCAACCGGCGTGATGGGCATCACCATGCCGTGCGCCCCAGCGTAGGGGCCGGTTCTGCGCCCGGGAAGAATGCGGTCATTGTGGCCGTATTGGTCATTGTGGTCACAGCCGGGCCCGGCCGGGGCGCAGCTCACAGCACTAAGAGTGGCGCAGCTAACAGCATGCGAAAATGGTGGTGTGTTCCGATCCCTGTCGCTGCGGACCCAGCTGTTTGTGCTGCAGCTGTCCATCCTGCTCGCCGTCGTCCTGGTGGCCGGCTCGGTCGCCATATCGATGCAGGAGCAGCAGATCCGCGATGCCTACGAGGGACGGATGATCGGCGTGGCGCGCTCGGTGGCGCAACTGCCGTCCATCGTGGAGGCCTTCGACGACGAAGACCCCAGCAAGACCATCCAGCCGATCGCCGAGCTCATAGCGCAGTCCACGGGCGTGACGTACGTGGTGGTCACGGACGACCGCGGGATCCGCTACTCCCACCCCAACGAGGCGCTGATCGGACAGATGGTTTCCACCGACCCGTCGATCCCCTTGTCCGGCGAGACGTTCGTCGGCAGGCAGACCGGCACGCTGGGCGAGTCGTGGCGGGTGAAGGTGCCCGTGTATGACCGGTCGGGGAGCACAGTGATCGGCACCGCGTCTGTCGGCACGTTGGAATCCACGCTGCGCGACGACCTCAACGACGACCTGCCCGTCCTGCTGGCCTGGCTCATCGCGGCGGCACTGGTCGGATCGGCCGGCGCCATCTACATCTCGCGGCTGGTCTGGCGGCGGATCTACCAGCTCGAGCCGGAGGAGATCGCCGCCCTGCTCGAAACCCGCGACGCCATGCTTCACGGCATCGGCGAAGGCGTGGTTGCCGTGGACGACCGCGGGCGCATCGCGTTGCTCAACGATGAGGCGAAACGCCTCCTGGAGGTCTCCGACGCCGCCTTGGGCCAGGCGGCCGGCAAGATCCTGGATCCCGTGCTGGCGGCCATGCTGGCGGCCACCGGCGGCGCCGACGAAACGGTCCTCGCCGGCGAACGAGTGCTGCTGGCCCGGGCCAACGCGGCCACCGTGGACTCGCGCCGCGTGGGCAGCGTCCTCATCCTGCGCGACCGCACCGAACTGCACCAGCTGCTGCAGGATCTGGACGGCGCCCGGGATGTCACCCAGGCACTGCGGGCCCAGGCACACGAATTTTCCAACAAGATGCATGTGATCTCCGGCCTGCTGGAACTGGGCCGCGCGCAGCAGGCAGTGGACTTCATCTCGCGTGCCGGCCACGGCGGTTCGGTGGTGGCGGGCGAACTGGCCCCGGGCATCATCGACCCGGACGCGGCCAGCCTGCTGATGGCCAAGACCACTATTTGCGACGAAAAGGGCATCAGGCTACTCATCGATCCGGCGTCCGAGCTCGCTCCGGACGGCACGACGGACCCGGTCACCGTGCTCGGAAACCTGATCGACAACGCCATCGAAGCCGTGGGTGTGCAGGGAACCATCACGGTTGCCATCACCAGTGGCCCGGGCGGTTGCACCATCACGGTCGCCGACGACGGTCCCGGCGTCCCGCCGGAGGAATACCAGCGCATCTTCGAGCCGGGCGTCTCCGGCAAGGAGGCCGCGCTGCCGGGCAGCCGCGGTTTCGGCCTCGCGCTGGTCAGCCGCGTTGCGGCGCGGCGCGGCGGCAGCGCCCGGGTGGCGGCCTCCGCCTCCGGCGGCGCCGAGTTCACGGTAACGTTCTCACCGACCCCGCCGAACGCCCGACCGCAAGGAGTTCCGGTTCCATGAGCCTGATCCGCACTGTCGTCATCGACGACGACAAAGAGGTCGCGGGGGTGCACACCGGCTTCCTGCTGGCCCACGGCGCCTTCGATGCCGTGGGCACCGCGTACACCGGGGCCGAGGGGCTGGCAATGGTCGCGAAGCTTCGCCCCGAGCTGGTGCTGCTGGACATTCATCTGCCGGACATGAGCGGCATCGAAGTACTGCGCGCGGTCCGGAACCTTCCCGGGGAACCCGTTGACGTCATCGCGATTACCGCGGCGCGCGAACTGGACACGGTGCGGGCCGCGATGGCCGGCGGGGTGCTCCACTACCTGGTCAAGCCGTTCAACGCGCGGGTTCTCATGGAGCGGCTGGACGCGTATGTGGAGCACCGCCGGCAGATCAGCGGCGACGACTCCGCCGTGCTGGACCAGGACGGCATTGACCGGCTGCTCGCGCCGCAGCTCGACGCCGGCAGGGACTCCGCCCGGGCGGATGCGGACAGCACCGCTGAAGGGCCGGCGTCCGGCCGTGCCCCCGGCCAACCGACGCTGCGGGCGCGCGCTGCTGCGCCCGGAAGCGGCGCCGGCCGCGCCGCGGTTTCCGCCGTCACGCTGTCCGGCCCGGGGGCTGCTGTTCCGCTGCCCAAGGGCCTGTCCTTGCCTACCTTGGAGGCCGTGATCGCCGACCTGAATGCGGCCGGCGCGGCCTCCTCTGCGTCCGAGGTCGCCGGGCGGCTGGGCTTGGCCCGGGTCAGCGCACGGCGCTATCTGGAGTACCTGGTGTCGCGCGGCGAGGCCCGGATCACCCCGCGGTACGGGGCGGCCGGCCGGCCGGAGAAGTTCTACGTCCCGCTCACCCGTTAGGACTGAACTGCCGGGCCCGCCGCAGGATCTGCTCCGCGTGCTTGAGGACCGGCCCGTCGACCATTTGGCCCCGGAACCGGAAGGCGCCGGATTCATTGGCGGCGGCGGCCAGCAGCGCCACCGCATGGTCGGTTTCCTCCTCGCCCGGGCGGTAGGCGGCCCGCACCACGTCGGCCTGGCTGGGGTGGATGATGGCCTTGGCTGCGAAACCCGAGGCGACCGCATCCTCGGCCTCGGCCGCGAGCCCGCCGAGGTCCGGTATGTCGATGTAGACCGAGTCGATGGCGGCCTTGCCGTAGGCGCCGGCGGCTAGCAGGACCTGCGAACGCGCGTGTCTGGCGACGTCCCGGTAGGTTCCGGACGCGAACCGGCTGGAACTGCCGCCCAGTGAGGCGACCAGGTCCTCCGCCCCCCACATCAGCGCGGTGACGTTCGCGCAGCGTGCCAGTTCCGCGGCGTGCAGCACGCCGAGGGCCGTCTCGCACAGGGCCACCACCGAGTACTCCCCCAGCCCGCCGGCCGCCGCCGCGTCCTCCGCCTTGGCCAGCATGATGGTGCGGTAGCCGGACCGGCGGACGGCGTCCAGGTCCGGCGCGTGGTCGGCTGTGCCGGCCGCGTTGACCCGCACGATCGTCCGTTCGGGGTCGAGCGGGTTGTCGATGATGGCTGACCGCGCCGCGGCGCGGTCCGCGGGAGCAACCGCGTCCTCCAGGTCCAGGATCACCGCGTCGGCGCGTTCGGCGGCCTTGCCGTACCGGTCGGGCCGGTCTGCCGGACAAAACAGGATGGCCGGTCCCATGCCGAAGCCGGTCATCGGACGCCCCCGGGCCGGCCGTCCCACAGTTCGGCGTCGCCGGTTTCCGAGCCTGCGATGGCTTCGGCGTGGCCGTCCTTGGTCCACATCAGGCAACTGCGCGTCACCGTGGCCACGACATCCCCGTGCTGGTTCCGGCCGGTGTGGTGCATGGTCACCACGCCGGTCCCGGGCCTGGACTTGGAGAGCCGCTTGTCGGTGACCACCGTCTCCGTATACAGCGTGTCCCCGTGGTAGAGCGGGTGCGGGAAGGTTACGTCCGTCATGCCCAGTTGAGCCACAATCGTGGACTGGGTGAGTTGGCCGACGGACTGGCCCACCACCGTGGCGAGGGTGAACATGGAATTCATCAGCCGCTGGCCGAACGGCTGCCCTGCCGCCCACGCCGCGTCCAGGTGCAGGGCCTGGTTGTTCATGGTGACGGTGGTGAAGAAGACATTGTCCGCCTCGGTGACGGTGCGGCCCGGCCGGTGCGCGTAGATGACGTCCGCTTCGATCTCCTCGAAGTAGAGCCCCCGCTGGATGATCACTTTCTGCGCCCCGGCGGCTTCGGAGGGGGTCGCCGCTGCCCCGGCGTCGGTGTTCACCGGGCACCCGCCTGGTACTGGTCGATCCGGAGTTCGGCTTCGGTGGCGGCCACGACGTCCTGCACGTCGACGCCCGGGGCCGTCTCGCGCAGCACTAGTCCCTGCTCAGCGACGTCGATGACGGCCAGGTCGGTGATGATGGTGTCCACGCAGCCCCTGCCGGTGAGCGGCAGCGTGCATTCGGTGAGGATCTTGGGGTTCCCGCCCTTGTCCACGTGCTCCATCATGACGATCAGCCGTTTGGCACCGAAGACCAGGTCCATGGCACCCCCCATGCCCTTGACCATCTTGCCCGGGATCATCCAGTTGGCCAGGTCTCCGGTCCGGGACACCTGCATGGCGCCGAGAACGGCGACGTCGACGTGCCCGCCGCGGACCATGCCGAAGGAAGCGGAAGAGTCGAAGATCGCCGCTCCGCGGTTGAGCGTCACGGTCTCTTTGCCCGCGTTGATCAAGTCCGGGTCGATATTGTCCTCGGTCGGATACGGGCCGACGCCGAGGATCCCGTTTTCGGAATGCAGGATGACCTCCACGCCGTCGGGAATGTAGTTGGGAATCAGGGTGGGCATGCCGATGCCCAGGTTTACGTACTGCCCGTTTTCCAGTTCCCGGGCCACCCGGGCAGCCAGTTCGTTGCGTGTCAGGGCCATGGAGTGCTCCTTTACTTCCCGGTCGCGCCGGTGTCTTGGCCGGCCAGCCGCACCGTGCGTTTTTCGATGCGCTTTTCCACCTCCGGTGCCACCACCACCCGCTGGACGAAGATGCCGGGGGTGTGGATCTGCTGGGGGTCCAGTTCGCCCGGTTCCACGAGTTCTTCGACTTCGGCGATCGTGATCTTGCCGGCCATGGCGCACAGCGGATTGAAGTTCATGGCGGTCACGTGGAACACCAGGTTGCCCAGCCGGTCGCCCTTCCAGGCATGCACCAGGCCGAAGTCCGGCCGCAGCGACTCCTCCAGCACGTAGTCGGCCCCGCCGAAGCTGCGGACTTCCTTCGGTTCCGATGCCTTGGCGACCCCGCCGTCGGCATCGTATTTGCGCGGCAGCCCGCCCTCGCTGACCTGCGTGCCGACACCGGCGGCCGTGTAGAACGCGGGAATCCCGGCGCCGCCGGCCCGCAGCTTCTCCGCCAGCGTCCCCTGCGGGGTCAGCTCCACTTCCAGCTCGCCGGCCAGGAACTGCCGGGCGAACTCCTTGTTCTCGCCCACGTAGGAGCTGATGGTGCGCCGGATCCTCCCGTCGGCCAGCAGCACGCCCAGCCCCCAGTCGTCCACGCCGCAGTTGTTGCTGATGGTCTCCAGGTCGGTGGTGCCGGCGTCGTGCAGGGCCTGGATCAGCGCCACCGGAATGCCGCACAGGCCGAAGCCGCCCACGGCCAGCGAGGCGCCGTCCGGAATATCCGCCACGGCCTCCGCGGCGGAAGCCATTACCTTGTTGATCACTGCGTCCTCCTTTGCCTGTGCGCTCCGTCAAAGCCCCAGTTCGCGGGCGATGAGCATCAGCTGCACTTCGGTGGTCCCTTCCCCGACCTCCAGGATCTTCGAGTCGCGGTAGTGGCGCGCCACCCGGAATTCGTTGATGAAGCCGAAGCCGCCGAAAATCTGCGTGGCATCGCGGGCGTTGTCCATGGCGGCTTCGCCTGCCACCATCTTGGCAATCGCCGACTGCGTTTTGAAGTGCCGGCCGGCGAGCATCCTGGCGGCGGCGTCGTAATACGCCAGCCGCGCCGTGTGCGCGCGGGCCTGCATCCGGGCGATCTTGAACTGGATGGCCTGGAAGGAGCCGATGTTGGTGCCGAAGGCCTGGCGCTCCTTCGCGTAGCGCACCGCCTCGTCCACGCAGCCCTGCGCTGCGCCCGTGGCCAGCGCGGCGATGGCGATCCGGCCCTCGTCCAGGATTTGCAGGAAGTTGGCGTAGCCCCTGCCGCGGGTGCCCAGCAGGTTTTCTTCCGGGACGCGGACGTTGTCCAGGGTGAGCGGATGCGTGTCGGACGCGTTCCAGCCCACCTTGTTGTACGCCTTCTCGGCGGTGAAGCCCGGGGTGTCCGTGGGAACCAGGATGGTGGAGATTTCCTTCTTCACCGACCCGTCTTCGCGCTTGGAGGTGCCGGTGACCGCGGTGACGGTGACCAGCCGGGAGATCTCGGTGCCGGAGTTGGTGATGAACTCCTTGTGCCCGTTGACCACCCATTGCCCGTCCACGAGCTCGGCCCGGGTCTTGGTGCCGCCGGCGTCCGAGCCCGCTTCGGGTTCGGTCAGGCCGAAGCCGGCGAGCGCCTCGCCGCTGGCCAGCATGGGCAGCCACTGCTGCTTCTGGTCCTCGGTGCCGAAGCGGTAAATGGGCATCGCCCCCAGCGAGACCCCGGCCTCCAGGGTGATCGCCACCGATTGGTCCACCGCCCCGAGTTGTTCCAGCGCCAGGGCGAGCGCGAAGTAGTCGCCGCCCATGCCGCCGTATTCCTCGGGGAAGGGGAGGCCGAACAGGCCCATCTCGCCCATCTGTTCCACGACCTTGTACGGGAAGCTGTGCTCCTCGTCGTGCCTGGCGGACACCGGGGCGACCACCTCGCGGGCAAATTCCCGCACGGTCTCCACCAGGTCCTGGTAGTCCTCGCTCAGTGAGAAGTCAGGCATGGTCATGCCCCTTTCTGTTCAGGTTCTTCGGGGACAGGATCCGCTGCCCGCACGACGGCGACGATCTGGCCGGCCTTGACCAGGTCGCCGGGTTTGAGGTTGATGCTGGCTTTGCCGTCGATCCCGGCGCTCAGCTGGTGTTCCATCTTCATCGCTTCCACCGTCAGCAGCGGCTGGCCGGCCACCACCCGGTCGCCGTTGGCCACCGCCACGGACGTCACCGTCCCCGGCATCGGCGAGCGCACTTCGGGTGATGCCTCGCCCTCGGACTGGCGGACCCCTGCCAGGGCGTCGGCGAGCCTGCGCTCCCGGCCGCGGACGGTCACCCGGGCCGACCAGCCGGCGTCGCCCAGCCAAATCGTGCCGTCCTCGCCGAACGCGTGGCGCAGCGGCCTGCGGACGCCGTCGACCTCCGCCGCCTGCCCGGCCCGGTCCAGCACGACGGCGTAGCTGCCGCCGCCGGCCGTCACCAGGGCACCGGAGGGCCGGCCGGCGGCCGCGTCCCCCGTCCAGGCCACCGACATGTCGCGGTGTTCTCCGCCGCCGAGGTCGAAGCTGACGGTGCACGGACGCGGCCCGCTCAACCGCCAGCCCTCGCTCCGCCAGGCGGACCCCGGCCGGCCGGCCGCGCCTGTCCGGATCCGCCCGTCCCGTTGCCGGAGCAGCCAGTCCACGGCGGCCACGGACAGTTCGGCGTCACCGGGCCGGCGGAACTGCTGGTGTTCGATCTTCCGGTCGATCAACGTGGTGTCGAGCCGCCCGGCCCGCACGTCGTCGTCGGCCAGCAGGCTGCGAAGGTGCTCGATGTTGGTGTGGACGCCCAGCACCATGGTGTCGGCCAGCGCACCGTCCAGCCGCGCCAGGGCCTGCTGCCGGTCCTCGCCCCAGGCGATCACCTTGGACAGCAACGGGTCGTAGTCGGAAGGGATGACCAGGCCCGGCAGCAGCGAACTGTCCCCCCGCACGCCCTCCCCGGCGGCTTCGGCCAATTCCAGCACAGTGCCGGCCGAGGGCAGGAACTGCTGCGAGGGATCTTCCGCGTAGACGCGGGCCTCGACCGCATGCCCGGTGAGTACGACGTCGGACTGCGCCAGCGTGAGGGCCTCACCCGCAGCGATGCGCACCTGCCACTCCACCAGGTCCAGGCCGGTCACCAGTTCGGTGACCGGGTGTTCCACCTGCAGCCGGGTGTTCATCTCCATGAAGAAAAACTCGTCGGGTGCGTCGTCGGAGACCAGGAACTCCACGGTTCCGGCCCCGGTGTAGTCCACCGAGCGGGCCGCGTTGCAGGCCGCCTCGCCGATTCTGGCGCGGGTGGCGGCGTCAAGGAGCGACGACGGCGCCTCCTCGATGACTTTCTGGTGCCGGCGCTGCAACGAGCACTCGCGCTCCCCCAGGTGGATGGCGTTGCCGTGCCTGTCGCACAGCACCTGCACTTCGATGTGCCGCGGCCGGGCGATCAGCCGCTCCAGGAAGAGGGTGTCGTCGCCGAAGGCGGAGGCGGCCACCCGGCGGCCGGCGGCGAGCGCCGCGCGCAGTTCCACGGGCCGCTGCACGGCCATCATCCCCTTACCGCCGCCGCCGGCCGACGGCTTGATCAGCAGCGGGTAGCCGACCTCTTCGGCGGCCCGGACCAGCCCGTCGTCGTCCAGCCCCGGTTCCGCGATTCCGGGGATCACCGGGACCGAATGCGATGCCACGTGGTTCTTGGAGCGGATCTTGTCCCCCATGATCCCGATCGCCCCCACGTTGGGCCCGATGAACACGATGCCGGCCGCCTCCAGCGCCTGGGCAAACGCGACGTTCTCGCTGAGGAAGCCATAGCCGGGGTGCACGGCCTCGGCGCCCGTGGCCTTGCAGGCTTCGATCACGGAGTCGATGCGCAGGTAGCTCTCGGCCGCGGGCGCGGGGCCGATCCGCACCGCGATGTCGGCCTCGCGCACGTGGCGGGCCCCTGCGTCGGCATCCGAATAGACGGCAGCGGCACGGATGCCCATGGCGCGCAGCGTGCGGATGACCCGGCAGGCGATTTCGCCGCGGTTGGCAACCAGGACGGTTTCGAACACGCTGATCACATCCTGAACAGGCCGAAAGACGTATCGGGCAAGGGGCTGTTGGCGCAGACGTCGAGGGCGAGGCCGAGCACGGTGCGGGTCTGCGCCGGGTCGATGATCCCGTCGTCCCAGAGCCGCGCGGTGGAATAATACGGGTTGCCCTGGGCTTCGTACTGCTCCCGGATGGGGGCCTTGAACGCTTCCTCGGCCTCGGCGCTCCACTCCTCCCCGCGGGCTTCCAACTGGTCCCGTTTAACGGTGGCAAGGACTGAGGAAGCCTGGTTGCCGCCCATCACGGAAATGCGCGCGGCCGGCCACATCCAGAGGAAACGCGGCGAGTAAGCGCGTCCGCACATGGAATAGTTGCCGGCACCGAAGGACCCGCCGATCACCACGGTCAGCTTCGGCACCCGGGCGGTGGCGACGGCGGTCACCATCTTGGCCCCGTGCTTGGCGATGCCGCCGGCCTCGTAGTCGCGGCCCACCATGAAGCCGGAGAGGTTCTGCAGGAAAACCAGCGGGATGCCGCGCTGGTCGCAGAGTTCGATGAAATGCGCGCCCTTAAGGGCGGATTCGGAAAAGAGCACGCCGTTGTTCGCCACAAGGCCCACCTGATGCCCGTGGAGCCGGGCGAAGCCGGTGACCAGCGTGGTGCCGTACTCCCGCTTGAACTCGTGGAAGCGGCTGCCGTCCACCAGCCGGGCGATGACCTCGCGGACGTCGTAGCCGGCGTTGACGTCCACCGGAACGGCTCCGTAGATTTCCTGCGGGTCGGCCGCTGGCGCCTCGACGGGCGCCGTCTCCCAGGCCGGCGTCCGGCACGGGAGCGTGGCGACGATGTCGCGGACAATCTCCAGCGCGTGCACATCGTTCTCCGCCAGGTGGTCGGTCACCCCCGAGGTCCGTGCATGCAGCTCGCCGCCGCCCAGTTCCTCGGCCGTGACAACTTCGCCGATGGCCGCCTTCACCAGCGGCGGGCCGCCCAGGAAGATGGTGCCCTGGTCGCGGACGATCACGGTCTCGTCGCTCATGGCCGGAACGTAGGCGCCGCCGGCCGTGCAGGAACCGAGCACCGCGGCGATCTGCGGGATTTTCGCCGCCGACATCCGCGCCTGGTTGTAGAAGATGCGGCCGAAGTGCTCGCGGTCCGGGAACACGTCGTCCTGTTTGGGCAGGAACGCGCCGCCGGAGTCCACCAAGTAGATGCACGGCAGGTTGTTCTCCAGCGCCACCTCCTGGGCGCGCAGGTGCTTCTTGACGGTCATCGGGTAGTAGGTCCCGCCCTTGACGGTCGCATCGTTGCAGACCACCAGCACGTGGCGGCCGTGCACCAGGCCGATGCCGGCGATCATCCCCGCCCCCGGCGAATCGCCGTCGTACATTCCCTCGGCGGCCAGCGGCGCGATCTCCAAAAACGGGCTGCCTTCGTCCAGCAGGGTGTCGACCCTGTCCCGCGGCAACAGCTTGCCCCGCTCCAGGTGGCGCCGGCGCGAGCTCTCCGGCCCGCCCGCCGCCACCGAGGCCAGGCGGCGGTGCAGCTCGTCGGCCAGCCGGCGCTGCGCCGCGTCGTTGGTCCGGAAGCTGTCACTGGTAGTGTCCACCCGGGAAGCCAGTGTCTCCATCGACACCTTCCTGGCCGAAGCCGTCGCGCGTCCGCAATTCGCCGCCCACCGCTGGGGAGCAACTGGCCTGCAGGACGCATTTTGGTTAGTCTGTACTAACTGAAATCAGGCTAGTGGCCGCTAACTGTCTTGTCCAGCACTTATTCAGCATCTGCGCGAGGGAACCGATCCATGTCAGCACCGCATGCCGCCGCCGCGACGCGCCAGACCGGCCGGAGCCTGGCCAAGGCGACCCGCAGGGCCGCACTGCTGGACGCTGCCGCCCGCCTCTTCGCCGAGCGCGGCTTCAACGGCGTTTCCATCGAAGACCTCGGCTCGGCGGCCGGCGTCAGCGGCCCGGCCGTCTACCGGCATTTCGACAGCAAGCATGCGGTGCTGGCGGCGCTGCTCACGGGCGTCAGCCAGGACCTGCTCGACGGCGGTCAGGACGTGGCGGCAGGCAAGCAGGACGCCGAGGAGGCACTCCGGGGATTGGTCGCCTTCCACGTGGACTTCGCCTTGAAGCATCCCGACGTCATCCGCGTCCACGACCGGGACCTGGACAGCCTGCCCGCCGAGGACTCGGCGTTGGTCCGGACGCTGCAGCGCACCTACGTGGAGGTGTGGGTTTCCGTGCTGGCACGGCTGCTGCCCGAGGCCGATGCAGCGCAGCTGCGGGTCCGCGCGCACGCCGTCTTCGGACTGATCAACTCCACGCCGCATTCGACCCACCGGAGCCGGCAGCCGCGGGAAGCCTGGCGCCGCAATCTGCTGGAACAAATGGCCTGGGCCGCATTGAAAGCCGAGTAGGGTGTATCAGACACCAACTAGCCGAAAGGTCTGCTGTGATTGAGCTTCGTCCTGTAGAACCTGCCGACCTCGACGAGTTCTTCGAGTACCAGCAGGATCCCGACGCCAACCATATGGCGGCATTCGCCGCCCGGAATCCGTCTGACCGCGGCGTGTTCGATCTTCACTGGCAGAGCCTGCTCGACGACGAGACCATCACCGTGCGCACCGTCACCGTCGACGGCGAGGTGGTGGGCAGCGTACTGGCCTACCCGAACGAGGGGTACCCGGAACTGAGCTACTGGACCGCGAAGTCGCAGTGGGGCAAGGGGGTCACCACCGCGGCCGTCGAGGCCTTCTTGCGGGAATTCACCGCGCGCCCCATCCGCGCGCGGGTGGTCAAGGACAACCTTGGCTCGGTCAAGGTCCTGCACAAGCTCGGCTTCCGGACCGTCGGTGAGGCCCAGGGCTTCGCCAATGCCCGCGGCGCCGTGGTTACCGAGGAGATCCTCGAACTGGCCTAAAGCCGCCTCCCCGCCGGCATCACACCATGGCCAGCACCATGGCCGGGTCCGACAGGATGGTGCCGATGTCGGCGAGGAAGCGTCCCGCCTGCTCTCCGTCCACCACGCGGTGATCGAAGGACAGGCTGAGCGTCACCACATCGCGCAGCGCCACCTCCCCCCGGTATTCCCACGGCTGCCGCCGCACCGCGCCGAGGGCCAGGATGGCCGACTCCCCCGGGTTCAGGATCGGCGTTCCGGCGTCGATGCCGAACACCCCGATGTTGGTGATGGAGATGGTTCCCCCGCGCAGTTCGGACGGGGCGGTCCTGCCGGCCCGTGCCGTCTCGGCCAGCTCCCCCAGGGCCTCGGCCAGCCGGCGCAGGTCCATCCGGTGCGCATCCTTGATGTTCGGCACCGTCAGTCCGCGCGGGGTCGCCGCGGCGATGCCAAGATTCACGTAGTTCTGCTGCACGATCTCGCCGGCGTCCCCGTCCCAGCGGGAGTTCAGCTCGGGGCGGCGCTCCAGCGCCAGGCACAGCGCCTTGGCAGTGATGGTCAGGGGCGTGAGTTTCAGCCCGGCGAACGCCTTGCCCGCCTTGAGCCGCCGGATCAGTTCCATGCTCTCCGTGGCGTCGACGGTGAGGAACGACGAAGCATGCGGGGCGGTGAAAGCACTGGCCACCATGGCTGCGGCGGTGTGTTTGCGAACGCCCTTGACCGGGATCCGCGTCTCCGCCCCGGCGGCGCCACCGAGCCAGCCGACGGCCGTTCCGGGCACGGCACCCCCGGCCGCAACGGCCGGGGCCGCTGCCGCCTCGTGGAAGGCCCGGACGTCGTCGCGGGTGATCAGGCCCCGTTCCCCGGTCCCGGCCACCTGTGCCAGATCGACGCCGAGGTCCTTGGCCAGCTTCCGGACCGGCGGGGTTGCGCGTGGCCGCTCCGGGATCTTCCCGGACGGTTCGGCCGGGGCCTCGTCGGGCGCGCCGGCCGGCCGGCCGGCGGCGTGAACATCCGCGGTTCCGGCGCGCTCCGCGTCCGCTGCGCGTTGTGTCAGGGTCGCCGGGAGCGCTGCCGGGACCGCCGTGGCGAACGCCGCCCCGCCGGTCTTGCGTCGGCGCCGGGCCGGCCGGCCGTTCCCCTCGGCCGCCGCACCGTACCCCACCAGGTTCGCCTCGCGGCGCGGCTCCGGCGGTTTTCCGGCCGCCTTCACGCCGTCGTCTCCCGCGTCTTCCACCTCGATGGAGACGATTGGCTCGCCCACGCTGACGGTGGTGCCGGGCACTTCATGCAGGGTGCGGACCACCCCGGAGAACGGCGAGGGCAGCTCGACCACGGCCTTGGCAGTTTCCACCTCGCCCAGGATCTGGTTGAGCTGGACCGCATCGCCCTCGGCCACGTTCCAGCTAACGATCTCCGACTCGGTGAGCCCCTCGCCCAGGTCCGGCAATTTGAATACCTTGATCCCCACGGATTCAGTCCTCCAGTCCGGTCAGCGAGTTGGGCCTGCCGAGCACTCGGTCCACACCGTCCAGGATGCGGTCCAGATCCGGCAGGTGATGCCGCTCCATCTTGGCCGGAGGGTACGGGATGTCCATCCCTGTAATCCGCACGGGAGCGTGTTCCAGATGATAGAAACAGCGTTCGGTCAGGCTGGCCGCGATCTCCGCGCCGAGCCCGCCGGTCCGGGCCGCCTCGTGCGTGATCACCAGGCGGCCGGTCTTGCGCACCGAGGCCTCCACGGTGGGAAAGTCCAGCGGCGACAGCGAGCGCAGATCAATGACTTCCACCGACACGCCGTCGTCCTCGGCGGCCTGGGCCGCTTCCCGCGCCGTCTGGACCAGCGCACCGTAGGTCACCAGGGTCACATCGGATCCGGGCACCTCCACCCGTGCGCTGCCCATCGGCAGCGCGGACTCCAGCGCATTCTCGTCCACCTCGCCCTTGGTGTGGTAGCGCCGTTTGGGTTCGAAGTAGACCACCGGATCGTCGGCGGCGATGGCCTGCTGGATCATCGTGCAGGCGTCCTGCGGGTTCGACACTGCCACCACCCGCAACCCGGAGGTGTGGGTGAAATACGCCTCCGGCGATTCCGAGTGGTGTTCGGCGGCGCCGATGCCGCCGCCGAAGGGCACCCGAATGGTCAGCGGCATCTTCACCCGGCCGCGGGTGCGGTAGTGCAGCTTGGCCACCTGGCTGACGATCTGGTCGAACGCCGGGTAGATGAAACCGTCGAACTGGATCTCGCAAACCGGCCGGTACCCCCGGTAGGCCATGCCGACGGCGGTGCCCAGGATCGCGGACTCTGCCAGCGGGGCGTCGATCACCCGGTGGGCGCCGAAGTCCTTTTGCAGTTCGTCGGTAATGCGGAACACCCCGCCCAAGGCTCCAATGTCCTCGCCGATAATCACCACCCTGGGGTCATTCTCCAGGGCCTTGCGTAGCCCGGTGTTGATGGCGCGTCCAAACGTCATGGTGGTCATCAGCGGCCTCCCTCGGCAGCGTCGAACGAATCAAGATAGCGCTCGTAGTGCGCGCGCTGTTCTGCCAGCACGGAGTGCGGCGCCACGTAGACGTTCTCGAACAGTTCCAAGTCGGCAGGGTCGGCCATCGTCGTGCAACCGGCGCGCATCTCGGCTGCGGCCTGGTCGGCCGCGTCCCGGACCCGCTTTTGCAGCCCCTCGTCCAACAGGCCCTCGGCGGCCAGGAGGGCGGCCAGCCGGTCGATCGGATCCCGGCTCTTCCAGTCCTCCAGCTCGTTGGCATCGCGATAGCGGGTGGGATCGTCGGCGGTCGTATGCGGTCCCATCCGGTAGGTGACCGCTTCAATAAAGGACGGGCCGCCGCCGCTGCGCGCATGCTCCAACGCCCTGCGGGTCACGGCCAGGCAGGCCAGAACATCGTTGCCGTCCACGCGATAACTGGGAATGCCGAATCCGGGTGCACGCTCGGACAGTTTGCCTTGTGCCTGAAGGGTCACCGGTTCGGAGATCGCCCACTGGTTGTTCTGGCAGAAGAAGATCACCGGTGCCTGGAAGCTGGCGGCAAACACCATGGCCTCGTTCACGTCGCCCTGGCTAGTGGCGCCGTCGCCGAAATACGTCACCGCCACCGCATCGTCGCCGTCGAACTTCACCGCCATGGCGTAGCCGGTGGCGTGCAGCGTTTGAGCCCCGATGATGACCTGCGGGGTGGCCATGTTGATTTCGTAAGGGTCCCAACCGGAGGGCCTGTTGCCGCGCCAGACGCGGATCATGTCGGTCAGGTCCACGCCGCGGCAGTAGGCGACGCCGTTTTCCCGGTAGCTGGAAAAGACGAAGTCGTCCTTGCGCAGGGCGCGGCCGGAACCGATCTGGGCCGCCTCCTGCCCCAGCAGCGGCGGCCACAAGGCGAGCTCTCCCTGCCGCTGCAAGGCGGTGGCTTCCTGGTCCAGGCGGCGGACCACCACCATGTCCTGGTAGAGACCGGCGAGACGGTCGCCGTCGATATCCTCCAGCCAGGGGTCGAACTCCCCGTTGGGGACCCGCGTACCGTCCGGCGCGAGCAGTTGGATGTAGCTTTCCTGGTTGAGCGGACCGGCCGGGTCCGTGCCTGGTAAGAACACTTGCGACACTCCCTTTGCGTCTTCAGGGCCGGGAAGGTCTTGTGGACCTCTCGGCGCCGGACAGCACCGCCTGCACCTTTGCCCGCGGTTGATTGTGACACTACTCACATCCCGCAAGTCGCGCAATGATCCGGAAAAAAGTTGAGCAGAATGCCCTGCCGGGGCGGTGCCGGGCGTGCTAGTCTGCGCACTATGCGGAATTTGGACGGCACCGACCTGCGGTTGCTGGGAGCCTTGGCGCAAGATCCGCGGCGGACAGTGGTGGCCCTGGCGCAGATTTTGGGCCTGTCGCGCAACACGGTGCAGGCGCGCATGGCCCGCCTCGAAAGGGACCACGTGTTCCTCTCCTTTGACCGGCGGATCAATCCTGCCGCCGTGGGCTATCCGCTGGCGGCCTTCATCCACATCCACGTGCACCAGCCGAAACTGCAACAAATCACCGACGAACTGGCCCGCATCCCGGAGGTACTCGAAGCCATTGGCATCACCGGCCAAGCGGACATCCTGGCCCGCGTCGTCTCCGAGGGCGCCGAGGACCTGTTCCGCGTCAACGGCAAGATCCTGGCGATCGACGGCGTGGAGCGGACCGACACGTCGCTGGCCATGCACGAACTGATCCCGTTCCGGATCGAACCGCTGCTCTCCCGCGGGGTCCGGGCAGCCGGCTAGCTGTAAGCTCGGGTGCATCGGGCAGGCCCCGTACCGCTGGCCGGGGTCCGGGGACCGGACCGCCAGCCGGCGTCCGACCAGAAGGGACGGCGTCCATGCGCATTGGAGTGCCACGCGAGGTCAAGAACAACGAGTCCCGGGTGGCCATCACGCCGCCCGGCGTCCATGAATTGAGCGCCGCCGGCCATCAGGTACTGGTGGAGACCGGCGCCGGCCTCGGCTCCTCCATCACCGACGGCGATTACTCGGCGGCCGGCGCGAGGATCATGGATTCGGCCGACGCCGTCTGGGAGCAAGCGGAGCTGGTCCTGAAGGTGAAAGAACCGGTGGCAGAGGAATACCACCGGCTGCGCAGCGACCTGACCCTGTTCACCTACCTGCACCTGGCCGCCGACGCCACCCTCACCCAGGAACTGTGCTCCCGCGGCACCACCGCGATCGCCTATGAAACCGTGCAGCTGCCGGACAGGTCGCTGCCCTTGCTGGCCCCGATGTCCGAAGTCGCCGGCCGGCTCGCCGCCCAGGTTGGGGCGTACTCCCTGATGCAGCCGCTGGGCGGGCGCGGCGTGCTGATGGGCGGCGTCCCCGGCACCCGGCATGCCGACGTCGTCGTGATCGGCGCGGGAGTGGCAGGGGCCAACGCAGTGTCCATGGCGGTGGGCATGCGGGCCAACGTCACCGTGCTGGACACCGACGTGCGCCGGCTGCAGCGGCTCGATGACCAATACCAGGGCCGGGTGGCCACGTTGGCCAGCAACGCGCTGGAACTGCGCCAGGCGGTCCTGGCGGCAGACCTGGTGATCGGGGCGGTGCTGATTCCCGGGGCCAGGGCGCCGAAACTGGTCACGAATGAGATGGTCAGCCGGATGCGGCCGGGCGCCGTCCTGGTGGACATCTCCATTGACCAGGGCGGCTGCTTCGAAGATTCCCGGCCGACCACCCACGCCGACCCCACGTTTAAGGTCCACGACACGGTTTTCTACTGTGTGGCCAATATGCCTGGAGCGGTGCCGCGCACCTCGACCTACGCGCTGACCAACGCCACGCTCCCCTACGTTAAACTCATTGCCGGCGAGGGGTTCGATGCCGCGGCCAAACGACGCCCGGAACTGCTGCCCGGGCTCAGCACCCGGGACGGGAAGATCGTTTCCGAACCCGTGCGCCTGGCTCACGCCGCCCGCTGATCCCCGCGCGCCCGAATGGCTGCGGGCCCGGCATCCATCCGCCGGGCCCGCAGTGCTATCCGAGGCGGCGCGTTTCAGGCGCGCGCCGCCGTCGTCGCATCAGTGGACCGTCGCCTTCTCCGCGCCGACGCCGGTGAGCGAGCGGACCTCCATCTCGGCCTGCTTGGACGCGTCCTCGCGGTTCTTGTCCAGCACGGTACCCAGCCAGCCCAGGAAGAACGCCAGCGGGATGGAGACGATGCCCGGGTTGTTCAGTCCGAAGATGGCGAAGTCCGCGCTGGGGATCATCGACGTCTCCTTTCCGGAGACCACCGGGGAGAACACGATCAGGACGATGGCCGCGCCGAGGCCGCCGTACATGCTCCACACCGCACCCTGGGTGGTGAAGCGCTTCCAGAACAGCGAGTAGACAATGGTGGGCAGGTTGGCCGACGCGGCCACCGCGAAGGCCAGCGCCACCAGGAAGGCCACGTTCTGGCCCTGCGCGCCGATGCCACCGAGGATCGAGACGACGCCGATGACCACCACGGTGCGGCGGGCCACCTTGACCTCGCCGGCCGAGTCGACCTGTCCCTTGCGCACCACGTTCGCGTAGATATCGTGCGCGAAGGAGGCGGCCGCGGTGATGGTCAGGCCGGCCACCACCGCCAGGATGGTGGCGAATGCCACCGCGGAGATCAACCCGAGCAGCACCGGACCGCCGAGCGCGAAGGCCAGCAGCGGCGCGGCGGAGTTGACCCCGCCCGGAGCGCTCTTGATGGCTTCCGGACCAATCAGCGCCGCGGCGCCGTAGCCCAGCACCAGGGTGAACAGGTAGAACGCGCCGATCAGCCAGATGGCCCAGACCACGGACCGGCGGGCCTCCTTGGCCGTGGGCACGGTGTAGAAGCGCATCAGCACGTGCGGCAGGGCCGCGGTGCCCAGCACCAGGGCCAGCGCCAGCGAGATGAAGTCCAGCTTGGACGCCTCCGAGACACCGTACTGCAGGCCCGGGTTGAGCAGCTCGGGGTTGCCGGCGGTTTCCACCGCGGCGCCCAGCAGCTCGGAAAGGTTAAAGCCGTGCAGTGCCAGCACCCACACGGTCATGATGAACGCACCGGCGATCAGCAGGCAAGCCTTGATGATCTGGACCCAGGTGGTGCCCTTCATGCCGCCAACCAGGACGTAGAGGATCATCAGTGCGCCGACGACGGTGATCACCAGGGACTGTCCCAGCCTGGAGTCAATGCCGATCAGCAGCGAGACCAGGGCGCCGGCTCCGGCCATCTGCGCCAGCAGGTAGAAGAAGCACACGGCCAGCGTGGTGATGGCCGCGGCGATCCGCACCGGGCGCTGCCGCAGCCGGAAGGACAGTACATCGGCCATGGTGAACTTGCCGGTGTTGCGCAACAGCTCGGCCACCAGCAGCAGGGCCACCAGCCAGGCCACCAGGAAGCCGATCGAGTACAGGAAGCCGTCGTACCCGTTGATCGCGATCGCGCCGCAGATGCCCAGGAACGACGCCGCCGAGAGGTAGTCGCCGGCAATGGCGGTGCCGTTCTGGCCGCCGCTGAAGGACCGGCCCGCCGCATAGTAGTCGGCCGCGGTCTTGTTGTTCCGGCTGGCCCGCAGCACCACCACCAGGGTCACGCCGACGAACAGGGCGAAGATCAGGATGTTGATCCAGGTGGAATCCTTGATGTCGTCCGCCGTGACGGCCAGCGGAATGTTCACGGCGTGCCTCATTTGGTGTCCTCCGGTAGGCCGACGCCCTCGTTTTCGAGGCTGTGGCGGATGTCAGTGGCGATCGGGTCCAGCTTCTTGTTCGCGTAGCGGACGTACCAGGTGGTGATGGCGAAGGTGCTCACGAACTGCAGCAGGCCCAGCACCAAGCCGACGTTGATGTTGCCCCATAGCTTGGTGGACATGAATGCGTGCGCATAGTCGGCCAGCAGCACATAGGCGAAGTACCACAGCAGGAAGGCCACTGCCATCGGGAACACAAACGAGCGGTGGCGCTTGCGCAGTTCGGTGAACTCCGGACTGCTCTGGACCACCTGGAAGTCCACGGACGCGGCGGTGCCGGCGTCCGGGTTGGGGTCGTTACCCATCTTTTCCTCCTCATCGGACACACGCAGGGTGTGACTGCGATCACTCTGCTAGCCCGCGGTCCCGGTGGCCAGCAGCCGGGCGGGTCACATCGCCCAACGGTCCACCGGCTGCGGTGAACGGCGCTCCCCTGCGCCGAGCTGCATTCGGCCGTTCGGCCCTGCGGCTAGGCTTGAGGGCATGCTCAGCCCCGCCGTGGACATCGCGCTCATCGCCGCCCTGGCCGTGGTGGCGGTGGCGGTGATCGCGCTGGTGGGCTTTAAACTGACCCGCTCCTACCGGGACCTGGGCTCCGAGGCCGACCGCGCAACCTACGCCACGCTGCACACCGCGGGGCTCGCGGGCCAGTACCTGCGCTCCGGGCTGACGCCGGCCGGCGCGGGCAAGGCGAGCAAGCACCTGCGCGGCCTGCTGGGCTCCGAGGTGTTGGTGTTGACCGGGCTGGACGATGTGCTCGGCTGGGACGGATCCGGCCAGCCGCCGGAGTCGGCCCTGCGCCTGGCCGGCAAGACCATCGGATCGGGCCGCACCCAGGTCTTCCGCGGTAACCAGTTGCTGCCGGACGGCCTGGTCCCGCAGGTGGCCGCCGCCCGGGACGGCGGCCTGACGGAAGCGGTCTTCGCCCCGATCCGGGTCCAGGACCGGGTGGTCGGCACCGTCGGCGCCTACACCGGACACGTGGCGGCTTCGCTCGTGCGGGCCACCAACGAGGTCGCGGCCTGGGTGGCCACGCAGATCGAACTGGCCGAGCTGGACACCTCCCGGACGTTGCTGATGGAAGCCGAAGTGCGGGCGCTTCGGGCACAGATCAGCCCGCACTTCATCTACAACGCCTTGAACGCCATCGCCTCCTACATCCTCACCGACCCGGCGCGGGCACGGGAACTGGTGATCGAGTTCGCCGACTTCACCCGCTACTCCTTCCGGCGGCACGGAGACTTCACCACCCTGGCGGAGGAACTGAAGTCGATCGACCGCTACCTGCTGCTGGAGCGTGCCCGGTTCGGCGACCGGCTCAAGGTCAGCCTGCAGATCGGCCCTGAAGTCCTCAGCACCGTCATCCCGTTCCTCTCCCTGCAGCCGTTGGTGGAGAACGCGGTGCGCCATGGGCTGGAAGCCAAGGAAGGCCCGGGACAGATCACCATCACCGCCCACGACGCCGGCGCCTACGCCGTGGTCACCATTGAAGACGACGGCGTGGGCATGGATCCGGAGCGGCTGCGCACCGTTCTGGCCGGCCGCACCGAAGGCGATCATGTGGGCTTGCGCAATGTGGACGTGAGGCTGCGGCAGGTCTACGGCGAGGAACACGGCCTGGTGGTGGACACGGCGCCCGGTGCGGGCACGCTGGTCACGCTGCGGGTGCCCAAGTTCCAGCCCGGCAACCGCGTGGACTAAAGCGGCCGGCGCGGAGCTCCGTCCCGGGTACCTAATAGACTGTGGGCCATGGTCAATGTGGTTGTCGCCGATGACGAAGCCCCCGCCGTCGAGGCCCTGGCGTACCTGCTCGCCCGGGATTCCCGGATCGGGGAAGTCCACAAAGCCACCAGCGGCGCCGAAGCCCTGCGTGCCTTGGAGCGCCACGACGTGGACGCGCTCTTCCTGGACATCCACATGCCGGCTTTGACGGGGCTGGACATCGCCAAGGTCATTTCCCGTTTCAGCCGCCCGCCCGCGGTCGTCTTCGTCACCGCCGATGAAGACAAGGCGCTGCAGGCCTTCGAACTGGCCGCAGTGGACTACCTGCTCAAGCCCGTGCGGGCAGACCGGCTGGCGGAATCGGTGCGCCGGATTTGCGAACTGATGGAAGACGGCGGTGCGGCGAAGCCGGAAGTCGTCACCGTTGACCAGGGCGGCATTACCAAGATGATCCGGCGCGACGAGATTCAGTACGTGCAGGCCCAAGGCGATTACGCCCGGCTGCACACGGCCGATGCGAGCTACCTGATCCGGGTGCCGCTCAATGACCTGGAGCGCCAGTGGGCGGACGCCGGCTACCTCCGGATCCACCGTTCCTACCTTGTGGCGATGGACCAGGTCCAGCAGATGCGGACCAGCGCCGGCAGGGCCAGCCTCCTGGTCGGCGGCGCCGAACTGCCCGTCAGCCGGCGGCATCTGCCCGGCGTCCGCGACAGGCTGGAGGCCACGCGGGTGAGGCCACGCGGATGAGCAGCGGTCCGGGCCGCCGCGAGGTTCCCCGCTTTTCCGACGGCGGCGCACCGCTTCCCGACGGCGATGCGCAGGTCCCGTCGGCCGGATTCCGGGAGCGGGTCCGCGTCACCGCGCCGCGTTCGGCTGCGCCCCGTCCATCGGGGGGCTACACCTTCTCCCGCGAAGTGGCCGAGCAGTCCGAGGTCGGCGAACTCTTCGTCCGGTCCCTGGTCCGCTCCCAGTTGCGCCTGGCCCTCGTGGTGGCGGCCGGCTTCGGGCTGATCCTGCTGGGCATGGCAGTACTGATCGCGCTGGTGCCGTTCGCGGGCACGCTGACCGTTTTCACCGTCCCGCTCCCCTGGCTACTGCTGGGCATCGGGATCTACCCGATCATCCTGGCGTGCGCCGTGCTGTACAACCGCGCGGCGGCCCGCAACGAGCGCCGGTTCCGCGAGCTGACGGCCGACTGGATCGATCCGGGGACGAAGCAGTGAACGCGGCCACCGGGCTGGCGGCGGTGGCCGCCGTCTGTGCCGCCACCGTGCTGATCGGCATTTACGGGCTGCGGATTTCGCGCACCACCGGTGATTTCTACGTGGCCTCGCGGACGGTCAAGCCGTGGTGGAATGCGTCGGCCATCGGCGGCGAATACCTCTCCGCCGCAAGCTTCCTGGGCGTGGCAGGGCTGATCCTGGTCTCGGGCATCGACGCGCTCTGGTTTCCCGTCGGCTATACCGCCGGCTATCTGATGCTCCTGCTGTTCGTGGCGGCCCCGCTGCGCCGCTCCGGCGCCTACACGATCCCCGACTTCGCCGCGGCCCGGCTCGATTCCGCCGCCGCCCGCCGCGTCACCAGCCTGCTGGTGATAGCGGTCGGCTGGCTGTACATTGTCCCGCAGCTGCACGGGGCCGCCCTCACCGTGCGCATCGCCACGGGCCTGCCGGGCTGGGCAGGCGCCCTTACCGTCGTCGTCGTGGTGGTGCTGTCCGTGGTCACCGGCGGCATGCGCTCCATCACCTTTGTGCAGGCCTTCCAGTACTGGCTCAAGCTCACGGCCCTGGCCATCCCGGTGGTGTTCATCCTGCTGGTCCTCGCCGGGTCGGGCCAATCGGCCACCGGCGGCGGCGCGGCCTTCGACCCGTCGCTGGACGTCGTCGGCGATGCATCGCTGTACCGAAATATCTCGCTGATCATCGCCCTGCTTTTCGGGACCCTGGGGCTGCCGCACGTGCTGGTGCGTTTTTACACCAATCCCGACGGCGCCGCCGCCCGCCGCACCACACAGCTGGTGCTGGGGCTGCTGGCCTTGTTTTACCTCTTCCCCACCCTCTACGGCGTCCTCGGCAGGCTGCACACGCCGCGGCTGGCCGACGGCGGCCAGTCCGATGCCACGGTGCTGCTCCTGCCGGGGCGGATCATGGAGGGTTTGGCCGGCGACCTCCTGAGCGCGTGCGTGGTGGCCGGCGCCTTCGCCGCGTTCCTCTCCACCACCTCCGGGTTGGTGGTTTCCCTGGCCGGCGTGGTCAGCCAGGACCTGTTCCGCGGCAGCGTCAGGGGCTTCCGGCTGGCCGCGGTGCTGTCGGCCATCGTGCCGCTGGGCATCGCCCTGGGAACGGAATCGCTGGCGTTGGCGGGCAGTGTGGGCACGGTCTTCGCGTTCACCGCCTCGACCATTTGCCCGCTCTTGCTGCTGGGCATCTGGTGGCGCGGGCTCACCGATGCCGGCGCCATTGCCGGCATGGTTTCGGGGGCCGTGCTCTGCGGCGGTTCGCTGCTGGCGGCTGCCGTGGCGGGCCCGAAGCTGGGAGCCTGGGCCGAGCCGCTGGGGCAGCCGGCGGCGTGGACCGTCCCGGCGGCGTTCCTGGTGACCGTGGCCGTTTCCCGGGCTACCGCTTCGCGCAGGCCGGCCACCACCGCCCGGGTCATGGCACGACTGCACACGCCGGAGCGCGCGGACACGCTGGATGCGGCCGGCTGGTCCGGTCACGCGGACTGAACGAGGTTCAGCCCGGTCAGTCGATGGCGGCCATCAACTCGACGACGCGGTCCAGGAACGCGTCCACCTGGTTTTCCTCGTAGCCGTCCTTGCCCTTGGCTTCACGGAACACGGCCCTGCGGACCACGTCGACGCTCATCGGCTGGTCGTGCTCGAAATATCCCAGCAGTTCCACGCACAGCGCGTCGACATCCTCGACGTTGTAGCTGACGGCGTTCCGCTTCGTGGGCCGGCGGAAGCGTTCGCCGGGAGCCCGGTGGAGGCGGGCCCGCAGCATCGCCGACACGCGGCCGATCTGGGTCAGCCAGGCCTGTTCGCCGTCGCGCTTGATCAGCGCGTCGCGCTCCCGCTGGGCGAAGACATCCTCCAGCCGGTCCAGCGCGGCGTCGACGGCCCGCGGGTCGTAACCGCCCTTGGCCGGATCGAACGTCATGGCCCGGACATCGCGGCTGGTGATGGGAGCGTCGCCGGGCTCGGGGTTGTTGTAGTACTCCCGGGCCCGGCCGAGGAAGTCGTCCACCTGGCGTGCGTTGTAGCCGAAGTTCCGCCGGTCCACGTGGTCGAACGGGGCACTGCCCTTGCCGGCATCAATGGTTCGTCGCGCCATGGTGTCCTGTGGTTCCTGTTCCTTCAATACGTTCCGCTTGTCTACGGTGCCAGTCTATGCGGGCCGTCGCACGCCACCGGGTCAAACACGGCCCGCGCGCCTAGACTGCCCCTGGCGCCAGCAGCGACGCGAACACGTAAGCCACCGGTGCCGCAAACACGATGGAATCCAGCCGGTCCATCACGCCGCCGTGGCCCGGCAGGAAGTTGCTCATGTCCTTGATGCCAAGTTCCCTCTTGACCATCGATTCGGCCAGGTCGCCCACGGTGGATGCGGCCACCGTGGCCACGGCCAGGACGAGCCCGAACCACCACTGCAGGTCCAGCAACAGCACCGAACACAGGACACCGACCAGGATGGCCCCGCCGACCGAACCGGCAAACCCTTCCCACGACTTCTTGGGGCTGATCTTCGGCGCCATCGGGTGCTTCCCGAACAGCACCCCGATGAGGTAGCCGAAGGTGTCGTTGGAGACCACCAGCAGCAGCATGGTGGCAACCTTCAGGGCACCCGATTCCTCCAGCAGCAACAGCAGGGAGAAGCTGATGAAAAAGGGGACCCAGCAGAGAATGAAGGTGCCGCTGAGCACACTGCTGACCGCGCCGTCGGTGCTGTCCAGGCACTTCCAGACCATCAGGGCGACGCAGCTGGCCACCAGGGCAAAGGCCAGCCCTTCCGGCCCGCCGTAGTATGCGGCCACAGGCATGGCGATGGCACCGGCGAACAGCGGCGGCAGCGGCACCTTGATGTTCTTGACCGTCAGGGCGCGGGAAACCTCCCACACGCCGACGGCAGAGAATCCGGCCACCAGCAGCACGAAGGCATCGGGCAGCAGGAAAAGCCCCACCAGGACAACAATGAGCAGCGAGAGCCCGACGACGATGGCTGCCGGCAGATTGCGCCCGGCACGGGACGGCTTGGCGGCGGCACGCAACGCCCGCCGTCCGGGTTCGGCCGGCCGTTGTCCCGGACCAGCCGCCGGAGCCGGCGTATCGCCAGCCATGGGTTGAGGCTGGTCCGTACTCATCAGACCTCGAGCAGCTCGGCTTCCTTGCGCTTGAGGAGCTCGTCCACGTTGTCCGTGTGCGACTTGGTCTTGGCGTCCAGTTCCTTTTCGGCCCGGTTGCCCTCGTCCTCGCCGACGTCGCCGTCCTTGACCAGCTTGCCGATGGTGTCCATGGCCTTGCGGCGGATGTTGCGGATGGAGACCTTGGCGTCTTCGGCCTTGCCCCGGACCACCTTGACGTACTCCTTGCGGCGTTCCTGGGTCAGTTCCGGCAGGACCACGCGGATCACCACGCCGTCGTTGGCCGGGTTGGCGCCCACATCCGAATCGCGCAGGGCCTTCTCGATATCGTTCAGCGCCGACTTGTCGTACGGCGTGATCAGCAGGGTGCGCGGTTCGGGGTTCTGGAAGGACGCCAACTGCTGCAGCGGGGTCGGCGTGCCGTAGTAGTCGACCGTGACCTTGGAGAACAGTGCCGGATTGGCGCGGCCGGTGCGGATGGTGGCGAAGTCTTCCTTGGCCACTTCGACTGCCTTGTCCATCTTCTCGGCAGCTTCGCGCAGCGTCTCGTCTATCACGGTCTCTCCTTCACGTCCTTCATTCATTCCGCGGTGCCCGCGGTCCTGACTCTTTTCCATCCTAGGCTATCGGGCGGATGGCCCGGCGCCAGTCAGGCGGTGACGTAGGTGCCGATCTGCTCGCCCAGAATCGCACGGGTCACGTTGCCTTCACCCTCCATCCCGAAGACCACCATGGACAGCTTGTTGTCGCGGCACAGGCTGAAGGCGGTCTGGTCCATCACGCGGATATTCCGGCGCATCGCTTCGTCGTAGGTCAGGGTGTCGAGCTTCTCGGCAGCCGGGTCTTTCTTCGGGTCGGCCGTGTAGACGCCGTCCACGCCGTTCTTCGCCATGAGTACGACGTCGGCGTGCACCTCGAGCGCGCGCTGGGCAGCGACCGTGTCGGTGGAGAAATAGGGCAGGCCGGCGCCGGCACCGAAGATGACCACGCGGCCCTTCTCCATGTGCCGGATGGCCCGCCGCGGAATGTAGGCCTCGGCTATCTGCCCCATGGTGATCGCGCTCTGCACGCGGGTGTCCACCCCGGCCTGTTCGAGGAAGTCCTGGAGGGCCAGGCAGTTCATGACGGTCCCGAGCATGCCCATGTAATCGGCACGGGAGCGGTCCATGCCCGACGTCGACAGTTCGGCGCCGCGGAAGAAGTTGCCGCCGCCCACGACGATCGCCACTTCGACCTGGCCGACGGTGGCGGCAATCTGCTTGGCGACGCCCCGGACTGTGTCCGGGTCCACGCCCAGCTTCCCCCCGCCGAAGACTTCGCCCGAAAGTTTCAGCAGGACGCGGCGGCGTTTGGTCCCGGTATCAGCGGTGGTCTGGGTGTTCTGGGATTCCATGGTGCCTCCCGGCGTGCGTGGTTCTGGGGAAAGAGTATGTGAGTGGCCGCGCGGCTGCCCGACGGCTGAAGCCGCGCGGCCGATCCGGACATGAAAAAGGAGTGGTCACCGGTTGGTGACCACCCCCTTGTCATCTGAATCAGCCAGTTCGCCTAAGCGTTGCGACCGAGGTTACGCTCCGACGCGGAAGCGGGCAATGGCGGTGGCGTTGACGCCGGCCGCCTCCAGCACCTTGCCGACGGACTGCTTCGGGTCCTTGGCAAACGGCTGGTCCAGCAGCACGATCTCCTTGAAGAAACCGTTCAGCCGGCCTTCGACGATCTTGGCCAGTGCGGCCTCGGGCTTGCCTTCGGCGCGGGCGGTCTCATCGGCGATGCGGCGTTCGTTCTCCACCGTCTCGGCCGGAACCTCTTCGCGGGTCAGGTAGGCCGGTGCGTAGGCTGCGCTGTGCACGGCGACGTCGTGTGCTGCCTCGGTGGCTGCAGCCCCCTCGCCGTCAACGGCGAAGAGGACGCCAACCTGTGCCGGCAGGTCCTTGGAGGTCTTGTGCAGGTAAGCATCCACGGTCTTGCCCTCGACCCGGGCAACCCGGCGGACGACGATTTTTTCGCCCAGCACGGCACCTTCCTCGACGACGAAATCGCCCAGCGGCTTGCCGTCGACGTCGGCGGCCAGCAGCGCGTCGAGCTCGGCAGCGCCGGACTCAACCGCTACGGCCAGTACCTTGTCAGCGAGTTCGATGAACTTGGCGGACTTGGCGACGAAGTCGGTCTCGCAGTTGACCTCGATCATGACGCCGACCGTTCCGTCGATGACCTTGGCGGCAACCAGGCCTTCGGCAGTGGAACGGCCCTCACGCTTGGTGGCGCCCTTCAGGCCCTTGATGCGGATCAGCTCAATGGCCTTCTCGGCATCTCCATTGGCCTCGTCCAAAGCCTTCTTGACATCCATCATGCCGGCGCCGGTGCGCTCGCGCAGGGCCTTGATATCAGCAGCGGTGTAGTTCGCCATTTGGACTCCAGTCCTCCCGTATTAAGTAGTGTTCGGTGCCGCTGGCGGCGGGCCCACAGCAGGCCCGGCCGCCAGCGGAAGTCCGGCGGCGCACAAGGCGCCGCCGGTGAGTCGGATTTACTTCTCGGTGTCCGCGGCGGGTGCTTCGGCGGCCGGGGCGTCCGCTGCGGGTGCTTCGGCGGCCGGGGCTTCGGCGGCGGGAGCGTCAGCAGCAGCTTCGGCGGCCAGGGCTTCGGCGGCCGGGGCCTCGGTCGAACCCTCGAGCAGTTCGCGCTCCCACTCGGCCATCGGCTCGGCCGGAGCTTCGGTGTTGCCTGCGGCGCGGTTGTTGCGGGCGATGAGGCCCTCGGCAACGGCGTCGGCGATCACGCGGGTCAGCAGGTTGACGGAGCGGATGGCGTCGTCGTTGCCCGGGATCGGGAAGTCGACTTCGTCCGGATCGCAGTTGGTATCCAGGATGGCCACAACGGGGATGCCGAGCTTCTGGGCCTCGTCAATGGCGAGGTGTTCCTTCTTGGTGTCGACAACCCACATGACCGAAGGGGTCTTGGTCAGGTTGCGGATGCCGCCCAGCGTGGTTTCCAGCTTGGTCTTCTCGCGCTGCAGCAGCAGCAGTTCCTTCTTGGTGCGGCCGGAAGCAGCAACGTCGTCGAAGTTGATCTCTTCGAGTTCCTTCAGGCGCGAGATGCGCTTGGAGACGGTCTGGAAGTTGGTCATCATGCCGCCGAGCCAGCGCTGGTTGACGTAGGGCTGTCCGACGCGGGTGGCCTGCTCGGCAATCGCTTCCTGGGCCTGCTTCTTGGTGCCGACGAACAGCACGGTGCCGCCGTGGGCAACGGTGGCCTTGACGAACTCGTAGGCGCGGTCGATGTAGGACAGCGACTGCTGCAGGTCGATGATGTAGATGCCGTTGCGCTCGGTGAAGATGAAGCGCTTCATCTTCGGGTTCCAACGGCGGGTCTGGTGACCGAAATGTACGCCGCTGTCGAGCAGCTGGCGCATGGTAACGACTGGCATGTCGTCACTCCTTCCGGCAGCATCGGGCTGGGCCTGGGCTGCTGCCTGTAGACGGTTGTTAGCTTTTCGCCCGGCGGGCTAAGCTCCTGGCGTCTGTCGGCGCCGCCGGCACGGCGGCGCAGGTGCCCGGACCGGTTTCCCGGACCGTCTGGGCACACTTCCATCGCTCACATCGAGCCGGTGGATTTCAGACACGCGTAGTCAGCCTCCGCCCGGACATGGGTCATGGACGGAAAACTGCTTCGTCCAGTGTACTACAGGCAACACCGTGTTCCCGCGCGTTCCCGCCCTCCACAGCGGCCGGCGCCAAGGGGTTGGGCACACCGTCCTGCGCCGCCGTGGCACGCACCGGCGGCAGCGGCGACGATCGGCTGCATGACCCCGTCCTTGTTCCGCTGGGCAGCCGCCGCGGCCTCTGCCGTGCTGCTTGCCGCGGCCGGTTCGCCCGAGCCGGCCGGCCTGCCCTCTTATTCGCCGCCGTGGAGCTGGCCTGCCAGCCCGCAACCCGTCGTCGTGCGCGGCTTTGAACCGCCGCCCGAGCCCTGGCTGGGCGGCCATCGCGGCGTCGATTTGGCGGTTCCGGCCGGGACGACCGTCCTCTCCCCCGCCGCTGGCCGGGTCAGTTTCTCAGGCCGGGTCGTCGACAGGCCGGTGATCACCATCGATCATGGCAACGGCCTGCGCAGCAGCCTGCTGGCCGTGGCGTCCGAACTGCGGGCCGGAGATACCGTTTCGGCGGGCGATCCGGTGGGAACGGTGGCCGCGAGCAGCCATTGTGCCTGCCTGCATTGGGGCGTCCGCCGCGGTGACGCCTACATCAACCCCCTGCAGTTCGTCATGGACCTGCGGCCTTCGGTACTGCTGCCGGTACCCGATGGCTAAACGAACGCCGCCAGCCCGGTGATCGCCCGGCCGGCCACCAGGGAGTTGATTTCGTGGGTTCCTTCGTAGGAGTAGATGGCCTCGGCGTCGGCAAAAATCTTGGCCATTTCGTAGTCGGCGACAATGCCGTTGCCGCCCAGGATGTTGCGGCCCAGTGCAACGCTTTCACGCATCCGGGCAGTGGTGAACGCCTTGGCGAGTGCGGACTGCTCGTCCTTGGCCTGGCCTGCGTCTTCCAGCTGCGCAAGGCGGACCATCATGCCCATCGACGCCACCGTGTTGCCGAGAATCTGCACCAACTGGTCCTGCACCAGCTGGAACGAGGCCAACGGCCTTCCGAACTGGTGCCGCTCGACCGCATAGCGCCGCGCCACATCGAAGGCAGCCATCTGCTGCCCCACTGCCTGCCATGCCACGGCGAGCCGCGTCACCTTCAGCACCTTGTTGGTGTCCCGGAAGCTGTTGGCGCCCTTGAGATGGAAATCATCGGGGACCACCACATTCTCCAAGGTGATGTCCGCGTTCTGCACGGTGCGGAGGCTGATCTTGTTCTCGATCTTCGTCGCGCCGTAGCCGGGGGTGGCCGTGTCCACCAGGAAGCCCTTGACTTGGTTGTCGGCCAGGTCGCGTGCGTAAATCACGACCCAGTCCGAGAATGTCGCGTTGCCAATCCAGCGTTTGGCCCCGTTCAGCACCCAGTTGGCCCCGTCCCGCCGGGCCGTGGTGCGCGTGCCGCCGGCGACGTCGGAGCCACCGAGCGGTTCCGTCAGCCCGAAAGCGCCGATCTTCTTGAGGGCGTAGATGTCCGGCAACCAGGCCTCTTGCTGCTCCTTCGACGCGAGGGCTTCGATCGATCCGGCGAACAGGCCGTCGTGGACCCCCAGGAACGTGGCAATGGAAGTGTCTGCGCGGGTGAACTCCGCGTGCACGAGGCCGGCGAACAAGTTGGAATTGCCCTGCCGCCTGACCGGGCTGACCACATCAAGGTCCGCCAGTTTCGGGATGATCTCCAGGGGGAACTCCGCCCGGTTCCAGCAGTCGACGGCGATGGGGCGGACTTCCTTGGCCAGCCAGTCGCGGATGTCATGCAGCCGCGAACGTTCGTGTTCCGAGAGCATCTCCTCGAAGGCGTAGAAGTCGCCATCGGCGTAGGGGAGGTCGTTCGGATCGATGACGCGCTGGCCCATAGTGGCTTCCTTTTCTGTGAACAGGTCGCGGTCCCGGGCAGGAGGCCACGGGGAAAACAATAAGTTACTGAGCAGTAACTTAGCGCAAGACCGGCAATCGGGCAACGGCCGAAGGGGTCGACGCCCGCTCCGGTCGCGACCTCGTGGGGGTTTGGCCGGCGGCACGACGAAGGCCCCGGACCATCTGGTCCGGGGCCTTCGCTAAACGTAGGGCGGGTGGGGCTTGAACCCACGACCAAAGGATTATGAGTCCTCTGCTCTGACCGGCTGAGCTACCGCCCCTCGCTGCCGGACAGTGCCCCGCAGAGCGGGGACCGTTACCGGCACCTTAGACATACTAAGTCCTCCCGGCCGGCAGGCGCACGTTGGCCTAGTCGAGGTAGTCGTCCGCCGAGGCGCCGCGGTAGAGCTGCTCAAAGGTGTCCATGGTCTTATCGATACCGTGCCGCATCGCCTTCGCGTGGCTGGCTTCGCCCATGGCCTCCAGCCGCTCGGGGCTCTGGCCTAGTACGGCGTTGAGCTTTGCCGCCAGATCGGCGGGATCGCGCGGGGCAAACAAGTAGCCATTGACCCCGTCGTCCACCAAGTGCGGCAAGGCCATCGCATTGGCCAGCACCACCGGCTTGCTGGCGGACATTGCTTCCAGGGACACCAGCGATTGCAGTTCGGCGGTTCCGGGCTGGCAAAACACAGCCGAGCGCAGGTACGCCTTGCGCAGTTCGGCGTCGTCCACATGGCCCAGGAATGCGACCCTGCGGCCGAGCCCCATCGCCGCAACCCTCGCTTGGAGGTTCTTCCGCTCGTCGCCGTCGCCGATGATCTCCAGGCGGACATTCAGCGCGGGATCCGTCATGGCCAGCGCCTCGATCAGCGTGTCCACGTTCTTTTCCACCGCCAGCCGGCCCACAAACAACACCGTGGGGTGTTCCGGCCTCTCGATCGTTTCCCCGGGGGCCAACTCATAGGCAGCCGCGTCGATGCCGTTGGACAGGGGCATCACCTTGTGCAGGAACGCGTGATCACGCATCGCCTTGGCGGCCAGCGGCGTCGGCGTCGTCACCACGGCGGCCTTGCCCATGATCTTGCCCATGTCGCGCCAGGAATTCTTCGCCACAATGTCTAGGAACCACTGCGGGAAAGGCAGGAACGGCTCCAGGTTCTCCGGCATGAAGTGGTTGGTCGCGATGGTGCGGATGCCCCGTCGCACTGCTTCGGCAATGGTGGCCTGTCCGATCATATAGTGGCACTGGATGTGCACTACGTCCGGCTGGACCTCATCGAATATCCGCTTGATGTCCCGCCTGATCTCCCAGGGAAAACAGATGCGCCAGGTCTCATGCGTCGGCACCGAGTGGGAGCGGAGCCGGTGCACCTTGGCCTCCGGACGGTGCTCCACGAAGGTCGGGCCCTTGTCGTACCGCCCCGCGATGATGTCAACGCCGTGTCCGCGCTTGGTCATCGCCGTGGCCAGCCGGAACCCGAAGACGGCCGCTCCGTTGACATCCGGCGGGTAGGTATCGGCTGCAATCAGGATCTTGAGGGGTTTCGGTCCGATGTCGTCGCTCACCTGCGGCAGGACTCCTTGGTTCGTTGTCACGGTATTCTTCATCGGTGTCGGGGCCCTATGGTTTCTTTCCCGAGGCTTGGGCCCGGCGCCGGGCTTCTTCCTTTTTCTGCAAGACGTCCGGATGGTGCCTCGAGAGGGCAATGACCCCAACAATAGCAACCAAACCTGCCCCCACCATGCCAATCGCAAACACCGGTTCGACGTCGGGCCTGAGCTCTCCGAGGATGAAAATGCCGATCGCGATGCCCACCAGCGGATCGATCACTGTCAGCCCCGCGATGACCAGATCGGGCGGGCCACTGGAGTAGGCACTCTGGACAAACCAAGCCCCCAGGCCGCCCGCTGCGGCGACTGCGATGACCGTGTAGATCGGCACGTTCGCGATGAAACCGCCGCCGGGCTCCAGGAGCCGCAGGCCAATAATCCTTACCAGCACGGCGACGAAGCCGAACAGCATGCCGGCTCCCAGGATGTAAGCGAAGGCGTTCAGCCTGCGCCGGAACATCAGTTCCAGCGAGAGGAAGACTGCAACGACCACGGCCAGCAGCAGGACCGCTGAGAGTTCCTCCTCTGCCCGTACCCGATGGCTGGCGCCGGTGACGTTGACGGCCAGCAGCACGAAAACGGCGCTTCCGGCCACACAGGCCGAGATCGCTACCACCGTCACGCGGTTTAGCCGGATCCCTTGGTCTTTGGAATTGATGATCGTGGTGATGACCAAGGCGATGGCGCCGATTGGCTGGACGACGGTCAGCGGCGCGCTCACCAAGGCAACCACGTTCAGTCCCATTCCGACGACCAACAACAGCAGTCCCAGGACCCAGCGGGGGTTGCGGAGCATCCGCAGCAAACCGGAGACGCTCATCGCCAGGCCGCCGGTATTGGCTTGGACGGCACTGGCTTGGCGCTGGGTGCCGAGGGCGAGGAAGAAGGCGCCGAGCAAGGCACAGAAGATTGCTAACCAGACCATGGGGTCCCGTCAGGAGATGTCCGCTGCCGCCCGGATTCCGGATCAACCACGGTGTGGATCGTCCTGGCCGACCGCGCGCTGGCGCTTGTACTTGCCCCATGCCGCCCGCATGTAGCCCAGCCAGGCGAGGACGTGCCCAACACAGCCCGCGGCCAGGATGACGTAGGCCAAAATCAGCAGCCAGTCGTGGCCGAAGCCTTCCACCCGATGGAGCAGCAGCAGCGGAGTTCCCACCAGCAGCAAGGCGGTCCGGATCTTGCCGATGTCGGTGACGGGAAGGTCGGGGCTGCCATGGAACAGGAGCAGCGAGAACACGAGCAGGATCGCGTCCGGGATGATGATGGACAGCAGCAGCCACCACGGGGCAATGCCGGCAGCGACGAACGTCGTGGCCACGATGATGAGGGCCAGCCGGTCGGCAACCGGATCGAGCCACTTGCCGACCGAGGAGACTTGGTCGAGGCGACGGGCAATGTAGCCGTCGACCCAGTCCGTGGACCCCAGCACCACCAGCGTGATGGTGGCTGCCCCGTAGGACTGTCGGGCGATCAACCAGACAAACAGCGGCACTGCGAGGAAACGCAGCACGGTGATGAGGTTCGGGATGGTCCAGAACGTGTGCAGCTCACGGTACTCGAAGTCGCGCCGCGTCCCGGCACCGATGATCCTCAAACGCTGTCCCTCCCCTCAGTCGTCGTTCCACGCTGGGCAGCCGACTGCGCTGCAGCCGGCTCCCGTGCCGCCGTGCGGCGGTCAGGAATTCTTATTTTTGCAGCAGCCGCCGGAGCATGACGCCCATCGCGGTCAGCGAGACCGCCAGCGTCGCCAACGGCTTCCAACGCTCCCGCAGCTCTGGGCCGGCCTCGCTTACGGCCTCGTTCACGGCCTCGGCACCTGCCACGAGGCGCTCGGTGGCAGCGTCTGCCACATGCTTCGCCCGGCGCTTTGCCTGCTCTGCACGGGGCCGGGGGTCGACCCGGCGGCCGAGATCGTCCCTGACTGCCGCCAAATGGTCGCGGCGCTCGGCCGTACGGGCACGCAGTTCGTCCATCGTTGGTGCCGGCGCCTTGGCTTCCTTGCGCTCTGCCTTTTCCGCCTTGGTCTCCTTCTCGGGCTTTTCATCCAGTGTCGCCGGATCGAAGCTGCTGCCCTCACGCAACACTCCGACGTCGTACTTGACGCCGCGGATCGCCTCGGCGGGCACGAGCGGCATGGCCTTCTTGCCCCTCGAGATTCCAATGAGCGCCAGGATACCGCCCAGGATCAGGAACACGGCTGCGACGATCAGCGCCGCCAGCCATGCCGGCATGATGAGCGCCAGTCCCATGATTGCCGCTATCAGAAGGGAAATGACCATGAAGACCAGGAACACCAGCGCGGCCGCCAGGATCGCAGCCGCGATACCTGCCTTGACGCCCTTCCCCTTGAGCTCGAGTACGGCCAGCGAGAACTCGTCCTGAATCTGGCGGGGGGTCAACTGGCCGGCGAGCCGCGCAAGTCCCGGCGTCGACAACCTCGCACCGGCAGTGGTGCTCCCGGGCTGCCCGACACGGGCAGCCGTGGTTCCGGGCGGACGTAACCCGGTTACGGTGCTTCCGGGATTCCTCGCACCGGCTGCGGTGCTCCCGGCAATCGTCGCACCGGTGGCGGTGCTCCCGGGATTCCTCGCACCGGTGGCGGTGCTTCCGGAATTGCTCGCACCGGTGGCGGTGCTCCCGGACATCCTCGCACCGGTTGCGGTGCTTCCGTGGCTTTCCGGACCGGTCATGGGCTCTGCCTCCATCATTGTCGGTAGTGCGCGAGTGTCCACACCTTCAAATTATCATTCTGCCCCAGTCTGCCCCCTCAGCCGTAGGGAGGACATTCACCGGAGGGCTGTGGAACAAAAAATAAGAGTAAACGCTTACGTTCGTCTCCCCGCCGAACTAGGCTGGCAGGCAGTCCGTGTCGATGCTGCGTTTGCGTAAGGGATGGGATGAGCAAGGGCCTGCAATTTCCGAAGCAATTCCTGTGGGGCGCCGCGACTGCCGCATACCAAATCGAAGGCGCGTCCCACGACGACGGGCGCACCGATTCCATCTGGGATGCCTTCTGCCGGCTGCCCGGAGCCATCGTGGGCGGCGAGACCGGCGAAAGGGCCTGCGACCACTACCACCGCTACCGCGAGGACGTCGCCCTGATGTCCTCCCTGAACCTGGGTGCTTACCGGTTTTCCACGTCGTGGCCGCGGGTTAAACCGGACGACGCGGCAGTGAATCCCGCCGGCCTGGGTTTCTATTCACGCCTGGTGGACGAGCTGTGTGCGGCGGGCATCAAGCCATGGCTCACGCTGTACCACTGGGATTTGCCGCAGGCGCTGCAGGAGAACGGCGGCTGGGCGAACCGGGACACCGCCTACCGCTTCGCGGAGTATGCCCTGGCGGTCCATGAGGCGCTCGGCGACCGGCTACGCGTCTGGACCACGCTCAACGAGCCATGGTGCTCGGCTTTCCTCGGCTATGGTTCGGGCGTCCACGCCCCGGGAATCCAGTCGCGGCCGCAGGCCTTGGCCGCCATGCACCACCTGCTGCTGGGACACGGGCTGGCCACCGGGGAACTGCGCCGCCGTGATCCGGCTGCCGAGCTCGGCCTCACCCTGAACTTCACGGTGGCGGATCCCCTGGACCCGGAGGATCCCGTCGATGTCGACGCCGCCCGCCGTATCGATGGCCAGTTCAACCGCGCTTTCCTGGACCCCGTCTTCCGCGGTTCGTACCCGGCGGATTTTCTGCTGGACGTGGAGCCGTACGGACTGGACGCCAGGATCCGGGACGGGGACCTGGAACTGATCGGAACCAGGATCGACGCCCTGGGGGTCAACTACTACCACGGACAGGCAGTGACCGGGCACCCCCGCCCGGATGCGGAAAACACGCATGCCGCCCCGGTCGAGCGGCCGGTTGCGCCGCCCTACCCCGCGGCCGACCATGTCAGTTCCGTTTCCCGCGGGCTGCCCACGACGGCGATGGGTTGGGAAATCCAGCCGGAAGGACTGCACCGGCTGCTCATCCGCTTGCAGGACGAGTACAGCGGGCCGGCCGGGACGGGACTCTTCGTCACTGAGAACGGGGCTGCCTTCGACGACGAGGTCGCTGCCGACGGGGCCGTGCATGACCGGCAGCGGCTGGAGTTCCTGCGCGCGCACATCATCCAATGCCACCGTGCGATCCAGGACGGGGTGGACCTGCGGGGCTACTTCGGCTGGTCGCTGATGGACAACTTCGAATGGGCCTGGGGCTACCGAAAGCGCTTCGGCCTGACCCGGGTGGACTACGACACGCTGGAGCGCACCGTGAAGGACAGCGGCCGCTGGTTTGCGCAAGTCGCGGCAGGGAACCGGGTGGCCTCGGCGTAGCCAAAAAAAATCCCGCAACCGGCGCGCGGTGCGGGATTTTGCCTTGCAGCTCCCCCGACTGGACTCGAACCAGTAACCCTTCGATTAACAGTCGAATGCTCTGCCAATTGAGCTACGGGGGATTGAAGCGAGTAAAACTCTAGCAGGACGGCCGGGTGGAGACGAAATCGCCTGCCACCGAGGCCCGGACGCACAGGATCCCCGCCTTCGGACGAAGACGGGGATCCTGGTTTGTCCGCTCCCCCGACTGGACTCGAACCAGTAACCCTTCGATTAACAGTCGAATGCTCTGCCAATTGAGCTACGGGGGAAAGCTGCCATCCGCCAATCGGCGGTTTGACCTCCAACAGCATACTCAATGCAGGCCGGAACTTGCCAATTGGAGGCGGGCCTACTCCGCGCGAAGGGCCCGCCGCTGCATCTCCAGTTCCATTAGTTCACGGTTGATCTGTTGGAAGCTCGCGGGATCTGACGCCGGATCCATCCGTTGCAACTGGCCCAGCTTGTCGGCCTTCAGGTGGGTGATCTGCAGGTCCTGCAGCCGGTTCAGGATGCCCCGGCAATACAGCCGCAGGGCGTCGTCGTTCTGCGCAGGCAGCGGGGTCACCGCAAGTTCCGAGACGAAAGTGCGCAGCTCCTCCGGGACCTCCTGGCGGATCGTCTCCACCCACTGCGACGGGGTGGCACCGGAAACGCCGGCCGCCCGGACGGCGCCGTGGATGGCCACGTGCACGGGCGCCAGGAAGCGGGCCTGCATGAACTGTTCCCACTGGTTGGCATCAAGGAGGCCGGGCTGCTGGACCGCCACTTCCAGTGCCTGGTGTTCCAAGCGGACCACGGGATCACGCAGGTCCGGGCGCGGAAAGGCCGGGGGCGCCGCATACTGGCCGGCATCCCGGGCGTAGGCCGCTTCACCGCCGGCATCGGTGTCCCGGCCGTAGCCGTGCTGCGCAGCGTGCCCGTAGGCAGGCTGGCCCTGGCTGTTCTGTTGCCGGCGGGAAGCATTTCCCGGATTCCGCGCGTCCTCCCGACCGTGCGGGCCGCCGTCGCCTCGTCGGTCCCGTGCGGTCGACTGCTGCGTGCCGCGGTTCGGTTCCTGTCCGCGGTCCTGCTGGCCCCGCTCGGGGCCTGCCGACCGGGCCCCGGATTCCTGTCCCCGTTTCGCGGCTCCGGCCACGGCGCGGGTGACATCGTCAATGTCCATGCCCAGCCAGCCGGCAAGTTCACGCGAGTAGCCGGGCCGCATGGCCGGGTCCCTGATTTCGGCAACCACCGGGGCGGCGGCCCGCAGGGCCTGGACCCTTCCTTCGACCGTGTCCAGGTTGAACTTCTTCAAGGTGGCCTTGATCGCGAACTCGAACAGCGGGCGGCGGGAGCTGATCAGCTCGCGCACCGCACCTTCGCCGTGGCTCAAGCGCAGGTCGCATGGATCTGCGCCGCTCGGCTCGACGGCTACGTAGGTCTGGGCAACGAAGCGCTGGTCTTCCTCGAAGGCCCGCAGCGCGGCCTTTTGGCCCGCCTCGTCGCCGTCGAAGGTGAAGATCACTTCGCCCCCGGTCCCGTCATCGGAGAGCAGGCGCCGGGCAATCTTGATGTGGTCGGTGCCGAAGGAGGTGCCACAGGTCGCCACGGCCGTCCGGATGCCCGACAGGTGGCAGGCCATCACGTCCGTGTAGCCCTCCACGACCACCAGTTGGCGGCTGCGGGCGATGTCCCGTTTGGCCAGGTCGATTCCGTACAGGACCTGTGACTTCTTGTAGAGCACCGTCTCCGGCGTATTGAGGTATTTGGGCCCCTGGTCGTCCTCGAAGAGCTTGCGGGCACCAAACCCTATGGTGGCCCCCGTCAGGTCGCGGATGGGCCAGATCAGCCGGCCGCGGAAGCGGTCATAGATCCGGGCGTTCCGGCCGTCGGATCCGTCCGATCCGCCGGAAAACATGCCGGTCATCCGCAATTCGTCCTGGGTGAAGCCGCGGCCGGTCAGGTGCTTGAGCAGGCCGTCCCAGCCCTGCGGGGCATAGCCCACGGCGAACTGCTCTGCGGCAGCCTGGTCGAAGCCACGCCCGGAGAGAAACTCCCGTGCCGTCGCGGCACCCGGGCCCTGGAGCTGCTCCCGGAAGAACTCCGCGGCAACCTTGTGGGCGTCCAGCAGCCGCTGCCGCTTGCCGACGTCCTCCCGGCGGGGACCGGTGCCGCCGTCTTCGTACCGGAGCGTGTAGTTGATCCGGTGGGCGAGCTTCTCCACGGTCTCGGAGAACGTGGTGTGATCCATCTTCTGCACGAAGGAGATGACGTCACCGCCCTCGCCGCAGCCGAAGCAATGGTACGTGCCCACCTGCGGACGGACGTGGAACGACGGCGATCGCTCGTCGTGGAAGGGACACAGGCCCTTGAACGAACCGATGCCGGCCGACTTCAGCGTGACGTAGCCGTCGACGACTTCCTTGATGTCGGTACGCTGGCGGACTTCATCGATGTCTTCGCGCTTAATGAGTCCGGCCATGCTCCTATCGTATGCAGCCGCGCCAAATCGGCGGCGGAACCGCCTGCCGCTGGTGACGGTGGCGCCGCCGCAGCCGCCTGTGGAGGGAGGCTGCCGCCGCCCGCGCCCCTCACAGCAGGGTGCGGTGGGCCCCCATCAGGCGTTCGTGCAGCGCCAGGGCCGAGACATCGGTGAGCGAGGCGATCTGGTCAATGACCACGCGCAGGCGGCCGCCGTCGTCGTCCGCATCCCGCCAATCCGAGGCGAAGGGTTCCTCCAGATGCTTCTCCCCCGTGGCGTGCAGCTCGCTGACCAGGTCGTGCAGGATCTCCTGCTGGTGTTCGTAGACCGGCTGGCGCAGGTCCGCGGTCATTACGAACGTGGTGGCCAGCCCCTTCATCACCGCGATCTCGGTGGCGGTCTCCTGCGGCACCACCAGCTCCGCTCCGTAGCGGGTCAGCTGCTGCGGGCCGTAGATGGAGCGGGTGGCTTCCATCGCGCTGGAACAGAAGCGGCCGATCAACTGGCTGGTCATGTCTTTGAGCGCGGCCATTGCCTTGCGGCTGCCGTCGGCCTCGCGCACCCACACGCCGGAGCGCTCCAGCCGGATGAGCGCCTCGTCCACTTCCTGGGCGTCGCTGTGGGGCAGGTACCACTGCTGGGTGTAGCCGATGACCCGGCTGCGGGTGTCGGCGCTGTCCAGCCACTTGAGCTGGATGCGTCCGGCCACGATGGCGTCTTCGACGTCGTGCACGGAGTAGGAGATGTCGTCGGCGAGGTCCATCACCTGGGCCTCCAGGCAGGAACGGCGCTCCGCGGCGCCTTCGCGCAGCCAGTTGAATACGGGAAGGTCGTCTTCGTAGGCGCCGAACTTGCTCGTGCGCTTGCCGTGGATGACCGGCGCGTCGTCGGCGGACCACGGGTACTTGCACGCCGCGTCCAGGCTGGCCCGGGTCAGGTTCAGTCCGGCCGGGGATCCGTCCGGGCGCAGGATCTTGGGCTCCAGCCGGGTCAGCAGCCGAAGCGTCTGGGCGTTGCCTTCGAAACCGCCGATGGCATGGGCCGCGGCGTTGAGCGCGGTCTCCCCGTTGTGTCCGAAGGGAGGATGGCCAAGGTCGTGGGACAGGCAGGCGGCGTCCACCACGTCGGGGTCGCAGCCCAGGGTGCGTCCCAGTTCGCGGCCCACCTGGGCCACTTCCAGGCTGTGGGTCAGCCGCGTCCGCACGAAGTCGTCGGTGTCCGGGGACACCACCTGCGTCTTGGCGCCCAGCCGGCGCAGCGCCGACGAGTGCAGGACCCGGGCCCGGTCGCGTTCGAACTGCGTCCGGTAGGTGCTCTTCGGCTCCTCCGTGTACCAGCGTTCCTGGTCGAAATCCGTGTATCCCGGCGTGGGCGGGGCCGGGCGCCCGGTGCGTACCTTAGCCACCGGAGACGTCCAATTCGGCGGCGGCGATCATGGCCTTGTGATCGGCGTTCAGCTCCCGGCTGGACAGCCAGCCGTCGGGCAGCGCCGGGCGTTTGGGTGAGCCGGCACGGCCCCGCGGGCCCTCGGCGTCCGCCCCCGGGTAGGGGGCGTCGGCATCCAGTTCGGCCAGCAGCTCGCGCAGCACCTCGAGGGTAGGCACCTGTGCCAGCGCGGCCCGCAGCTCCCCGCCCACCGAGTATCCCTTGAAGTACCAGGCCACGTGCTTGCGGATATCCCGCAGCGCCTTGCCCTCGTCCTCGAAGTAATCCACCAGCAGCTCGGCATGCCGGTAGAAGCTGTCCGCGACGTCCTTCAACCCGGGGCGGAAGCGCCTGTCGGTCCCTTCGAAGGCGGCCTGCAGGTCACCGAACAGCCATGGGCGGCCTTGGCATCCGCGGCCGACGACGACGCCGTCCACGCCCGTCTGTTCCACCATCCGCACCGCATCCTCGGCACTCCAGATGTCGCCGTTGCCGAGCACCGGGATATCCGGCAGGGCTTCCCGCAGTTCGGCGATCGCGTTCCAGTCGGCCTTGCCGGAGTAGAACTGGCTGGCGGTACGGCCGTGCAGTGCCACGGCGGCAACCCCGGCGTCGCGGGCAATCTTGCCGGCCTCGATGAAGGTCAGGTGCTCGTCGTCGATCCCCTTGCGCATCTTGATGGTCAGCGGCACGTTGCCCTTGGCCGCCTCGCGCGTCGCGGCCTGGATGATCGCGGTAAACAGTTCGGTTTTCCAGGGCAGCGCCGAGCCGCCGCCGCGGCGGGTGACCTTCGGCACCGGGCAGCCAAAGTTCAGGTCGATGTGGTCGGCGCGGTCTTCCTCCACCAGCAGCCGGACGGCGGCACCGACGGTTTTGGGGTCCACGCCGTAGAGCTGGACGGACCGCACGTCCTCGTCCTCGTCGTGCGAGATGATCCGCATGGATTCCCTGTTGCGTTCGACCAGCGCGCGGGACGTGACCATCTCCGCCACGTACAGGCCGCCGCCGTACTGGCGGCAGAGCCGGCGGAACGCCTTGTTGGTGATGCCGGCCATGGGGGCCAGCACCACCGGGGTGTCGACGGTTATCGGTCCGAGTTTGAGCGGCGGAAGCTCAAGCTTGGCGGCCGATTCGGGTGCAGCGGTAAGTGTCACCCCACCATTCTCTCAAAACCGGGCAAATCCGTCCGCCGGCACCCGCGCCTGTGGACCGGCCCGGTCCGCATAGCCGTTCGCCCGCGCCGCCGGGGTCCGTCCACGTCGACGGGACATCGGGACCGCGCGCGCCCTTAGCCGCGCAGGAGGCTGCCGAGGGCGCTGTCCATGAAGTGTTCCAGCAGATCCTGCGGGTCGCGGTACACCTCTGCCGCACCGGCCCGGAGCAAGGTCTCCGCGGGAGTCCCGCCGCATTCGAGGCCTATGACCGGGATTCCGAGGTCTCCTGCCGCCTGGACATCCCAGACGGCGTCTCCCACAAAAACGGTGTCTTCGGGCTGCAGGCCCGCCGCGGCCAGAGCCGCTTGCAGGATGTCCGGCGCCGGTTTGCTGTTCTCCGCGTCCGCGGAGCTAGTGGCGGCGGTGATGGACCCGTCGGCGTCGATCACGCGGCGCAGCACTTCCAGCTCCCTTTCCTCGGCGGAAGAGGCCAGCACGACGGCGAACCCCTCCGCGGCGGACCGGAGCACCAGCTCACGGGCACCGTCAAAGCGGCGCAGCGCCGGCCAAAAGGTGGAGAAGACGGTTCCGTGGGCGGCCTTGAGGTCCTCGTCCCGGGACTGGTCGCGGTCCTCGTCGAGCAGCTGTGCGATGAGCCTGCCGCCGCCCATTCCCACGCAACGGTGGATGTCCGCCATCGGGACGTCGACTCCCGCCTGCCGGAAGGCCTGCCACCAAGCCAGCACGTGCAGGTAGTTCGAGTCCACCAGCGTCCCGTCCACGTCAAACAGCACGCCTTTCATAAGCACTCCTCCTGACGACGGCGATGGTTCATGCGGCACCGGCCGGTCCGGCACAGGGCCATTGTGTGCAGTCTAGCCGCTCGGATCGGCGGGCTTGCCGTGGCCGGCCGCAGCGGCCTCGCCGGGGTCCCGGGCCCCGCCGTCGGCGTCCGGCGCGGCGCCGGCAAGGAGGTGACGGGGGCCCGACCGCTCCCCTGCCGCCACCGGTCCCCGAATGCCGGTGGCCTTGACCACCAGCACCGCGATCAGCGTGGTGATCGGGATAGCCAGCACCAGGCCGATCGAACCGACCAGGGTGCGCACTATCTCCTCGGCCAGCTCCCCGCTCGTCAGGGTGGCGAACAGCGGCCGGTCGTGGAGCGACACCAGGATCAGCACCGGAAGGGAGGCACCGGCGTAGGCGAAGGCAATGGTGTAGACGGTGGAGGCGATGTGGTCCCGTCCCACGCGCATCGCCCCGGTGAACAGGCGCTTGGCCGATGCACCCGGAGCCAGCTCGTACATCTCCCACACCGCCGAGGACTGGGTGATGGTGACATCGTTGAGCACGCCCAGCCCGGAGATGATCAGCCCGCACATGATCAGCCCCGAGACCGAGAGGCTGCCGCCCATGTTGATCAGCTGGTAGGTGTAGTCGTCGTCCACCCCGGTCAGGTACGCGGCATCGGTGGCCCAGGCCGCCAGCAGGGCGGTCACGCCCAGGCCGAACAGGGTGCCCAGCAATGCAGTGGACGTGCGCGCGGAAAAGCCGTGCGCGAAGTAAAGCACCCCGACCATGATGACCACCGAACCGATCAGCGCCAGCAGCAGCGGCGGCTTGCCTTCCATGAGGCCCGGCAGGATGAACTGCGCCAGAACCAGGAAACCGCCCGCCAGGCCCAGCATCGCGCGGAAACCCCGCCAGCGGGCCACGGCCACCACTACCAGGGCGTAGAGCACGGCCAGCAGCACCATGGGGACGCTGCGCACGAAGTCCACGAAGACGTAGGCCCCCTCCTGCCCGCCCATGACGCCCGAAAGATTCAGGTAACGGATGGTGTCGCCGGCCTCGACGCCGCGCGACGCCGCGATCTCCGGGGTGATCTCCACGGGCAGCGGCGAGCCGCCGGCGTCGGGCTGGGTATAGGCGACCAGGCACTCCTGCGCTTCCATGCCGGCGTCCACCGCGGCCTGCGAGGTGGGGCAATCTTCCAGCTCCACCCGCTGCACGGTGCCGACGTCGAAGGTCACCCCCGGTGCCGCGGCATAGGGATCGGGGACATCGGCTCCGGTTCCGGCTCCGGAGGGCCAGAGCAGGATCATGCCCACCAGGGTCAGGACGGTGACCGGCAGCAGGATGGCTGCCAGGAGCAGGTTGGCCCGGCGCCGGGCGGCCAGGGCGGCGGCGCCGGGGTTGGAGGGCCCGTGGGAGTGGCTGTGCCCCATCTGTCAGTCGCTGACGATGGAGGTTTCAGGACCCAACTGGCGTGCGAGGCCAGCGTCCAGCAACGGCTGCAGTACGGCCACCACCGCGGTCATCGAGTCATCCACCTCCAGCTGCACCGGATACTGCGCCACCAGCATGGCCAGCAGCGCACGCACCGCAGCCTCGGCGTCTTCGGCCGGCAGCGCCGTGTCGTATCCCAGCAGCACGTCTGCCGGGGCGTCCGTCCGCTCGTGCGTGTAGCTGACGGCGAAAGCCTGGATGGTGCCGCCGTCGGACTTGGGCGCACTGCGCAGCACCACCGCTCCGCCGGCCCCCGCGCTCTCGCTCAGCAGCATCTGCTGGGCGCGTCCCACGGTCATGTCTGCCCGGTCCCACACGTGGACGGAGTTGTAGAAGTCTGCCACGGCCCGGGTCAGTTCCACCGACCCGGTGGCTGCCTCCGCCAGTTGCGGACCGGTCTCCCCGAGGTCGGGCAACGGCAGCGCGCCGGGCGAGACCAGCACCACGCGCGAGCTCTGGATCTGGGTCAAACCCGAAGCCCGGGCGAAGGCGGCGCCGGAGGTGTCCGGCTCCACCTTGGCCCGCAGCTTCCGCACGCCCGACGGGGCATGCTCGGCCTCCGCGCGGAGCCTTGCCAGCAGGTCGCGCGCGACGCCGGCGCCGCGGTGGTCGCGGGCAACCTCGACGTACACCCACAGCCGGTCCGGATGCAGGCTGGTTTCGTACACGGCACCGGCTGCGACGGCTATCCCCTGGTCTTCGGCCACGATGCACCGCGACCACGGCTGGTCGGCGGACGGGCGGAGCATGGCACGAAAATGACCGGCCTGGCCGGTTTCCGGGTCGCCCCAGATCTCCAGCAAGGCCAGGTCATCGTCCTCGCGCCAGTCGCGGTAGGTCAGCTGGGCCATGGTTCTCCTTTGTGGGTGCGCTGCCCTGATCGGGCGGACGGTTGCCGAAGCTGCTACGGACGGCCTGCCCGTAGCTGGTTCAGGCTCCGATCAGGCGGGCTGCGAGATATCCTTCGACCTTGTCCAGGGAGACCCGTTCCTGCGCCATCGAATCGCGTTCACGGATGGTCACCGCCTGGTCCTCGAGCGTGTCGAAGTCCACCGTGATGCAGAACGGCGTGCCGATCTCATCCTGGCGGCGGTATCGGCGGCCGATGGCACCGGCGTCATCGAAGTCGATGTTCCAGTTCTTGCGCAGCGCCTCCCCCAGCTCCTTGGCCTTGGGCGAGAGGTCCTCGTTGCGGGACAGCGGCAGCACGGCGGCCTTGACCGGGGCCAGCCTCGGGTCCAGCCGCAGCACGGTGCGCTTGTCCACGCCGCCCTTGGCGTTCGGTGCCTCGTCCTCGGTGTAGGCGTCCACCAAAAAGGCCATGAAGGACCGTGTCAGCCCGGCGGCAGGCTCGATCACGTACGGGGTGTAGCGCTCGTTGGTGGCCTGGTTGAAGTAGCTCAGGTCGGTGCCCGAGTGCTTGGTGTGGGTGGACAGGTCAAAGTCCGTCCGGTTGGCGATGCCTTCCAGCTCGCCCCATTCCGAGCCCTGGAAGCCGAAGCGGTATTCGACGTCGGTGGTGCCCTTGGAGTAATGGCTCAGCTTTTCCAGCGGGTGCTCGAAGAGGCGCAGGTTGTCGCGCTTGATGCCCAGGTCCACGTACCACTGCAGCCGCGCGTCGATCCAGTACCGGTGCCACTCTTCGTCGGTCCCGGGCTCCACGAAGAACTCCATCTCCATCTGCTCGAACTCGCGGGTGCGGAAGATGAAGTTGCCCGGGGTGATCTCGTTGCGGAAGCTCTTGCCGATCTGGCCGATGCCGAAGGGGGGCTTCTTCCGCGAGGTGGTCAGGACGTTGTTGAAGTTCACGAAGATGCCCTGCGCGGTCTCCGGGCGCAGGTAATGCATGCCTTCTTCATGGGCGACCGGGCCCAGGAAGGTCTTGAGCAGGCCGGAGAACTCCTGGGGTTCGGTCCACTCGCCCTTGGTGCCGCAGTTGACGCAGGCGATGTCCTTCAGCCCGTTTTCCGGGGCGCGGCCCTTTTTCTCCTCGTACTCTTCTTCGAGGTGGTCGGCGCGGTAGCGCTTGTGGCAGTTGAGGCACTCCACCAGCGGGTCGGAAAAGACGTCCACGTGGCCGGAAGCTTCCCAGACCTGGCGCGGCAGGATGACCGACGAATCCAGTCCGACCACGTCGTCGCGGCCGCGGACCATCGTCTGCCACCACTGGCGCTTGATGTTTTCCTTCAGCTCGACGCCGAGCGGCCCGTAGTCCCATGCGGAGCGGGATCCACCGTAAATTTCACCAGCCTGGAACACGAAGCCGCGGCGCTTGGCCAGCGAAGTAATCGAATCGAGGGCTGATTTGGCTGCTGCCATGAGGTGGTTCTCCGTATCTCTCCAGGGCCGCTGGGTGCGGTCCGAGGGTTGTCATGGCACAGATCCGTCCGGCGGCTGCAGGCACGGATCGGCGCATAGCGAAGCTACAACGTTAGCCTACCGAAAACGGGAACCCGAACCCGAACGGCGCGGGCGCATGCGGCTCCCGCCCGGCGGCCAAGGGCCGTGAGGGGCGCGTGCCGCATCGGACGCCGCAAGCCCCGCGGCATCGGGCATGATGGTTCCATGGCTTCCGACGAAATGTATGACGTGCCGATCCGCGACGAGATGATCCGGCTGGGCCAGCTGCTGAAGCTGGCCAACCTGGCCGACGACGGGATCCAGGCCAAGGAATTCGTCGAGAACGGACTGGTCCAGGTGAACGGCGAGATCGAAACGCGCCGCGGCCGGCAGCTCCACGCCGGGGATACCGTCAGCTGCAACGGGCAAACGGTGCGCGTCAGCCGCAGCTGAGAGGCGCACCGCTTGCTCCTGCGCTTGCAGTACCTTTACTTCTACTTCGCCTGCAGCACGTTGTAGGTCAGGAACTCCTTCACGTGTGCCAGTTCCTGGGCGTTGATGCCGTGGCCGATGCCGGGATAGAGGACCTTGGTCAGGTCCACATGCTCGTTCGCCCAGGCGTGGGTGAACTCGATCTTGTCCTGGGTAATGACCTGGTCTGCCTGGTCCCGGCCCCAGAAGAGCGGCGGCTTGATCGCCTTGACCGCATCGTCGCGGAAGAAATCGTTCCCCGCGGCCGGGACGGCGAATCCGGACAGGCCGACCACCGCGGCAATCTCCTCCGGGCGGTGGCGCAGCACCGACGTGGCCACTGCCATGCCCATGGAAAAGCCCAGCACGGAGACGCTGCTGTGCTGATCCTTGACTCCATCCAGCCAGGACACCACGTCGCTGACGGCCTTCGTGACCTTGTCCACGGAAAAGTCCGGCTCGTGCATGAGGGGGAACCATGTGAAGCCAGGTCCCATCGCCACCGGTGCGCGCACGGCCGCCACGGTAAATTCCTCGGGCAGCCCGGGCACCAGACCCATCAGGTCCTGCTCGTGGGATCCGTAGCCATGGAAGAGCACGAGCAGCGGCGTCCCCGCCCGCTCCTGTTCTGACTTGGACCAGGCAACCACGGGCTGATAAGCAGTTTCAGTCATGCGGTCCATGATCGCACAGAAAGCCCATTGCTTGAAACTTAAAGCTTCTTCGGTGTCGAGTCTCCCGGGCATCGGGCACCGAACCGGTACCCGATGCCCGCCGGCCTACCCGGCTTTGCCGCTCCGTTCGATGTGTGCCGTCAGCTCGGCAACGAACCGCTCCGGATACTCCACATGCGGCGAATGTCCGCAGTCTTCCAGCAGCACCTCGGTGAAGCGCCCGCCGTTGGCCGCATACTTTTCCAGCACCGCCCGGGTCTGCGAGACCATCGGCTGCAGCGGGGCCGCCTCCTCCCCCGGCCAGCCCGGTACCGCGCCGGCCCTGCCGAGGAAGTTCAGGTCGAAAAACGAAGCGTCGGAGACGATCGCGTCACTGTCGCCGTGGATCCAGAGGATGTCCGGCTTGTCCGCCAGTTTGACAATGCCGCTGGTGTTAAAGACCCCCGGCGCCATCGTGTTCAGCACCCCCCTGCGTCCGGGAGCGAAGCCGGGCCAGTTCGACGAGGGGACGGAATCGCCCGGATAGTTGTCGGGGCCCGTCTTGGTGCTGAGCATCGATTCGACCCAGATGCGTTCGTAGGGCGATACGAATCCGGCGTGTACATAGGTCGAGCGGTACACCGACAGCGGCGAGGCAGCTGCGTCGCCGCTGGTGTCGCCTGCTTCCAACCGCGCCACGAAGTCGGGGTTGGCGCCCCCGCCGCCGGTGCCGGCGTCGTCCTCGGTGAGCCTCCGACCCTCCGGTCCCGCCGTCCCGCCGAAACCGTACGGCGAGACCGGAGCCTGCAGCGTGAGGCTGCGGACCGGATGCTCCAGCGCGTATTGCATCACCACGCCGCCGCCCATGCTCCAACCGGCCAGGTGCACGGGCGCCAGTTGCAGGGTTTCCAGTGTGGCGTGGAGGTCGTCGGAGAAGTCGCGCAGCCCGCGGCCGGCAGCCACCGGCGCTGTGTCAGTCTGGCCGAAACCCCGCAGGTCCACCGCGAGCACGCGGTAGTCTGCCGGCAGCGCCTGCATTGTCTCCTGCCAGAACAGCGAGGAGGAGACATTCCCATGCACCAGGACCACCGGGATGCCGTCGGGCCGGTCTCCGTTGCGCTCGAGAATGTTCACCGTCAGACGCTCCGTCGGCACCCGCCGCGCCACGATTCCCGCCAGCAATTCCATCTCAGCTCCTCGAGGTCGAGGCGGCCGCCGTTGGCCGCGTCAAGCACACAGTAGCCGGGAATTCCCCTGCTGACCACGACTTTCTGAAAGGTGATTCAGGTTCTGGGTCTCGCGTCCCTGTGCATCCTCCGCGGCTTCTTGGGAGAATGTACCTGTGAGTAACTTGTCCTATCCAGAAGCACAAGCGTCCATCGCCGCGGCCCGCCACCCCTGGAGCCGTTACGTTGCCCTTGGTGATTCCTTCACCGAAGGGATCGGTGATCCGGACCCCGGGAGCCCGGGCGGACACCGCGGATGGGCCGACCGCGTGGCCGAGGAACTCGCCCGCGGCCACCATGACTTCGCCTACGCCAACCTCGCGATCCGCGGCCGCCTGCTGCAGCAGATCATCGATGAACAGGTCGAACCGGCCCTGGCCCTGCAGCCGGACCTGATTTCGATCTGCGCGGGCGGCAATGATGTGATCCGGCCGGGCGGCGACCCGGACGCCCTCGCCGAGAAGTTCGATCGGGCCGTCACCCGGTTGGCAGCGTCGGGAGCCACCATCGTCCTGTTTACCGCGCCCGACATCGGCGATACCCCCGTGATCGGCAGTGTCCGCGGCAAGGCCGCCATCTACAACGAGAACCTGCGCACGGTGGCGGCCCGCCATAATGCCGTCGTGGCGGACATGTGGGCGCTGCGCCAGCTGAAGGCACCGCAAATGTGGGCCCCCGACCGGCTGCATTTCTCCCCGCTGGGACACCACACCATCGCCGCCATGGTCCTGGACGCCCTCCACGTGGAGCATTCGCTGCAGCCCGAGACGCCCAAACCGCTGCCACCGAAGAACTGGCGCACCGCCCGTACCGAGGACCTGGTGTGGGCGCGCCAGCACCTGGTCCCGTGGGTGCTGCGCCGGGTCCGGCAACAGTCCTCGGGCGACGGGATCCTGCCCAAACGACCGGCCGCCGGCCCCTTCTTCGGGCCGGGCATGCCTCCCGGAGCGGCCGGGTAGGGGGAGCAGCGGTGCAGCAGCCGAGTGCCCAGGAAGTCCGCCGTCACCGGTTGCGGGCACAGCGGCTGTGGGACAGTCCCGGGGACGACGCCGTAGCCGCCCTGCGCTGGCTGCTCGCCTTCCAATCCCAGGAATATCCCTATGCCCGCTGGTCGCTGGCCCAGCGCTGCGGCGGAGCGGCCCGGGACAACGCTGCGGACGTGGACGCGGCCATCGCCGGTGGCCGCATCCTGCGCACGCATGTGCTGCGGCACACCTGGCACTTCGTGTCCGCGGAGGACCTGCGCTGGCTGATGCTGCTCTCCGGTCCCCGTCTCAAGGCGGGGAACAAGGGCCGGGACCGGCAGCTGAGCCTGGACGAGGCGACGGTGGCGCGCAGCAACGAGGTGCTGGCCGCGGCCGTCGCGGGCGGCCGGCACCTCACCCGGGACGAGCTCGCCGCCCGGCTCGCCGATGCGGCGCTGCTCAAGGACGACGGCGCGAGGCTGAACGGCGCGACGCTGCGCGGACAGCGGCTGGGGCATCTGGTGTTCCATGCGGAAATGGATCGGGTGCTGGTGAGCGGGTCTCCGCGGACGACCGGTTCGGTCGCCGTGCAGCAGACGTACGCGGCCTTCGACGAGCGGGTGCCGCCGCTGGCCGGGGACTTCGACCGCGATGGCGCGCTGGCGCAACTGACCGGGCGTTACTTCGCCAGCCGCGGACCGGCGACCTTGAAGGACTGCTCCGACTGGTGCAAACTGCCTCAGGCGGACCTGAAGCGCGGCCTCGAAGCCGGCGGTCGGGCGGGACTGGAGCGGACCGAAATCGAGGGCGAACAACTCTGGTACTCCCCCGCCGCCGGCGGGACGGTTGCCGGCGGCGCTGCCGTGGCGATGGACACCCGCGGGCGGACCTGATCCAGTGTTACGACGAATATGTCATGGGCTATTCCAAGACCCGCGGCTATCTGGGCGGAAGCGCCCCGGCGGCGTTGGGCAGCGACGTGCCGATGCACGTGCTGCTGCTGGACGGAAGGATGGCCGGCAACTGGAGACACGTCCTCCGGCCCGGCTCGGCGGACCTGCGGCTCAAACCGCTGCGGGTCTTCACCGAGCCGGAGCGGCGGGCCGTGGACGCCGCCGTGCAACGCTACTCGGCCTTTCTGCGGCGGCCTGTCACACAGGTGTTGGCCTGACCCGCTCTTGTCAGGCGCCCGTTACGCTGCGGAAGCGGAGGGTCACCAACTGGAACGGCCGAAGCTCGAACGCGGTTGCGCGCTCCGCAGGCTGCTCCAGCCGCAGACCGTCCACGTCCAGCTCCAGCAAATCAGTGGCCGTTACCCGCGCGTAGTCAAAGCCGGCGCTGACCGTGGCTCTCGCACGGCTGCCGAAGGCCTCGTAGCAGCGCAGGATCACGTCGCCGCTTCGGTCTTCGGCCAGCTTGACCGCTTCCATGACTACTGCCCGATTGTCCACGGTAAACAGGGGTTCCACCGGGCCAGCGCCGACCCCGTGCATGTGGCGCAGAGGCAGGTTCAACCGGTAGCCCGCCTGCACGGCCTCCGGGATACCGGCACCGATCACCAACGCCGTCCGGAAGGTGTGCCCGCCTTGGTCGGCCTGCGGATCAGGGTACAGCGGCGCCCGCAGCAGCGACTGCCGCACCACGGTGGCGGGCGAAGCGGTCGGATCGGTCCGCCGGATGTCGTACCCGTACGTGCAGTCGTTGGCGACGGCGACCCCGAAGCCGGGCTCGCCCACATGCACCCAGCGGTGCGCGCAGGTTTCGAACCGCGCTGCGTCCCAGGACGTATTGCTGTGCGTGGGCCGGAAGACGTGGCCGAACTGGATCTCCGACGCTGCCCGCTCTGCGTGGAGGTCGAGCGGGAAGGCCAGCTTCAGCAGTTTCTGGCGCTCGTGCCAATCGACCGTCGTCTCGATCTCCAGCGCGCGGGAGCCGGCGGCCAGCGAGACCGTTTGCTCAACCAGCGAGGCCCCAAACCGGCGGCTGACCCGGAGCCCGGCGACCGGCACGCGGTCCGAAGGCGTGCCTGAAGGAGCCGCAGCGCAGTCACGTGGATCCGGAAGGGCGGCGTCGGAGCCCACCTTGCTGGAAAACACCTCGATGGCATGGACATCCCGCAGCTCCCGGCAAACGGACTTGTAGTGCTCCTCCAGGTCCCAGGCATCCCACATGGTCGGGGCGTCGCGGAAGAGCTGCAGGACATTCGCCTGCATGCCGGCGGGAATGACTTCCCGCCCGGTGTCCAGATGCAAGAGCGAGGAAATCAGCCCCTCGGAGTCGATCACCACCCGGAGCAGGTCGTTGGCCAGCAGCCAGCCGTCGCCGCTGGGCTCAACGCCGACGCTTAACGAGGCGCCCCGGCCGGGCTGCGGTGCCGCGCTGATGGCACCCATCGCGGACACGCCGTCCACCGGATACGGGCCGGCGTTGGCCACGGTGCTCCCGGTGCCCCGGCCGAGGAGGGCGCGCAGCGAGCCATCGATCATGCCAGCCAGTTCCGCCGCCAACAGTGCGTAGTTGGCCTCGGCTTCGCGGTGCACCCAGGCGATCGAGGATCCCGGCAGGATGTCGTGGAATTGCTGCAGCAGCACGGTCTGCCAGGCCCGCTCCAGCGCATCGTACGGATAGGGCGCGGCGCCGCGCACCGCCGCCGTCGCTGCCCAGAGCTCGGCCTCGCGCAGCAGATGCTCGCTGCGGCGGTTGCCCCGCTTGGTGCGCGCCTGCGAGGTGTACGTGCCGCGGTGGTATTCCAAATACAGCTCCCCGGACCACACCGGCGGCCTGGCATATTCTTCCTCGGCGGCCCGGAAAAACTGCTCCGGGGTGGAGAGCTGCACCCGCGGCGAGCCTTCCAGATCGGCGGTGCGGTGCGCGGCGGCGAGCATCTCGCGCGTCGGTCCGCCGCCGCCGTCGCCGTAGCCGAAGGGCAACAGTGATGTGTTTGCCGCTCCCTTCTCCGCGAAGCGCCGTTCCGCCCGGGCAAGCTCGGCCGCGGTCAGCTCGGCGTTGTAGGTATCCGCCGGGGGGAAGTGCGTGAAAATGCGGGTGCCGTCGATGCCCTCCCACCAAAAAGTGTGGTGGGGAAAGGTGTTGGTTTCGTTCCAAGAGAGTTTTTGGGTCAGGAACCAGCGGGATCCGGCAGCGCGGGCAATCTGCGGCATCGCGGCGGAATAGCCGAAGGAGTCCGGCAGCCAGACTTCCTGCGGATTGATGCCGAACTCGGCCAGGAAGAATTTCTTACCGGCAATGAACTGGCGGGCCAGCGCCTCGCCGCCGGGCATATTCGTGTCCGATTCGACCCACATCCCGCCGACCGGGACGAAACGGCCGGCCCTGACTTGCTCCGCCACCCGTGCGAACAGGTCGGGGTACGACTCCTTCAGCCAGGCGTACTGCTGCGCGGAGGAGGCGGCGAAGACAAATTCCGGGTCCGACTCCAGCAGTGCCAGGACGTTCGCGAAGGTCCGGGCGACCTTGCGCTTGGTCTCCCGGACGGGCCAGAGCCAGGCGCTGTCAATGTGGGCGTGGCCCACCGCGTGGATCCGGTGCGCGCTGCCGGCCGCCGGGGCAGCGAGCACAGGCGCCAGGACGGCCCGGCCGGCCGCCGCTGTGCCGGCGACGTCCACTGGGTCCAGCGCGTTCAGTGCGTGCTCCAACGCGCGCAGGATCCGGGCACGGCGCGGCTGCCCCGGGTCAAGCTGGAGCATGAGCTGCTCCAGCACCGTGAAGTCCTGCAGCAGTTCCCATGCGGCCGCATCGCACAGCACGATGTCGGCACGGCGGAAGGTGTAGCACGGACTGCGCCCGGACGTGGCGGGGTCCCCGAACGGCGTGGGCCGGAAGGTGAAGCCGTCGATCATGTCCGGGTTGGCCGCCGCCTCCACGAAGAGCTCGACGCCGCCGCCGGACGTGGCGTCCAGCGGAACGTAGGCGTTCCGCGGCTCGATGGCCTTGATGATCCGTCCCTGCGGAGTGTAGATCAGCCCTTCGGCCTGGAAGCCCGGGATGCCGGGCGTGAACCCCGGGTCCAGGAGCAGTTCCGGCCGATGACCGGCGTCCACGTGCCATTCCGCGGGGATCTGTCCAGTGATCCGAAACCAGGTCGTGGACCAGGCCGGACCCCACATGCTGCCCGCCGCGAAGTCCGTAAAGGTTTCCGCAGCCGCCTCCGCGAAGGGGATCGGCTCGCCGGGACCCTGCCAGGCCTGGAGCCGGACCGGCACCGCCGCGGCGTAAACGGCCGGTTGCAGCCGTTCGACCATGAACCGGCGGATCCGCGCCGAAACCTGCGCCCCGTCGTCGTGCATGGCACCGTCCTTTCGGTCAGAGCGGTTGTTCAACCCTTGACGGCGCCGGCCATGGCAAAAGAACCGCCGATCCCGCGTGACACCAGGATGTAGAGCAGCACCACCGGCACCGAGTACAGCACCGAGAACGCCGCCAGCTGCCCATAGGCTATGGCACCATGCTGGCCGAAGAAGCTGAAGATGCTCACCGCTGCCGGCTGCTTGGCGGAAGAGAGCAGCAGGATGAAGGGAACAAAGAAGTTCCCCCACGCTTGGATGAAGACGAAGATGAAAACCACCGCCAGCCCCGGACGCATGAGCGGAACCACGATCCTGGCGAGGGCGTTCATCGCCGAGGCACCGTCCACCCAGGCCGCTTCTTCCAGGCTGACCGGGACCGAATCCATAAAATTCTTCGTCATCCAGATCGCCATCGGCAGTGATGATGCCGCCATGAAGAACGTGGTGGCCGCCAGCGAGTCCAGGAAGTTCAATTGCACGAACAGGCCGTAGACCGGAACCATGATCGCCGTGACCGGCAGGCAGGTTCCGAAGAGCACGACGTACAGGAACGGTTTGTTGAACCGCATCTGGTAGCGCGAGAGCGGGTAAGCGGCCAGCACGGCCGCCAGCACTGTGACCACGGCCGTACCGCCGGCAAGCATGAAGCTGTTGAGCAGCGGAACGAAGGTCAGGTCTGCGGTGAGCACCGCGGCGTAATTGGCCACCGAGATAGCGGACGGGAGCCGGGTCTGGTAACTGGCCTGTGCATCGAGCGACGCCAGGAGCAGCCAGCTCAACGGCAGCAGGAAGCAGGCGGCGACGACCAGCAGCGAGATGTTCGCCAGCACGGCAACGGTAGTTCCCCGGCCGGAGGCCACGGACAACGGTCCGGAGCGGTTCATCTGCTCAGCCCTTCCTTTCGCGCAGCGCTCGGATGTAGATGACGGAGAAGACCGCCCCGATCAACAGCATGACGACGGCGATGGCGGTCCCGTAGCCCACGTCGCTGTAGCGGAATGCCTCTTCGTAGGCCATCAGCGGCAGCGTGGTGCTGGCTCCTGCCGGACCGCCCGCGGTCATCACGTAGATGAGCGTGAAAACCGACAGGGTCTGCAAGGTGATGAGCATCAGGTTGGTGGCAATGCTGCGCCGGATCATCGGCAGCGTGATGTACCACAACCGCTTCGACCCGCCGGCGCCGTCGATCATCGCCGCTTCCGTGATTTCCTCCGGCACATCGTTGAGCGCCGCCTGATACACCATCATGGAAAACGCCGTTCCCCGCCAGATATTGGCCAGGATCACTGCCAGCATCGGAAACGTAAACAGCCAATCGGTGGCATCGAGGCCGAAGACGGCGGAGAGTTGGTTCAATGTTCCGTCCCGGTTGAAAAAGGCATAGGCGACGAAGCCGGCCACGATTTCGGGCAGCACCCAGGCCGCGACCACGCAGACACCCACGACTGCGGAAACCGCCTTGCTTGCTTTCGTCATCAGCAACGCGATCGCCAGGCCCAGCAGGTTCTGCCCGATCACGGCCGAGACAAGCACGAAAATGACGGTCAGCCAGAGCGACTGCAGGAAGTCGGGGTCGCCGAGCAGCTCCGTATAATTTTCCAACCCGACCCACTGCGGGTCCTTGGCCGCGACGCCGGTCAGCGAAGCATTGGTCAAGGATCCATAGAAGGACCAGAGGATCGGTCCGGCCAGGAACACGCCCAGCAATGCCACGGCCGGGCCAAGCGGCAGCAGCCGCAGGGCAGTCCTCCCCGGCGTACGGCGAGGGCGGCGCAGCTCAGTGCCACGCTGCCTTTCAGCGGCGCGGGCCACCACATCGGCGGTCAAGGCTGCTACTTCTGTACTACGTTTTCTTCGCCGACAAGGTCGGTGACGGCGGCGTCGTAGTCAGCCGCGGCCTCCTCAGGTGTCTTCTTCCCCATCATCACCGCTTCGGTGGCTTCCTGGACAGCGGTTGATATCTGCGGATAGTCCGCCGTGGCGGGCCGGTAGTGCGTCACCGAGACCAGTTCCGAGACCTCGCCCACAAACGGGTTGGCGTCCAGGTAGGCGGGGTCCTCGGCGACATCGGTACGCACTGCGATCTGGGAATTGGCCACGGTGTACTCCAGCGAGTTCTCCTGGCTCATCACCTCCGTCAGGAACTCAAACGCGAGATCCGGATTCGCCGAATTGGCCCCGACCGCGAGCGTCCAACCGCCGGACATACTGACCGCGCCCGGCTCCTGGCCGTTCTGAGTCGGGAACGGAGCCACGCCCATCACGTCGGTATATTCGGGCCAGTCCACCAGACCTCCCTCTTCCCAGAACGACGGCGAGTAGGAACCTTCCACGGTTCCGCCGAGTTTGTCCTCGGGGAAAAGCTGCCCGAAGACCATTTGCCACACGTTTGGATCCAGCGCCTCGGCCGGGCTTACTGCGAGTTCTTCCTGATAAAGAGTCTCCAGGAAGGCCAGGGAGTCGACGAAGCCTTGAGAGCCCACCACCCACTTGCCCTCATCGGCGTCGTAGAGCGTGTCGCCGGTGCCATAGAGCAGTTCATAGAAGCTCTGCATGACGGTACCTTCGCCGGTGCCCGTGCCGGCGTACATGTTGAACGGAACCACCTCCGGTTGGGAGGATTTGATGGCCCGGGCGGCCTCCAGAATGGCGTTCCAGTCCTTGGGTGCCCAGGGGACGTCGACGCCGGCTGCTTCCAAGACGTTCTTGTTGTACCAGATGGCGCGTGTATCGGTGCCCAGTGGCACTGCGTAGATACTGCCGTCGTCTGCACGCCCGGCTTCCTTGGCCCCTTCGTTGAAATTCGCCCAGTCGTCCCACTCGGCCAGATAAGGATCCAGGTTCAACAAGTAGCCGGCGTCTACATCCGAACGGATCTTGAAAGTGTCCTCATAGAAGACGTCCGGGGCGGTGTCCGGGGAGCGCTGGGACAGGGCGAGCTTGGTGGCGTAATCTTCGTCGCTGCCAGTAATGGGCTCCAAATTGACCGTCACGCCTTCGTGGGCGGCCTCAAAGTCTGATTTCGCCTTCTTCATCAAGCCGTCCATCGTGGCGTTGGCTTCGGTCGTCTGGTAAACGATCCGCAATGCGGCGCCTTGGTCCGTTCCGCCCTCACCGCCGCCGCCTCCACCGGCGCAGCCAGCCAGTGCCAGTGTGCCTATCGCCAACAGGGACACTTTCACAGTGGAGTCACGCAGCATAGTTCCCCCCTTGTAGTGGAGGCCTCCGGGCCAGACGTCGGATGGCGCGCCCGCGGGCCTATCGGCATGCTACCGACAGGCTCCATCAAATGGATTTATTCGTTCCAACCGTGATCAAACTGCAATGGTCACTCGTTCAGCAACCGGTCTCCGCCCTCGACGGAGCCAGTGCTGTTGCCGTTGGCGACGTCAGCCCTGCGCGAAGAACGCCTCGGTGAGGGCCTCGTGCAGCTGGTGGATATCGGTGAGGAAACCGTCGTGGCCCAGCGGCGTTTCGATGGTGTGGACCTTGACTGCCCCGGGCAGCGCCTCGGCCAGCTGCCGCGACTGTTCCGGAAAGTACAGGCGATCGGAATCCACCGCGGCGACGAAGAACTGCGTGTCGGTGAGACCGCCCAGCGACTGCTCCAGCGAGCCTCGGCCCCGGGCGACGTCGTGGCTGATGAGGGCCTCGGTGAGCAGGATGTAGCTGTTGGCGTCAAAGCGCGCGACGAGCTTGTCCGCCTGGTAGTCGAGGTAGCTTTCCACTGCATAGCGGCCACGGGCGGACGGCGTGATGCCGCCGTACGGCTGCTCCTCCGCCTGCGGCTTGCGGCCGAACCTGTACTCCAGCTCCGGCTCTGAGCGGTAGTTGATGTGTGCGATGCGCCGGGCAATGCCGAGTCCGGCCTCGGGAGCGGGACCATCGTAATAGTCGCCGCCGGCGAAGTGCGGGTCCAGCCGGATGGCCGCGACCTGCGCCTGCGCGAAGGCAATCTGCTCGGCGGTGCTCGCGGCGCCGCACGCCAGGACGGCGCACCGGGCGGTGCGCTCCGGGAACGTCGCCGCCCATTCAAGCGCGCGGGCGCCACCCATCGACCCGCCGAGCACCGTGTGCCAGCGCCGGATACCCAGTGCGTCGGCCAGACGCGCCTCCGCCCGGACGGAGTCGCGGATCGTGACGAACGGGAAGCGCGAACCCCACGGCGTCCCGTCCGGTGCCGGCGACGAGGGACCAGTGGAGCCGTAGCAGCCGCCGACCATGTTGGCGGCCACTACGAAATAGCGCTCCGTGTCGATCGTGGCACCGGGACCTACCAGGTCATCCCACCAGCCGTCCTCATGCGAGTAGCCGCGTGCGACATGCGTGCTGCCGGTCAGGGCGTGCTGTATCAGGACTGCGTTGGACGCGTCCGCGTTCAAGGTGCCCCAGGTTTCAAAGCCGAGGACCACCTCGGGCAGATAGCCGCCGGCCTCCAACTCCAGCGCACCGACCGGCATCCGGCGCAGGATGCCGTCGGTCGCCTGTTCCACCAGTTCCTGCGGTTGCACTATCGTCACGCTGCGCTCTACCTGCTTGCCTAGTCGTCCGCGCCCTTGGCGGCGCGGAAACCGGCCTCCAGATCGGCGATGATGTCGTTGACGTTCTCGATGCCCACGGACAGCCGGACCAGCCCGTCGGTCACCCCGGCCGCGAGCCGCTCCGGGGCGGAGAGCTGGGCATGCGTGGTCGACGCCGGGTGGATCACCAGCGAGCGGACATCGCCCAGGTTGGCCACGTGCGAGTGCAGTTCAAGGCCGTCCACAAAGCGCTTGCCGGCCTCGATGCCGCCCTTGATCTCGAACGAGACGATGGCGCCCGTGCCCTTCGGGCCGTACTTGCGGCCGCGGTCGTACCACGGGCTGGAGGGCAGGCCGAGGTACGCGACGGAGGCAACGTCGTCGTGCTCTTCCAGGAATTCCGCCACCTTCTGCGCGTTGGCCACGTGCCGCTCCACGCGCAGGCTCAGCGTCTCCAGCCCCTGGGCAATCAGGAACGCGTTGAACGGCGAGATCGCGGACCCCAGGTCGCGCAGCAACTGCACCCGGGCCTTGAGGATGTAGGCCAGGTTGGCGCCCAAAGCGCCGTTGACGCCGAGGTCGCGGGCGAAGACCAGCCCGTTGTAGGTCTCGTCCGGCGTGTTGAACCCGGGGAACTTCCCGGGGTCCGCGGCGAAATCGAACGTTCCGGCATCCACGATCACGCCGCCGATGGCCGTCCCGTGGCCGCCGAGGTACTTGGTGGCCGAGTGGAGCACGATGTCGGCCCCCCACTCGATCGGTCGGATCAGGTACGGGGTTGCCAACGTGTTGTCGACGATCAGTGGCACACCGTTCTCATGGGCGATGGCGCTGACCGACTCCAGATCCAGCACGTCCTGGCGCGGATTGGAGACCACCTCACCGAAGAACGCCTTGGTGTTCGGCTTCACGGCATCGCGCCACTGCTGCAGGTTATCCGGATCCTCGACGAATGTGACGTCGATGCCGAACTTGGGCAGCGTGGTGCGGAGCAGGTTGTAGGTGCCGCCGTACAGGCTGGGGCTGGCCACGATATGGTCGCCGGCCTCGGCGAGGTTCAGGATGGAGAACGTGGATGCTGCCTGTCCCGAGGCAAGCAACAGGGCGCCCACGCCGCCCTCCAGGTTGGCGATCCGGGTCTCCACAGCCTCGGTGGTGGGGTTGCCGATCCTGGTGTAAATCGGCGCAAGTTCGGAGAGGGCAAAACGGTCCGCGGCGCTCTGCGTGCTGGGGAAGACGAACGAGGTGGTCTGGTAGATCGGAAGGGCGCGGGCGCCCGTTGCGGCATCCGGCTCCTGGCCTACGTGAATCTGACGGGTCTCAAAGGACCAATCTGCAGTGGACATGGTGCAACTCCTTCAGTGGAAGGGGCCATCCGGGATCCGGCCGTGCCGGCATGTCTGTCCCGGGTGTGACCCGCGCTTGCGCACCGCCTTATGGCGGCTGCCTGGTCTTCACCCGGGGCACCCCACCGCGGTTGGAGGGTTGCCGGCCAGCAAACCGGGGTTTCGCGCTGGCACTCATGACCTGCCTCCAGTCTCCGCAGACAAGCCGGCGGCCGCAACAATATGACACCTTATGACTGGCCGCTCACCGCCCGCCCGCCTGTCCGCCTGCCCGCCGCCACTTTCCCCTGGGAGGCATGCCGGTCGGGCGGAATCCCCGTCAGGAACGCCGCGCCCCGCACGAGCCGCAAGCTGAGTGACTTAGGTCACCCTAAGTCGAGAGCGGGTTCACAAAGTGCCAAGATAATGCCATGCGCTTCGACCATGTTTCTTATGCTGCTGAACCCGACGGTCTGGCTGCCACCTCCGAGCGGATCTCCAGAGCCCTGGGCATCGACGCCGTCAAGGGCGGGGTTCACCCACGCTTCGGCACCCGCAATATGATCTTCCCCCTCACCGACCACCACTACCTGGAGGTGGTGGAGGTTCTCGACCACCCCGCTTCCGACAAAGCCCCCTTTGGCCAGGCCGTGCGGGCGCGCTCCGAGGCCGGCGGCGGCTGGATGGGCTGGTGCGTGGCAGTCGAGGACCTGACCCCGTTCGAAGAACGGCTGGGCCGCCACGCGGTTCCCGGCAACCGCAAGTTCCCGGACGGACAGGAACTGAGCTGGCAGCAGATCGGGATCAAGGGCCTGATCGCCGACCCGCAGGTGCCCTACATGTTGCGCTGGGATGACGGCACGGAGCCGCTGCATCCGTCCAACGCCCGCCCCGCAACGGTCAAGCTGATCGGCCTGACCATCGCCGGCTCCTCCGAGCGGGTGGCGGACTGGCTCGGCACCCCGGTCGACGGCCTGCTCGACGACGTCAAGGTGGCTTGGTCGGCCCCTAACGGCACGCCCGGCATCCTGTCCGTTCGCTTCGAAACCGCCAACGGGATCGTCGAACTCTGAGTTCTCGCGGCATCGCTCCGTTTCGGGCGTCCGCTCCACTTTATAGAAGGAGCAGACGCCCGAAACGGAGCTTTTGAGTGGTCAAGCCCTTCAGATCGTCCTGCAGGCCAAGGTTTTCCACATAGCTCGTCCCCGCGTGCCCGACCGGGGCCAGGTCGCCGAGGCTGTTCCGCATGGACGCGAAACTGATCTATGTGAGGGACCTGGAGACGGCAGGTTCAGGACGCCGGGACGTCGCGCGACAAGCTGCGGAAGGGCGATTGGTCCGAGTGCGGCGCGGCGTGTATGCGGCCACCGGGGAATACGCCCGGTTGCCATGGTGGGAGCAGCAGCGCCTGCACATAGAGGCCGCTGTCGGCAGCGGACGCACCACAAGAGTCCTTATCCAACGCTCTGCGGCGGCGATGTGGGGGCTTCCGGTAATGGGCCGCTCTCTGGACGTGGACTTGCTGGCTTACAACGGCACGCATGGTCGATCTCGTGGCGGAATCCGGTGGCATCGCAGGGAACTCTTGGAACCCCTTGTTAACCGCGACGGCTACCTGATGACTTCCCGGGCACAAACCATTGTCGATTTGGCGGCGCACTCTTCCTTCGCTGACGCGGTTCCGGCAATGGACCATGCGCTTCGCGTGGACCACCACCTCGGCCTTCCCGCCCTGAAGGCCAGTCATATCCTTGATCTGGCCGATTCTCTGCAGCCAGGTATGTCAAACCGGGTGAACGGGTTCTCGCCTTCGCCAATCCTGCCTCGCAGTCGCCAGGCGAATCCTACTCCCGGGCTCTGATGTACCTGAACCACTTCCCAGAGCCGTTGCTGCAGTACCCTGTCTTCGATTCGCACGGAGTCAGTGTCGGCATCGTCGACTTCTATTGGGAACAATTCCGTCTTGCCGGCGAATTCGATGGTGCAGGGAAATACTCCCGAAACGAGTACCTTCGGAGCCGTAGCCCCGCCGACGTAGTGGTGGCGGAAAAAAGGCGGGAGGACCGCATTCGGGCCACCGGGGCGGGAATGGTTCGCTGGATGTGGGACGCGCTCCAGCCCACCAGTACCAATACTTCACCGGGCATCGTCCGGTCCCTTTCCATGGCGGGCCTGCCCCAGGATAGGTGGAACAACTCGTGGACGGGCATGTAGCGGTCAATTCTCCCCCACACCACTCCTGATTGCGGGGCGAGCCTTTGCTCCGGTTTGGGCGGCGGCTCCCGGAAATAACCGGAGCACGCGCACCAGGCGGAGCAATAGATGTCCGGCAACTCCCTTGTGCCCGCTACGTGCCGATGCCGATGGCCGGCCCCACCAGCGCGTAGCCGACGAAGCCGGCGATATCCAGCAGCGCGTGCGCCACCACCAGCGGCATCACCCGCTTCACCTTGGTGTAGGCGTAGCCGAACATCAGGCCCATGAGGAAGTTCCCGATGCCCGGCCCGATGCCCTGGTAGAGGTGGTAGGTGCCGCGCAGCGCGGCGCTGACGAAGATCGCGGACCACATCCCCCAGCCGAACTTTGCGAAGCGGTTGAAGAGGTAGCCCACCATGACTACCTCTTCGAGGACCGCATGCCGCAGCGCGGACAGGATCAACACCGGAACGGTCCACCAGTATTCATCCAGGGCCGCCGGGACAATGGCGGTGGTGATTCCCAGTGCCCTGCCGGCAGCATAGACGCCCAGCGTTCCAACACCGATCACCAGCGCCAGCAGGAAGCCCAGGCCGAAGTCCAGCCGCGGCCGGGAAAACGTGAACCCCATCGTCCGGAAGGCCGACCGGCCGGGTGCGGTCATCAAAAACAGCACCAGGACAACCGGCACCAGCGCAAAGACGATGCCGAGCATTTGGTACACGAAATCGAAGAGTTCCCGCTCGTTCAGCACCGGGTTCAGCGTGGTCGTCTGCGAGGCCAGCGGCGCGCGGGTCATCTTTTCCAGCAGGTTCACCACGGCGTAGACCGCCGATTGGCCCAGCGACAGTCCGAGGACGATCAACACCTCGGCCCGGTAGTACCTGACCGTGCGCGGTGTGCTCGCGGTGGCGACCTTCTGGTTGTCCATAGCCCCCATCTTGCCAAGAGAACCGCGGGCGGAGATACAAGGCTTGGAGTGCATCCACGCTTTCCGCGGCCCGTCCCGTAAGTCGCTTCGGCGCCGGGAACTTTTCCCGCTATAAGTCCAGCAGCAGGCGCTGGCCCTTGCAGCGGGAGACACAGATCATCATGGTGTCTGAAGCCTCGCGTTCATCGTCGGAGAGCAGCGAGTCGCGGTGGTCGATCTCGCCACCCAATACGGGGGTTTCGCAGGTTCCGCAGATTCCCTCCCGGCACGAGTTCAGCGGGTTGATCCCGACCGCTTCGAGCGCCTGCAGGATGGACTCGTTCGAGCCCACCGGGACCTCGGTGCCGTCGGCCAGTTCGACCATGAAGGCAGAATTCTCCCCTTCCGGTGGCGCCGGGGTCTCCCCGGTGGCCGTGAACCGCTCACAATGAAAGCGCCCGGGAGCGTCCCAGCCATCGGCGATCGACTGGATGACATTGAGCAACGGCCCGGGGCCGCAGGCGTAGACGTGTGTTCCCGCCTGCAAATCCCCCAGCAGCTCGGCCAGCGGGTAGAAGCCGCTTTCGTCGTCGGCGTGGATATGGACGTCGCCCGCAAGCGCCTGGATCTCCTCAAGGAACGCCATCGATGAGCGGCTTCGGCCCAGATACAGCAGACGCCAAGGAACTCCGGCTTCGGCAGCAGCGCGGATCATGGGCAGGATCGGCGTAATACCGATGCCGCCGGCGATAAAGAGATAGCTGGCGGCAGGAGCCAGGATGAAGTTGTTGCGCGGTCCCCGGACCTGGATCTTGGTGCCCGGCTTGAGCATGTCGTGGACGTAGGCCGAGCCACCGCGCCCCTCGGGCTCCCGCAATATCCCCAGGCGCCAGGCGGAACGGTCCGTGCGGTCGGAGCACAGCGAGTATTGGCGCAGGATCCCATTGGGCAGGAGGACGTCCACATGGGATCCTGCGTCCCACTCCGGCAGCTCCGCCCCCAGCGGATGTGCCAGCTGCAGGGAGACCACGCAGTTGGACTCTTGGTGGATCGACCGGACTTCGACGTCGAAAAATTCTTCATTCATGGTTGCGCTCACAGTGGGTATCAGGCTGCTGCCGGTTCGGCGAGAACGGAGGCCAGGAAGGCCTTGGTGCGTTCGTTCTGAGGGTTGGTGATGACGTCACGGGCCGGCCCCTCTTCCACGACGTGGCCATCGTCCATGAAGACCACGCGGTCTGCGACGTCGCGGGCGAAATTCATTTCGTGCGTGACCACCACCATGGTCATGCCGGACATCGCCAGATCCTTCATCACCTTCAGGACCTCGCCGACCAGTTCGGGATCCAGTGCGGACGTGGGCTCATCGAATAGCATCAGTTTCGGTTCCATGCACAGGGCGCGGGCAATCGCCACCCGCTGCTGCTGCCCGCCGGAGAGCTGGCGCGGGTACGCGTCCGCCTTTTCGCTCAAGCCGACTTTTTCCAGCAGCGTCTTGGCCCGCGCCACAGCTGTGGCTTTCCGCTCCTTCCGGACCAGCCGCGGGGCCTCGATGAGGTTCTGCATCACGGTCATGTGCGGAAACAGGTTGAACTGCTGGAACACCATGCCGACGTCGGAGCGGCTGTGGCAGATATCGTTATGGCTTTGCTCGTAGAGCCTGCCGCCCTTGAGGTCGTAGCCCACGATCTTCCCGTTGACCCACATCCTTCCGCCGTCGATGACTTCCAAGTGGTTGATGCATCGCAGAAACGTGCTCTTTCCGGATCCGGAGGGGCCGATAAGGCAGACCACCTCGCCCTGCCGGACATGCAGGTCAATCCCCTTCAGGACAAGGTTGGAGCCGTAGTTCTTGCAGACCGCGTTCGCCTTGACCATCGGCTCGGCACCGTTCACTGCTGTCATTTCTTGCCGCCTTTCAGGGAGAGTGCGTCATGCGTTGCGAAGAACCGCTTGAGCTGCTGCATCGGCGTCGGCGGCAGGTTCCGCTGGTTGCCGCGGGCGAAGCGCCGCTCCAGGTAGTACTGGCCGATCGTGAGGATGGAGGTGATCAGCAGGTACCAGAGGCTGGCAACGATGAGCAGCGGGATGGTCTCGAAAGTTCGCGCGTAGATGATCTGCGCCGAGTACAGCAGCTCCGGCACCGAGATCACGCTGACCAGAGCGGTGGTCTTGAGCATTCCGATGGTTTCGTTGCCGGTGGGCGGAATGATCACGCGCATTGCCTGCGGCAGCACGATCCGGCGCATCGTCTGCAGCTTGGTGATGCCCAGCGCCCCGGCGGCCTCGGTCTGGCCATGGTCGACGGAGAGAATGCCGGCCCGGACAATTTCGGACATGTAGGCACCCTGGTTCAGACCGAGGCCGAGGATCGCGGCCGTCATCGGCGTAATGAACTGATTCGCGTCCAGGTGGACACCCGGGATCCCCAAGGTGATGACGGGGTACAGCGCCGCCAGATTGAACCAGAACAGCAGCTGGACCAGCACGGGGGTGCCGCGGAAGAAGTGCACGTAGGCGAAGGCAGCGACGCGCACCACCGGATTGACCGACAGCCGCATGACGGCAAGGACCACGCCGAGCACGATGCCGATGGCCATGCTGACCGCCGTGAGCCCCAGCGTGACGAGAATGCCGCGGCCGATGGAGATATCGCGCAGGTACATTCCCACCACGTCCCAACCGAAGTTTGGATTGGTGAAGACGGAGTGCAGCAGCAGTCCGCCGATCAGGAAGATCACGGCTGCGGCCAGCCAGCGGCCGGGGTGCTTGGCCTTGACGATGGTGTAGTCATCGACCGGTTTGGCGACCGGCTCGCTTCGGGCAGTCACGGCAGTCATCAGCTGGTCTCCTCTTTCGCTACTTCGCCTCGAGCGCGTCGGCCGGGATCAGCACGGACTTGGGGAAGTCCCACTTCTCGCCGATTTCCTCGTAGTAGCCATCGGCGATAATGCCCTTCACCGCCGCCGTTACGGCTTCCTTCATCCCGGTGTCCTTGGCCAGGGCGATACCGAAGGGTGCCGGATCGTGATCCTCGCCCTCGGCCAGTTCGAACTGGCCCTTGGCTTCCTTCCCCTGGAAGGCCAGCGGCATGCTGTCGGCGATGACCCCGTCAACCCGGCCGGACGTCAGCGCGAGGTTGGCGTCGGTCTGCCCGGGAAAGTTCTGGATCTTGATCGCTTCCTTGCCGGCGGCCGTGCATTCCTTGGAGAACTCCGGCAGGTACTCCATCGATTGGATGGACCCCTTCTGGCCGGCAATCTTCTTTCCGCACATCGTCATGGGGTCCATGGAGATGCCCAGTGGATTTCCGGGGGCGACGGCGATGCCCGTGCCGGTGTTGAGGTACGGCACGAAATCGACGATCTTCTCGCGTTCGGGCGTGACCGAGAAGGCCGACATCGCCATGTCGTACTTCCCGGAGGCCAAGCCCGCCAAAATCGTGTCGAACGTTGCCGGCACGTGCTCCACCTCCAGTCCCAACGCCGCGCCGACGGCATCGGAGAAGTCAACGTCGAAGCCGATCATCGTCTGGTTGTCGGTGTCGTAGTACTCGAACGGTGCGTAGGTCGGGTCGGAGGCGACCTTCAGCTTCCCGGCGGACAGGATTTCCTCCGGCAGCAGGTCCCGGGCTGCTTCATTGATCTCCACGGATCCCGCCGCAGCGCCGGAAGCGGCCGGAGCGCCTGTGGTTCCGGAGTCGGTAGCCGCACCCGAGGCGTTCGTGCAGGCGGCCAGGGACAGCGCGGCCAGCAGCACCGTTCCGGTGAGGAGATTGGCACGGATGGCACGTTGACGTGAATGACGCATGGACTTTCCTTTCATGGTCCGGACGGCGTTGTCCGGTATGGATATCCGCACTGATCAGGAGACGATCAATGCCTCGGTGCTTCAATTTCAGGTGCAGGGTGCAGCAGGCAGCGGCGGAAAAACCAGGTGGACGCCGCAGCGCGACGGCCACCACTGGTGCCAGCCAGATCGCACAATTGCCCGGTGGGTCGCAACTGCGGTGGGTATTGCGCGGTGCAGACGGTCAGCGAACAGCGGTCAGGGGACCCACCGCAGCACCTTGGCCTTCCGCGGGGCGAGAGTGATGACCTGGACGGCGCATTCTCCCCCGGCCAGCGAAAGCCGGATTTCCTCGCCGTCCTCGCCTTCAACAATGAAGATGTCGCCGGCGCGCAGCCAACGCTGCCATGGGCCACCCTGCGCGGCGACCAGCGCCTCGCCGGCCAGTCCGGCCACAATCAGCTGCTCGCCGGGCACGCGCTGCAACGTGCCGGTGTGGTTTCCGGTGTAGCGCTGGCTTTCGGAGGCAATGTAACTCTCGTCGGCTTCGAGTGCGACGGCGGGCTCCGGGCCGGTTTCATCCAGCGCCACCGTCCAGCGCCACGGGTCGCCGCGCTCGGCTGAATCCGGACACGCCGCAAGGATCTTGGCGCCCGACTCGGCCGAGGTCTCCGCACCGAGCGCGTTGGCTCTAATCAGCATCCACATGCGGGCACCTAGGCCGTCCTGGGAGCAACCGGCTCCCGGCGGGCGGCCGAAGCGGGGGCGGACTTGGCCTGCTGCTCTTTTTTCAGCAGTGCGGCCAGGACGCGCCGCGCCTTCGCGACCCCGCCGTCCTGGGCGATCAGGACATCGAACTCGCCCTCGGGCCGGGTCTGCATCCCGATTTCCTGGGCCTCCAGCGCCGATGCGTCCTCGTCCAGGACCGTCGCCAGACCTACGCGGAGGTCCTCGGTTGCCTGCTCATTGTCGACGGCGAAGTTGCGACTGAAGGCGTAGTAGTACCAGGAATTATGCTGATCGATCGGCGTGATGCCGTTCAGCACCTTGATCAGGAAGCCCTCTTCGCGCGGCTTGCCCTCTCCGGTGATGCCGGAGTGCAAAACATGCAGGTTCGGCACGAAGAACTCCGTGCAGTGGAAGCGGTCGAACAGTCCGCGGGCGTCCATGGTTTCGGCGTAGAGCGGCGGCGCTTCCACCGAGGGCATCAGGCGGTCGACGCTGACCACGTTGCCCTCCACTTCCACCGTGATGCCGTGCTCGTAGATGTAGTCATCCCCCACGGTGGTCTTGTGCAGGAAGGACTCATGGGTCAGGTCCAGCAGGTTGTCGTGGATCAGGCCGGCCCGGCACTTAAAGTGGTACGAATGGGTGACGGTGGCCCACTCGGGATCCACCATCCAGTGGGTATCCGGGACGTCGGCCGGGTCGGCCAGTTCCGGATCGCCGGTCCAAACCCAGATCCACCCGTCCTGCTCCACCACCGGGTATTTGCGCACCTTTGCGCGCTCGGGGATTGTCGACTGGGCCGGCACCTTGGTGCACATGCCGTCCGGGCCGTAGGTGAAGCCGTGGTATCCGCACTCCACCGAATCACCGATGGTTCGGCCTTCGGAGAGCGGGAAGGCGCGGTGCGCGCAGCGGTCCGCAAGGGCAATGGCTTCGTTGTCCTGGGTCCGGAACAGGACGATCGGCTGCTCGCAAATGACCCGCCGCACCGGCTTGCGCGTGACCTCCGTCGACCACGCCGCCACGTACCAAGTGTTCAGCACATACATTTTAGGTTCTCCTCCATCACGTGTGTATACACTGTATTCAGAGTCGGAGTGTGACGTCAAGCACTTTCGTCCGGAGGGTGGGAAGTCCCCCGTTTCGGGGTTTCTTGCCTCGCCGTCCGGGTGCTGCCGCAGGCTGGACTATAGAGTGCACTATGGAAACAGAAGGAGGCCATCATGGCTGCGATACCGAATGACGTGAGGCCGCTGTCGGTCCGCGTCCACGAGCAGTTGAGCGCCGACATCATCAGCGGATCCATCAAACCGGGTTCGGCCCTGGCCCAGGAGTCCGTGGCGGCACAATACGGTGTCTCCCGCACGCCCGTCCGCGACGCACTCACCCAGTTGACGCTGGAAGGACTGACCACCCTCGTCCCGGGCAAGGGTTATATCGTCAACCAGCTCGACGAGCGTGAGATCGAGAACGTCTTCAAGGTGCGCTACGCCCTGGAATCACTCGCGGTCCGGGACGCCATCGGCTCCTACACGCCGCAGCAGCTGGTGCGGCTCAGCAGCCTCGTGGACGAGACGGAAACCGTCGACCCTCAGGACAGCGGTGAACTCTTCCGGCTGGGCCGGGCCTTCCATCTGGCCCTCATCGAACCGTCGGACAACGACTACCTGCGCGGCGTGATCTCCTCCATCTGGAACCACCCCATCCAGCACCGGATTACCTTGACCTACCGGCAGGGACCGGACCACCAGGCCAAGGTCATCCACGACCACCGCAGCATCCTCCAGGCGCTCAAGGACCACGACGCCGAGCGTGCCGTCGAGGTCCTGGCCCACTGCCACGACGTCAAGGACCCCAACCGCTACGAACACATCGGCTGAAGGCCGCTCCCGGCCGTCAGGAGCCCGGGGAGGGCCACACGCCCCTAGGCGCCCACGGCCGACCGCACGCCAGCCCGCCACACCGCGGCCGTCAGGGGCATGCCGGGGCGGTAGGCGAGGTGGGTGGCCGAAGGGGCGTTGAGCAGGTGCAGGTCGGCGCGATGTCCGACGGCGAGGGAGCCCACGGCACGCTGGCCTTCCGCGTCCACACCGGCATGCCGCCCGAGCGCCAGCGCCCCGCCGTAGGTGGCGGCCCGGACAGCCTCGTGGACGCTGAGTCCCATCTGCAGGACGGCGGTGGTGACGCAGAAGTTCATGGAGCTCGTGAACGAGGTCCCAGGGTTGCAGTTGGACGCCAGGGCGATTTCCACGCCGGCGTCGAGCAGTTGCCGGCCGGGCGCCAGTGGCTGCCGGGTGGACAAATCGCAGGCCGGCAGGCAGGTGGCCACCGTGCCGCGCTCCCCCGTGCCGCTGGCCCGGTCCCAGCCCGCCCAGGTGCCGGCGAGCGCGGCGACGTCGTCGTCGGACAGGTAGTTCACGTGGTCCACGCTGGCCGCCCCGAATTCCACGGCGAGCCGCACCCCGGGACCTTCACCCAGCTGGTTGCCGTGCACGCGCAGGCCCAGGCCGGCGTCGCGGCAGGCAGCCAGCACGCGGCGCGACTGGGCCTCGGTGAAGGCGCCGCGTTCGCAGAACACGTCAGCCCACTGCACGTACGGCCTGACGGCTGCGAGCATGTCCCCGCAGACCAGATCGGTGTAGTCGTCGGCGTCGATGCCGTCCGGCACCAGGTGCGCCCCGAGATACGTGACTTCATCCGCCACCGTGGACGCGATGCGGGCACTGCGGGCCTCCTGCTCCACGTCCAGGCCATAGCCGGTCTTGGTCTCCAGGTAGGTGGTGCCGCCGGCAGCCGCCTCCGCCACCCGGGCCAGCAGCAGGCGGGTGAGATCGTAGTCGCTGGCTTCGCGGGTTGCCCCGGTGGTGACGGCGATACCGCCTGCCTGGTAGGACTCGCCCGCCATCCGGGCTTCGAACTCGGCGGTGCGGTCTCCGGCAAAGACCAGGTGCGTGTGCGAATCCACCCAGCCCGGCAGCACGGCCCGGCCGCCGGCGTCGAACTGCTCGTCGGCATCGGGGGCCTGGGCCGCGGGGCCGAGCCACGCGATGCGCTCCCCCTCGATGATCACCGCGGCATCGTGCAGCACAGAGCCCGCGCCGCGGGCCGGGTCCTGCGTGTGCAGTTCGCCGATGTTGGTGACGACAGTACTCATTCAAACTCCTTCAGGGCGTCGGCCAGCAGCTCGGCCGGCCAACCCAGGCGCCGGTGGCGGCCGTTGACGGCCAGCAAGTCACCGGCAACGACGACGGCGGAAACGTCCGCTGCGCTGGCGCTCAGCGGCAATTGCCCGGGCTCTGAGCCTACCGTGCGGACAGTGCCGGGGTTCACGGCCACCAGATCGCAGGCCATTCCGACGGCGATGCCGGCCACCGGGGTGCCCATCGCGGCGGCGGCTCCGGCGGACGCCGACCCCAGCAGCTCGGCCGGCGCAAACCGGCCGCGCTGGCCGCTGGCCAGCCGCTCGCCGTGTTCCAGCGCCCGCATCTCCAGCCACGGATCAATGACGGCATGCTGGTCGGTGCCAACGGCGATCCGGGCGCCGGCGTCTGCCAGCTCCCGGGCCGGGCCGATTCCGTCGGCCAGGTCCGCCTCCGTGGTCGGGCACATCACCACCGTGGCACCGGCCTTCCCGAGCAGCGCGATGTCTTCGCCGGTCAGGTGGGTGGCGTGGACGGCGCTCAGGCGCGGCGACAGCAACCCGTGCCGGGCCAGCAGGCCGGCCGGTGTCACGCCGTAGGCGGCCAGGCAGGCCTCGTTCTCGGCCGGCTGCTCGGAGAGGTGGATGTGCAGCGGCAGCCCGGCGGGCAGGTGCTCGGCGATGAACGGCAGCGCCGCCTCGGGCACGCCGCGGACCGAGTGCAGGGCGGCGCCCACCGTGATGCGGGCCGGGTCGAACCGGTCCGCAACGACGCGGCGCAGCGAGTCCAGCCGGGCCAGCCAGGCCTGCACGTCGCGATCGCCGAAGCGCTGCTGCTCCGGGGCCAGCGGGGTGCCGATGCCCCCGGACAGGTAGCAGGTGTCCAGCAGCGTCAGCCGGATGCCGGCCGCCTCGGCGGCCCGGCACAGCGCCAGCTCCATCGCGTGCCCGCCATACCCGGCGCTGTCGGGGTCGTCGCCGCTGGCCTGCTGCCCGTCGCGGCTCCCGCGGTCCGGCGATGTGGCTCCGTACGGGGTTCCGTCCGGGCGGTGGTGGACGTAGTGGAACTCCGCAACGCTGCTGAAGCCGGCCGCCACCATCTCCGCGAACACGGCCGTGGCCAGGCGCTCGTAGTTCTCCGGCGTCAGGATCCCGGCCGCGCGGTACATCTGCTCCCGCCAGGTCCAGAAGTCGCCCCGGCCGGTGTGCGTGCGGCCCCGCAGCACCCGGTGGAACGCGTGTGAGTGTGCGTTGGCGGCGGCGGGAAAGACCACGCCGTCGAGCACCAGCGCGCCATCGGCCGGATCGGGCCGGGGCGCCGCAGCCACCCGCGTCACGGTTCCGCCGTCGTCGCATTCAACCAGGACTCCGTCGGACACGCCGTCCGGGCTCAGCCAGGCGCGTTCGCACCAAATACTGCTCACAGCAGGGCCTCGAGCACATCCGCCAAGGCTTCCGCGCCGGCGTCCGCGTCCCAGGGCTCCACGTATTCTTCCGGGGAGTGGGAAATGCCGGACGGGTTTTTCACGAACAGCATGCCGGACGGCACACGCGAGGCCAGCACTCCGGCGTCGTGCCCTGCGCCAGTGGCCAGCACCGGCGCGCCGGGCAGGGCGTTCTCCAGTTGGCGCTGCAGCGCGGAGTCGAAGTGCACGGTTCCGCTGTAGGACTCTTCCGTCAGCGACGCGGAGCAGCCCTCGAACGCGGCGATCTTCTGCGCCTTTCCGTGAATCGTTTCGACCAAGTGCGCGGTGACGGCGTCGTCCGGGTGGCGGGCATCCAGCCACAGATCCACGCGCGAGGCGATCACGTTGGTCCCGCCGGGCACCGGCTGGATCCGCCCGACGGTGGCCCGGGCGTCGGGCTGCCTGGCGGCGGCCTGCTGCACGGCCAGGATGATCTGAGCGGCGGCAACCATCGGGTCGGCGCGGTCGGCCATCAGGGTGGTGCCGGCGTGGTTGCCCTGGCCGGAAACACTGATGCGCCACCGCCCGTGGCCCAGGATGGAACTGCCGACGGCGATGGCCGGTCCGTCCTCGCCCAGGCCGCGGCCCTGCTCCACATGCAGCTCGACGAAGTCGCCGATCCGCGCCAGCGCCTCGTCGTCGCGCCCGATGTGCGCAGGATCCAGCCCGTTGGCCCGGGCTACGTCGGCGAAGGTGTTGCCGCTCTCGTCGCGAAGGTTCCGGGCCTTGTCGGGATCGATCGCGCCGGCCAGCAGCCGCGAGCCCAGGCACGCCACACCGAACCGCGAGCCTTCTTCTTCCGGGAAGACGGTGAGGGCCAGCGGCCTGTTCGGCTGGATGCCTCGCTCCTTGAGGACGTCGACGGCGGCGAGCGCGGACGCGACGCCCAGCGGCCCGTCGAAGGCGCCGCCGCCGGGAACCGAATCCAGATGGCTGCCGGTGACCAGCGCGCCGCGCTGCGGCTCGCCCCACCACGCCCAGATGATGCCGTTGCGGTCCGTCTCCACGCCCAGGCCGCGGCGTTGGGCCTGGTCGACGAACCAGTCGCGCAGGCCCAGTTCCGCGGTGGAGTAGACCGGCCGCGAGTATCCGCCGCGCTGAGCGTCGCGGCCGACGTCGGCAATGGATTCCAGCAGCGAGGTGACAGTCTGCATCTGCCGGCCGCCTATTTGCTCATCGGGATGTGGACGCCCCGTTCGGCCGCGACTTCGACGGCGCGGTCGTAGCCGGCGTCCACGTGCCGGATCACTCCCATGCCGGGGTCGTTGGCCAGCAGCCGCTCCAGCTTCTGCGCGGCCAGCTCGGTGCCGTCCGCCACGGATACCTGGCCGGCGTGGATGGAACGGCCGATGCCGACCCCGCCGCCGTGGTGGATGGACACCCAGGTTGCCCCCGAGCTCGCGGCGGTCAGGGCGTTCAGCAGCGGCCAGTCCGCGATGGCGTCCGAGCCGTCCGCCATCGCCTCGGTCTCCCGGTACGGCGAGGCGACGGAGCCGGAGTCCAGGTGGTCGCGGCCGATCACGATCGGCGCCGAGACCTTGCCCTCGGCCACCAGCCGGTTGAAGAGCAGCCCGGCCTGGTGCCGCTCGCCGTAGCCGAGCCAGCATATCCGCGCCGGCAGCCCCTCGAACTCCACCCGCTCGGCGGCGGCGTCCAGCCACCGGTGCAGGTGCTCGTTCTCCGGAAAGAGTTCCTTCAGCGCGGCGTCGGTCACGGCGATGTCCTGCGGGTCGCCGGAGAGCGCCACCCAGCGGAACGGGCCCAGTCCCTCGCAGAACAGCGGCCGGATGTAGGCCGGGACGAAGCCCGGGAACTCGAACGCGCGCTCGTAGCCGCCCTTGCGTGCCTCGTCGCGGATCGAGTTGCCGTAGTCGAACACCTCGGCGCCGGCGTCCTGGAACTCCACCATGGCCTGCACGTGCCGGGCCATCGACGCCTGCGCCTTCTTGGTGAAGCCGTCCGGATCGGCCTGGGCCTCGCGCTGCCAGTCCGCCACGGAAATGCCCTCCGGCAGGTAAGACAGCGGATCGTGCGCGGAGGTCTGGTCGGTGACCACGTCCACGGTGATCTCGCCGGCCCGATGCCGGCGCAGGATCTCCGGGAACACCTCCGCGGCATTGCCCACGTAGCCCACCGACCAGCCGCGGCCTTCTTCCTTGGCCTTCATGACCTTCGCGACGGCGGTGTCCAGGTCGGTCTCCACCTCGTCCAGGTAGCGCTTGCCCACGCGGCGGCGCAGCCTGGCCTCATCCACGTCAACGATCAGGCAGGCGCCGTCGTTGAGCGTGACCGCCAGTGGCTGGGCTCCGCCCATGCCGCCGCAGCCACCGGTCAGCGTCACCGTTCCGGCCAGGGAGGGCGCGGCGGTCCTGCCGGCCTCGTGCAGCTTGGCCCCGACGGCGGCGAAGGTCTCGAAGGTGCCCTGCAGAATTCCCTGGGTGCCGATGTAGATCCAGGACCCGGCCGTCATCTGGCCGTACATCATCAGCCCTTCGGCCTCGAGGCGGCGGAATTCCGGCCAGTTGGCCCAGTCGCCCACCAGGTTCGAGTTGGCGATGAGCACGCGCGGCGCCCAGGGATTGGTCCGCAGCACGCCCACGGGCTTGCCGGACTGGACCAGCAGCGTCTCGTCGTCCTCGAGTTCCGCCAGCGTCTTGACGATCGCGTCGTAGGCTTCCCAGGAGCGTGCCGCGCGGCCGGTGCCGCCGTAGACCACCAGGTCCTCGGGACGCTCCGCCACTTCCGGATCCAGGTTGTTCATCAGCATCCGAAGCGGGGCCTCGCTCTGCCAGCTCTTGGCGGTCAGCGCGGTGCCCCTGGGGGCCCGGATGCTGCGGGAAGGATCGTGCTGGGTGAACGTCATTGTTATGCCCTTTCCGGCGTGGAAGTACGTGCCTGATCTTGTTCTTCGGTCCTAGGTGCCGCCGCCAATTCCGGCGCGGTGAAGAGCGTGCCCGCCTGTTCGGCCAGCAGCAGTCCGAATTTCTCGGCCGCTTCGGCGGTGGTGCGGTAACTGGGCGCGACGATGCTCAGCGCGGCGATGACTTTGTCTCCGGCGATGACCGGAGCCGCGACCGCGGTAACGTCGGGCTCCACGCTGTCCGCCTGCACGGTGAACCCGCCCCGGTCCACCCGTCCGCTGAGCGCCGCCCCGGCCGCGCTGCCCTCGATCGGGAAGGTCCGGCCCACCCAGTTCACGTGGCGCACGGTGTGGGTGCCCTCTTCGATGGATATGTACAGCCCGTGGTCGTTGCCGGCGGTCACGCTGAGGTACGCCGATTCCCCCGTCTGGTCCACCAGCGTGCGCAGGACGTCCCGGCCCGCATCGACCAGCGACTCGTGGCTGAGGGCCTGCACGCCCAGCTGCACCATCCGGAAGCCGGGCCGGTAGAGCGCGTTGTCCCGTTTGGCTGCGAACCCGTTGGCTTCCAGCGTGCGCAGCAGGCGCAGCGCGGTCGACGCCGACAGGCCCACCGCCTTGGCCGCATCGGCGAGCTTGACGCCGTCGTTCTCGCAGACGATGCGCAGCAGCGCCAGGGTGCGGTCCGCCGCCCGGGTCGTGGGATCCGCGGTCGTCGCCATGCCTGCCCTCCGTTGACTGTGCAATATTGCAGCCAGTAAAACATCAATTTCATTGAGCGGCAAGAATTTAGCCGAAAACCCTTGACCGGGGCATCGCTGGATGGGTAGCTTCGGGTATCAGCCCGGTCGTTTTATTGCTCGAAACAGGTATGCCGCGTACCGGCAGAACAAGGAGATCCTGATGCGCCCACAGTTGTTCGTGGCCCCCACGCCCCGCCGCTCCCTGCTTGCGACCGCCTCGGCGGCGGCGCTGGCCGGCACGCTCATGCTGACGGGCTGCGGCTCCGGCAGCCCGTCGTCAACCGGCGGCGGAACGGAAACCGCGGGAGCGCCGGCGGACGCCGGCCTGGACCAGGTGAATCTTGGCCTGATTCCGATCACGGACGTTGCCCCGGTCTATCTGGGCATGCAGGAGGGGTACTTCGAGGACGAAGGCATCCAGTTGTCTGTCCAGCTGGCACAAGGCGGCGCGGCCATCGTGCCGGCGGTCATGACCGGCGAATACCAGTTCGGCTACTCCAACGTCGTCTCGCTGCTGATCGCCCGGGACAAGGGGCTGCCGATCACGGTGGTCTCCAACGGCTCGAGCTCCACCAATGTCCCCGGCGAAGACGTCACCGAGGTGGCGGCCATGCCGGACAGCGGCATCGAGAGCGCCGCCGACCTGGTGGGCAAGACGGTGGCCGTGAACGCGCTGAACAACTTCGCCGACGTCACCATCCGGAACTCCGTGGAGCAGGCCGGCGGCGACCCGGACGCCGTCGACTTCGTCGAAATGCCGTACCCCAACATGCCCGCGGCGCTGGAGCGCGGCGACGTCGACGCCGCCTGGACCACGGAGCCGTTCCGGACCCAGATCCTGGACGCCGGCGGAAAGATCGTGGCCAGCCCGATGACCGACCTCACCGACGACTTCGATTCGGCCTTCTACTTCGCCTCCGAGCAAACCCTGCAGGAGGACCCCGAGCTCGTGGAGCGCTTCCGCCGGGCGCTGGAGAAGTCGTTCAAGTTCGCCTCCGAGAACGACGACGAGGTGCGCACCATCATCCAGGATTATGCCAAGGTCACGCCCGAGTTGGCCGAGACGGTAGTGATGTCCCGCTGGTATCCGGAGGTCAACATGGAGGGCCTGCAGAAGCTGGGGTCGGCGGCCACCAAGTATGGCGTGCTGGAGAACGAGCCCGACTATGATGCACTGATCGCGGACTGATCCCCGCCCCCGCCCCGCACTCCACTACTTTCGAAAGGCACCATGTCCCAGCTTCAGACCGCCCCCGTCTCCGTCTCTGTCGGACCGCTCTCCCCCGCCGAGGTTGTCGCCGTCGGCCGCCACGGCGCCGCCGTCGAACTCAGCGAAGAGTCGCTGCAGGCCATGGCCGAATCACGCAAGGTGATCGAGGCCTTGGTGGACGACGACGTGCCGCACTACGGGGTGAGCACCGGCTTCGGTGCCCTGGCCACCAAGCAGATCCCGGTTCAGCTGCGCACCCAGCTGCAGCGCAGCCTGATCCGCAGCCACGCTGCCTCGTCAGGGGCCGAGGTGGACCGGGAGGTGGTGCGCGGGCTGATGCTTAACCGGCTCGCCACGATGGCCACGGGCCGCACCGGCGTCCGCCCGCTGGTGGCGCAGGCCTACGCGGGCATCCTCAACGCCGGCATCACCCCGGTGGTCGGCGAATACGGTTCCCTGGGCTGCTCCGGGGACCTCGCGCCGCTGGCCCACTGCGCGCTCGCCCTGATGGGTGAAGGCCAGGTCCGCACCAGGGACGGTGAACTGGTGGCGGCCGCAGAGGCCCTGGCGGCCGCGGGCCTCGAGCCGGTGGAGCTGCGGGAGAAGGAAGGCCTGGCGCTGATCAACGGCACCGACGGCATGCTGGGCATGTTGATCATGGCGTCGGCCGACCTGCACCGGCTGCTGAAAACGGCCGACCTCGCCGCCGCCATGAGCATCGAAGGCCTGCTCGGCACCGACTCGGTGCTGGCCGAAGACCTGCACGCGCTCCGGCCGCACCCCGGCCAGATCGCTGCCGCGGCCAACATGCGCACCATCCTGTCCGGTTCCGTCCTGATCGAAGAGCAAAAGTCCGCAGGAGCCGATGCCCAGCACCGGTTCACCCGGGTCCAGGATGCGTACTCCCTGCGCTGCGCACCCCAGGTGCACGGAGCGGCGCGCGCCACGCTTGCCCACGTGGAATCGGTGGCCGGCTACGAACTGGCTTCCGCCGTCGACAATCCCGTGGTCACCCCCGACGGCCGGGTGGAGTCCAACGGCAACTTCCACGGCGCACCGGTGGGCTACGCGCTGGATTTCCTGGCCATCGCGGTGGCGGACCTTGCATCGATGAGCGAACGCCGCACCGACCGGTTCCTGGACACCGCCCGCAGCCATGGCCTGAACGCTTTCCTGGCCGATGATCCGGGGGTGGACTCCGGGCACATGATCGCCCAGTACACCCAGGCGGGCATTGTCAGCGAGCTCAAGCGGCTGGCCAACCCGGCGTCGGTGGATTCCATCCCGTCCTCGGCCATGCAGGAAGACCATGTCTCCATGGGGTGGTCCGCGGGGCTGAAGCTGCGCCGCGCCCTGGACGGGCTGACCCGGGTGCTGGCCATCGAGCTGCTCACGAGTGCCCGCGCCCTGGACATGCGCGACGGCGGCGTGGAGACCTCCCGCAGCGCCCCCGCCGTCACCGCGGTGCGCCGGGAGATCCGCAAAACGGTCGCCGGCCCGGACACCGACCGTTATCTCTCGCCGGAGATCGAGGCGGTCCGCCTGTTGGTGGACAGCGGCGTGCTGGTGGACGCCGTCGAAAAGGCAGCAGGCACGGCACTGAGCTGATGAGTTCGGCATAGACTGGTGCCCGACAGCCGTCGCGTCCGGCAGGCCGGACCGGACGCGGCGCAGCAACTTTGGGGGCCGGCACCAGAAGGACCTGCCGCATGGTCGCCAACACACCCGAGGGAACGCCGAGCCGGCGTAAGCTGCTGCAGCGGACGGTTCCCGTGCTGGCGGTCGGCATCGGTGCAGGCGCCCTGGGCACGGCGGGAGCTGCCGCGGCCCGGCCGGATTCCCCGGCGGACGACGAACAGATTGCGCGGTTGGTGGCGGACCCGACGTCGGCCACCCACCGGGCGCTGCTCCGGATCCTCGCCCCGGCAGCCGCCGCGCAAACCGCTCCCAACGGGCGCGTCGATCCCCGGCGGGCCGGGCATGACATCGTCCTGTTGCTGGGCCAGTCGAACATGCAGGGCTGCGGCCTCCCCTTCGACCCCGCCATCGATGTGGAGCTGGACGGCATCGACCAACTGGCGGGGTCCGGCCCGTCCGCCGGCCACGTCATCACGGCCAGCGAACCGCTCTGCCATGTCTCCAGCGTGTGGGTCGCCGGACGGCCCGCGGTGGGCCCGGGTCTCGAATTCGCGCGGCAGCTGTGGCTGGCGCAACCGGCCGGCCGCAAGGTGCTGTTGGTGCCCGCCGCCCTGGGCGGCACCTCGATCACCGGCAACGCCGACTACTCCTGGGATCCGGACAACAAAGCCGCCCGAACGAACCTGTGCCGCCGCGCGCTGGATGCCGCCCGGCAGGCGCTCTCACTGAATCCGCGCAACCGTCTGGTGGCGGTCCTGTGGCACCAGGGCGAGTCCGACGCGGTGCTGGGTGCCTCGGAGGCCTGGTACCGCCGCAAGTTGCTGCAGATTATCGATCTCGTCCGCGACTCGCTGGGGCCGGTGCCGTTCCTGATCGGCGGCATGGTGCCCGAATGGCTGCCCGACGACCCGCGGCGACGCGGCATCGAGGCCGCCCACCGCTCCGTGGCGACGCAGCGGTTGCAGACTGCGTTCGTCGAGGGCCCGTCCGGCGCCAGCCAGGACGCCGAACAGATCCACTACAGTGCCGCCGGCGCCCGCGAACTCGGCCTGCGCTTCTACCGCGCCTTCGAAGCGGAAACCGCGGGCCGGGCCGAGTAGCCGGGCCCGCGGCCGGGCGGTCAGCCAGTGGTCCGCGCCCCTGGACGCGGCCCCCGGGCAGCCGGTCCAGTGGCCTGCAGCGTCCGCTGCGGGCCGCACCGAGCCGCGCGCAGTGTCAGGCCTGCTGGACCTCATGCCGGGAGGCGACGAACGCCGCGACGCAGGCCTCGACGTCGTCGGCGCTGTGGGCGGCCGAGAGCTGCACGCGGATCCGCGCTGCGCCCTTGGGCACCACCGGATAGCTGAAGGCCGTGACGTACACGCCGTGGGCGAGCATGGCCTCCGCCACCCGCCCGGCGAGGACCGCGTCGTGGAACATCACCGGGACGATCGGATGCCCGCCTTCCAGCAGGTCGAACCCTTCCTCGGCCATCCGCCGGCGGAACAACGCGGTGTTGTCCTGCAGCCGGGACCGAAGGTCGGCCGAACCGCCCACCAGCTCCAGCGCCTTCAAGGTGGCGGCCACGATGGCCGGCGCGACCGAGTTCGAGAACAGATAGGGCCGGGCCTTTTGCCGCAGCGCGGCAACGATCTCGCGGCGGCCGGACACGTAACCGCCGGAGGCACCGCCCAGCGCCTTGCCGAAGGTGCCGGTGTAGATGTCCACCCTGTCAGCCACCCCGGCATGCTCCGGGGTGCCGGCACCGTTGGCACCCATGAAGCCGACGGCGTGCGAGTCGTCGACCATCACCAGCGCGCCGTATTCCTCGGCCAGTTCGCAGATCCGTTCCAACGGGGCCAGGTAACCGTCCATGGAGAACACGCCGTCGGTAACGATCACGGTCCGCCGGGCGCCGGCGCCGTCGTTCATGGCCGCAGCCTGCTGCAGCCGCTCCTGGAGTTCGGCCATGTCCCGATTGGCGTAGCGGAACCGCCCGGCCTTGGACAGCCGGATGCCGTCGATGATCGAGGCATGGTTCAGCGCGTCCGAGATGATGGCGTCCTCCGGCCCGAACAACGATTCGAAGACCCCGCCGTTGGCGTCGAAACAGGACGAGAACAGGATGGTGTCCTCGGTGCCCAGGAAGCGCGACACTTCCCGCTCCAACTGCAGGTGAAGATCCTGCGTGCCGCAGATGAAGCGCACGCTGGCCATGCCGAATCCGCGTTCGTCCAGGGCGGCCTTCGCGGTGGCGATGATGTCCGGATGGTCGGCCAACCCCAGGTAGTTGTTGGCGCAGAAGTTCAGCACCTCGCGGGTTGATCCATCCGGACCGGCGGAGATGTGGCTGGACTGCGGGGTGGTGATGCGCCGTTCGGCCTTGAACAGTCCGGCGGCGCGGATCTCCTCCAGCTCCGAGGCCAGCTGGTCCTTGAGCGTTCCGTACATGCTTCCCTCCCCTAAATCCGGGTCCAGTCCAGGACCACTTTGCCGCTTGTCCCCCGCCGGGCCGTCTCGAACCCGCGCTCCCATTCGGCGGCCGGCAGCACATCGGTGATCACGGAGGAAATCGCCGCGTGCAGGGCCGGGCTGGAGGAGAGCATGGCGCTCATCGCGTACCACGTTTCGAACATCTCGCGCCCGTAAATGCCCTTGAGCGTGAGCATGTGGGTGACCACCTTGGCCCAGTCGATGGTGATGTCTTCGGCCGGCAGCCCCAGCAGCGCGATCCGGCCGCCGTGGGTCATGTTGTCGATCATGGCGCGCAGGGCCGAGCCGCGGCCGGACATCTCCAGCCCGATGTCAAAGCCTTCGACCAGTTCGAGCTGCCGTTGTGCGTCCGCCACCCGGGCGTGGCTGACGTCCACCACCATGTCGGCGCCCATCTGTTTGGCCAGCTCCAGCCGCTCGGCCGACACGTCGGTGACGGCGATCTTGCGGGCGCCGGCGTGGCGGACCACCGCTATGGCCATCAGCCCGATGGGCCCGGCGCCGGTGATCAGGACGTCTTCGCCGACCAGCGGAAAGCTCAGTGCCGTGTGCACGGCGTTGCCGAACGGATCGAAGACCGCGCCCAGTTCGGGCGTGACGGCCGGGTCGGTGTGCACCCACACGTTGGTTTCGGGGATCACCACGAACTCGGCGAAGGCACCGTCCCGCTGCACGCCGACGCTGACCGTGCGGATGCACATCTGCCGCCGGCCGGCGCGGCAGTTCCGGCAGATCCCGCAGACGATGTGGCCCTCCCCCGAAACCCGGTCGCCGATCTGCACGTCCTGCACGGCGCTGCCGGCGGCCACGACCTCGCCATAGAACTCGTGGCCGGGGATCAGCGGCGCCCGGACCGCACCCGCGGCCCAGTCGTCCCAGGCCTGGATGTGCAGGTCGGTGCCGCAAATGCCCGTGGTGTTGACCTTGATCTTGACCTCGCCGGTGCCGGGTTCCGGTTCCGGCCGGTCGACCAGCTCGAAGCCGGCCTGTGGGCCGGACTTGTAGAGCGCCTTCACGCGGTGTCCTTTCGCTAAAGCGGCCGGCGCGCCCGGCCGCCCGGGCTGTGGCCCGGATCACTAGGCCAACTCTACGTAACTGTTCTGGCGAAGTGGAGCGCGTCACAGTATCCGTCGGGTCCCGGGCACGGTAGCTTTGCTCGCAAGCACTTCTTCCCTACAACGCAAGCGAGGCAAACGCGTGGCAACCATGACCCATCACAGCATCCCGGTAATCGCCGATGACCCGTATTCGGATGCGGTTCTGGCCGAGCCGTACGGGCTGTTCGACCGCATGCGGGCAGCCGGGCCGGCGGTTTGGCTGGAGAAGTACCAGGTGCCGGCCTTCGCCCGGTACGGCGAGTGCCGGGACATCCTGGCGGACCATGAAACGTTCATTTCGGGAGCGGGAGTGGGTCCGAAAGACCTGCTGAAGGAACCAAACTGGAGGCCGCAGGGCATCCTCGAGTCGGACCCGCCGCGGCACACCGTGATGCGGGACGCCATGGCCGGGGTCATCTCGCCCAAGGGGACCCGCGCCCTGCGGGCAGGATTCGAGGGCTTCGCCGACCAGTTGCTGCCCGAACTGCTCGAGCGCGGTTCGATCGACGGCGTCAAGGATCTGGCCGAAGTGTTCCCCCTCCGGGCGTTTGGCGACGCCGTCGGCATTCCCCGTGACGGGCGCGAGGAGAACCTGCTGACGCATGGGGCTATGAACTTCAGCCACTTCGGCCCCGAAAACGAACGCCACCGCTTCTACTTTGAACAAGGTGCCGGGACGCCGGAGTGGGTGATGGACCGGACGCGGCGGGAGAACCTCAGTCCCGGCGGGATGGGTGAACAGCTGTGGCAGTACGTCGACCGTGGCGAACTGCCGGAGGACATGGCGCCGCTGGTGGTGCGCGCGCTGCTGTCGGCCGGCCTGGACACCACGGTGATCGGCATTGGGAACGCCCTCAAGCTCTTCGCCGAACATCCGGAACAGTGGCGCATCCTGCGGAAGAATCCGCAGATGGTTTCGCTGGCCATCAACGAGGTGCTGCGTTTCGAGAGCCCGTTCCAGTCGTTCTACCGGACCACGTCGGCAGACACCGAGATTTCCGGCGTCAGCCTGGCGGCTGGCAGCAAGCTCGCCCTGTTCCTCGGGTCTGCCAATCGGGACGAAGCCCAGTTCGGGCCCGATGCGGACGTCTTCCGGATTGAACGCGACGCAGCCAGCATGATCGCCTTCGGCAACGGCATCCACCGCTGCGTCGGCCAGCCGATCACCCGGCTGGAAATGCATGTTGTCCTGACCTGGCTGGCACGGAACGTGGAACGGATTGAGCCCACCGGCGCGCCGGTCCCGTACCTGCACAACACGCTGAAGGGCTACTCCTCGCTGCCCTTGCGCCTGGTGGCCGCCTGAGCCCTCGGGAGCACCAGGCCGGCCGGACCCATGGAAACCCACGGGCCGCTGATGTTCCATCAATCCGGCGGCTGCTGCGACGGATCTTCCCCCATGTGCTATCCGGCCGGTGAATTCCTCACCGGCGATGCGGACGTGCTGCTGGGCACGTTCGACCTTCCCGACCGCGGGAGCCTGGACTTCTGGATGTCGCGGGAGCAGTTCGCGTACTGGAAACACACGCATCTGACCGTGGACGTGGTGGAGGGGCGCGGCAGCGGGTTCTCGGTGGAGGCCCCGGAGGGCAAACGCTTCCTGATCCGCTCCCGCCTGTTCGACGGCACGGCACAGCCGGCCTGAGGCGTGGCTCCGAGCCGGAGCGCCGGCCGGGGCGGCGCTCCAGTTTGGGCTCCTGCTCCGCTTATGAGGTGGAGCAGGGTCGCAAACCGGAGCAGGGGCGGCTTGACTGCCCGCGCGTCTAGTGTTCGAAGAGGCAGAACGGATGCCCCGCCGGATCGAAGTACACCCGGACGTCGTCCTGCGGCTGGAATCCGGCCAGTTCGGCTCCGGCCGCTTCAGCGTGAAGGCAGGCGGCGGCCAGGTCGTCGACCAGGATGTCCAGGTGCATCAGCATTTGCTGTTCGCCGGGTTCTTCGGGCCAGACCGGCCGGCGGTAATCCGACTCCAGCTGGAAGGACAGCCCCGACCCACCGTCCGGATTGGCCAGTGTCACCCAGTCGGGCTCGTTGGTGCGGATGTCCCAACCCAGCAGCCGACCGTAGAACTCCGCCAAGGCCAACGGATTCGGTGCCCCAAAACCGTTGCATGCAGTTGCAGGCCTGTAGAACCGGGCATCGCCACTCCTCCTTGTGGACGCAATTCCTGTGCAGCAATCCGGTCATGCTACTGCGGCTCCGGCGCGGGTGCTAGCTCCCGGACAGGACTTCGGCCAGCACCCGCTCCCCCACGCCGCGCAACAACCGGTTGTCGTCGGAGGAGGTCAGCAGCACGGTCGCGATGTTTAACGCCCAACCGCGGCCGCGCTGCCAGGTCTCCGGGGAAACGTTGGTGCGCGCTTCGACGGCCGCGATAAACTCCCGGCGCCCCGGGGAATCGAACACCAGCCAGGCGGCAGCCAGGTCGGTGGCCGGATCCCCCGCCGTGATGTCCCCAAAGTCGATGACGGCCGCCAACCGGTTGCCGTCCACCACCAGGTTTCCCGGGTGGAGGTCGCCGTGCAGCCACAGCGCCGGTCCTTCCCACCCGGGCACGGCGGACAGCTGGCGCCACAGCGCCGTGACACGTTCTGCCGCCGGAATGGCCCCGGAGGCCAGGCGCTGCTCCACGGCCGCGTTGCGGGAGGCCAGGGGCACTCCGCGCACCGGGTTCACCGGGGCCCCGGACGGGGCCGGCAGGTGCAGCGCGGCCACGAACGCCGCCAACCCCGGGGCCAGCGAACGCCGCTCCTCCGGCCGGAGGCGCCAGGCAGCCCGGCCCTCCAGCCACGGCACCACCGACCAGGACCACGGATAGTACGACGTCGGGCTGCCGCAGCGCGTCGGGGCAGGCACGGCGACGGGCAGCTCAGGGGCCAGGGACGGCAGCCACCGTTGTTCGTGCAGCACCAGGTCGGCTGCCGCGCCGCGCCGCGGCAGCCGGATGGCCATATCGGACCCGAGCTTGAACGTCACGTTGTCCCACCCGTTGGCCACCCGCACCAGGGACAGCCGGGCGAGGTCCGGGAACTGGTCCGAGAGCAACCGCTGCACCAGGTCGTTGGTGATGTCGATTTCGGCAGCGGGCATCGAAGCCATCTGTTTCCGTACTTCCTTCATTCGGCGGGCATGGCCCCGCCGGCGGCGAAGGCGTTTTGCCTGCCGGCCTGTCTGGTGTGGGGCGGGACTCCCATCAGATCATCTGCGGGCGCCGGCGGGCCAACGGACACGCCCTGCTCAGCCGATGACTACCTGCTCCAGCGCACAGCATCCCGCCGTCCTGCCCTGCGGCTTTGATGCAGACAACGCCCCCACCGGTAACGGCAGGGGCGTCGTCTGCATGCGGGCTGTCGGACCCTGCTCCGCTAGGCCAGCGGAACCGGCCCGATGTCGGCGCCGGTGGACGCGCGCGTACCCGGGCCGGCCGGGCGCCGCGGAACCGGGCCGATATCGGCGCGGGTGACGCCCCACGCAGTGCCGTTCATCGTCCGCTCCACCGGCTAACCCTGAACGCCGAGACGTTCAAAGATCAGCTCCCGGACCCGACCGGCGTCGGCCTGCCCGCGGGTGGCCTTCATGACCCCGCCCACGATGGCGCCAGCGGCCTGGACCTTGCCGCCGCGGATCTTCTCGGCCACATCAGGCTGGGCCGCCAGCGCGGCGTCGATTGCTTCCAGCAGGGCCGAATCGTCCGACACCACTGCCAGGCCGCGCTTCTCCACGACCTCCTCCGGTGTGCCCTCACCGGCGAGCACGCCGTCGAGCACCTGGCGGGCCAGCTTGTCGTTGATCTTGCCGGCCTGCACCAGGCGGTCCAGCTCGACCACGGTCAGCGGGGTCACGCCCAGTTCCGAAGGCTCAATTTCGGCCTCCTTGGCGCGGCGAGAGATCTCGCCCATCCACCACTTGCGGGCCACAGCAGCGGAGGCACCGGCGGCAATGGTTTCTTCGATCGACTCCATCACGCCGGCGTTGACCACGTCACGGAATTCGGCGTCGGAATAGCCCCATTCGGCCTTCAGCCGCTTGTGCCGCTCGGCGGGCGGCTCAGGCAGCCGGGCACGCAGTTCTTCGATCCACTCTTCGGTGGTGACCACGGGGACCAGGTCCGGTTCCGGGAAGTAGCGGTAGTCATCGGCGTCGGACTTGGGCCGGCCCGCGGTCGTGGAGCGGGTGTCCTCGTGCCAGTGGCGGGTCTCCTGGACCACTTTCTGGCCGGCGTCCAGGACCCCGGCGTGGCGCTGGATCTCGAAGCGGACGGCACGCTCCACCGCACGCAGCGAGTTCACGTTCTTGGTCTCGGACCTGGTGCCGAACTGCTCCGAGCCCTTGGGCATCAGGGACACGTTAGCGTCGCAGCGGACGTTCCCGCGTTCCATCCGCGCGTCGGAGACGCCCAGATTCTTGACGATCTCGCGGACGGCGGCCACGTAGGCACGGGCCAGTTCCGGAGCACGGGAGCCGGCTCCGACGATCGGCTTGGTGACGATCTCCACGAGCGGGACGCCGGCGCGGTTGTAGTCCACCAGCGAGTACTCGGCGCCCTGAATCCGGCCGGTGGCGCCTCCCATGTGGGTGAGCTTGCCCGCGTCCTCCTCCATGTGCGCGCGTTCAATCTCCACACGGAACACTTCGCCGTCTTCCAGCTCGATGTCCAGGTAGCCGTCGTAACAGATCGGGTCTTCGTACTGTGAGGTCTGGAAGTTCTTCGGGGTGTCCGGGTAGAAGTAATTCTTCCGGGCGAAGAAGCAGGACTCGGCGATCTTGCAGTTGAGCGCGAGCCCAATCAGGATCGAGTACTCCACCGCCGACTTGTTGACCACCGGCAGGACGCCGGGCAGGCCCAGGTCCACCGGCGACACGTTCGTATTCGGCACATCGCCGAACGCGTTCGGAGCGGCGGAGAACATTTTGGTCTTCGTGTTCAGCTCGACGTGGACCTCGAACCCGAGGACCGGGTCGTACTTCGCCATCGCCTCTTCGAAGGAGACCAACTCTTGTGTTGCAGCCATTTACTTCACACCTCCGAGGACAGGAGCCTGGGCCAGCAGCGGGCCGCCCCACTGGGCTTCCAGCAGGTTTTCAAGACCGGCGCCGGCGCGGTACAAACGGGCATCTTCACGGGCGGGGGCCAGGAACTGGATACCCACCGGCAGTCCGTCGGCCAAGCCGCCCGGCACCGAGATGCCAGGTACTCCGGCAAGGTTCGCCGGAATGGTGGCCACGTCGTTGAGGTACATGGCCATCGGGTCGTCCAGCTTCTCGCCCAGCTTGAACGCGGCCGTCGGCGCCGTGGGAGAGACCAGCACGTCGACGGTCTCAAACGCTGCGGCAAAGTCGCGCTGGACCAGCGTGCGGACCTTCTGCGCCGAACCGTAGTAGGCGTCGTAGTAGCCTGCGGACAGGGCGTAGGTGCCCAGGATGATGCGGCGCTTGACCTCGTCGCCGAAGCCGGCGGCACGTGTCGCACCCATCACGCGTTCGATCGTCATCGGGCCCTCGGCCGGCAGCACGCGGTGTCCGTAGCGGACACCGTCGAACTTGGCCAGGTTGGAGGAAACCTCCGAGGGCATGATCAGGTAGTAGGCGCCCAGCGCGTACTTGAAGTTCGGGCAGGAGACCTCCAGCACCTCGGCACCGGCCCCGCGCAGCAGTTCCAGGGCCTCGTCGAAGCGGGCCTGCACGCCGGCCGCGTAGCCTTCGCCCTGCAGTTCCTTGATCACGCCGATGCGCATGCCCCGCACGTCGCCGTTCCGGGCGGCCTCGACCAGCGCACCCACCGGGTCGGTCAGCGAGGTGGAGTCGGCCGGGTCGTGTCCGCCGATAACCTCATGCAGCAACGCGGCGTCCAGCACCGTGCGCGTCACCGGACCGATCTGGTCCAACGAAGACGCCATCGCAATCGCGCCGTAGCGGGACACTCCGCCATAGGTCGGCTTGACGCCCACCGAACCGGTCACTGCGGCCGGCTGGCGGATGGAACCGCCGGTGTCGGTGCCCAGCGCCAGCGGTGCCTCGAATGCGGACACGGCGGCCGCAGAGCCGCCGCCGGAGCCACCGGGGATCCGGTCCAGGTCCCACGGGTTGCGGGTGGGACCGTAGGCGGAGTGCTCGCTGGAGGAACCCATGGCGAATTCGTCCAGGTTGGTCTTGCCCAGCATCGGCATGCGGGCCGCCCGGATTTTCTTGATCACGGTGGCGTCGTACGGGCTCATCCAGCCCTCGAGGATCTTCGAGCCGGCGGTGGTGGGCTGGCCCACGGTGACGATCAGGTCCTTGATCGCAATCGGTACGCCCGCCAGCGCATGCAGCTCTTCGCCGGCGGCACGGGCTTTGTCCACGTCCGCCGCTACCGCGAGCGCCTCGTCGGTGTTCACGTGCAGGAACGCGTTGAGGTCGCCGTCGACCTCGGCGATGCGGTCCAAATGCGCCTGGGTGACCTCGACCGAGGACACCTCCGAGGCGGCCAGCATCTCGGCCATTTTGGCCGCACTATGGGTAATCAGTTCGCTCATGGCTGCGTCTTACTCCTCGTCCAGGATCGCCGGAACTTTGAACCGGCCGTCGGCCTGGTCGGGTGCGTTCGCCAGGGCAAGTTCCTGGCTCAGCGTCTCGCCCACCACGTCCTCGCGGAACACATTGTTCAGCGGGATCGGGTGCGAGGTCGCCGGAACATCGGGGCTGGCAACTTCCTGGACGGACTTGATCGAATCGACAATGACGTCGAGTTCGCCGGCCATCTTGTCCAGTTCTTCGGCGGTCATCTCAATGTGGGCCAGCCGCGCCAAATGCGCCACCGCCGCACGATTGATCTCAGACATGAGTCTCCTACGCGGATGGAATGCTTTTCCTTCTCAGTCTACCGGCGCAGAAGGGTCGGGATTCGCCAGGGAAGCCGAGGGACTATCCCACGGCGACAGCCTCGGCTTCCCTGCGTTCGGCCTTGGGCTTGGCGAACCGCAAGTACAGCGAAGGGACCACGAAGAGGTTCAACAGCGTGGAAGTGACCAGCCCGCCGAGGATAACCAACGCCATCGGATGCTCGATCTCGTGCCCCGGGATGCTGCCCATCACCACCAGGGGCACGAGCGCCAATCCGGTAGCGAGCGTGGTCATCAAGATCGGCGAGAGACGTTCGCCCGCGCCGCGCAGCACCAGCGCCGGACCGAAGGTTTCGCCCTCGAACTTCTCCAGGTGCTGGCAATGGTTGATCAGCAGGATGCTGTTGCGCGCGGCTATGCCCATCACGGTCAGGAACCCGACGATGGACCCGAGGGAGAGCACGCCGCCGCCCAGGAAAGCCGCAAACACGCCGCCCACCAGCGCGATCGGCAGGGTCAGCATTATCATCGTCGCCAGGCGCCAGCTGCCGAAGGACACCTGCAGCAGCAAATAGATGACGGCGAGCGCCACAACCGCGAGGGTCAGCAGCAGCTGCGTGGCTTCCTGCCGTTCTTCGTACTCGCCGAGGATTTCGGCATGGAACCCGGGCGGCAGCTCGATCTCTGCCAGCCCGGCCTCCATCGCCGCGACCACTGACGCCAGCGCCCCGTCTTCGACGTTGGCCTCGATGTCGATGCGGCGGGAGTTGTCGTCACGTTCGATGACGTTCGGCGTGGGCCGCAGGCTGACGTCGGCGACGTCCGCCAACCGGATGCGCTCGCCGCTCGGGGTGTCGATGGGCAGGTTTCTGATGCTGGTCACGTCGGATCGGATCTCCTCCGGACTCCAAACCTGGACGTCGTAGGCCTTCCCGCCCCGGTAGACGTCGCCCACCTCTTCTCCGGCCACCAGCGTTGCCGCGGCGCGCCGGACGTCGCCGGGTTTCAGCCCGTACCGCTGTGCCGTCTCCAGGTCGACGGTCACTTCAAGTTGCGGCACGTCCACCTGCAATGACACGTGCTCGTCGATGGCGCCGTCGGTTGACTGGAATATCTCGTTGATTTCCTCGGCTTTCTCCCGCAGCATGTCCAGGTCATCGCCGTAGAGCCGCACCACCACCGCGTTACTCGATCCGGTCAGCACCTCGCGGATCCGTTCCTTCAGATAGGTCTGCACGTCGCGGTATATGCCGGGGTAGCCTTCCACGACCTCCTGGACCGCGGCCAGGGTCTTGTCGTAGTCCACCGCCGGGTCGATGCTGATCCAGTTCTCGCCGAAGTTGACCCCGACCACCTCGTCGGCGGCAAACGCCTGGCCGATGTGGGCGCCGCAGTTGCGCACGCCCTCGATTTGCAGCAGTTCCGCGCAGGCTCGCTGGCTGATGCGGTACTCCTCCCCTACCGAGGTGCCGGGCTGCGTGACCCAGTGCATCAGGAAGTCCCGCTCCTTGAAGTCCGGCAGCAGCGACTGCCCGAGGAATGGCGCCATAACGGCCCCGGCTGCCGCGATGGCGCCGAAGACCACGTAGCTCGGACGCGGGCGCCGCACGAAGCGCTTGAGGATGGCGTGGTAGCCGCGTTTGAGGACCCGTACCAGCGGAGGCTCGCGTGACTCCAACGGCACGTTGCGCATGAGGATCAGGGCCAGCGCCGGGGTGACCGTCAGGGCGACCAGCATCGAGGCGAGCACGGCCAGGGTGTAGGAGATGGCCAGCGGCCGAAAGAACGCCCCGGTGAGTCCTTCGAGGAAGAAGATGGGGATGGCCGCCACGATGATGATCAACGTGGCATAAACGATCGGCCCACGGACCTCAAGGGAAGCGTCCAGCACCACCCGCATGGTGGACCTGCTGCCGCCTTCGGCGCGGTGCTGGCGCAGCCGCCGGATGATGTTCTCGATGTCGATGATGGCATCGTCTACGACCACGCCCACGGCAATGACCAGCCCCGCCAGGACCATCGTGTTGACCGAACTGCCGCTGAGGTAAAGCACCAGAGCGGCGGTCACGAGCGATAGCGGAATCGCGATTATGCTGATCAGCGCGGTGCGCCATTGGAACAGGAACGCGCCGAGGACCATCATCACCAGGACGGTTCCGAGCAGCAGCGCCACGGTCAGGTTGTTCAGCGATTCTTCGATGAAGCTGGCGGGCCGGAAGATTTCCGTGTCGATCTCGATGCCGCTCAGGCCCGGCTCCATCGTCTTCAGCGCCGCTTCCACCCCTTTGGTGACTTCCAGGGTGTTGCCCCAGGGAAGTTTCTCCACGATGAGCATGAGCCCCTCGCCCTGGTTGATCACGGCGTCCCCGATGAGTGGCTGGTGGTCCTCAACCACGCGCGCAACGTCGCCCAGGCGCAGCGGATCGCCGTCGCGCTCGTCGATGGTCACCTTGGCCAGGGCCTCCGGCGTCGTAATGGGCAGCACGTGTTGGATGCCCAGGCGCTGGTTGGGTGTCCCGATGTAGCCGCCGGTGCCGATCACCGCGCCGGGGGAATATTGCAGCAGCCCTGCATCCAGGGCTTCGGCGGTGACCGTCATCACCTGGTTCAGCGACACGCCCTCGGCGCGCATCTTCTCGGGTTCGGCCTGCACCTGCAGCATCTGCAGTCGCTCGCCCCAGATGGCCACGTTCGCGACGCCGGGCACGCGGAGCAGGTGGGCGCGGATCTTCCAGTAGCTGATCATCGACATCTCGATCAGCGAGCGCTCGTCGGAGGTCAGGCCAATCTTCATGACGCGGCTGGTCGACGACAACGGCTGCAGCATGACCGGCGGCGATGCCCAGGTGGGCAGGGTCGGGGTGGTGTTGGCGATCCGCTCCGATACCAGTTGCCGGGCGGTCAACAGGTCCGTGTCCGGTTCGAAGATCAGCACGATGGAGGACAGTTGGGAAACGGATTTCGAGCGCAGGTCGTCCAGGCCCTCGACGCCGTTCAGGGCCTCTTCCAGCGGGACGGTGACCAGCTCCTCCACCTCGGAGGCGGTCAGGCCGATGCAGATCGTCTGGATTTCGACTTTCGGCGGTGCGAACTCAGGGAAAACGTCCACCGATGCGGTACTCAGGCTGACGCCGCCGAACAGCATGATTCCGACGGCGATGGCCACCACCACGGACCGGAATTTGAGGCTGAAAGCGACGATCCGGCGCATGTCAGTGGGCCGTATCGAACTCGGCGCCGAAGAGTTCGGCGGCACCGAGGGTGACTATGTCGGTGCCGGGCTCCGGGCCGTCGCTGAGGTGCACGACGTCGCCCTCGATCCGGTCCACCTCGACGGGAGCCCGGACGAAGACCAGGGGTTCGGGGTTGGTGTAGACCCAGGTGTCGCCGGCAGCATCGTAGATCAGCGAGCTGTAGGGAATTTCCAGCCCGCTCCCGGTTCCGGCGGCCACCGGCTCCGTGGTCAGGTCCAGCCGTTCCGCCGCTTGCTCGGTGAGGGTGAGCCGGTTCAGCTCGGAGCCGGGAATCGTCTCCTTGACGGCGGCCTCGATGCCCTGGGGTTCCATTTCCGGGCCGGCTGCCGCGCAGCCGGACAACACAATGGTTGCCGCGGCCGTCGCTGCGACCAGCGCACTGTGGCGTCCATGACGTTGGCCAGTCATGACATTTCCTGCCTCCGTTGCAGTACAGACTCGTGCATATTGACCAGTGAGTTCGACCAGTCGGGTTGGCCGGAAGATCCGAGCGTGAGGACCAGAACCGGCAGGACCCACAGCACCAGCAGTGCGGTGGTGATCAGGCCGCCCCAAACCACCACGGCCAGGGGCAGGATGGTGACGGCTCCGACGGTTCCGCCCAAGGCGACCAAGGGCACCAGTGCCAGGGCAGCGACCGCAGCCGCCAGGAGCATCGGCGGCAACCGGTCGCCGACGGCCCTGCGCATCAGTTCGACCGGACGACGGGACGGGTCGTCGCTCTGCAACGTCTGGAAATGCCCCACCAGCTGCAACGCTTCCCGGATGGCAAAGCCGAGCACCGCCGCGAGCCCCACCAACGCATACAGCGATCCATCGCCACCGGTGAGCAGGATCGCGAGCACTCCTCCGGACAGCGCGACCGGCAGTGCCAGCAGCACCAGGGCGGCGAGCCGCCAACTACCGAGCACGGTTTGCAGCAGGATCAGGATGCCGACGGCAGCCGCGGCCGCGAGCCACCAAATCAGCTGGGCTGAAACCTGCTGTTCTTCGTACTGGGGCGGGATTTCCGCGTGGTACTCGACCGGAAATTCCATCTCGGCGATCGCTGCGCGGATTTCCGACTGAACCTCGCCCAGGCTGCGCCCCTCGATATCGGCGAGCACGTCGATGCGGCGCGAGGTGTTGTCATGATGAATGACCGTCTGGTTTGGACTAATGCGCACGTCGGCTACGTCGCCGAGCCGCACGCTGCCGCCATCGGGAGTATCGACGGACAGCTCGCGGACACTGGTGAGGCTGCCCCGGGTAGCTTCGTCGCCCTTGACGATCACCTGGAAAACCTTTTGCTGCTCGAAGATGAACCCGACTTCGATGCCCTGCAGGATGGCGGCGGCGGCGCGGCGCACGTCTCCCGGTTTGATGCCCACCCGTTCGGCGGCGTCCAAGTCCACCTCGATCTCCGCGATCGGCTGGTCCACCGCAATGTCCAGCCGCGGATTGGCTACACCGTCGATCCCGGCCATGACCTGTTGGAGCTCTTCGGCCTTCTCCCGCAGGATGGGCAGCTCTATTCCGTAGACGCGTACTTGGAAGCCCTGCTCGTTGGCCTGCCGAACCCGGTCGACCTGGCCTTCCGGATAGGTCAGCACCCGGTTCGCCAGGCCGGGGTAGCCGTCGACGATTCCCTGCACGTCGGCTTTGACCCGGTCGAAGCTCGCGCCGTCCTCGAGCGTCACCCAGATCTCACTGGAACTGACGTTCGCCTCGGTATCCGACGTGATGGCCCTCCCCACGTGGCCGCCGACGGCAGCGACGCCGTCGACCGTCCGTAGTTCATCGCTGGCCCTGGCGGTAATGCGGTTCATCTCGGTATTGGCGGTGCCGGGGGCGGCGTCCCACTGAATCAGCAGGGTGCGGTCCGGCACGGAAGCCACCACGGGGTTTCCGGCAGCGACGAGCGGGACCGCAGCCAGGGCGGCGATCCCGAGGATGGCGACTACGCCGGCTGCCAGCCAGCGCCGCCCCTCGGCGGCGGAGGCGAGCAGGTGGTCCAGCCTGCGCTGGACCTTCTGCACGGCGGCGGGGACCGGCCTCGTCTTCTCCCGGGCGGGCACCAGAATGCTGGCCAGGGCGGGCGTGACGGTGTGGGCAACAATAAACCCGACGGCGACGGCCAGCAGGTAGGAGAGGATCAGGGGCCTCAGCAAGGCGCCGTCGACGCCCCGGATGAACAAGGCCGGCGCCAGCGCGAGCAACGTTGCCAGGGCCGCGAATATCATGGGCATTCTCGACCGCCGCAGGGCCCGGGCCAGCAGGCTTTCCCGGCCGTCGGTCGCCGTTGCCTCCGCCGGTTGCTGGTTCCCGCCGAAGCCGGCCGGGTCGCCTGCCGCCGTTTCCTGCCCCGCCGGGTGCGCTGGGGCCGGCGCGAAGGTTCGCGCAGGCTGGCCGGTGTCTTTGTGCCGGACGCTGTGCAGGTCGGCGATGACGTCGCCCACGCCGACGATCAGCGCCAGCACGATGCCTGCGAAAGCCATGGTGTTCAGCACGGCTCCCTGCCACTGCAGTATCAGCGCCGCAGCCACCGCCGACAGGACGATTGCCGCCAGCCCGATGAGGGCATACCGCCAGGATCGGAAGGCAAGGCCGATGCCAACGGTCACCACGAGCAGGCCGATGAGCAGCGCCAGTCCCAACTGGTTCGCGGCGGACTCCAAAAAGCTTGCCGGGCGGAAGATCGTGGAATCCACCTCGATGCCGGGCAATCCGGGGCGAAGCTCGTCCAATGCCTCCTCGAGGTGTTTGGTGACCTCGACGACGTTGGCATCGGGGAATTTTTCGATGACCAGGATGAGCCCCGGGGTGTCTCCGGTTACCGCGTCGCCGATCAACGGCTGGTGGTCCTCCCTCAACTCGGCCACATCGGAGAGCTGGAGCGGTTTGTCGCCGGTCCCCTCGACGCTGACCTTGCCCAGGTCCTCGGCGTTCTGGATCGGCAGCACGTGCTGGATGCCGATGCGTTGGTTGGCAGACTCCAAAAATCCGCCGGTGCCCGGGGTCGAAGCTTCCAGGAAGCTCAGCGGGGAGACCCATACGGCATTTCCCGTGGTTTCGATCACCTGGTTCAGCGTCACGTCCTGTGCGCGGAGGCGCTCGGGGTCCACATGGACCTGGAGCTGTTGTTCACGCTGGCCCCAGATCGACACGTTGGCCACCCCGGGGACGCCCATCAGCACGGGCTTGATGTTCCAGCGCGCCAGCACCGACATGTCGATCACCGACTGCTCGGCCGAGCTCAGCTGGACCATCATGACCCGGCTGTTCGACGACAGCGGCTGCATCAGCACCGGGGCCGTAGAGACGTTCGGCAGCGCGAAGGCCTGCGTCAACCGCTCCGCCACCAGCTGCCTGGCCCGCAGGATATCGGTACCGGGTTCGAAGACCATCTCGATGGACGACAAACCCGGGACGGAGACCGAACGGATTTCATCCAGCCATGCCACGCCGTTGAGCAGGTCGGCCTCCATCGGAGACGTGATCAGCTGCTCGACTTCTACGGCCGACAGGCCCAGCGCCTCGGTCTGGATTTCGACATGGGGTGGGGCGAATTCGGGGAGGTTGTCCACCGGCATCGACGGCAGGGTCACCAGTCCCAACCCGAGAATGCCCGCCGCGGCAGCCAAGACCAGCAACCGGAATTTGAGGGTCCAGCGAACCAAGAAGCCAGACATAAAAACGCCCCCAACGGCGCAGAGCGATTCGGGTCACTACCCGTCCCCGCTCACCCATGATGCTTGTGCGGACGCCCGGTCCGCACGGTAGGAGTTCGGCCTGTCCCGGCGTAGCTCCGGTCCCCATCGAGGCGTTGGCCGCCCGGCGTGTTCCCCAACGGATCACTCAAAATGCTGTCCCCAGTGTGGCACAAACGACCAGCGGGCGACAAGGAAAATCGCGAAGCAGTTTGACCGCCTTACGCCGGGGGCCTAGAATGTGGCCCCCGCGAACGGCCGGTAGGGGTGTCGGGCTTCCGACCGGCTGCCGGATTCCTCACGCGGCGAGGAGGCCCCATGCGTCCGGCTCGGCTGGCTGCCATAGCCCTGACCGCCCTGCTGCTGCCGTGCTGCAGCAGCGCGGGGCAAGGCTCCCCCGCCCCGGCGCCGCTAGCCTCGGCAGGACCCACCTCTCCCATGACCTCCCGCGCGCCGGCCGCGCCGCCGGTTACGTCACCACCTGCCTCAGACCCGGCCGGCCCGGCGGCCCCCGCGCCCCGGACAGGCGGCAACTCCGCGGAAAGCGTGAAATTCGCGGCGGCCGGGGACTTCGGCTTCGACGAAGGTGCCGCGCAGGTGCTGGAAGCGATGGCGGGAAGCGGTCCCCGGTTCGGCCTGGCGCTCGGCGACCTGTCCTACGGGCTTCCCGGCACAGAATCGGGGTGGTGTAGTTTCGTCACCGACCACCTGGGGCCGGATATCCCCCTGCAGTTGGTTTCCGGAAACCACGAAAGCGATGGCAGGAACGGTTCGATCGACGAATTCGCGCGCTGCCTTCCTCCCCGCTTACCCGGTGTCCACGGCACCTATGGGCGCCAATGGTTCGTGGACATCCCGCAGCGGGATCCCCTGGTGCGGCTGATACTGATTTCGCCGGGCCTGGAGTTTCCCGAATCCGGCCGATGGGACTACCTTCCCGGCACGGAGCATTACCGGTGGACGACGGCTGCCATAGACTCGGCCCGCACGGCGGACATCCCGTGGGTTGTGGTTGGCTCCCACAAGCCCTGCCACTCGGTGGGCCGCTACGAGTGCGATCCCGGCCCGGCCGTGACGGATCTGTTCCTGGACAAAAAGGTGGACCTGGTGCTGCACGGGCACGAACACCTCTACCAGCGGACACACCAACTCGCCCTGGGCCCGAACTGTCCGTCGCTGCTGCCCGCGCACAGCAATAATGCCTGCATCTCCGACACCGACGCCGACTTCGAGTCGGGTGCCGGCACGGTCTTCGCGACGGTCGGCACCGGCGGGCAACCGCTGCGCGACATCAACGGCTCCGATGCCGAGGCGCCCTACTTCGCCGCCCGCTCCGGCGCGAACGCCGACCCCACGCACGGGTTTGTGGAGATCGAGGTGACCGAGGACTCCCTGAAGGCTACGTTTGTCGGCGCCGGCGACGGGAACTTCACCGATTCGTTCACACTGGGCAAACCCTGAGTGCGGCCGCGTACTCGTGCGGTCCGTGGGCGGCCTAGAGGCGCTTGACGAAGACCAGCAGCCGGATATCCGTTCCGGGCACCGGCCAGTCCCGTTCCGGCGCACGGTCGAATCCCAGCGATTCATACAGCCGGTGCGCCGCGGTCCAGTCGCTGCCGGTGGTCAGGCTCACGGCGTCGATGCCCTGCAGCGTGCGCGCGTACTCCACGATGGCGTCCACGAGCGCCCGGCCGACGCCGGAGCGCTGCAGCCCCGGATCCACGGCCAGCATCCGGAACTCCAGTTCACCCTCCCGCGCGATGTCGGCGTACTTCCCGCCAGCCTGCGCCAGCGTGACCGCCCCGGCCACCTTTCCGCCCCGCTCGGCCACCCAGATCTCGGCATGCTGTGCCCGGTGCGCCACGTCGGAAACGTGCACCAGATACGGGTGGTCGGCTGCCGGGAAGTGTCCCGCGGCCAGGTACGCCTCGCGCGTTAGGCGCTCAACGTCGTCGAAATCGGTGGCGGTGGCAGGGCGGATGGTGATCTGCATGTGCTTGGGCGGTGTCCTTGCGGGTAGCGAAAGTACGACGTCGGGGCTTGCCTGACCAGTTTCCCGCACCCCGGGCGGTGCGCGCCAATAGGGGTTCAGGCCTCGCCGCCGTATTGCCGTCCCGCCGGCGGTCCCGCCGCCGGGCGGGGCAGGGGCGGGAGCAATTCCGGATTGACCCGCCGCTGCAGGGCGGCGACGGCCTCGGCCGGCAGCGCCAAGAGACCGTCGAGCTCCTTGCGGGCCCGCGCGTAGGCCAACTGCCGCTCGGCGGGGGTGGCCGCCCGGTCCACCGCGATGGTCAGCAGCCGGCGTGCGGTGTTCAGCCGCAGCCGTTCGGGGCCGCTGAAGTGCTGGTCCTGAATGCGGCGGGCCTCGCGTTCGGCGATGTCGAAGGCCACCTCATAGGCCCGCACCGCCTCGCGATATTCGCGCAGCCGCTCGTCGGTGGCAACTTCCGCGGCGGTGACCGGCCGCAGCCCGTCCGCGGTCCGTTTGGCGCGCAGGAACGCCACCGTGAGCGGCTCGCGGACATCGGACATCATGGGGAAATCGATCAGCTTGGCCACGTCCAGCTCGTAATCCAGCCAGCGCGCGTTCACCGCGTCATGGTCGGCCATCACCGCCGCGGTGTCGCGGAGCCGCTGCTGCTCCGCGACGGCGGCGGCGCGCATCCGTTCGGCCTCGCGCCGGGCCGCCTCCGACCGTGCGCTTTCGCGCCGCCGGCCACCGGTCCGGTTCCAGCCCTGACCGCGCCGGGTGCGCTTGGCACGCTGTCCCAGACCGGAGACCACGGCGAAACCGACCCAGATGAACCACCAGGGAAAACCGTCGGCAAAGAACTCGTTCATGGCTCACCTCGCACATCCATCGTCCCATGGCCGGTGATGCCAGTCACGATGGTTTTACGAGGCCGCCGGGATGTCCGCGCGTTTCGCGAAGTGGCTGCCGCTGCTCTCGGCGCAGCTTTCCGCTGCTACTGCCGCCCGGGGCCGTTGGCGGGGCGGTTCGGGATCCGATAGGCGCTGCCGTCCGGCTCGCGGTTCAGGAAGCCGTAATCCACCAGGGCACGGCGGAGCATCGGTACATCGGGGGTGAAGGCGGCCAGCCTGGCGTTCAGTTCCTTTTCAGCCATGACCTCGCTGCCGGCAATGATGCGGTCGCGGATATGGCCCAACAGTTCCAGCCGGTCGGAGGCACGGGCTGGCAGCACCACGAGCTCGCCGGCGAGGAACCTTTCCGGTCCCGTCTGCTGGGGTTTCCGTGCCGCGGCCAGCGCGGCCTTGAACACACCGGGCTCAACGGTGAGGGCACCGCCGTCGTCCGTCACCAGGCCGGAGGCGAGCAGCTTCTGCCGTTCCTTGGCGGTCATCTCTGGCTGTTGGCCCAGCACCAGGGCAGCGTAGAGCCCGCGCAGGCGGTGGCTGGCCAGAGCGGAGAGCAACTGCTGCCAGCCGGCGCCGGGCCCTGGCCGCTCCCCCGTCACGCCGTGCCGGTTTCCAGCAGCCGGCGGAAACCGTCCTCGTCCAGCACCGTCAGGCCAAGGGACTCGGCCTTGTCCAGTTTGGTGCCCGCGTTCTCGCCGGCCACCACATAGCTGGTGTTCTTCGAGACGGAGCCGGAGGCCTTGCCGCCGCGGATGATGATCGCTTCCTTGGCCTCGTCGCGGCTGAAGTTCGGCAGCGTCCCGGTGACCACCACGGTCAGCCCCTCCAGCGTGCGGGGCATGCTCTCGTCCACCTCGTCGGCCATTCGCACGCCGGCGGCGGCCCAGGCGTCGACAATCCCGGCATGCCAGTCCTCGGCGAACCACTCTTTCAGCGCCGCCGCGATGGTGGGGCCCACCCCGTCCACGTGCGCCAACTGGTCCTCGCTGGCGGCCCGGATGGCGTCCATCGACCCGAACGCAGTGGCCAGGGCGCGGGAAGCGGTGGGACCAACGTGCCGGATGGACAACGCCACCAGGACCCGCCAGAGCGGCTGGGTCTTGGCCTTCTCCAACTCCTCGAAGAGCTTCCTGGTGTTGGCCGTGGGCACAGAGGGCTTCTTAGCGGTGCCCTTGGTGTAGAAGTAGGGCACCAGTTCCGTCTCTCCGGTGGGCACGCCCTTCGCCTTCTTCTCGCGGCGGATCCGCACGTCGGCCAGGTCCTCGGGCCTGAGGCTGAAAATCCCCGCCTCGTTGGTGAGCGGAGGCTGTTCGGGTTCGGCCGGCCGGGTCAGCGCGAACGCGGCCTCGTAGCCCAGCGCTTCGATGTCGAAGGCGCCGCGGCCGGCCAGATGGGCCACCCGCTCGGTCAGTTGCGCCGGGCAGGACTTGGCATTAGGGCAGCGCAGGTCGACGTCGCCTTCCTTGCCGGGAGCCAGCGGTGTGCCGCACGAGGGGCAGTCGGTGGGCATCACGAAATCGCGCACCGGCGGATCCTGCGCATCCCGCAGCGCCAGCACCGGGCCCACGATCTCCGGGATCACGTCGCCGGCCTTGCGCAGCACCACGATGTCGCCGATCTTCACGCCCTTGGCCTTGACCACGTCCTGGTTGTGCAGCGTGGCCATCTCCACGGTGGAACCGGCCACCTTCACCGGTTCCATCACGCCGTACGGGGTGACCCGGCCGGTGCGGCCCACGTTCACCCGGATGTCCAAGAGCTTGGTGTGGACCTCTTCCGGCGGATACTTATAGGCCACCGACCAGCGGGGCACCCTGGAGGTGTGGCCGAGCGCGCGCTGCAGGCCGAAGTCGTCCACCTTGACCACGATGCCGTCGATTTCGTGCAGCAGGTCATGCCGGTGTTCACCGTAGTGTTTGATGAACTCCAGTACCTCTTCGTAGCTGTCCACGACCTTGTAATAGGGGCTGGTGGGCAGCCCCCATTCCTGCAGCATCGCGTAGGTGTCCGATTGGCTCTCGGCGGCGAGCCCTTCGCGGGCGCCGATCCCGTGGACGAACATGTGCAGCGGCCGCTCGGCCGTCACCTTCGGGTCCTTCTGCCGCAGCGAGCCGGCCGCGGAGTTCCGCGGGTTGGCGAACGGCGCCTTGCCTGCCTCCACCATCCGCTCGTTCAGCGCCAGGAAGTCCTTGGTGGGGATGAAGATCTCGCCGCGGATCTCCACCTCGGACGGGATGTTGCCGCCGGAGAGCCGGCGCGGGATGTCGGCGATGGTCAGGGCGTTGTGGGTAATGTCCTCGCCGGTCGTGCCGTCTCCGCGGGTCGCGGCCCGGACCAGTTCACCATCGCGGTAGAGCAGGTTGACGGCCAATCCGTCGATCTTCACTTCGCTGAGCCAGCGCAGTTTCCTGCCGTTGCCCAGGTTGGCCACCGACGCTGTGGCGCGGTCCACCCAGGCCTTCAGCTCGTCCAGCGAGAAGACGTCCTCCAGCGAGTACATCCGCTGCAGGTGCTCCACCGGGGCGAAGGCGGCGGAAACCTCGCCGCCGACTTCCTGCGTGGGCGAGTCGTTGGCCACCAACTCCGGGTGCAGTGCCTCGATCTCCTCCAGCCGCCGGTACAGCTGGTCAAATTCGGCGTCCGAGACCAGCGGGGCGTCCTCGTTGTAATACGCGTAGCGGTACTTGCGGACGTCCTCGGTCAACTGCTCGTACTCGTGGCGGATCTCGTCGCCGGGAATATCGCTGGCAGGTGTTTCGACTGTGCTCACCTGACTATCTTGCCCGAGAAGCGCGGTTCAGGCGACGATGGCGGAGCCCGCAAGTCCCCGCTGGACCGGCGGCCGCTCAGTGTTCCGCGTCAGGCCGCTCAGTCTTCCGCGTCCGGCCGTTCGTCAAGCAGCGGCAGGTCGGCCGCGGTGACCAGGTGCGAGGTCACCGCGTGTTCGACCAGCCGCGCGCGCCGGTTGGTGGCAAGCTTTCCGCCGCCGCCGCGCAGTCCGGCGACGCCCACGCGGTCCAGTTTGTCGCAGACGTTGTCCAGCTTGCGGTTGAACTTGGTCAGGGGCCAGCCCAGCCTGGCCGCCGCCTGCGAGGACGACGGGATTGAGCTGAGGCCGGTCCCGTCGCGCTTGAGCATCGGTTCAGCCAAGGCCAGGATCAGGGCCTTCTGCGACGCGGTGAACACCACCGGGCCGATGGTGGTTTCGCCCACCGCATCCGTGTCCCGGTGTTCCTGGCGGAACGACGGCGTCTTCACATGGACCGACAGTTCATAGGTCGTGGGGCCGGCCGTGAAAACGATGTTCGTCTGGCTGAAGACCATCGGGATCCGCGCTCCCGGCGCCAGCCATGCCTGCATGCCCCCGGTCGAATCGGCAATGGTCGCGGAAATGAGGGAGCCAACGTTGGCCAGCCACCAGATGCCGTCATAGTGGGCGATCTGCAGGAACCTGCGGTGCAGGTAGGGATTGTCGTCGATCTCCAGGTCGCCTTCGCGCCCGATGGTGAACACGTCGTTGTTCGTGGCTTCATACCATTCGCCGCAGAACTCAATGCTCACATCCGCCACCGCTATCCCCCTTGTCTGCACCGACCGCGGGGGCCAATGCGTGATTCAACGTTTCAAACCTACCCGCGAAAGCCGCGCAGGCCGGGCAGCTACTTGTCCGCGCAGCCGCGGACCGGATCCGAGGCCCGGCCATTGGCCCGCACCACCACCACTTCAATGCAGGTCCGGTCATTCTGCGCCAAGGGCATGGTTGCCTCGGGTTCACCGGTGCGCTCGGCCTCGCCCCGGCCCAACGCGGTCACCGGCGTCCAGATGTACAGGTCGCCGTCCCGGGGGTCCGGATTGGTCCAACTGAAGACTGCCTCGCCGCCCTGCACCCGGGCGGCCAGGTCCTCCGGCGGCACAACGTTGCCGGACAGGCCTTCCAACGCGTTTGCCGGCGGCCGGCTGACGGGGGTTTCGGGCACTGCAGCCTCGGAGGCAGGGCGGTTGAGCACGACGACGGCACCGGCGAGCACCGCTGCCGCGGCGGCGGCCCCGGCCACCCAGGCCCAGGGGCGGCGCCGCGCCTCGCCGTCGGGGTCCGTCGCTTGGTCCTGTTCCGAGTCCCGCAGCACTGTGGCGCCGTCCGGGTCCAGCTTCAGGGGCCGCCCGTGGGGGCCGCCGGGCAGCCACGGCCCGGCTGCGGTGCCTGCTGCCGGCTGCGCCGACCCGGCGGGCTGCCTCCCGGTGCGTTCGGGGAAGGTGAAGCCGGGTGCCGTCGGTGCCGTGCCGGCGGACGGGTCGATGGAGACAATCCCGCGGACACGCGTCGCCTCGCCGTCGTCGCCGCCGTCTGCCTGAGCCGACCGCGCTTCCTCCAGCACCTCGAACGGGGTCACCGAGAGGTTCAATTCCGTCTGGACCCGCTGCAGGGCCAGCGCGAAGGCATAGGCCGATGTAAACCGCGAGCCCGGCGACTTTGCCATCGCCGTAGCCAGGGCCAGTTCCAGGGATGCGGGCACGTCGGCACGGCGCAGCGGCGGCAGCGGCGCATGCGCGATGCGGTCCATGAGGTCCCGTTGGGAGTTGTTTCCGCCGGGCTGGATGAACGGGGACCGCCCGGCCAGCAGCGTGTAGACGGTGGCACCCAGCGACCAGATGTCGCTGCGGGTGCCGTTGCCGGCAGCACCCTGGAATGCTTCCGGTGGCGACCAGGGGATGGACATGCCGGTGTCGCCGTCCCCGCCGTCAGCGCCGGAGGAGGAGATGCCGAAGTCGGTCAGGGCCGGCCGGTTGTAGTCGGTGACCAGGATGTTGGCTGGTTTGATGTCGCGGTGCGCGATTCCCGCCCGGTGCGCGGTTTCCACGGCCGAGGCCACCTGGATTCCGAGGGCCAGCACCTCGTCCACCGCCAGTGGCCCGTTGCGGTACCGCACGTCCAGACTGGGACGCGAGCAGTACTCCATTGCCAGGTAGGAATGTCCGTCGGCGGTGAGATTGGCCTCGTAGATCGTGACGATGAACGGATGCGTGGACAGTTGCGCCATGAGGTTCGCTTCGGATTCGAAGCGGCGGCGGGCGTCCTCGGTCTTCAGCCCGGACAGCAGTACCTTGACCGCAACCCGGCGCTTGGGTCGATCCTGTTCGTAAAGATAGACATCGGAGAAGCCCCCGGAGCCGAGCAGCCGGACGTAGCGGTAGCCTTCGATGGCGGGCGGCGGTGCGGGCGGGCGCTTCATGCTCACGGCAGGTCCTCAAAGCGCAGGGAGATGCCGTCGCCCAGGTCCGCGATGTCGCCGTCCAGCAGCATGACCGCCTCGCCGTGGCCCAGCCGCCGGGGCGCCTGCTGGCCGCGCAAGAGCAAGGTCCCGTTGGTGGAGTCCAGGTCGGCAAGGATGACGTGCCAGCCTTCCAGCCGGACTTCCACGTGTGAGCGCGAAATATCCCCGCTGGCGCTGTGCACCGGAACCAGCCGCGGCATCACACTGCCCTGGACCCGGTTCGCGGAGGGCTGCCGTCCAACGATCACGGGCCTGTCCAGTTCCACCACTTCCCCGGTGGACAACCGCAGGTGCCCCAGCGCCGGCCGCTGCACCTCCTGGGCCTCGTCGCCCAGCTGCCCGCCGCATGCAGAGCACGCTGAACTGGTCGGTGGATTGGCGTGGCCGTGACCGCACAAACGGGCCAGCACCATGGGCGCGGTGCTCGGCACGGACGACGGCGCCGCGGCGGCAGCGGCGGGTGCGGCGGCAGCGGCGGGTGCTGCCGGGACCTCGGGCAGGTCGCTGCGCATCAGCGTCTGCCCGTCGTGGTCGCCGTCGGCGTGGTCTCCCGGGACGAACCCGGCAGGCGGGCCGGCAGCGGCAGGGCCGCGGTGGGTCGGCTCGGCCGGCTGGGAATCCCTGGCCTCTTCCGCGGCGGCGGATGCCGCGGCGGCGGCGCGGGCGGACGCAGACGGCGTCAGCCAGGGGACGGCGTCGATCAGGTCCATCGGCTGGCCGGGCTGCCCGGCGGTCCGGCCCGCCGCCGCGGGACGCGCTGCGACGGCGGCTCCCGCCTGGCCATCGCCGCCGGCGGCAAGGGGCGGCCGTGCCTGCAGGTTGGCCCGCTGCGCGGCGGCGTGGACAACCGTCTGGTCCAGGCCATCATCTGCCGCCCCGGTGTCCGGCACCGCTTGGGCGCCGGCGGCCTGCCCGGCGTCCGGCACCGGTTCGACGCCCGGCACCATTTCATCGGCTGCAGCGGCGGCGTCGGACTCATCTTCCGGCACGTAGAGACTGGTCATTTCCAGGCTTTCGGACCATCCGGCCTCCGCCCCGCCGGACTCCGGCCCTGCCGCTTCGGTCCGCGCCGCCGGAGCCGGTACCGGTGCAGGTGCAGCTGCCGAAACGCCGGCCGTACGGTCCGTCTCCGTCGAATTCGCTGCGCCCTTTGGTCCTGGCACCCGTCCGGCGGCAACTGCCGCGCCCATGCGAAGGGCACCCAGCTGTACCGCGCCGGCGCGCAGCGGCAGCCATGGGCCCGGCTGGCCTGCCGGATGGGGCCCGCCGGCCCCGGCCGCAATGACCACGCGGTCGGCCGCCAGCCGTCCTTCGGTCCAGCTGGAGACACCGCGCCCGCTCAGTTCCTGCCCGTCCGGATCCGCGGATGCCACCACGTCGCCGCGGAGCACCGCGTGGATGCCGCCGGCGCAGGAGATGATGCCGAACTGCGGCATGGCCGACAGGTTGGCGCCGTAGCCGGAGACGACGGTTCCCAGCAGCGCTTCGAGCGTGGCGCCGGACTCCAGCGCCTGCCACAACTGCTGCACCATGTCATCGGGGGCGCCCGGTTCGAGGAGTACTGCTGTGTCGCCGCTGACCAACCCAAGCCAAGGCCCGGGGCTGTACGCCATGCCCGCCATCAGTCATCCCCCACGGCGGTTGCCTGTTCGGGAGCTTCCAGCCGGGGCAGCGTCGTCGTCTCCTCCTGCCGCGGCGCGGTCGAGGCATCCTCGGCCTGGCCCGCGGGACCGGCGGCATCAACGACAACCACGGTGATGTTGTCCCGTCCGCCCGAGCGCAGCGCGGCCTGGATCAGCGCATCGACCGCGTCCTGGGGATGGGACAGCGAGGTGAGGATGCTGTAGATGTGGTCGTCGCTGACCTCCGACGTCAGCCCGTCGGAGCAGATCATGATCCGGTCCCCCGGTTCCACGGGCACCATCCAAAAATCCGGCTGGTTGTCTTCGCCGGTGCCCAGCGCCCGGGTGATGACGTGCCGGCGCGGATGCACCAGGGCCTCCTGGGCGGTGATTTGTCCCGCCTCGAGCAGTTCCTGCACCTCGGAGTGGTCGACACTGACCTGCACGAGTTTGCCGTGGTTGAGCCGGTAAGTGCGGGAATCGCCGACGTTGAACACCAGCCAGTAGGGCACGCCGCGTTCGGAGACCAGCGCGGCCCCGGACACCGTCGTGCCCGCCCGCGATGCCGCCGCCACCCTGATCCGTGCGTCGGCCCGGGCGATCAGCTGTTCCAGCTCGTGCGCGCCGAGTTCGTGGCTGGCCACGTAGTCCCGCATCGTCTCCACGCAAATGCGGCTGGCCACTTCGCCGGCCTCGTGTCCGCCCATGCCGTCGGCCACCGCGAACAACGTACCGTCGGCCAGGTACGCGTCCTCGTTCAGCTGCCGCCGCAGCCCGCGGTCGGACCCGGCGCCGACGTTGAGCCGGATGGGCTCCGCTCCCGACGCCGTGCTCATGCGCGTCCGATGGTAAAGCCGCGGTCGCCGAACTCGACGGTCGCTCCGGGTTGGGCAGCCACCGCTTCCCCGGGGGCCAGCTGGCGGCGGATGCCGTCGCCGCCGGTCACCGCGGTCCCGTTGGTGGAGTTGCGGTCGGTCACCCAGACGGTGCCGCCGTCGACCCGCAGCAGCACGTGCGTCTTGGATACGGAGCGTCCCATGTCTGCGAAATCGATCAGTTGGTCGATCTCCTCGCCGGCGCCTGCGGCCGGGTTGCGCCCGATCAGGGCTGTCGTTTCAAGTACCACGTTGCGCCCGTCGTCGAAGGTAATGGTGAGGGGCCCCGCCGGCGGGGCCACCGTACGGACCCGGGTCGCCGCGAATTCTTCGTCCGGGTGGTTGTCGCGGACCGCATCCGCAGTCTGGCCCGTCGCTGCCGGGACGTACGACGGCGGTGCCTCCGGGGTGCCCTGGCTGACGGCCGCCGGCGCAGGCGGCGCGGCGGAGACGGCGCCGGCTGCCGGGACGGTGGGCGCCGGTGCTACCGGTGCGGGGCCGAATCCCGGGATCGCGGAGATGACGGCGGAAGGCTGCGGAGCAGGCTCAGTGACGGGCCGGTCTTGTCCTTCCGATGCCGCGCCGGCAAAGCCGACGTGGGCGTCGGTACCGTCCGGCGCAAAAGCCGCCGGCCCGTACAGTCCGCCGGTGGTCAGCGGATCGCGCCCCTGTGCCACGTCGAGCACCAGGGTCTTGGCCACCTTGTCGTGCCAGCCCTGGCGCTTGTGGTTGCGGTCCCAGACGTTGGAGACCACCACCACGACCGCGCCCACTGCCAACACCAGTGAGCCGACGGCGATGATCAGCCCGCGCAGGAAGATGGCTCCCCAGCCGGCCGCGTGGCCGTCCTCGTTCGCGGTCCGCAGGCCCAGCAGCACGTTGCCGGGAGTCTTGCCGGTGGTCGCTTCCCAGCCCCAGAGCCAGATGGTGTAGGCCAGCGACAGCACGGTCGCCAGCCCGATCCACAGGAACAGGCCGCCCAGCGAGTCCGCGGCCGCGGAGGCGCTGCCCGAGGCCGCGGCCTCCATCACCGCCGGCACGCTGGCAGCGTAGGCGGCCAGCATCAGCACGGCCGGCAGAATCTTGTCGATCAGCCACGCCGCCAGCCGTTTGCCGACCGGGGCGCTGACCAGATTCAGTCTTGCTGCCACGTGCTGCTCCCGCCCTGTTCCGGCCGTCCGGCCTGTGAGTCTACTGTACGGATTCTAGTGGCGGCCGTTGTCCGCCGCTGCGCCAGCCGCCTCTTGGCGTCCGCAACCAGCGAGCGCGGTGTGTACTTGGCCCGCTGCCGCTGCCAGAAACCCAGCGAGTCCTTCATCTTGGCCAGCGAGTCATCCACCTGGTCCCAGTACTGCTGCACCTGGACCTCCGTCGGCTCGGCCGCCCCGAAGATGGCCGCGTCGGCCCGGTGTGCCAGCAGCGTGGTGCCGTGCGCCGTGGTTGGGAACTGCCCCGCCAGCATGGCGGCATGTTCGCGCCGGGTGGCGTTCGCGGGGGCTCTCGCTCCCATATCGGTGGCCAGCGACATCACCTCGCGCCAGCCGCCGCCCACGCGGTGGCTCGGCAGGCCTTCGCTGGCCCGCCGCTTGCGCCGGCGCAGCTTCAGCCAGGCGATCAGCAACAGCGGCAGCACAAATACCGCCAGCGGGACGGCCGCCATGCCCACGGCCGCGAAGAGCCAGCCCCACAGTTCCCAGAACGACTTCTCCTGCTGCTCGGCGTCCTGCGGCTCCGGGGCGGTGTCCGGCGGGAGCTCGGCCGGTTCCTGCGGCGGAGGCGGCGGCTGCAGGACCTGCGGCTTGGGCGTCGACTTCGGTTCCTGCTGCGGCGGAGTCGGCTCGTTGTCCTCGTCCGGAGTCGGGTCAAAGGCGACCCAGCCGGCATGTTCGAACGCCACCTCCACCCAGGCGTGCACGTCTTCGCCCTTGATCTGAACTGCTTCCCCGGCGGAATGGCCTTCCTTCGGATCCGGGTAGAACCCCATCACCACCCGGGCCGGGATGCCCAGGTGCCGGGCCATCAACGCCATCGCCACCGCGTACTGCTCGTCGTCGCCAATCATCTGCTCTGCATCGAGGAGCTGGATCATCCGCCCCGCGTGGTGGCCGGACAGGCTGCGCGCTTCGTCTTCCTTGCCGTTGCTGAAGAAGCCGTTCTCGTGCAGGTTCCGTTCCAGTTGGCGCACCTGTTCGATCGGCACCGTCGCTTCGCCCACAAACTCGTTCGCCTTGGCCGCGACGATGTCCGGCACCCTGGCCGGTTTCGGCAGGCGGACGGAGGCGAAGTCATACTGTGCCAGCTGGGCGTCATCCAGCCGGCCGGGGAACGTGGTCTCCACCGAGTAGCTGTCTCCGGCCACCAGGTACCGCGTGGTCAGCGCTGTCTTCGAGTCGTCGTTGTAGAACAGCGAGCCGCCCAGCTCCGTCGCCCGCTCCCCCTCGAACGCCATGCCGTCGATGTGCCCGCCCGCGGGAAGCCAGACGCCGCGGTAGTCCCCGATCCGGATGTCGAGCCGCGCGGTGCCGCCGGACGCCGGACCGAGCGAGCCGGCGTCGCCCACGGGCGTGAAATTGCCCCCGCTTTCGGGGTTGACGTTGTAGACCGTGCCGTCGAAGGTATCCAGCGCGGCCAACCGCACCCGCTGGCCCTCGGGCAGCCCGGCGACGGTGAAGAGCGTCTCCTCGGCCTGGTCCTTCACGTAGCTCCGGAAATCCATCAGCGGGCTCGGATAGTCGTAGAGATTGACCGGGGGAACGACGACGTCGCGCAGCACCTCGCGATCGCCGCGCGCCGTGAGTGCCGGGCCGGCCAGCGCCGTAAGCGCCACCGCTGCCGCCAGCATTCCGGCGCCCAGGCCGAGCCTGCGCCGCAGCCCGGCCCGGTGTGCGGCGGGGTCGGCCAGTGCCGGGGTAGCCACGCCGGCAGCGGCATCCCCGCGGGCCAAGTGGCGGTGCCAGGCCAGCCAGGCGGCGGACACCGCCACCAACAGCACGCCCCGCAGCACCGGCAGCGCCGGGACGTCGGTGCCGAACGCGATGCCCAGCAGGAAGAACCCCAGTACCGGCAGCAGCGGCCAGTACGGCCCGCGGAGGCGCCACGCCAACGTGCCGGCCAGCAGGGCGGCGGCCAGGGCGCCCAGGAACGGCACCACCAGCATTCCGCCGGAGATCCCTACCGGCGGGGCGACGGTGAGGATGTCCTTCCACGCGAACACAAAGCCGGTCAGCACGGTGCGCAGCGAGTCCGGCGACGGCAGGACGCCCCCGATGGCTTCGGTGGGCGCGGCGAAGGTGCTGCCGAGCAGCAGGTAGGCCCCCAGCCCGGCGGTGGCCATGGACAACAGACCCATCCGGTAGCGGGCGCCGACCAGGGAGAGCAGGAGCCCGACGGCGATACCGCCGAAGCCTGCGGTCAGGTAGCGGCCGTTGCCGCCGAAAACGTGGTGGAATCCGGCCAGCCCCAGTCCCAGCAGCACCACCAGGACAGCCGCATCGAGTGCCACCTGTCGTGCGGGCCGCGGCAGCCAGGCCGCCAGTCCACCCGCAGCCGGCACGCGCCGCTTCCGCGGGGCGGTAGGGCCGGCGTCGTTCTTTGCTTCGGCGGCACGGCGGCGGACCCGGCCGGGTTGTTGCTCCGGAAGCGGAGCTTTGGCGCTGCTCATGCAGCGGCCTTCCGCAACACGATGGCCAGGTCGTCCAGGCTGGACAGTGACAGCACGGACAGGTCGCCGATGGTCGCCCGGGCGACTTGGAGACCGCCGCCGCAGCGGATGGCGAAGGCACGGATGCCGGCCGGCACGGCCGATGATGCCTGGCGCAGCTGAGTGGCCGACACGTGATCGCCGACGATCAGGAACATGACGGAGGCATTCGGCACCGCATCGGCCGTACCGCGGGCCAGTTCCACCGCGCTGGAGCGCTGCGGTGTGCCTTCGATCCGGGTCATTTCATCCAGCAGGATGCGGCCGGTTTCGCTGCGCAGCGGGCCCCGCTGGGTCAGGACGCTCAGGTTGCGCTGCTCGCGGAGGGCCTGCAGCCCGATCGATGCGCCCACGGAGACAGCCAGTTCGAAGTCTTCCTCCGAGCCGTATTCCTCCGTGTTCGTGGAGACCGCGACGGCGAGATGCGCGCGGCGGGTCTCCTCGAACTGGCGCACCATCAGCGAGTTGGTGCGCGCCGTGGTCTTCCAGTGGATGTAGCGGCGGTCGTCGCCGGGGACGTAATCGCGCAGCGCGTGGAAGGAGACGTCGGCGCTGGCCAGTTCCTTGGTGGGCAGTCCCTCGAGGTCGCGGATGAAGCCGGCGGCCGAGCTGCCCAGCGCAGTGGTGCGGGGATGGACGAACAGGTCGGTCGGTTCCGTCCACATCATCTGCCGGCGCAGCAGGCCCAGTGGATCCTGGCGCACCGAACGGACCGGCCCCACCACGATGACGGCGCGGCGCTGCGTGGGGATGGTGAACAGGTCCTCGTGCACTTCGCCGGCCGTCATGCGGGGCAGCTGGAACACGGCCGTGGCCGCCCCGACCGGCAGTTCCAGCGCGGCCGGCAGCAGGGGTTTGTCCGCGGTGTTCGTCACCGCTACGCTCCCCACGGCCTGGTCACCGACGGCGACCCGGGTGCGTGCCAGGTCCAGTTCCACGCCGTACGAGGAACGGCCCAACACAAAACCTATGGCCAGCGCCAGCAGGAACAGTCCCGTCAGCGCCGCGATCTTGGCCTCCTGCCAGCCGAAGGCGATCCCGGGCACCAACAGCAGGACCGTGCCGCCGGCCACCACCCAGCCAAGCGGGCTCACGGTATCCAGCACAGGCCGCAGGTAGCGCTCCGCGGCACCCCGTACCCGCCGCCAGCCCGGCCCCACGTACTGCCCGGCCAGCGAACCAGCCTGGGCGGCCAGCGAGGCCGGATGCAGCTTGCTGCCTTTGTCCGGAGCCACCCGCCGAATCGTTTCACTGAGGCCACCGAGCCGGTTCGTTTGCTCCGTGGCCTGCTTCGTCGTGGTCTCGGTCATGCAGCCGCTTTCGGCCGGAAGAGTTCCTTCGGCACGGCGCTAGACCGTCACCCGCTGCTGGGGCGCCGGCACGTCGGCCAGCACGCGCGACATCACGGCCTCCGGGGTAGCACCGGCGAACTCCGCCTCGGGGTCCATCACGAACCGGTGGTTCCAGACCACGGGAGCCAGTTCCTTGATGTCGTCCGGCAACACGAAGTTGCGGCCCTGGGACGCGGCCCAGACCTTGGCCGCGCGGACCATGGCCAAGGCGCCGCGTACGCTCACGCCGAGGCGCGACTCGGCCGCGTTGCGGGTTTCCTCACACAGGGCCGAGACGTATTCGAGCACCGACAGGTCCACGTGGTTGCTGGCCCCGAGGTCCGCCATGTCCCTGACGGCCTGCGGGGTGATGATCGGCGTCAGGGCGGCCGACCGGTCGCGGGTGCTGGCTCCGCCCAGCAGCTCCACGGTCGACGCGCGGTCCGGGTAGCCGATCGACGTCTTGATCAGGAAGCGGTCCAGCTGGGCTTCCGGGAGGCGGTACGTACCGGCTTGCTCGATCGGGTTCTGCGTGGCGATCACCATGAAGGGGCGCCCGGCGTCATAGGTCACGCCGTCGACCGTCACCCGGCCTTCCTCCATGACTTCCAGCAGCGCCGACTGCGTCTTCGGCGAGGCACGGTTGATCTCGTCCGCCAGCACCACGGTGGCGAAGATCGGGCCCTTGTGGAACTCGAACTTCTGCGTCTTCTGGTCGTAGATCGTGATGCCGGTGACGTCCGAGGGCAGCAGGTCCGGCGTGAACTGGATGCGCGAGTTCGAGCCCTGCACGGTGGCCGCCAGCGACCGGGCCAGCATGGTCTTGCCGGTTCCCGGGGCGTCCTCCAGCAGCACGTGGCCCTCGGCCAACATGGCCGTGAGCACCAACCGCACCACCTGGTTCTTACCAAGCACCGCTTGGCCAACGTTGGCGGCCAGCTTCCCGAACGTCTCGGCGAACCACTCGGCCTGCTCGGAAGTCATCGTCATGCTGTTCCCGGTTTCTCTTCGTGTTGCATCAGTGTCAAAAGCCTTTGCTAGTTTAGGAACCGACAGCCGTGGTCCCGAATCCCGACCTGCTGTCGTTCCACGACGGCGCTCCGATCAGCACTTGTCATCATCTGTGTTCATGCCCGAAGGCAGCCGGCTTCCGAGGTGTCCGGCGACGCCTGACTCCCGCACGTGGATGCCCTTGACCACCAATCCGTTGTTATGGGTATACGACGGGTTGGAATACGACTGCCGGTACCAGTAGCCATCGGACGATGTGATGTAGCACGCGACGGTGATGGTGGTGTGCTTTCGCTCGAGATTAGCCCAGTGGTTACCGGCACATTCCCCGTTGCTGAAGTTGGCGCCGAGACTCCCGATGTACTCCATGCAGGTACGCCACCCAGACTGTAACTTGGTTTCGTTGCCGCCGACGATAACATCCCAGCTCGTTTTCGGCGGCGGCGGTGGCGGCGGGGCGTCGCCGGAGCTCGCCGAAGCGGACGCTACCGCACCGGCCGTGCCGCGGGAATTGATCGACTGCGCTTCGAACGTCACGCGCTTGTTGTACGCGCGGGTGTCTACCGTCTCGCTTCCGGAGTTGGCCACGTCCCGCCAAGCGCCCCCGTCGATCCGGATCCGGATTTGGGCCACGTCGTGGCTGTTCGCCGCCGGTGCGCTCCAGTTGAACGTCACGGACTGCTGTTCCCTGGCGCCGTCCTGTCCGGAGACACTGGGCTTCCCGGGGGCTCCATACGGAGTCGCGTTGTTGGACGCGGCGCTCGGCGCACTGGAGTAGCTCGCGCCGTCACTGTTGGCCACGGAGGTGATGCGCACGTTCACGGCCTTGCCGTTTGTGAAGCCTCCCACCTGCTGCCCGTTCGTGATGGCCATGGTCCGGCCGTCACTGAAGGTGGCCCGGTAGCTGACTTCGCCGGACTGGGCGCCGTTGCGCTGCGCGGCGGTCAGTTCGTTGAAGGACACCGTGACCGCGCGTCCGGCCCCGCCGGTCTGGGCTTCGCTCAGCGAGGCGCCGGTCGGGGCATCGGGAGCGCCCACCGCCCGCCGCGCGTTCGACTGCGGGCTGGCCTCGCCCGACCCGGCCTTGTTCCGGGCCGTGACGGTGTAGGTGTAGGCGGTCTCCGAGTTCGGTGCCGTCACGGTCTGCGACGTGGCATTCACCGCCGGGAAGGTCCGGGTCAGCCCTCCGCCCTGGTATTCGCGCACGGTGTAGTCGAGAATCTCGCCGCCGTTGTTGGACGGCGCGGCCCAGCTCACCTTCAGCTGGCTCTGGTCCCCCACGGACTTCACCCGTTCGGTGGCAGGAGCGGTGGGAGCAGCCGGCGGACCGGCCGGCACCTCTGCGGCGGAGTAGGCGCTGAAGTCGCTCGGTTCCGGGGCGCGGTTGTGCGCCTGCACCCGGACCTCATACGCCTGGCCGTTTTCCAGCCCCTCCCACCTGTAGCTGGTGCCGGTCAGGCCGCTCTTCTGCAGCGGGCCGCTCGGCGGGGCCGGCGAAATCTCCAGGGTGTAGCTCTCGATAGCCGAGCCTTCGTTGGCCGGTGCGGTCCAGCTGACGTCCAGTGACTTGTCGCCGAACTTCAACTGCGGAGCGGCCGGGGTTGCCGGCCGGACATCCGGCCGGGCCACCGCCGACTCAGCCGACGGATCGGACGTGCCCACGGCGTTCTCCGCCGTCACGGTGAAGGTGTATTCGACGTCGTTCTGCAAGCCGGTCAGGGTGCAGGTAGTGGTCGCGCACTGCTGGCTGAATCCCCCGCCTACTGCGTTCACGGTGTAGCCGGTGATCGGCGCGCCGTTGTCGCCGGGCGCCGTCCAGGACAGCACCACGGTCTGGTTGCGGACCGAGTCCACCAGCGGCGTGCCGGGCGTCTCCGGCCGGCCCTTGACGACGAGCGAAACGTTCGCCGTAGCCTGCCGGCTCCCCTCGCGGGTCTTGTCCTCCACCGTGTATGCGACGGTCATGGTGCCGGAGAAGTCCGCGCCGGGCGTCACGATGATCCGCTCCCCGTCGATCTCCGCGGTGCCCCCGTTGCCGGCCACGGCGCTGACGATCGTCAGCGGTGTTTCCGGGAACGGGTTCACGTCGTTGGCGAGCACGTCTACCGGCAGCGCTTCGCCCTGCACGGCGTCCGGCACCTCGTCGTCGTTGGCGACCGGTAGTGGGCGGGTGGAGGCGGTCGCCCGCACACTCACCCGGCTGGTCACCTTATCGGAGCGGCCGTCGGTAACGGAGAAGTTGACCACGCCGGTGGCGCCGGTCTGCAGCGCGGCATCCGCCGCCACACGCAGCACGCTGCCCTCCAGGCTGACGTCGAATCCTTCCGGCGTCCCGCCTTCGACGGCGAACTGCAGCTTCTCCAGGTCCTCCGGGTTCGGGTCGCTGGCCAGCGGGCGCAGGTCGTAGCTGACGGCGTCTTCGCCCTTGGCCACGTCGAGCGTTCCGGTGGTCAGTTCGGGCGGGAAGTTCCGGTCGGCGGCCGGGATCACCTTGGTCATGATGGTGAGCGTGGACTTGAGCCCCTCGGGGTCGTCGGGGCCCGACCCGTCGGTCACCTCGAACGTGATGGAGCCGCGGCCGGCGTAGTCGCGGTCCGCCTTGTAGCTGAGCGTGCTCGCGTCGGCCATCCATTCGTCGTCGCTGGTGCCGATCGCGCGGATGTTCTCCGCCACCGTGATCCGCGGGGTGCGGCCGGGCCGGACTTCCACCAGTTCGGTCAGGTCCAGCTGCAGTTCCTCGCCGGCCGTCACGTCCAGCGGGGTGTTGTCGCGCAGCACCGGATACTGCTCGCCCAGCGGCGGAACCCAGATGACCGCAGTGGCCTGCAGCCCGTCCACGTCCCGGACGGTGTAGGGAATCAGCTGGACCGCGTCGGTCAGCTCCACGTTGACCTGGCCGTCGGCGACCGCCCGGGCGGTCGGATAGTCACCATCGACCAGGACGTCCAGCTCCTTGGCCACGCCGTCCGGGTCCTCGTCGTTCTCCAGCACCGGCACGTCGACGGCGGTGCGCCCCTTGATGTCGGCCGATTCCACCCGATCATCACGGGCCAGCGGCGCCTGCAGCGGGGCGTCCCCGCTCACCTGGACCGTCACGGTCCCGACGGCGGAGCCGCCGCGGTCGTCGCCCACGGTGTACCGGGCGTTGACCGTGCCTTCCTCGGCCGGAGTCGTCAGATAGGCGCGCCCGTCTTCGGCCTTGGCCGCAATCGACTCGGGCGTTCCGACGATTTTGTCGGGGTCCAGCAGGAGCGCGTCGCCGTCCGGATCCGAATCGTTCTTGAGCACGTCGACCGCCACCGTCCGGCCCGGCCGGATCTCGATCCCGTCGTCGATCGCCACCGGGTTCTGGTTGCTCTCCGGCGCGGGGGCAATGCCCACCCGGACCGTGGCCGTATTGACGGCGTCCAGCCGGTCCCTGACCTGGTAGGTGAAAGTGTCGGTTCCCGCGCCCTGCGCCGATGCCGTGTAGTCGATGTAGTTGGGCCCGGCGACGGCCGCACCCTGGGCGGGAGCCTTGTCTATGCCCGTCAGGTATACCGAGTCGCCGTCGGGATCGATCCCGTTCAGCGGGATGGGAATACGAACCGTCAACCCCGCGATGGCGCGGGCCTCCTGGTTCTTGGGGGCGGGCTGGGAGTTGGACTCGTCGTCGCGCGGGAGGATGTTGATCCTCAGCTGGGCCGAATCCCTCTGTCCCGTCGTGTCAGTCACCTCGTAGACCGCATAGACCGTCTTGGCCTGCTGCCCGGCGATGAAGCGCACGGTGTTCTCGGCCGTGAAGATGCGGCCGTCGGCAGGGTCCGGGGCCTCGGCGAGCTCATCCACCAGCTCCAGCGTGTCGCCGTTCGGATGAGTGTCATTCGCCAGCACCTCCACCGTCACGACGTCGCCGACCCGCACGGTGGCCGTATCGGCCTCGGCCTGCGGCGGCAGCGGCTTGTCCTGGCCGGCCACGGAGATCACGCTGACCTCGCCCGTGGCAGAGGCGAAGCCGTTCGACACGGTGTATCGGATGGTGGTCTGCTGGTGCAGCCCCTTCACGTCGGAGAGGCGCAGGATGTTGTGGTCCAGCACCTCGACGGCGACGGGCGCACCGTCCGCGTCCACCGAGGTAACGACCAGGACCCCGCCGGCGGGGTCGGTGTCATTGGCCAGCACATCCACCAGCACCTGCCCGTTCTCCGGCAGCAGCGCAACGTCCCGCACGGCCACCGGCGCGCCGCCGCCGTCGTCTTCGGTGGCATCGATGCGGATCAGGCCGGTGGTGCTGGAGGGCCCATTTGTGACGAGGTAGGTGAAGTAGTGGGCGCCGGCGGCATCGGCCGTGAACTTAACCGTGCCCGCGTCGTAGTCGGGCACGATCGAGGTGTTGGCCGCGGAGCCGGTCTTGGCCAGCCGGAGTTCCCCGCCGTTCGGGTCCTGATCGTTTTTCAGCGGCGCGATCTGGATTTCCTGGCCCACGGTCGCGGAAAAATGGTCGGCGTTGGCCAGCGGCGGCAGCGCGCCGGGCGGGCGGACGTCGAACACCACCACGTCCTCGGTGGTTTCGGAACCATCGGACACCCGCACCGTGACGTCCTTTTTGCCGAACGTCTTCCCGACGTCCTGGAAGGTCAGCAGCCCGTCGGGCCGGGTCCGCACGAGGTCGCCGTCGGCGGTGTTGTCGGCGCCGAACAGGAACAAGTCGTCCCCGTCCGGATCGATCCAGTCGCTGAGGATGTTCTGGCTGATCTCGCGGCCCTGTTCCACCAGGATGGTGGTCTTCCGCTTCGGTTCCGGCGGCAGGTTGCTGCCCTCCGCGCGCACGTCAATCGCTACCCGCGCCGTGTCCGTACCGCCCCGGCCGTCGTCCACCTCGTAGTTGAAGGTGTGCCGGCCGGGTGCAGCATCCCCGTTGACCACGATCTGCAGTCCGGTGCTGTCATAGATGCCCTGCACCTCGCCGATGCCCGGGCCGTCGCCGGTCAGGCGGGCGGTGAGCACGTCGCCGTCGGGATCGGAGTCGTTATCCAGGATGGTCAGCGTGGTGGTGCGGCCGGCACGGACGCCGAAGGTGTCGTCCTGGGCGACCGGCGGCTGGTTTTCCTCGGTGCGGTCGGGCAGCGTGTTGACCGGGTTCTCGTCCGCCGAGTCCTCTTCGTCCTCTTCGTTCTCCTGCTCCGGCGGGATCAGGTCGCTCCAGTTGTCCACCAGCTGCATGTTTTCGAGCACCAGCCACACGTTTCCGGCGTTCACATCATTGAGGACCACAATGTCCCGGTTCACCCGGAAGACGAGCGACGCGTTCGACCCGATGCCCTGGATCGGCTGCGCGAGATCATCGGCGTCGTCGCCGCAGTCCCGCAGGTAGTGGTTGACGCCGGCCCAGGCCGCGTGCAGGCAACCCGCGAGCTGGACCGGCGCGGCCGGTGTTCCGGTGCCGTCCAGCGGCACGACGTCCGCGTCGGATCCATTCAGCGGCTGCTTGATCAGGGCCGATTCGGTCGCCAGCGCCACGAACGGGCTCTTGTCTCCGCTGAGCTGCAGCGCCCCGCCGCGGGCGTCCGGCACGGTGACCTCGCGGCCGCCGGGGAGAACCAGCAGGCCCGAGTCGGCGTCGAAGACCACCGCTTCTTCCCCCACGGCGGCTATCTGGAGATCCCCGGCTTTTGCCAGCGACTCCACCCGGTGCCCGCCGGTGCGTTCGGCCACGCCTTCATCGTTGACTTCGAAGCGGGCCACCTCGCCGGCATCCGGATCGGCGACGAAGATGGTGTCCTGCTTCGATACCGTGGCCACGCTGCCCTTGGCATCGGTGAGCAGCGGCTCGGCCGTTTCCTCATTGAACGACCCCAGCTCGTCCGCCGGGCTGATCCAAACCTGGCCCTTGACGGTGTCGGTGATGGACAGCAGCGTGTTGCCGAAGGCCACGTCGGCGGTGCCGGGCAACTGCTGCTCCGACCCGCGCTCCATCTGCGCCACGTCCACCGGGCTGAGCATCGACTGGTCCTGGTTCTCCATGAACACCGTGCCGGCGTTCTGCATGACGTCGAAGCCGTCGCTGTTGGCCCTGAAGCCGCCGTCGAGCACCTGGGACTGGTAGTTGAGGTGGCCGACCATCCCCTGGCTGTTGTTGGTGACCCACACCCCGCCGTCGTTCAGGTCCACGTCAGCGGTGGGGAAACCCTGGTAGTAGATGGCACCGCCGACCACCAGCGCCGTCGCCACAGAGAAGGTAGTCGTCGATGCCAGCGTCTTGCGCCGCCGCGTCCGCCCGAACATTCTTCCCCGCAATGCCCTGATTCCTTTGTGATCCCGCGCCGATTCCCCGTCGGCGCTTCGCGGAATTCCGCGACAACACGCCGGCAAGGCACCCAAAGAGGGCCTTGGTGCACCAAGGGCCCTTACCGACTATTGCACGTATAACCACTGAGCGTAAACCCGAGGGCATGGGGAGCGCTCCCCTGCCGGGCGAAGTCTCGGGAACGACGACGGCAGCGGCGATCCGAACCTAGTCGACGACCAGCCCTTGGCCGGTGCCGTGGGCAACTGTGACCGGGTTGACCTCGCCGAATCCGCGGACGGTGCGCACCTTCTGCGGTATCAACACGAACCTCTCATCCCCGGCGAGCGTGGACGCGGTGGACGCATCGACCAGCACGGTGCCGGGCTCCGCGAGCGTGGTCAACCGGGCGGCGAGATTGACCGTGGGGCCGTAGATGTCGCCGAGCCGGGAAAGGACCCGGCCCCAGACCATGGCGACCCGCGCCGACGGCAGCAGGTCGTCGTCACCGATGGCCTTCGCCAACGCCAGGGAGATTTCAGCCCCGGCCTGCGGCGAGGACGCGATGTAGAGGACTTCATCGCCGATCGTCTTCACCAAGCGCCCGCCGCCCACGGAGATAATCTCGGCACAACGGTTTTCGAACCGCTGGACCAGTTGGGCGAGGGTCTTCTCGTTCATCTGGCGGGACAGGCTCGTATAGGAAACCAGGTCCGCGAAACCCACGGCCCGCAACAGGGGCAGCGAATCGACGTCGCTACCTGCCCCGGCGCCGGCCCCCAGGGAGGCCTCGGCCCGCACGGTCAGGCGGGCGACCCCGGCGTTGAGCTGTCGGCGGTAGGAGTAGAGCAACAGCTTTTCCAGGGAATCGATCAGGTTCGGCAGCTCATGGACCAACCGCTGGCGAGCCTGGGCATCGGTGAGCCCCCGCTGGTGCACCATTTCCTCCACCAACGCCTCCACCTGCCAGACCACCATGCGGTCCGTCATCTGGCCGACGGACCGGGTGATCGAAATGGCCGCTTCTTCGGTCAGCCGCTCCTCGCGGACCAGATCGATGATGGTGGTCAAGGCATCCAGGTCGGCCTGGGTGAAGGCGAGGTCCTCGTCCCCGAGGTTGGCGAACCCCAAAGCCCGCCAGATCTTGCGGGCCGACAAGAGCGAGACTCCTGCACCGGCGGCCACTTCACGGCGCTTCATGGTCCGTTCGGAGCCCAGCAACCGGATCTCGAGATCCTTGATCGCTTGCCGGTCCACTTTCCCGTTGGACTCGGCGGCGGGTGCTGACTGGGCGGGCAACGGCACGCGCGGCATGGACAACGTCAGCGGCTCGGGCTCCCCGGCCGGGTGGCCTCCGGCGGCCCGCAGCCCTTCCGGTGCCGGCTCGGCCTCCAACACAGGTTCCGGATCCTCCGGGCGGGTTTCCTCCAGCTCTTCGTCCGGTTCGTCCGCGGCCGGCGGCGGGACTTCGCGGCGCAGCAGGTGGGGCAGCTCGGGATCACGCGGGACCGGTGCCCGGCGCGGTTCATCCTGTCCGCTGCTGATGTCCATCCTGTGCTTTCCTCCCTGTCAGCTGTCCCAGCTGTTCCACTCGTTTTCCGTTTCCATGTCTACACCATCAAACATGGCGGTGCGTGGCAGCTCCTCAATGGCCTCCACCACCAACGATCTGAACCGGTGAACCTCCGGTACGTCAACCAGCCTGCTGGTGCGCCCGTGCCCCAGGTCGATCGTGAGATTGCCGCTTCGCAGTGTGCGCTGGATGATGGACTGTTCGCTGTGGACTTCGGCAATTGCCACCAGCAGCAACTGGCGTTCATGCCGCCGCCCGACGCCCTGGCGGATGATGAGCCGCCTGCTGCTCAGCAGATACCGCGTACTCATCCAGCGCAGCAGCGGCAACAGGAACAGCCGTGACAGCAGCGCCGCCACCGTCACCGCCAGTCCGGCGAGCAGCAACGGGCGCCACTCGACCACCCAGTCCGGCGGGCTGGGGCGGCTGAGGTTGCCCAGCACGTAGGAGCCGGCGCCAAGCACAAGCAGCGCTGCCACCACCGGCCAGGAAAGCTTCCGGGCCTGCGGCCGTGTCGCCACGATCACGCGCTCCCCCGGATCCAGATTCAACCGCAACGCGGCTCCCGGACGCAGCAGGGCGTATGGAGCAACTCAGGGACCTTCGTGCGGCCGGAGGTGCACGACGTCGCCGGCTGTCACGACGTGCTCCGTGCCCTCCGCATCCCGGATTTTCACGGCGCCGTAAGCGTCCAGGCCGAAGGCCTCGCCGATGATCTGCTTCCCGTCAGGAAGCTCGGCGCGCACCTGCTGTCCCAGCGTGACCATGACGTCGCGCATGCGCCCGATCAGGCTGGATCCGTCGTCCCATTCGGCCGCGGGGTCGCCGCTGACATCGCAGAACTGCCGGTAGCGCTGAGAGAACACCCGCAGATAGGACATCAACAGGATATTCCGGTCGGTCGTCCGGCCCTTTTCCAGCGCGACGCTGGTGGCCGTGGGAACGGGCAGCTCATCCCTGGAGAGCGTCACGTTGAGGCCGGTGCCGAGAACGACGGCGGGGGGCGAGCCGTCGGGGTAGCTGACGATTTGGGCCAGGATGCCGGCGATCTTTCGTCCGGAGACCAGGACGTCGTTGGGCCATTTGACCTCGGCCTTGAGCTGCGCGTACTCGCCGAGCGCCTCTGCCAGCGCGGCGGCCGCCAGCAGTGAGAACCAGGAGTAGCTCTGGGTCGGCACGGGCCGGCCGGCGTGGTTGAAGGGGCGCAGCAGGATGCTCACGATCACCGACGAGCGCGCCGGGGCGCTCCATTGCCGTTCCAGCCGGCCGCGGCCTGCGGTTTGCACCTCTGCGGCCAGGACGCTCAGGTCCGACCAGCCCACCTTGTCGGCGACCGCCTTGGCCGCCAGGTCGCTATTGGTGGAGCCCGTGGATTCCACCAGTTCGAGCCTCCGGTACGGGCCCAAGGGTGCGCAGAGGGCGTCGCTGAGGCCGTCGAAATCCAGGGCCGGTCGGTCAACGTCGGAGAAACTCGGGCTCATGTATCCCATCCTACTGACCGCGGGCCGCCGAGGGGCTGCCGCCGGGCCGCCGTCGTCGGCCTCGATCGGGCAAAAGCAGTTGCGGCGAAATTGTAGGGTTCCTACAGCGGGCGCAACGCCGATGCTCACTAGACTTGGTTCAGCGGCGTGCCTGTGCCCTGCTGTTTTGTGCGAAACCTACTTAAACAGCCTGCAGAGCGCCGGCATCCGACACCCTCGGCAGAATCCGGAGAATCCATGAGCCTCGATCAAGACCTTGATCTGCAGACCACTGCAGGCAAGATTGCGGACTTCCGCCGCCGCCAGGCGCAGTCCATGCAGCCTTCCGGCGCCGAGGCGATCGAGAAGCAGCATGCCCGCGGCAAGAACACCGCTCGGGAACGGATCGAAATGCTGGTGGACGAAGGCTCCTTCGTCGAGTTCGACGCCTTTGCCACGCACCGGTCGACGGCCTTTGGCATGGAGAAAAAGAAGCCGCTCGGCGACGGCGTCGTCTCCGGTTACGGCACCGTCGACGGGCGCCTGGTCACGTTGTACAGCCAGGACTTCTCCGTCTACGGCGGCTCGCTGTCCCAAGTCAACGGCGAGAAAATCGTGAAGGTGCAGGAATTCGCCCTGCGCAACGGATGCCCCGTTATCGGCATTAACGACGGCGGCGGGGCGCGCATCCAGGAGGGTGTGGCATCGCTGGCGATGTTCGCTGACATCTTCCGCAACAACGTTGCCGCCTCCGGCGTGGTGCCCCAGATCTCGCTGATCATGGGTCCGTGCGCCGGCGGGGCCGCCTACTCCCCCGCCCTGACGGACTTCGTGGTGATGGTCGACAAGACCAGCCACATGTTCATCACCGGACCGGACGTCATCAAGACGGTCACCGGCGAAGAAGTGGACATGGAGACGCTGGGCGGAGCGCGCCAGCACAACGCCACGACGGGCACCGCCACCTATCTGGCCGCCGATGAGTCGGACGCTGTCGAATTTGTCCGCGAGCTGCTCGAGTTCCTCCCCTCGAACAACCTGGCCGAGGCTCCTCCGCTGGACTTCGAGGAGGAACTCGAAATCACCGCCGACGACCTGGCCCTTGACGAACTGATTCCGGATTCGGCCAACCAGCCGTACGACATGCGGACCGTGATCGAGCACGTCGTCGACGACGGCAACTTCCTGGAAATGCAGTCGCTGTATGCGCCGAACGTGATCATCGGTTACGGCCGCGTCGAGGGGCACACCGTCGGCGTCGTCGCCAACCAGCCCATGCAGTTCGCCGGCACCCTGGACATCAACGCCTCCGAAAAGGCCGCCCGCTTCGTCCGTCACTGCGACGCCTTCAACATCCCCATCCTCACCCTGGTGGACGTGCCCGGCTTCCTGCCGGGCAAGGACCAGGAGTTCAACGGCATCATCCGCCGCGGAGCCAAACTGCTCTATGCGTACGCCGAGGCCACGGTGCCGAAGCTGACGGTCATCACCCGCAAGGCCTACGGCGGTGCCTACATCGTGATGGGCTCCAAGAAGCTCGGTGCCGACCTGAACCTCGCCTGGCCCACGGCCCAGATCGGCGTGATGGGCGCCCAGGGCGCGGTCAACATCCTGTACCGCCGCGACCTGGCGGCCGTGGCTGCCGAAGGCGGCGACGTCGAGGCCCGCCGGCAGGAGATCATTTCACAGTACGAGGAAGAGCTGCTCAACCCGTACCAAGCTGCCGAGCTCGGTTATGTCGACGCCGTGATCGCACCGTCCGACACCCGCCTCCAAGTGGTCCGCGGCCTGCGGGCGCTGCGCGACAAGCGGGCGACCATGCCGCACAAGAAACACGGGAACATTCCGCTGTGAGCCGCTGGTCAGACATGAACACTGCACAGCCTTCGGACTCGGCCGCGGTGCCGCACGACGATGCGGTCGTGCGACCGCAACCGCTGCTGACCGTGGCCAAGGGAAATCCGAATGCCGAAGAGCTCGCCGCCCTGACAGCCGTCGTCGCCGCCCTGCAGTCCGGCGGGCCGGCCGGCTCGCCCAAGGGCAGACCCCGGCGAAACCGCCTGCCGCTGCTGCGGCCGTTCGTCTCGCACGGACCCGGGGCCTGGCGGCACACCTTCCGGTAGCCGGCTCCGGGGCCCGGGTACCACCCTCCGGGCGCTCAGCGCGGGTCCAAGACCGTGCCGAGGAACAGCGGGAGCCCCGTCGGCAGGTGGACGATCTGGTACAGGAAGGGCCGGTCGAACGAAAGCTCGACGTCGGGCCGTGGTGGCAGCGAACCGGCCAGCACGTCGAGCTCCGTCACCGCCGCTGCGACTGTCCCCTTTTCCCCGACGGTGATGTTGGCTTGCTGGGCCGCGCCGGTCACCGAGGCGTCCTGTTGAATGGCCTCCAAATCGGGATTCGGCCCGAAGGTCTCGGCGAGTCCGAGTCCGCGCAGGATCGGCAGCAGGTCCTGGTGGTGGGTGTGGTTCCAGGTGGGCAGCTGCAGAAGGACCACGGCGTCGGCTGCGCTGTCCATGACCGTAGCCACTTCCCCCAGGCCTTCTTCGTCCAGGACCGGCGCGCCGCCGTCGGGCAGGACAAGGCGCATCACGAATCCGTCGCTGTACGGCAGGTCGATGCCCTGCCAGCCATTCCCGCGCCCGTACGCCGCCTGCACGAGATTGCCCATCATGGGTACCTTGACCGTCCCGCCCGAAGCCGTCGTGAAGGCGCCGTCCTCCGTTGCCGACGGGTCGAACGGCTGTTCCCAGGCAGCTGCGAAATAGACGGCGTTGAGGAGGGTCAGCGTGTTCCCCGGGTCGAAGGTGCCGGGGGCCTCGGTGATGCGGCCGCCGGTGTGGTGGTCCACCCACGCATCCATTGCCTGTTTGGTCGCTGGATCGGAATAGTCCACCGGATACACGCCGGAGCCGTAGTGCCGGGCCAGGGTGTGCAGGTAGTCCTCGCCGGTGGGCGTCCCCTCGTCCACGAAGATGCCGTTCGCCAGGTGCAGCAGCGGCCGGACCGGCGGCTCCTCCTCGTCGACCGAGCTCAAATCGCCGTCGAAACCTTCCCACCCCGCCAACAGCCCGTTCATGGCGCCGTCAAGATTTCCGTCCGGCAGCCCCAAAACGGCATCCATCTCGCGGGCCGTAGTACTGCCGGCGCCCGCGCGGAGCATGGCAACGGCATAGAGCAGGCTCACCGGACTGGTGACCTGGTTTTTCGCCGGCGCCGCCGCGAGCATGGCTGCTCCCAGCTTGTAGGTCGAACGCCGCAGCGCGTCGACCTCGGCGGGGTAATCCCCCGCTGCCGCGTCCACCCGGGCCACACCGTCCGCGGTCAGCAGTTCCGGAGGCGCCGCACAGCCGCCGAGCACCATGGCGGGCGCCACCCCCAAAGCCGCCAGCGCCGCCGTCGTCCTCTTCCGCACCATGCTCTCCTCACCGTTGATCCCCCAACCTATGGCGCGGCAGGCCCTGAGGGCCAGAGGCAGCACACTACAATTCCGTGACAATCGCCGCGTGCCCGACCGGCCTTAGGGTGCCGGACAGCAGCCGCGCTACGGCGGCGTGGCCGGGGCCAGCGGGTTGGTAGGCTCTCCCTGTGACTGAGCAGACATCTGAACTGACCAAGACCCCGGAAACCGGGCGCACTCCGTCCGCCATCGATGCCGTCGCAGACGCCTACACGGCGGCCCTGCTGGAGTTGAACCCTTCGCTGGCAACCTCCCTTGGCATCCCCGGACACGAGACCGAGTACCCGGACTACTCCCCTGCCGGCGCCGAGGCCTTCGCCGAGGTTACCCGGGAGGCGCTGCGGCGGCTCGAGGACCTGGAACCGACCGACGACGTGGACCGCGTCACCCTCGATGCGATGCACGAGCGGCTGGGCCTTGAGCTCGAAATCCACGAGACCGGGTGGGACCTGGCGGACCTGAACAACATCGCCTCGCCGGCGCAGGACATCCGCGCCATCTTCGACCTGATGCCCACCAACACCGTCGAGGACTGGAACAACATCGCCGGCCGCATGGCGCACGTTCCGGACGCGATTGCCGGCTACGTGACGTCGCTGCGCGAGGCCAAGGACCGCGGTCTGGTCGCCGCCAAGCGGCAGGTGCGGATCGTGATCGAGCAGACCCGTGCGTACGCGACCGAGGACGGTTTCTTCCGCACGCTGGCCGGGCACGCTGCATTGGAAGAGGGCGAGCTGTCCCAGGACCTGTGCGACCGGCTGGCCGAAGCCGCGGGCACCGCGGCGACCGCCTACGGCCGGCTGGCCTCGTTCCTCGAGGCCGAGCTGCTCCCGGCGGCCCCGGAGAAGGACGCGGTGGGCCGGGAACGCTATGCCCTGATGTCGCGCCGTTTCCTGGGGTCTGCGGTGGATCTGGAAGCCACCTATGCCTGGGGCGTGGCGGAACTCGACCGCATCATCGCGGAGCAGGAAGCCGTGGCGGAACAGATCCGGCCCGGGGCCAGCATCGAGGAAGCGATGGCGCTGCTGGATTCGGATCCCCAGCGGCAGCTGCACGGTACCGAAGAGTTGCAGGCGTGGATGCAGGGCCTCTCGGACAAGGCCGTGGAGGAGCTGGCCGACCACTTCGACATTCCCGAACCCATGCGCGAGCTGGAGTGCATGATCGCCCCAACGCATGAGGGAGGCATCTACTACACAGGGCCCAGCGACGACTTCGCCCGGCCGGGCCGGATGTGGTGGTCGGTGCCCGAAGGCGAAGACAGCTTCACCACGTGGAAGGAAACCACCACGGTCTACCACGAGGGCGTTCCGGGCCACCACCTCCAGGTCGCGACGGCCACCTACCGCCGCGAGCTCCTGAACAACTGGCGGCGGAACATCTGCTGGGTTTCCGGCCACGGCGAAGGCTGGGCGCTGTATGCCGAACGCCTGATGGATGATTTGGGCTACCTGGCCGATCCGGGCGACCGGATGGGCATGCTCGACGCGCAGCGCATGCGGGCCGCGCGCGTGGTGTTCGACATCGGCGTCCATCTGGAGCTGGAGATCCCCGAGCGCTGGGGCTCGGGAACCTGGACCCCGGAGAAGGGCTACGAGTTCCTGCGCAAGAACATTGCTATCAGCAAGGGCCAGCTGGACTTTGAGTTCACCCGGTACCTTGGGTGGCCGGGACAGGCCCCGTCCTACAAGCTCGGCCAGAAGCTCTGGGAGGAAATCCGCGACGAGCGGCGGCGTCGGGAGGGCGATGCCTTCGACATCAAGGCCTTCCACAGCCAGGCGCTGAACATCGGCTCGGTGGGACTGGACACCCTGCGGCGCGCACTGCTGGGCGAGGACCCGGTAGCCGCCGCCAGCTGACCTGGGACCCGTCCGGCCGGGCGCGGACGGCCGGGCACAGACAAACAGGAGGGGCCGATGCATCCCCCAACGGTGCACCGGCCCTCATCTGTGCCGAGTCCTTCGGCCCGGTCAAGGGCGTACTCTCCGGCGGGAGAAGCTCCCGCCGAAATCGTACGGTCAGGCAACCGGTCCACGGAACAACGGCGGCAATTCTTTACGCTCAGGTCACGGGCCGGAAACACCCTAAGCAGGGTTCGCTTTGCGGCGCCGGATAAGCTTGGTCGGATGACCGACCTTCGCCTGATCCTGGCCTCAGCATCCCCCGCCCGCACCAAGCTCCTGACCGAAGCCGGCATCGCGCACGAGGTCCTGGTGTCGGACGTGGACGAAGAAGCGGTCACGGCCGGCTACGGCATCACCGACCCCCACGACACTGCGCTGCTGTTGGCACGGGCCAAGGCCGAGGCTGTTGCGGCGCTCCCCGCGGCCGAGGGCGCCCTGGTGCTTGGCTGCGACTCGGTGTTCGAACTCGACGGTGCGCCGTACGGCAAGCCGCATGAGCCGGACGTCGCCCGTGAACGCCTGCATCGGATGAGCGGGCGGCACGGCGTGCTGCACACCGGCCATTGGCTGGTGGACTGCCGCCCCACCGCCTTCGAAGCCGGCGCGCAGGACACCCCCGACGCGGGATCGGGTGCCACGGTGGGCGCAGTCGCCTCCGCCGCGGTGCATTTCGCCCAGCTCACCGAGACGGAAATCGATGCCTACGTGGCCAGCGGCGAACCGCTCCACGTTGCCGGTTCGTTCACCATCGACTCGCTGGGCGGCGCCTTCATCGAGCGAGTGGACGGCGACCCCCACGCCGTCGTCGGCCTTTCCGTCTCCACCCTGCGCCGGCTTCTGTCCAGCGCCGGCGTTCAGATCACCGAGCTCTGGGGTTATTAGGCTTTCCCCGGTCCGGGAGCGTCGCTTTTTATGACGTCGTCTAAGCCTGTGTTTAACCGTTTCATCATTTTCTGCTTAATTCCATAGTCGGAAAACTTGTTTTTCCAAACTGCGGGAAATTCTCTCCTATATTCGTCCTTGTCTGACGTCATCAGACTGGGGGAATCTGGTTTGGCGCCGTCAGCAAAGTGCCCCTCATCGCACACGAGTTGGGGTACTACATGTTTCGCAAACGGCCTCCACGCCGGCTTAGTCTCAGATACGTCCTTGCGGTCCTGCTGGCCGCGCTGCTCTCTCTAGGAACGATTCCGGCCGTTGCTGCCGAGATCGGTTCGATCGAGGGCACGGTGACAGTTCCTGAAGGCCATTCGGCAGCATCGGTTACTGTGCGCGCGTTCACCGCCACAGACCACGAAGCCGCAGGAGAAGCGAAGGTGGCTGACGACGGCCGTTACCTCCTGGTGAATCTCGTGCCGGGTGACTACAAGCTTGAGTACGTGAGCGATGACGATGAAATCGCCTCAACCTGGCATGGAAATACTTCTACATTCGATGATGCTGCTCTGATCGCGCTTGGTGCAGCGTCACTGACGGACGTTAACGTCACCTTGCCTCTAAAGCCAACCGGCGCTGGTGCTGAATCGAAAGACAGTAGTAAAACAGCTGATTTAGAAGCTTCGGCTCCGTCCGCCCCGGAGACAGGACTGGACGAGCAAGCGACCATCGAAGCCGAATCCGTGGTGCAAGACCAGACCGAACAAGCTAGGCCGGACACAACGCGCGATGATGCTGCAAGCTCGGAGACAGCTGCACCCTCACTAGCCGCATCGGCTACTGCGACTATCTCCGGGACCGTTGTGCTACCGGAAGGCGTCGACCCTGCAGGGATCAGCGCCATCGTTTATGGCACGGATTACGAATGGCTCAGCTCCACCCAGCTCAACGAAGACGGGACCTACACCCTCACCGGGCTGGCTGCCGGCGACTACAAACTGGAGTTCGATGGCGGTGGCTCCGGCGCGCTCTCGCAGTGGTATGACGGCGCGCAATCCTTCGAAGTGGCCGAAATCCTGCCCCTGGCCGACGGCGAAGAGCGCACCAACGTCAACGCCGAACTCGCCAAGGCTGCCAGCATCTCCGGAACCATCGTGGTTCCCAACGGCGCCAACGTCAGTGATGTATACGTTTATGCCTACACCGACAATGAGTGGGACGACGTAGCCTCAAGCTGGGTGCAAGAAGACGGTACCTACAAGCTCACCGGACTGACAGCGGGCGAGTACAAACTAAAGTTCCACGGCGGCGGCTCCGGTGCGCTCTCACAGTGGTACGACGGCGCACAAACCTTCCAAGAAGCCCAAACCCTGCCTCTGGCCGACGGCGAAGACCGCACCAACGTCAACGCCGAACTCGCCAAGGCCGCCAGCATCTCCGGAACCATCACGGTGCCCGACGGTGCCAACGCCAGCCGAGTAGAGGTTCGGGCATACACCGACGATGAGCGGGACTACGACGAATGGGACTACGCTGCCTCAGCATCCGTGGAACGTGATGGCACCTACATCCTCACCGGGCTGACAGCGGGCGACTACAAACTGAAGTTCTCTGCCGGCCGTTCCGGCGCGCTCTCCCAATGGTACGACGGCGCACAAACCTTTGAAGAAGCCCAAACCCTGGCCCTGGCCGACGGCGAAGACCGCACTGACATCAACGCCGAACTCGGCAAAGCAGCCAGCATCTCCGGAACCATCACGGTGCCCGACGGTGCCAACGCCAGCGATGTGCACGTTCGTGCATACGACTCCGAAGGGGACTATGTCGCCTCAGCTTGGCTAGAAGAAGAAGACGGGACCTACACCCTCACGGGGCTGGTCTCAGGCGACTACAAACTCGAGTTCGATGGCGGCGGTTCCACCGCGCTCTCGCAGTGGTACGACGGCGCACAAACCTTCGAAGAGGCCAAAACCCTGACCCTGGCCGACGGCGAAGACCGCGCGAACATCAACGCTGAACTCGCCAAGGCTGCCAGCATCAGCGGCACGGTGACCATGCCTGTGGGTGCCGATGCCGAATCTGTCCGGGTCCGTGTCTACCAGGTCGAGGATCCAGACGAATCGGTCGGCGGCACATTGCTGGACGAAGACGGCACCTACACAATTTCGGGACTAGCCGCTGGACAATACAAGATCCATTTCTCCGCCGGCGGCTCCGGCGCGCTCTCACAGTGGTACGACGGCGCCAAAACCTTCGAAGACGCCCAAACCCTGACCCTGGCCGACGGACAAGACCGCGACAACATCAACGCCGAACTCGGCAAAGCCGCCAGCATCTCCGGAACCATCGTGGTCCCCCACGGCGCCAATGTCGGTGCTGTACGCGTTCGCGCATACACCGACAACGAGTGGGACAACATAGCCTCAGGCCGGGTGCAAGAAGACGGGACTTACACAATCTCGGGTCTGGCTGCCGGCGACTACAAACTGGAGTTCGATGGCGGTGGCTCCGGCGCGTTCTCGCAGTGGTATGACGGCGCGCAATCCTTCGAGGAGGCCAAAACCCTAACCCTGGCCGACGGCGAAGACCGCGACAACATCAACGCTGAACTCGGCAAAGCCGCCAGCATCTCCGGGACCGTTGCACTACCGGAAGGCGTCGACCCTGCAGGGATCAGCGCCACCGTTTATGGCACGGATTACGAATGGCTCAGCTCCACCCAGCTCAACGAAGACGGGACCTACACCCTCACCGGGCTGGCTGCCGGCGACTACAAACTGGAGTTCGATGGCGGTGGCTCCGGCGCGCTCTCGCAGTGGTATGACGGCGCGCAATCCTTCGAAGTGGCCGAAATCCTGACTCTGGCCGACGGCGAAGACCGCGACAACATCAACGCCGAGCTCGGCAAAGCCGCCAGCATCTCCGGAACCATCGTGGTCCCCCACGGCGCCAATGTCGGTGCTGTACGCGTTCGCGCATACACCGACAACGAGTGGGACAACGTAGCCTCAGGCCGGGTGCAAGAAGACGGGACTTACACAATCTCGGGACTGGCCGCTGCAAAGTACAAAATTCACTTCTCCGCAGGCCGCTCCGGCGCCCTCTCGCAATGGTACGACGGCGCCCAAACCTTCGAAGAAGCCCAAACCCTGGCCCTCGAAGACGGCGAAGACCGCGACAACATCAATGCGGAACTCGGCAAAGCCGCCAGCATCTCCGGAACCATCACGGTCCCCGCCGGCGCTAACGTCAGCGGAGTAGAGGTTCGGGCATACACCGACGATCAGCGGCACTACGACGAATGGGACTACGCTGCCTCAGCATCCGTGGAAGATGACGGCACCTACATCCTCAACGGACTTACAGCGGGTGACTACAAACTAAAGTTCCACGGCGGCCGTTCCGGCGCGCTCTCACAGTGGTACGACGGCGCCAAAACCTTCGAAGACGCCCAAACCCTGCCCTTGACCGACGGCCAAGACCGCACCGACGTCAACGCTGAACTCGCCAAAGCCGCCAGCATCAGCGGCACGGTGACCATGCCTGTGGGTGCCGATGCCGAATCTGTCCGGGTCCGTGTCTACCAGGTCGAGGATCCAGACGAATCGGTCGACGGCACATGGCTGGACGAAGACGGCACCTACACAATTTCGGGACTAGCCGCTGGACAATACAAGATCCATTTCTCCGCCGGCGGCTCTGGCGCGCTCTCACAGTGGTACGACGGCGCCCAAACCTTTGAAGATGCCAAAACCCTGACCCTGGCCGACGGCGAGGACGGCAGCATCAACGCTGAACTGGCCAAAGCTGGGAGCATCTCGGGTGTAGTAACAGCCATGGCAGGTGGCACACCGGAGGGGGTTGAAATCAGACTCTACTCGGCAGCCACTGGTGAATGGCTAGCTGAGGAAACTACGAACAAGTCCGGAGTCTTCACCTTCCAAGGAGTGGCTGCGGGCGACTACAAGTTGTACGCCAGCACATGGGGAACAGGGCTCCTCTCGCAATGGTATTCAGGCGCCTCGACCAAGAACACCGCCGAAGTCGTGAGCGTCGCCCCTAGCCTGGACGTGGACGGCATCAATTTCAACCTCAGCACCGGCCTAACCATTTCGGGAACCATTTCCGTGCCGGAGGGCTATAGTCTCGAGGACGTTGAAATCACCCTCTATGACTCTGACGGCGACCAAATAGGTTGGACAAACACGGATGCGGCGGGACGCTACTTCGTTTCCGGACTCGAAGACGGCAACTACAAGTTGAAAGTCCATGCCTGGGGTACGCGTCTCGTTCCCCAATGGTACAAAGACGCACGCTCGGGGGACGATGCGCCTGGCCCGGTGGTTCTGGCCGGCGGGGATCTGACAGGAATCGACATCGAGCTGCAGCCGGGTGGCAGTATTCACGGCAAGATCACAGGCCCTGTCGGCCACAATGTCGAGGAGATGTACGTCTACGTCTACCATGCCGAGACTGGCGAATGGGGGAATAGCGGCGTCGTGAACCGAGATGGAAGCTACTCCGTAATGGGCCTTGCGCCCGGTGGATACAAGCTGCACTACGTCAGCTACGACGGTTTGAACGATAGATGGTATGGAAATGCTGCTTCAATGGCGGATGCCACAGTCGTGATCATTTCTGGAAGTGCTGATTTGTCCGGTATCGATCTCGTTTTCGGAGAGAGAACATTCGCCACTGTCACTCCACCGAAAATCAGCGGCGATCTGGCTCTCGGTTCTGTGCTTACCGCGGCCCCTGGACAGACCGAGCCTGTGGCCTCGAAAGTCCAGTACCAGTGGCTGCGCAATGGGAAGGCTATCGAGGGCGCGACTTCCGCCAGCTACAAGCTGGCTGCGGCTGACGCTGGGACACAGATCAGCGTGCGGGCCAGTTACTTCTTGGCCAACTACGCGACGGAATCGGCGGTGTCAGCAGCTGTTGCGCCTGTCTTTACCTTTACGGATGCCCCCGCACCGACGCTCACCGGCGGCAACGACGTCGGCGCGACCCTGACCGCCGTGCCCGGCACAACCACACCGGCAGCCACCACCGTCACCTGGCAGTGGCAGCGCGACGGCAAGGCCATCGACGGGGCGACCAAGGCGACCTACACCCTGGTCGGCGACGACGCCGGAAAGAAAATCACCGTCACCGCCACTTACCAGGCCACCGGCCACACCGACATCACCAAGACCTCGGCCGAACGGACCATCAACAAATTGTTCACCGAGACCGCGGTCCCGACCCTCACCGGCGGCAACGACGTCGGCGCGACCCTGACCGCCGTGCCCGGCACAACCACACCGGCAGCCACCACCGTCACCTGGCAGTGGCAGCGCGACGGCAAGGCCATCGACGGAGCGACCAAGGCGACCTACACCCTGGTCGGCGACGACGCCGGAAAGAAAATCACCGTCACCGCCACCTACCAGGCCACCGGCCACACCGACATCACCAAGACCTCGGCCGAACGGACCATCAACAAACCGTTCACCGAGACCGCGGTCCCGACCCTCACCGGCGGCAACGACGTCGGCGCGACCCTGACCGCCGTGCCCGGCACAACCACACCGGCAGCCACCACCGTCACCTGGCAGTGGCAGCGCGACGGCAAGGCCATCGACGG
>NZ_JBNHHW010000008.1:0-186425 GCF_059092625.1 Arthrobacter sp. Y3221114
CGAATGCGACCTGGTGGACGAATACGACGGCGGGGACCACACCATCGTCGTGGCCCGGGTACGCGCGCTCGAATCGGACCCCGCCCAGGATCCCCTCTTGTTCTTCAGGGGACAGTACAAATACGTTCACAATCACAACGACTAAAAGCCGCCCAGACAATGCTTGAGAGTCCGATACGAAATGGCGCCGAACCATGCGGTGCGTGGCCCCGCGCCTATCGAATCCATGGCCCTGAACTGGCGGAGCGGCTTGCCGTCGCCGATTCCAAATAGAGGATGACATGAGGGAAGCAGTAATTGTTTCGACTGCCCGCACGCCGATCGGCCGGGCGTATCGAGGATCATTCAACGACACACAAGGCCAGCATCTGGCGGCCTCGGTACTGTCGGCCGCACTTGAACGCTCAGGGCTGGAGGGTGCCGAGGTCGAAGATGTCATCCTGGGATGTGCGATGCAGGAAGGATCGACAGGACTCAACGTCGCGCGGCAGTCCGTTCTCAGGGCCGGCCTACCTGTGAGCGTGCCTGGGATGACAATCGACAGGCAATGCGCTTCTGGCCTGATGGCGATCGCAACAGCCGCGAAGCAGATCACTGCAGACGGTATGCAGGTCGTCGTGGGTGGCGGCGTTGAATCCATCTCGCTGGTTCAGAACGAAAACCAAAACAGGCACCGTGCAATCGATCCCTGGCTCGCCGAACAACGTCCTGAGATATATTTGCCCATGCTGCATACAGCCGAGATCGTTGCGGCACGATATGGGATCAGCAGGGAGGCCCAGGATGAGTTCGCGCTCACTTCCCAGCGCCGAACTGCTGCTGCCCAGAGCGCGGGACGCTTCGACGAGGAAATCATAGCCTTCAAGGGAACCCGGAAGAAGGTAGACAAGCTCACGGGCGTGAGCCGCGATGAAGATTTCACGTTGACCGGCGACGAAGGCAACCGGCCAGCGACCACACTCGCCGACCTCGCCGGGTTGAAAACAGTCCTGGATGACGGAGTCGTCACCGAACACGCTTCTGTAACGGCAGGCAACGCTTCACAACTATCAGACGGTGCCAGCGCCTCGGTGCTGATGGAAAAACAGGAAGCTGCCAGGCGTGGACTTACACCTCTTGGCGTTTATCGAGGTATGGCAGTCGCGGGCTGCGACCCGGACGAAATGGGTATCGGCCCTGTAGCGGCGATACCCAAGTTACTGCAGCAACACGGGCTCACTACTGATGAGATCGATCTTTGGGAGCTAAACGAGGCATTCGCGTCTCAAGCACTATATTGTCGAGAACGCCTCGACATCGACCCGGAAAAGTTCAACGTGAACGGTGGTGCCATTGCCATCGGGCATCCATACGGCATGACGGGAGCACGTCTCGTTGGCCATGTACTCCTCGAAGGCCGCCGCAGGGGCGCGCGCTACGCCGTGGTATCGATGTGTATTGGTGGAGGAATGGGCGCTGCAGGATTGTTCGAGATAGTGACTTAGGCATCGGCTCGGCCGCCTATCCTGGGGGCATGATGAGGCAAATCAAGGATATGGAGTCAAGCCTCGACCGACCCCACTTTTTTCGGCTAATGGTCTCAGGAGCGTGAGCATGCCGCGTCCATGCTGATCCTCGTCATGAGCCGTATTGCAAGGCTGAACCCGCATCGGGGCAACCGGCTCATGTACTGCTCCGCTCGGTTGGCGCGCAACGTTGGAAACAGCAGCCCCACATATGGCCCTTGCAACGGCCTACCCTAATCTGCGGTGAGGCACCGGATGGTCACAAGGACCATCAATCATCGCCACGACTCGGTGCCTCACCGCCAAATCCTGCTCCTCCACGAGCAACAACCGGCGACGAAAATCGTGGCATAGAGACCTCCAACGGCCGTTTTGAACCGGTTGCGGTGCCCTCGCCGCTCGTTTCGATAGTCAAATCCGCGGGAAAACCTTCCACGGAAGCAACGGTTTGGCTCGGAGGGCTGCCCGCCCCCTTGGCGTACAACGGGAGGAGGCACTACAAGCGGAGCAATCTTTCGTGAGGTGTTCCGTCCGGGACCGGTGCCTCAGTGGCGTTTTCTCCTGCATAGCGGGAGAGTGCTTCGGACGGCCCCAGCCGCTGCGCCATCGACGGTGCGTCACTGCCGGCCAATTTCCGAGTCCATGTCTTTAGAGGAGCTCAAGGATGACTCTCTTCCACTCGCCGCACCGCACGCAAGTGTCTACCAGGACTTGGTCCGAAACCGACTGCTCCGACAGGGAGGTCCCGCCGGAGCGGAAAGTGAGCCCCATGCCATGGCCATCAAGGACCCGGAAAAGCTCCGCCATGTCCGTCACGGAACCGGGACGGACTACAGCCCGCGGTTGGAGAAGATAGTGGGAAGCGTCGTGCGCCATGGCACGACGTTCCAGTTCCGACTCCACTACAGAGCCTGCGCCTCCCCATGCCCTAAGGTCACGCAGCAACTCGTCGTCCTCAGCTCGCGGAGATCCCTAGCTAGGGAACACCTCAAGCTGACGTCAGCAGAGCTCCGAAAAGTGCGTCAGCTTAGGGCTGAGGATCATCTTTCATGACACTTGCCGCCCCAAGTCTTAAGTGTCCAGCGGACGCAACGTTGCGGCGCCAACCCCCTCCAATACCAGCAAGCCAAACTAACTCGGGTATAGTTGAATGCACTACGACCGGTTCCGCCTACTTCGGTAGGTCCAGGGCCGGTCTTCACTTTCTCGGCGAGGGAGGCGCAGTTGCCGGAAGCCTTGAAGGCGTTTAGGACCTATGAGGAGCAGGTCGATCTACTCGCCTCCCGAGGGATGGATGTTGGCGATCGGAACGCGGCGATCAAGCATCTCCAGGACGTCAACTACTACCGACTGAGCGGTTACTGGTACCCATTTCGGCGCCAGACCGAGCATCACCGTGAAGACGATTTCTACACGGTTTTTCGCCCCGCCACATCCAAGACAGTGTCGCCGATAAGTTCGGTCTGGCTTGCACCCCAGCTTGAGTCGTGGATGAAGTCGCTAAACGTCGTACGGAACATCTGCGCCCACCACGGACGACTCTTCAACAAGGTTCACGCGATCAAGCCAAAACTACCGAGTGTCGGCCAAATACCCAGCTCTCGATAAAGCGCGCAACGATATGAACCGGACTTACGGCCAGCTGAGTCTCATTCAGCACATGCTCAAGCATCGAGGAATCGGACGTCCGAAGCTGCTGCCGGCGGTGCTTCGCGGCTACCCAGATGTAAAGCTACTGCCTATATCGCACATCTGCGCCCCATCGGACTGGGCCGCTTCCGCTCTCTGGAGCTGAGATTCCGTAGCGCCACCCACGAATATATTGAAAGACCAAGGCGCTCACGTTGCAGGTCACTCGAACTCAAGTGAGGCTGCCTGCTGAGCCGGTGAACGGTCCGATACCGTGTCGCGTTAGCCGGTCCGGGTGGCACAGTCATTCGGTGCACGGATTAATGGATGTTGGGAAAATGCGGAAATTTGGGGCTGTTTGTTTGGGTATGTCGGTGACCTTGGTCTTGCTGGCTGGACCGGTCCTTCCCGCTTCGGCGGCAGTCAAAGGACCGGCCGCGGTCAGCAAGGTAACGGCGAAGACATATAAGAATCATTTCGATGAAATCGAAAACCCCATTACGGGCAAGCGAGTCAAGGTCAAGGGTTCCCTCACGTGCCTGAAGATCTCTTCGCATAAAAAATGGGCCGCGCTCTATGCGACCACGGTCTACAAGGGCTCGCAGGCCAAGAGCCGGAAATACGTCGGCACGATCATCCTGGACAAGGAGTACGACGAGGATCCCTGCTTTGCTTCCGGGAAGACCCGGGCAGACGCATCCAAGTTGAGGAAGCTGGGCTTGTACGGCCTTGAACCGAAGACGACCTACACCTTCGAAGTTCACTCCTCTGGCGGCGGCTCCCATAAAGACACGCTCAAGGTCGTAAAGGCCAAGACGGCTTAGGCGGCTGCCCGGTGCCCGCTTAGCTCTTGAGCACCGGATAATCCCCATCTACCGTGGCCATTGTTTCCATCCATGCCATGGCCCTCCCGTGCCTGGTCCAGGGTGTTCGATCCGCAGAAAATCGCCCAGGAGGAACCTCACTGGTGGTGGAACCCGCTCTCAACGTCACGGACGAAGAGAAGGCATACAAGCTCACGCAGCACTTCTCGGTCGGTTCGCGGGTCCCGGGATCCAAGCCGGACGCCTACTTCGATCCCAAAGCCGAAGACATTCTCTCCTCGTACTTCCTCGCGGCCGCGTTGGGCGGGCTGCCCATCACCCAGGTGTACCTGTGGGTGACGGAGCCGGCTTTCGTCCGCAACCGCCGATGCGGGACTCTCAGCAGTGGCACGGTTGGTTGCCTTCCTGCGCCGCCCTGCTGCCCCTGACTCGAGGCCGAGCTTCTTTAGCTCTTCGGGGCTCCATCCGTCCTTGGTGGCACGCACGTATGCGCGCTTATCGTCCCGTTCAGCTTCGGCCAGCTACTCTTTCGGGTCCGTGATCCGCTGCCGGGTCAAGACCAGGGCGGTGACGGATTCAATGCGGGAGTCAAGGAGTGCCCGGGCTTGGTTGCGTGTCTGTTCTATGTCGAGGGTTGCCATGCACTCAGCCTAGCCCGGCGGCAACGCCGAAAAACCGAAACGAACATCAGCCCGAATCTGAAGATCAAAAAGGCACTCCGACGGAGTCAAACCGGCGGAGCAAGCTCCCACCTGACCGCCTGCGCACAACCACCACGTCACCACCCCTGCGCACCCTCACCCTGGGTAAACGGCGGCTGTGTACAGGCTCCGGAGCGCACGGGCCGGGTCGGAGCCACTCCCCTGGTTCAAGCCTCAACGTGCCAGGCTCACCGACCGCTGCGGACAGAGTGTTTCAGCAGTAGCCAGCGAAGCCCTTACTCCGCTCTGGATCGACTGATTCAACACCCATTGCCCTGGTGCGGTAACGGGGGGGAACGTCCGGCGTGACCGTTCAGGGCGTGGTTAAACAGAAAAGTGCCGGCTTGTTGGCCAGCCCTTTTCCGCTCCTCGGACCAAGGAAAACTGTGATCCAGCCCAGCTGAATGATGCGACGAACCTGGACAGCTTACGGGGCAACCTATGTGCCCGTGGAGCCACCGCGCAGGCCTCGTTGTCTGCCATGGTGGCTGCGCCATTGTGTTGGTTCCTTGGTGTGCCGCGTCGAACGGCGGTCCGCTGCTGATGAGCTGCTTCCGCAGGTTCGCACCGCGGCGGCAGACCACCCGATCTTGGGAAGGTTCCCGGCCATCACGTGGGGAGTGGCCGGGTGTCTTCCCGGGCGGTTGGGTTCCGCCCGGCGAGGTCTCTCATGCGACTTCGTGGTCCTGCGCGCGTGCGGCGCTGTCGAGGATGATCTGCTCGACCGGGCCTGCGGTGTTTCCCCAGGAAATGAGCCGGGTCGGGTAGTCCATGTGGCTAGCACTCGAGGACCGCCATGAGTCCTTGCCGATGGTCTTCTCCTACCCGGCGCAGACCAGCGCGATCAGGGACGTCTCGGGCCGGACCGTGGACTTTGCCACGTGCTCCCGCAACGGGTTCCATCCCCACCTGTCCGAGCCCTCCCCCGCCTTGGCTCCTGCCATCTCAGCGGCCGCCGCTCCCTCGTAGCCGCTGGCCGTTTCGGACCGTGCGTGACGGCGTGGACGATAAAGTGCTGCCACCCCTTCGGCGGCTGCTTCTTCGCCAGCCGGGACCTCACAAAGTCCCGGCGAACCACAGTTGCCGACGGCATTTTTATCATTTGGCGCAGCGCCCCCGGTGCTCATGTTCTCCGCATCATCGCGTTCGTCCAGCACCCCAACTATTCGTGTCGCTAAATCAGGTTCTTCTGCTGGGAGAGGCCGACGCTGAGCTTACGAAGACCTGTGCAACCAGCGGCATCGACCGGTTCGCTTACACGTCGAAGTGGGATCGCCTGCGCTACGGAGAGCCCAATTCCTGGATACGTCTTCATGGATGGCCGGGAAGGATACGGAAACTTTTAGGGGTCCACGGGTCGCTCGTGGTACTCGTCGAAGCCCTCGAAGCCGGCGGACGCAACACTGAGCCTGAGAGCGCTGGACAAGCTCGACGGCTGGTCACCATGCACGCACCTGGCATCTACTCGGAGAGTCAGGCAAGATCAAGTAATCTGTTTTGGGCTGTCTCTGGACCGATTGTGTACGGCTTACAAGAAGAAGCCTGAAGGTCGCTCCGAACGTTCACTGTGCGGCTCGGCGCCCATTCGAATGGAAGCTCACGGGCTCGAGTCTATTAGCGGCCTCCCTCCCCGCTGCGAAAGGATCATGTATGAGCACGCAACCCATATTCTCCGCCCTGCACCGCGTGGGAGGCATTGCAAACGTTGCGGGAGCGACATTTCTAGTGGGAGGCGCGGCGGCCTGGTGCCTAGTTACGAAGCAACTGCGAGAGGAGAGAATCGCAGTGCCGGCAAATGCACCTGCCTTCCCCGGCAAGAGCGTGCAGGACCCGGTGACGGCATACGTGCAGGCTCTGGTTATAAAGGGCAACGCTGAGCGTGCCGCGGGTGGACGCACATTCGCCGATATCAGTGACGCTTTGCGAAGCGTTGCGAAGGATAGCGAGGAGGAGCGCGAGCTCCGGAGGCAGAGCGCATCGCTTGCGACAGCCGCGTCGCTCCGCACCTCACTAATGACGTCGGTGCTCGCATACGGTGTAAGTGCGTTCGTGGCAGGCGTCGGAGCGGTATTCGCGATCTTTGGAACACAACTTCGCCGCATGGACAAGAAGTAGCGCTGAACCGGGCCTCTCCCGCTCTTCGATCGCTAACGGGCGAATTTGGTCAAGGCGACAAGTCGAGGTACTTCAAAATCAACCGGTCGGCAAGTAATTCCGGATATTTCAGCCGCGTAAATCAACCTTCGCAAGTTCAACTGTGAATACCGTACCCAGAGAAGGTCTCCGGCATGAGAGGTTTGATCAACGGTCGCCTCTTGCATGTAGCCGGAGAGCTCTCTGATCAAGATCCGGTCACCTGGACGCAGGGCGGTCTACTCGAAAACTGGGCCGTTCTCGGCGAAGGCAAGGGTCTTGTGCTCATACTTCTCCTCATCCACGGGGAAATCACAATGCCGAGATCCGCCGGTTGTCGAGTTGCTGAAAGGGCGGCGACCCGGCGGCCCAGGATCGTACGCGCGCCACGTCGTCGCGGATCTGGGTTACAAGCTCCTCGGTTCCGCGGAATCTGCATTGAGGACGTATGTAAACGTGCAGGGTCACCAGAACGGTGCGGCGGTACAAGTTCCCGCTGTAATCCAGAAGGTGTGCTTCCAGCAGCCGGGTCCCTTTGCGGTAATACGTCGGGCGGCGCCCCACCGAGACTGCGGCAGCATAAGGCTTGCCCAGCCCTTAAGGCCAAAGGTGGACGGTGCCCGCCCAGACACCATCCCGGGGCTCCCCGTCCGGCACGAAAATGTTGGCCGTAGGGTAACCCAGCTCGCGCCCGCGGGCGTCGCCATGCTCGACTACGCCTTCTAGCAGGACGGTGCCGCTGACTTGAGCCCCGGCGCTGGCGCCCTGCTGTTCACGACTGGCGTCGCCTTTGACCATGGCTTTCATTGACTCGCTCACCGGTCTAGCTGCTGTAACGGTTGTGGTGCCGGCCAAAGGTTGGAGTGCCGGGAAGGTAGGGGGCAATGGCCGGTGGCGTAGAGCACGTTGTCCAGCCAGATGACGGGATTAGTGAATCGCTTCGCCTTGTGCGGGGCGGTCCACCGATAGGAGTTGTGTTCCCAGTTGGTTTCAGTCTCCGGCGGGATGTCAGGGCAGTGAAAGTGTGAACGAGCCAGGAAGTTCCCGAGCCGTCGAGGATCACCAGGTCCGGTCCTTGCCGGAGAGCTAAAAGGTCTTTGGCCTGCAGCCCCGTTTCTTCAAACAGCTCTTCAAAAGTCTGCTGTTCGAGCGTTGCCCCGGCTTCCACATATCCGGTAATGCAGTGCCAACGGCCGCTATCGTGGCCAGATCTGCGGCTTCTTCTAAACAAGGCAATCCTCCCCCGCCACTCGACGACGGCAGCGATGATGATGCGCTCGGAAGGGATGTTATATGCCGCGTCAGAGGTAACCCTGATGCCAGGGGATGCATTGATCGTGCTCATTTTCCTATCCTTGCAACCTGCTCCAACGTTCCGGGCGGTGCCGCTGTGGGCCACTCGGCCGCTCCCGAGTCAGGCCGACCGAGAATCATTGTTCCTTACAGTTTCATCCGTTGAAGGATGGTGGCGGGATGTCCACCGCCGCGCGCGACCGACGCGGGCCCTGAAACGGGCGAAAGACCCGCAGCCTAGCATGTTAATGACGAATTCGGGGCCCCTCCTGCATGTCTCAATCCACATTTGCCTCATTCTTCGGACTCGGGCGGCTGCCTACGCGAGGTCCCAGGGATCACTCATGCTCTTGCCGATCCGATAGCCCGTTTTTTGTTGAGCGTCAGCCCGTTTTATGTTGAGCGTCGCCGCTAGCTCTCAGAGAAGAGTGTCACTGGCGTTGCAACACAATATTGCCCTGGCCCTACTCCGCTTTATTCACACCTTCATACATTTCGCACTACCCCTTCTCGTAAGTCAGATCCTGCTGTCGTTTGGACACTGAAAGCGTTGCCTGGCGACCGCTTCTCACAATTGCGTCGTGGAATCGGCTGCTGAGGCCCACTGCTGCGCTCGACGTGTCTTCGGGGAATATCCCTGTCATGTATACACTGCTTCGTATTTTTCGAAACATGTGGCCTTCGATGGCTCAGTGTGTATACACTGGGCCACGTGCGTGCCAGCGAGCGGGCTTATGCGGCCCTATATGAGGACATCGTCGAGTGGCGTTTGCCTCCGGGGACGGTTCTGGGCGAGGTTGAGCAGGCATCCAGGTTGGGTGTTTCCCGGACCCCACTGCGGGAGGCCTTGGGTCGGCTCACTGCCGAAGGCTTGGTCGAACCTCACGGTGGCCGCGGCGTTGTGGTTACTAACGTCTCCCTGGACCAGGCCGAAGAACTGTTCGAGGTGCGTAGCGCCTTGGAATGTCGGGCTGCATCGCTTGCAGCGCGTCGCGGCAAGTCAGAGGAATTTCGCCTCCTCCAGCAAGAATTCGCCTCAGCGGCCTCCCTGCTGAGTGGAGACGATCCGGAGCGGCACAGTTACTACGAACTGGTGGCCCGCCTTGATATGTGCATCGATGAAGCGACCGCCAATAGCTATCTGAGTCAGGCCCTAAAGACTCTCCGTGTGCACCTGGTGCGGATTCGACGACTCGCCCGGGATAACCCGGATCGTTTGCTGGCTGCAGCCGCCGAGCACGCCAACATCGCCGGCGCCATCGCCGCGGGCGACAGCCAGTTGGCATCAGCCGCGACGCTGATCCACCTGCATCACAGCCTCGAACATCTCAAATCCGCCCACCAGTCATCATCAGCCGAGAGGACAGTTTAATGACCGTCGAGAACCATGTGCGTGTCTACCGCAGTGAAGAGAACCTGCCGCGCGAAGACCAGCTTGCCTACAAGATCGCCCGGGTGGCCACCGACCCGGTGGAGGTTTCCGCCGACGTGGCCGAAATGGTGATCAACCGGATTATCGACAACGCTTCGGTGGCCATCGCGTCGCTGAACCGCGGCCCGATTGTTGCCGCACGCGCACAGGCGCTATGCCACCCGGTCTCCGGCGGCGGTCAAGGCGCCGGGATCTTCGGCATCATGCAGAAGACCTCCCCGGAGTGGGCGGCCTGGGCCAACGGCGTGGCCGTGCGCGAACTGGATTACCACGACACGTTCCTGGCCGCTGAGTACTCGCACCCGGGTGACAACATCCCGCCGATCCTCGCGGTGGCCCAGCACGTGGGCGCGAACGGCCGCGATTTGATGCGCGGCATCGCCACCGGTTACGAGATCCAGGTAAACCTGGTCAAGGCCATCTGCCTGCACAAGCACAAGATCGACCACGTGGCCCACCTCGGTCCGTCCGCTGCCGCGGGCATCGGCACCCTGCTGGGCCTGGACGTGGAAACCATCTTCCAGGCCGTGGGCCAGGCGCTGCATACGACGACGGCGACCCGCCAATCGCGCAAGGGCGAAATCTCCACCTGGAAGGCCCATGCACCGGCCTTCGCCGGCAAGATGGCGGTGGAAGCAGTGGACCGGGCCATGCGCGGCCAGACCTCGCCGGTGCCGATCTACGAAGGCGAAGACGGAGTCATCGCGTGGCTGCTGGACGGGCCAGACGCCTCCTACACCGTCCCGCTGCCGGCCCCTGGCGAGGCGAAGCGCGCCATCCTGGACACCTACACCAAGGAACACTCCGCCGAATACCAAGCCCAGGCCTGGATCGACCTGGCCCGCAAGCTGCACCGCGAGCACCCGGAAGCCACCGACGCGGACAACGTGAAGTCCGTGCTGATCAAGACCAGCCACCACACGCACTACGTGATCGGTTCCGGTGCCAACGACCCGCAAAAGTACAGCCCCACGGCGTCGCGCGAAACCCTGGACCACTCGATCCCGTACATCTTTACCGTGGCGCTGCAGGACGGCGCCTGGCACCACGTTGACTCCTACGCCCCCGAGCGGGCCGCCCGGGCGGACACCGTGTCGCTCTGGAACAAGGTCAGCACCGAGGAAGACCCGGAATGGACCCGCCGCTACCACTCGCTGGACATCGCCGAAAAGGCGTTCGGCGGCTCTGTGGAGATCACGCTCACCGACGGCACGGTCATCACCGACGAAATCGCCGTGGCCGATGCCCACCCGCTGGGCGCCCGCCAATTCGGCCGGGAACAGTACGTCAACAAGCTGCGGACCCTGGCCAAGGGCATCGTCGACGATGCCGAAATCGACAGGTTCCTGGCCGCCGCCGAGCGCCTGCCCGAACTGGCCGCCGGAGAGCTCGACCAGCTGAACATCCAGGCCGCCGACGGGGTCATCGACCTCTCCGCGGGCCCGAAGGGGCTGTTCTAAATGCTCTACTCCACAACCACCCCGGAGCAGAAGCGCCGGACACTGCGCGAGGGGCTGGCCTCCGGGAAGCTGCAGCAGTTTCCCGGCGCGTTCAACCCGCTCTCGGCGCGGCTGATCCAGGAGAAGGGCTTCGACGGCGTCTACATTTCCGGCGCCGTGCTGGCCAATGACCTGGGGCTGCCGGACATCGGGCTGACCACGCTGACCGAAGTCGCCACCCGGGCCGGGCAGATCGCGCGGATGACCGATCTGCCCGCCCTGGTCGACGCGGACACCGGCTTCGGCGAGCCAATGAACGTGGCCCGCACGGTGCAGGAACTGGAAAACGCCGGCCTGGCCGGCTGCCACATCGAAGACCAGTTCAACCCCAAACGCTGCGGCCACCTCGACGGCAAGAACGTAGTGGACCTGGAGACCGCCAGCAAGCGGATCCGGGCCGCCGCCGACGCCCGCCGGGACGAGAACTTCCTGATCATGGCCCGGACCGACATCCGGGCCGTGGACGGCCTCGCCGCGGCGCAGGACCGCGCCCGCGCGCTGGTCGACGCCGGCGCGGACGCCATCTTCCCCGAAGCCATGCGCACCCTGAAGGAATTCGCCGCCATCCGCGACGCCGTGGACGTGCCGGTGCTTGCCAACATGACCGAATTCGGCAAGAGCGAGCTGTTCACCGCCGAGGCACTCTCCTCGGTAGGCGTGAACATGGTCATCTACCCGGTGACCCTGCTGCGCAGCGCGATGGGGGCCGCCGAGCGGACTTTGGACGCGATCAAGGCGGACGGAACCCAGCAGGCGGCCGTCCCCCAGATGCTAACGCGGGCACGGCTCTACGAGCTCGTCGATTACGAAGCCTACAACCAGTTCGACACCGGCATCTTCAACTTCCAGGTCCCGGATCTGGAAACCGACTACACCAACCTCTAAACCGTGCCCCGAACCATGGGCGCCAACAAGAAACGAGTGGATATGCAGACCGAAACCATCGACGTCAGGAAAGGGCTGGCCGGCGTCGTCGTCGACACCACGAAGATCTCCAAGGTCAACGCGGAAACCAACTCGCTGCTGTACCGCGGCTACCCGGTCCAGGACCTGGCCGCACAGTGCAGCTTCGAAGAGGTGGCCTACCTGCTGTGGAACTCCGAACTCCCCGACACAGTCGAGCTCCACGACTTTACGGCGGCCGAACGCGGCGGCCGCGCACTGGATCCGGCAGTGAAGTCGGTCATCGATTCACTGCCGCTGGACACCCACCCGATGGACGTCTGCCGGACGGCGGCCAGCGTGATCGGGGCCAGCCACCGGCTGGCCGAGAATTCCTCACCCGAGGTGAACATGGCCAAGGCGCTGGAGTTGTTTGCCGCGTTTCCTGCGGTGGTGGCCTACGACCAGCGCCGGCGCCGCGGGCAGGACCTGGTGGAACCGCGCGACGACCTGGGCTACGCGGCGAACTTCCTCTGGATGTCCTTCGGCGAGGAGGCAGCCCCCGAGGTCGTGGACGCGTTCAACGTCTCCATGATCCTGTACGCGGAGCACTCGTTCAACGCCTCCACCTTCACCGCAAGGGTCATCACCTCCACGCTGTCCGACCTGCACTCGGCCGTGACCGGTGCGATCGGCGCGCTGAAGGGCCCGCTGCACGGCGGAGCCAATGAGGCGGTCATGCACACCTTCGAACAAATCGGCATCCGGTCCGACGAGCCCCGTGAGGAAGCCGCCGACCGCGCCCGGACGTGGATGGAGCAGGCGCTGGCCGGGAAGCAGAAGGTGATGGGCTTCGGCCACCGGGTCTACAAGCACGGCGATTCCCGGGTACCGACTATGAAGGCCGCCTTGGACAGGATGATCGAACACTACGGCCGCCCCGAAATTCTCGGCCTCTACGACGGCTTGGAACAGGCCATGGCCGAGGCGAAGGACATCAAACCGAACCTGGACTACCCCGCCGGCCCCACCTACCACCTGATGGGGTTCGACACGGAAATGTTCACTCCCCTGTTCGTGGCCAGCCGCATCACCGGCTGGACCGCCCACATCATGGAGCAACTGGAATCAAACTCACTGATCCGCCCGCTCAGCGAATACAACGGAATGGACGAGCGCTCCTTCTAGGGAGCGAACAGCAGTGTGCGTCGCAACAACTCATACTGCTGCCCACTAGCTGCGGTGGGGCATCGGACGATCACCCGGATCGTCAATCCTAACGCCACGATTACGATGCTCCACCGCCCATTAGCCACCCTCTATCACTACGAAAAGAGCAAGAGCAGAGACAGTGGGTGCCACCCAAACACACCCGAAACTTGATGCAAACTCGGTCGAGGGCACTAACTTGGAAAGCAGTTACTCATGGACAAGACTTCACACTTGACTGCCATGAAGCCCAGGCGAGTCGAGGATTGGACCGCGCTCAAGGGCGTTTCTATCGATGTTCGTTTGAACGGCAGGACAATTTGTTCCGGCATTGTGGACGACGTAACAACGGACGGATCCATTCTTTGGGTGCACCCTGCAGGGTCCGAAAGACGGCTCTTCCAAAAGAGTAATTCATATGAAGCTTGGACCGATGAGCAATCCGCCCCGTTCGTATACAGGATTTCGGGTAAGTCCCAGTAATAGCCCACAGAGTACCGTTTGGCCGACAATACAGGCCGGGCAACGAGAAGGAGCATAAATGAGTACTACCGCCGTCGCGCGCCAGGGTGTCCTGGCCGACGCCCTCGTCCCCAGCACCGCCCTGGCCAACACCGCACTGGTTGTCGGCGGGGCCGGCCTGACCGCCGTGATGGCGCAGCTGGCCGTGCCGCTGTGGCCGGTCCCGATCACCGGCCAGACCCTGGCCGTGCTGCTGGTCGGCAGCACCTTGGGCCCGGTCCGCGGGATGCTGGCGATGGCGCTGTACTGGGTTGCCGGTGTCGCCGGCATGCCGGTGTTCTCGGAGGCCTCGTCCGGTCTGGCCGCTGCCGTCGGGCCGACCGGTGGTTACCTGGTGGGCTTCGTTGCGGCCGCAGGCCTGACCGGTTGGCTGGCCAAGCGCAACTGGGACAAGAGGTTCCTGGGCGCCATGGTTTCCTTCCTCGCCGGCACCGTGATCACCTTCGTCTTTGGCATGATCTGGCTGTCTATCTCGCTGGGCGCCGGCCTGCAGCAGACGCTCGAGTGGGGCCTGTACCCGTTCATCATCGGCGGCATCGTGAAGTCCCTGGTTGCGGCGGCCGCCATGCCGGCCGCGTGGAAGTTGGCCGCCCGGCTGCCCAAGGATTCTTCCCGCCAGTAGCATGTCAGCTGCCGACCGCGCGGCAAGGGCAACGGTAGAAGTCTGCTCCAGCTACCGTGGAATAATCCGCTCCTTCTCGTCCGAGGCATTCTGCGAGGAACACAACGGCATACGGGGATGGCTCACCCCCGTTACCTAATGGGACGTGAGGGAGCCAGATGAGGACTTCCCGTTACCGTGGCCTGGAGCCGTCGAAAAAGATAGTCCCTCTGGCTCCCTCACACCACGGAACGTAGGTTGACCTCCGGGGGCTTGCTGCCGGCCAACGTCTCGACCAGAAACGCGAACCCAGAGTTCTCACACTAAGACCCGGCCCCGGCAGCATCCGACAGTGACGTGAATGCCAATCAGATGTCGAGCCGTCGAGCTCTTCCATTAGGTCGCAACTGTCCCAAGTCGAAACGGTCCTCTGCAGCTACCGACGACAGGGGAAGGAACAGCCAAATGACGGAAGTGTTCTGCGGTATCGACTGGGCAGAGGGACACCACGACATCGCACTCGTGGACCAACAGGGCCGCTTGCTGGCCTCGCAAAGAATTGAAGATACGGCCGCAGGTCTGGCGGAACTGCTGGACCTGCTTTCCACCCACGGAGACCAAGCCGGAAACCGAGTTCCGGTGGCCATCGAAACCACACGCGGCCTCCTCGTCGCAGCTCTGCGCTCAAGCGGCCGGGAGGTCTACGCCATCAACCCGATGGCCGTGGCCCGATACCGCGAACGGCACACGGTCTCCCGCAAGAAATCCGACGCCCAAGACGCCGCGGCACTGGCCAACATCCTGCGCACCGACCGCCACGCCCACCGGCCCCTGCCTCGGGATTCGGAACTGGTCCAGGCCATCGCCGTGCTCGCACGAGCGCAACAGGACGCGGTCTGGGACCGGCAGCAGCATGCCAACCGCATCCGTTCCCTCCTGCGCGAATACTATCCGTCGGCGCTGAAAGCCTTCCCCCACACCGCAGACCTCAGCAGTCCGGCCGCCAGGCTCCTGCTCCGCACCGCGCCCACACCGTCGCGGGCGGCCGCCCTGACCCAGGCCCGGCTGCGCCGGATTCTACTCAAGTCCGGCCGGACTCGGAACATCGATGCCGCCGTTGCCAGACTTCTCCCGGTCCTCCACGAAACCGCGATGCACCAACTGCCAGGCGTGGAAGCCGCCTTCGGCACCCAACTCACCGCTCTGCTTGGCCAGCTCGACGCCGCCTGCGACGGTCTCGACGCTTTGACCCTGGCCGTCGAAGAACTCTTTGACACGCACCCGGATGCCGAGACCCTCACCAGCTTCCCCGGCCTCGGACCAATTGCCGGGGCACGGATCCTGGCCGAAATCGGCGATGACCGCACCCGATTCGCTACCGCAAGCTCGCTCAAGGCCTACGCCGGGGCAGCCCCAGGTGACCCGTGCCAGCGGCAAGTCCCGCACGGTCCTGGCCAGGCGGGTGAAGAACAACAGACTCGCCGCCGCCGGCTACGTCTGGGCGTTCTCCGCCCTGACCAGCTCCCACGGAGCCCGCGCCCACTATGACCGGCGGAAAACCTCCGGCGACAGACACACCGCAGCCCAGCGCAACCTCTTCAACAGACTCCTCGGCTGCCTCTATCACTGCCTCCAAACCGGCTCGACCTACGACGAATCAGCCGCCTTCCCCAACACCCTTGCGATGGCCGCTGCTTGACCTCTTAACCCCATCAGATGTCTTTTTCGTAGCCCGCTCCTGTTGCACGATTTGGGGTGTGCTGGCCGGCCGGTTCCGGCATGGTTGTTGCCCCCAGTCGCTCATGATCAGGGGGTTTTGCCTCCGGGACCGGCCCGGCGGGAGACCCTGAAGGCACTCCCTTAGCACCCGCGAACTCTCTAAGGAATACCCGCCCTGCCACACCCCACATCTCCCTGAGACCTGGCGGCGCTGGGAACGGCGCCGCCGGAGACGGATGCCTCCGTCAGGGGCAGCACCGGTATTGCCGGCTGCCGGTGCTCTCCAGGCATCCGTTCCGCCGGTTATTACCGGCAAGCACGCCGGATCCGGACCCATCCCCGGTAAGGTCCGGGTCCGGCGTCGGCCATAGCAGAGTTTTCACCGGAGGCGCAGCTCCCGCCACCCCTCCCCTGCTGACGCGTAAGCCGGTCCCCACCGCGTGATGGATGAGCGGGAGCTTATGCAAGTACATGAATAGACAGTGGGCGATGGATGTGAATCGCAACGGTAAATGGCGTGTTTTTCACAGCGCTTAATGGCCGATAGGCATGGGCCTAGATCACGGCGATTTCGGCATCTCCCGCTCTCCCCCAGCTAACACTCATACTGATCGACATGCCCAGCATCGACCTGCGTTTTCGTCACTAACCACGGCTGTACGCCCGCCTCGGGTTCTCACACCGCTACCGGGCACAGACGCCGGACGCGGGGAGCTGCTGGTCGTCCTCCACGGAGAAGTGCTTGCCTCGGTAGTTCACCGGGTGCATCTTCTGGGGGTTGAGGTAGACCCCGCGGGCCTTGTCCAGGGAGAGGATCAGCCGGGCGGTGGTGAACGGGCCGGCATAGGAGTGGGTGAAGTTGTCGTCGCTACTGACCCGTCCCGGACGGGTCCGCCGAAGGGCACGAAGCCAGTTAGGGCCTCACGCTCGATGCCGTCGAACACGCCCCATCAGCACATCGCCGACAACGCCATCCTCACAGTTGGCCCAAGCGGGGGTCGAGCCCGTACTGGTCGGGCACGCCGAGGTTGGCGCGCAGCGTCGACCCGACGTAGTCCTCGGGGTAGATGCCTCGCTCACGGAGTATGGGGACAACTTGTTCCACGAACGCGGCCACGCCGTCCTCGTATACATCGGGAAGCAGCCAGAACCCGTCGGCGGCGCCTGCCTCGATCCATTCCTGCAGGTGGTCGGCGTGAACCTCGGCAGGCCCGACGGTCGTGGGGTGGAAGTCGATGACGCCGTGGGCCAAGATGTCGCGCAGTGACCATCCTTCACGTGCGACCTTCAGCGCGATACTAGATCGCGGGTCTCTTGGTGAAGCGCTGGCGGCCGCCAATTCTTCGGCTGTGAGCGGCTGATCAAATCTGGCAGGGTCTAGTTGCAGGCCGAGCATGGCACCTAGATGAGGGAGTCGGGATTCCAACACGCCGCCGGAGAGGGCGATGCGCCGGTCGAGCCCCTCCCGCACGCTCGGAGCCACCGTGGGCATGAGTCCTACGAAGTACTTGATCTCGTCGGGGTCGCGATCCGCCTCACGAGCCGCTTCACGGACCATTTCGCGCTGCGCACGGCCCTCCTCGATCGTCCACACCTCGGCGATGAATCCGCTCGCGTACCGTCCGGCGAGCTGGAGCATCTGCGGGCTGGGCCCGCCAGCGCTGAAGATCACCGGTTGACCCTGCTCGGAGGGAGGGACAACCAAGGGACCGCGAGAGGCGACGTACGTCCCCTGCATGTTGATCGGTTGCAATTTCGCGGGGTCGATGAAACGTCCGGCCTCCGTGTCCTTCAGCCAGGCGTCCGTTTTCCAGCTGCCCCACAGTGCCTGGGCAATCTGGACGGACTCGTGGGCCCGCTGGTAACGCTCGGTCCGTTCGGCGACGGGTTTGCCGTAGTTCGCGGCGGCCGCGGGGTCACTGGTGGTGACGGCATTCCAGCCGGCGCGGCCGTGACTCATCACGTCGAGCACCTTGAATTGACGGGCCGTGGTGAATGGCTCCTGAAAGGTGGTGGACCCAGTGGCGACCAGACCGATCCGGCTCGTGGCCCGGGCGATCGCTGCCAGCTCGAGCATCGGCTCCATGACCGCCTCTGGCCCCGTGTGTTCGATGTCATTGCGCACGCCGGGAAAGTCGGGCGTGAACAGGAAGGAGAAACCGCCGCTTTCGGCTGTCTGCGCGTACCGGATCCGGGCTTCCACATCGGCGTAGAGCCCGGGGTCAACCCCGGGCGCACGCCATGCGTCGGGCAGGGAGCCGTACCCGGAGGTGAGGGCCAGGGCGAGGATCATCTTCTTGTTGGTCATAGGTGTCCTTTTCAGAGGTTTTGGGGTTCTCTTCTGTTCCGAAGAACGCCGTCTTCACGTCTTGATGCCTTGGATGTTCAGGCGAGGGCTTGGGCTGCGCGCCACATTCGGTTTAGAACCAGGTCTCTGCCAGCAGCTGCAACGAGCGGTCGCGCACGGCCGGGTCAAATGCGTAGGTGACGGTGACGAGTTCATCGGCGTCGGTGCGTTCGACGAACTCCTCCAGTTGCGCCTTCACCGTCTGCGGGGCACCCACGGCCTTAATTTGGAGCATCGGCTGGCCCCCTGCGTCCCCGGCAAGCTGTTCCGGGTCCACCGGCGGTTGGATCAGGCGACGCTGTCCGCGCTGCAGGTCGAGGAACATCTGCTCAACAACGGTGAACTCTCGCGCCGCCGCCTCGTCGGTGTCGGCCACCATGACGTTGATGCCCGCCATCACGTAGGGCTTGTCGATCTGGGCGGTGGGCGCCTCGGCGTTGAAGGACTCGCGGTACACCTTCAGGGCCTCGTCGACCTGGTGGGGTGCAAAATGCGAGGCCAGGGAGAACGGCAGGCCCAGCTGGCCGGCGATGGAGGCCCCATTGACGCTCGAGCCGAGCATCCAGATCGGCACCTCGGTCCCGGCGGATGCGGGGGAGAGGATCGGCACGCTGTGCGCGGTTCCGGTCTTGCTGAACCAGCCCTGCAGATCCTGGACGCTCCGGGCGAAGGCCTGGGGCTCAGCCGAAGACCGGCTCAGCGCCTGGGCGGTCATCATGTCCGTTCCCGGAGCACGCCCCAGACCCAGATCGATCCGGTCTCCATGCAGGTTGGCCAGGGTTCCGTACTGTTCGGCCACCATGAGTGGAGCGTGGTTGGGCAGCATCACGCCTCCGGAGCCCAGACGAATCCGCTGCGTGACCGATGCGGCCTGAGAGATCAATAATGCGGTGGCACTGGAAGCGACGTTGGGGGTGTTGTGATGCTCGGCGAACCAGAGCCGGTGAAAGCCGAGCCGGTCAGCGTTGCGGGCTGAATCCATCGAGGCGGCGATCGAGTCCCGGGCAGTGGAACCCTCGGAGATGGAGACCAGGTCAAGAATGCTCAAGGGCACAGACATTGTCGGAGTTTCCTTTCGTTTGCAAATTCGGTGGTGCACGGTGTTCCTGTGGCGGATGTATTAGCTGGTCTGGGTGTGGGTGCCGAGCCGGTGGTAGGCGCGGTCGACGTATACCAGCGGTTGTGGGTTTTCTCGGCGTTGGGAATGGGTGGCGCGCACGGTGATGAGGATGCTGTCGCTGACGGGGATGCGTTGGTCGATTTCGCCGCGGATCCATGCGGTGGTGTCTTGGAGGACTGGCTCCCCTGTGGGCAGGGTGTCCCATGGCACGTGGGCGAAGCGGTCGATCCCGCTGCGGGCGAACGTCTGGGCGATCTCGTGCTGGTGCTCGGCTAGGAAGTTGATGACCACGGCGTGGGCCTGCTCGATCGCCGGTCGTGAGGAGGACCCCCCACTGAGCGAGAACACCAGCACGGCGGGGTCCGCAGAGACCGAGGCGACCGAGGTCGCGGTGAAGCCGACGGGACCCTCGGGGCTGGTGAGTGTGACCACCGCGACCCCGCCGGGGTGAGTGCGGAAGACCGCCTTGAAGTTCTCCGGAGTGGATCGCGACTCGGTCTCGGCTCCGAGGGGGGAGTCGCGGACGTGCTCTATGCTCATGGGGTTTCACTTTCTCTGGGGGACAGCAGCAGCGGGGCTGGCTCCGATGATTAGTGGGAATCGGCCGCAGGCCACGGCGCGGTCCTCACCGTCTGGAGCTGGCGGTCGAGTCCTGGTCAGCGCTTCTGATGTTGCGGGGTGGGCAGTTCGAGGTTGCCGCGCAGCGTGGTGGATTCGTAGTCTGTCCGGAAGACCCCGCGGTCCTGAAGGATCGGGACCACCAGCTCTACGAAGTCCTTCAAACCGGTGGGGTGTTCCTGCCGGACTAGCAACATGTCCATGGCGCCTGCCTCATGCCATTTCTGGATCTGGTCGGCGACCTTCTCGGCGGAGCCGAAGAACAGCGGTCGGGGAATGCGGTAGGGGCCGTTGAGATCCTGCATTTGCTGGAACTTTGCTTCGGCTTCCTGCTCGGTTCTCCCGACCAGCGGCACCTGCGGCAGGGCAATGACAAAGTCGTCGGCCGAACGCCCTGCTGCGGTGACCCGGTTCCTGAGTTCAGTTGCAGTGGCCTGTGAGGCTTCGAGTGATTCCCCCAGGATGAAGCCTCCATCGGTGTATTCGGCGGCGTTCTGAAGGAAGTTGTCAGACGAGCCTGCCGTGAACAGCACTGGCCGGCCTTGGACCGACCGGCTGAGATTCAGCGGACCGTCCACGGAGAAGTATTTGCCCCGGTAGCGCACGGGGTGCATCTTCGCCGGGTTCAAGAAGATGCCGTGTTCCTTGTCCCGGATGAAGGCGTCATCTTCGTAGGAGTCCCAGAGCCCCCGGACGATCTCCATGAATTCGCTCTGCATGGGGTATTGATCGGCCTTGGTCAGATGGCCCCTGCTGTAATTGACCATCCCTCCCGGATTGGACGTGATGGCATTGAGCGCCGCCCGTCCCTTGCTGATCTTGTCAAGAGACAGTATCTGCCGTGCAGCGGTGAATGGATCGGCGTAGGAGCTGGCGATCGACGCCGATAACCCGATGTGGGTGGTCACCATGCTCAGGGCAGACATGATGCTCACGCCCTCGAACATGCTCAGATAGTGGGGGATGTTCCCGGGGCCGACGTGACTGACGTCGATCAGGAAGAGCGTGTCGAATTTACCCGACTCCGCAATCTTTGCCTGTTGGACGTAGTGGTCAATGTTCTCGCTGGCATCCGCCGGCAAATCGGGGTGGCGCCAGCCCGTGAAATTATATCCAACGCCTTCAAGGATGGCGCCCATCTTCAACTTCTTATTTCTGGCCACGGCGGGGCACTTACCTTTCACTTGGGGGGAGCCTCGAGGATTCGAGCACCGGGATGTTCAGGGGACACGGGGGATTTAGAGCAGGATCGAAACATCGTGTACTGCCGTCTCGGCCATGCGATTATCTCTCCTGTTTCACGGGCCGAACCACAAGTTGTGTCGCCCTTTCTTCCCCACTGCTAGTGCCGATTCTCCACCCGGGGAATGCGGGTCCAAGCCGCCTCTTTGCGGGAAAGTCGGCCGGAATGCTGCGGATTATTCGTCCCCAGTTCCTCGGTCTGAACAAGCGGATACCTTCTCCACTTCCACTATTGCTACTATAGACGGAGAGACACTCCGATTGTCAAAACCGTAGAAACAGAGGACCACATTGCTTACTGGATCGAAGCCAAAGCGCGCAGATGCACTGCGAAACGAGAGCAGGATCATCGAGGAGGCGCTGACCCAGTTTTCCAAGCGGGGCGTCGCGGCACCGCTGGACGAAATCGCCAAGGGTGCGGGAGTTGGCCCCGGCACGCTCTATCGACACTTCCCTACCCGCGACGAACTGATCGCCTCCACCCTGCGAGAACGCTTGGACGAACTCAGAACCCTTCGGGAATCGCTGGAGCGGGACGGCGATGCGTCCTCGTCACTTCAGGACTGGCTACGGGCTTTGGGCGACTATTTCAAGACATTCCAGGGACTGCCCGACCCCATGCTCTCCGCCGTGAAGGATCAGACGTCGGCACTGTCCCTCACTTGCACGGAGCTGCAGGACATCACCGCGCAGTTCCTCCAACACGCCCAGGACATTGGGATGGCAAAGGCAGATATCAACGCTAGGGATCTCTTCCTGGCTCAACTGGCCCTCGCCTGGGTCGAGGACGTAGCCGCGGGCCCAGGCGCCAACTTTGAGCCAATGGAATCCCTGCTCCGAGAAGGTTACGCCGTCGCCCCGCCACTGCAATCACCGCCGCGCCGGACCCGCACGCAATAGCACCCCCTTGGGATGCCAGAGCTTGGCATGGGACCTTGGGCCGGGGCGTGACCTGGGCCCCTTGTCCACGCAACACGTCGTGAGACGCTTCCGCCGATCCAGGGCCGGCGCATCCATCTCTCGGCCATGCACATAGTCAGTTTCGGAAGTCTTCCGGAGAAACACCATGAGTAATGCTGGCACCGGCCGTAAGGGGGATGCTTCAACGCACGACGTCCCCATGAAGACTGACACCTGGAGCACGATCAAGAGCCCGCCCACGGAGGCCGTAGGAGGCCCTCGCCAAGGATGCGGACATCCTGATACTGGCCACTCCGCTGCGCCGCTTCCTCGACCTTCCCCTGCACTTGTTCGACGGCCACACCGTCATCGACGCCATGAACTACTGGCAACTCATCGATGGCACACTCCCCAACTACGAGGGCACCGACCGTCCCACCAGTGACATCATCCAAGAGGCACTTTCCCCGGACACCGTTGTCGTGAAGACCTTCAACCACCTCGGATACCACCAAATGGAAGACCTGGCCCGCCGTCCCGGCGCGCCCGACCGCATTGCACTGGGCGTCGCCGGCAACGACACGGCCGCCGTCGGCGGGGTCATGGACTTCGTCAACGCCGTCGGCTTGACCCCGTCTATATCGAGACCCTCGACCAGAGTGACGTGCTGCACCGGAGACCCCGATCTTCGGAGCCGCGCTCAACGCAGTAGACCTCGAAGACCGGGCTCTTTCAACGGTCCCTCAGTAGTCTCGAAAACCTAAAGCTTTTCGAGACAGGAGAACTGCGCCAATCTTGACGATCTGTCGGTCTTGAAGTTCCGGGAGGCAATTTGTTCCAGAAAGTCGTCTTACCGTAAAACGTCTTACGAGGTTGGAATCCAGGGTTTTTTGAGCCAAAATGGCGGAGTGAGACATTTGGGATACACGCGGGTAAGCACTTCGAGCCAGGATGCTCAGTTGCAGCTTGATGCGCTGCTCAAGGACGGGGTGCAAAAGCGGGACGTGTTCGCCGATGTCACCTCGGGAAGCAAGTCCGCAATCGAGCGACCCGGAATGAAGAAGCTGCTTGAGTACGCCGAGGCAGGGGACACCGTGGTGGTCTGGCGGGTCGACCGGCTCGGACGATCCCTCATCGATGTGCTGAACACCGTGAACCTGTTGCGCGAACGCGGCGTGAACGTCCGCTCCATTTCAGACGGGATCGACCCGGGCACCTCGACCGGGCGGATGATGCTGAACCTGCTGGCTTCCCTGGCCGAGTACGAGCGCGAGCTGATCGTTGAACGCGTCAATGCCGGGATCGCCGCGGCCCGGCAATCCGGCACCCGGTTCGGCCGGCCGCTCTCGGACCCTGCGGTGATCGCCGACAAGCTCGCGATCGCCAAGGACGCCCGCGCGAAGGGACGCACCGCCGAGGACGCGGCACAACTAGTCGGGTGGAGCAGGGCGACGCTCTACCGCCACCTCGGCCAAGACGCCGGCTCGATCAAGAGCATGTGATCGGCGATGGCCCAGCGGAGCGTTGCGGAGAAACTCGCCTTGCTGGGCCAACACGAGAACGGCGCCCCGTGGGCGCGCATCGCCGCCGAATCGGGGGTGCCGCTGCGGACACTGGCACGCTGGTCCGCGAAGTACCGTGCCGATCCGACATCCAGGGGTTTGCAGCGTACCCGCCGTCCCGATCGCGGTGGCCGGCGGATCCCGGCCGAACTGGTCGAGGCCATCGAGGCGCTGGCACTGCGCCGTCCCGAACCCACCGCCGCCTTCGTCCACCGCCGTGTGGGCGACATCGCGGCCGACCGCGGACTCAGTCCGCCGAGCTATTCAAGTGTCCGGGCGATCATCGGTGCCATCGACCCGGGGCTGCGCACGCTAGCGCATGAGGGGGATGCCGCTTACCGGGACCGGTTCGAATTGGTGTTCCGTCGCACCGCAGCCCGACCGAATGAGCAGTGGCAGGCCGACCACACACTGTTGGACATCATGGTCCTGGGCAAGAACGGGGCTCCGGTGCGGCCATGGCTCACGGTCGTGCTGGATGACTATTCCGCGCCGTCGCCGGATACACCCTCTTCGCCGGGGCCCCGTCGGCCGAGCAAACCGCGCTGGCCCTGCACCAGGCCGTCAACACCAAGACCCATCCCGGCTGGCCCGTCTATGGCCTGCCCGAGGTGCTCTACAGCGACCACGGGTCTGACTTCACCTCCGAGCGCCTCAACCAGGTCTGCCTGGACACCCACATCCGACTGATCCATTCCCGGGTCCGGGTACCGCAGGGGCGCGGGAAGATCGAGCGCTTCTATGGGACCATCACCACCGAGCTCCTGCCGCACCTGCCCGGCCACATCCCGCACGGAACCAACGGTGCCCCGGTCACCGAGCCGGCACTCACCCTGGAACAACTCGACGGAATCCTGGAGCAATTCATCGTCACCGAATACAACGGACGTCCCCATTCGCAGACGCACCAGGTCCCGGTGCAGCGCTGGGCGGAATCCGGATTCATCCCGCGCGCCCCGGTGCACCCCGAGGACCTCGACCTGCTGCTGCTCACCGCGGCCGCAACCCGGAAGGTGCTACGCGACGGCATCAAGTTTGCCGCTACCCGCTACGTCTCACCGGTCCTGGCCGCCTACGTCGGCGAACACGTCACCGTGCGCTACAACCCCCGGGACGTCGGGGAAATCCGCGTCTACTTCAACGATGCGTTTCTCTGTCGCGCGATCGCACCCGAGCTGGCCGCGGACTCCGTCTCGCTCAAGGAACTGCAGGCCGCGCGGTCACAACAACGACGGATTCTCAAACACCAGCTGCAGCAACGGCGAAGCCTCGCCGACGCCCTGCCCGCCGATACCCGCTATATCCCGCGATCAGCTGCGGATACAGATACGGAGGAGGAACCGGAAAGCCTCGAAGAAGTCCCGCCACGACAACGATTGCGCCTCTATGAAACCGACTGATCCGACCCACAGCGTGCTCGGCCCGGGAGATGACGGCCGGCGCTTTCTTACATCGGATACCGGAGAGCTGAACCTCGGCCCGCCGCCGCAGCGCCCGAGGCCGCCGTTCCAGCTCACGCGGGAACACCGCCGCTTCACCGAATTCGCCGACGCCGTCCGCGCCCACCGCTACATCGGTCTGTGCTGGGGACCGCCGGGGGTCGGCAAAACCCTTTCGGCCCGCCACTACGCCGGGGCCGACGCTTAGGAACTGTGGCAGCCGCCCTTCCCCGAGCACCTCGATCCCGTACCCGAACGCGTGCTCGAATACCGCACCGCATTCTTCACCCCGACGGTCTCGGCAAGCGTCCGGGAAATTGACCAAGGGCTCCCGCGGGCCTGCCAACAGATTTCCTACGCTCTCGACTACGCCGAACACGGCGTCGTGGATCCCTTCATCCACCGTGAGTCGCTCCAGCGGACGCACCGAACTGCTCATCATCGACGAGGCCGACCGCCTCAAGACCGCCGGCCTCGAGCAGGTCCGCGACTATTTCGATCGGCACACCATGGGCGTCATCCTCATCGGAATGCCCGGCATCGAAAAACGTCTGGCCCGCTACCCGCAGCTCTACAGCCGCATCGGTTTCGCCCACGAATACCGCCAGCTCGCCCCCGAGGAACTCACCGCGGTCCTGGCCAGACGTTTCCCGTCAGGGAACGACGACGCCGATGGCGGCCTCGGGCACGCAACAGCCATCGCGACCATCGTCCGCATCACCGGCGGAAACTTCCGCCTCGTCGACCGGCTGACCACCCAGATCGAACGCGTCCAAGCCGTCAACGCCCTCGCCCGGCTCACCCCCGAAATCGTTGACACCGCAAGGAGAGCCCTCCTCATCGGCCACTAAGCGCTGCGAAAAACACGCCATTTACCGTTGCGAGTCACAGGCGATGGAAATTATGTTCCATCAGGGCTCATTACTGTCCCGTATGAGCATCCTCCAACACTCCACTCCCCCGATGTCTGTCTCCCTCTGCAACGGCCCCGGTCGACATATTCACGGTTATCGGTGGTTGGAATCAGGGATCTGGGAGTGGGACGACAGTGACCGCCGCCGGCGTTAAGAGCGACACATTACAACAGGGCCTGCTGTCGCCTTTAGCAGACCATTGCGTTAGGTCGCCCGTCAGATGCCCGGCGGGAATGGGTTTTCAGGGTATGGACAAGTAGGGCGGCGAACACCGCCGCGCAAAGGATTGCTCCAATGGCGAACGTCGTACTGATTCCGGCGCCGGTTGGATGCTGAGACGGCGCCATGTTGGCCGCGAGAACCGCCCCGGCGATCGCTGTACCGAAGGAGCTGCCCACTGTGCGCAGAACCTGATTGAAGCTCACGGAACTGCCCAACTCTGCGGTGGCGACGCTGCGGGCTATGAGCGCCGGCATCGCAGCGTAGCTGGCTCCCATTCCCACCCCGAATATCAGCATTCCGACCAGGATTTCCCAGAGCTCGGTGTGGGCAAACCAGAGCAGCATTCCGGATGCCATCATGGTGCCTGCGCCGATTGGCAGCAGTGTTGTGAGGCGGATACGGCGCGAGAGGCGGCGCACGAGACGGTTAGCGGTGAAGCTTCCCACCGAGAGCGGGAACATTACGAACCCGGCCCAGAACACGGGCAGCGCGATGCCGTATCCGGTAGAAGCCGGGGCTTGAGCGACGAGGCTGGAAATCGAAAGGCCTATGTACAAGGCGGCACCCAGCCCCATTGCTGCGCAGTTGGCCAGCAGCACTTCACCGTTCCGGAGAACACGAAGATTGACCAAGGGGTGCCGCTTCCGCAGCCCGGCCCAGACCCAAGCCGTTAAAATCAACGCAGCGAAGATGAAGGCACCGATAGTCCATACTGAGCCCCACCCCCAGTTCGGCCCTTCACTGACCGCAAGGAGCAGCCCGCCCAAACCGAGACCCAGCAGTCCCGCCCCTTGATAATCGAACGGCACCTGTGCTGCCTGCTCGTCCGGCCCGGCAGGAGTGGCCCGGAGCACGACGATGAACGCCGTAACCACGAACAGGGCGGCAAACCAGAACGCGAACCGAAAGTCGAAAAGTCCCGCAATGAGGCCAGTGAGCGGATAGCCGACACCGAGGCCGGTGGCCACCGTCACGGACAGGCTCGAGATGGAGACCTGCACCTTTTTGGCGGGGACGTAGCGGCGGGCGAGGGCGATCGTCACCGGAACGATCCCGTACGTGAGGCCTTGAAGCGCGCGCCCCGCCAGAAACACGGTGAAGTTCGGCGCCACCGCGGCAAGTACCGACCCCACGAAGATGATCGTCAGGGACCAGAGGAGGAGCCGCTTCTTGTGCGGGCCGTCGCTGAGCCGCCCCATAACAGGAGTCGCGACAGCACCAACCAAAAGGTTGATCGTCAGCATCCACTGCGCAGTACTGACCGAAACATCCATCTCAACGGCAATGGACGGCACCAACAGCATGCCCAGCGAACTCACGACGGCCGTAGAAAGCGCCGCATAAATAAGCGCTGGCACCAGTCTCATCCGTGTTGCCGGTTCACTCACCGGACGCCGATCCCAGCTTCCGAAGGACCGGTATGACCGCCTCGAGTGTCTTGCGCTCCTCCTGCGTCAACCGTTCCGCAATTGCCTGCTCAAGCCAGCCATAGCCGGCCGAGAACTCCTGGGCCAGCTTCTGCCGTCCCGCGTCGGTCAGCTCAATCCAGATCCGGCGGCGATCCGCTGAATCGGGCACACGTACGACGAGCTGCAGCCGTTCAAGCTCACGCGCAGCGAGCGAAATTCCCTGGGGGCTGACCCGCACTACGGAAGCCAACTCCGAGGTGGTTGCACGCCCGTGCTCCGACAGATGCCGGAGCACACTCAGCTTTCCCGGGGAAAGCGTTCGGTCCGCGTTCAAACGTCTCAGCAGCGGGTGCAGCGTCTGGAAGAAGGAGCGTGTCATCATCTCGTCGGTCACGTCTCAACTTTACAACCAGCTTGATAAAGTTGCTTGCGTTCTAAGGATCTGACTTCACCATGGATTTCCGTAACAGTCGGCAGCACAGCCCCGCCCTGACACGCCGGCCCCGCAAACCCTGCGGACTGCACCAGGCGCTCCAAGCCATGGCCCCCTACCCCCGGTGTATAACCGCAGCCTCCCGGCACTGTGCCCGGCCTGCTCTCCGGCGAAGTGTGGCGCTCTACGGCGTTCTCCTACGCAGGTCCGTGAATCTTGTCTTCCTCGAATGTTCTTGTAGCTGCATCTGTAAAGCAAGAAACGCCTGGCCATCCTGAGCCCTCCGCATTAGCCGGTCCCCCATCGCGACATGGATGAGCGAGAGCTTATGCAAGCACGTGAATAGCACGTGGGCCATGGAGTTCACGTCCATCAGGGCTAATTACTGTCCAGTTTGAGGATCCTCCAACGGTCGCTTTTGCGGGCGCAAGGGCTCGGACACGGCGCGTGCCCCAGGGTTGGAGCAAAGACAGGCGCGGCTAGGGCAGCCGGTCCAGCCTTAGGAGCCTCTGCGGGGTGTGCCAGAGGACATTTTTCATCCATTGGCTTCCGAGTCCCCAGCCTTCGAGTACCTGAATCTGGTGGCTGTAGGAGTAGGGAATCGAAGGAAAATCCGTGCCGAAGACGACTTTGTGGGACAGTCCGGCAAGGGTGTCCTGGTATCCGGGCGGGATCGGGGCGACCTGTTCCATGTAGGAGGTGCCCACCATGGTGGTGTCGAGGTAGACCTGAGGATTGTTTGCTGCAAGCTCGGCGTACTCCTGGTACTCCGGCAGACCTGCGTGCGCGATGATGAGCACCAACGAGGGGTACCTCTTGATGAGTTCGCGTATGGGCTCAGGTCCGGTGTATTCCCCGGGATGCGGACCGTTGCCGCAGTGGATGACGACCGGTGTACGGGAGTCCTCGATAAGTTCCCAGGCTGGTGCAAGCTGAGGGTCTAAGGGGGAGAATCCTCCCACCTGGATGTGCACCTTGAAGATTCGAGCGCCCTGTTTCAAGCTCTGCGCGACGACGGTTCCCACGCCTGGCTCTGGGTAGAAAGTGGCAGAGTGGATGGCGTCAACATGGGACGAGGCGAATGCTGTCGAGTAGTCATTGAGCCACTGCGCCATGCCGGGGCGGTGCGCATAGTTCAGGGTGGTGAATGCCTTCACTCCCATATCCCGCAGCGTTCGCACTCGTTCCTCTTCAGAGTCCCGATAACTGATCGGCCAGGGGGGAGCCCCGCTGTCCGCAACGCGGTCAAAGAACGCCCACACCTTCTCCAGCACCTGGAAAGGCATGAAATGCACATGCAGATCAATAATCCCCGGCAAGCCCAGCGAGTCGAGGTACGGGCGAACCTCCGCGTCTGAACGCGGTACAAGTGCTACGGCCAAGACGAACCTCCTGCGTTCCACATCTCATCAGCACCAGAGCATCGTCAAACCGATGACGCTCGCCAGGGGCGAGAGGCGTCCTGCGCAAGCGTGACAGACCCATTGCCCCGCCAAGTATATGTAGGGAGCCACTGCCATCGCTCGGCGCCATCCTCTGCCGTCTCGTTGGCTGGCGCCGCACGTCATGAGTGCAAACAGGCAGGGCTGTAGCCCTTTCACTCGAGGAGGTCGACCAAGGCCGGCGGCTCCTCCATCGACCGGAGCAAATTCAGACGCAACTCGGCTCTCGTGGCGAGTTCAACTGGCGTCGCCTCCTGCACGATCGCTGCATGTGCTATCCGGTCCAGCCCAGCCCCTACCAAGGGGGTCACCGTTCGAAGGGTCATAGAAAGCGTCTCGAGATGGGTTGCGCCACCGTGCATTACCAGATTGCGATGCCTATACAGCCTGCGCATCGCGGACACCATATGACGTCTAACTTCGGACAAATTCACAGATGGCGCGGCTAACAGGCTTCTCATGCGTTCTTCCGAGGCGTGGTCACTGGCCTTCTTGAGGCTCAACGGATTGCCCGCCCCTATCCACTGGGCGACCAAGTGTGCACGATCTCGGTTAGCCGATCCTTCGTTCAAGTTAGCCAACTGGTGCGAAAGGCGGTCGGGCTTCTTGGGGTGGTGTGCGTACGACAATGTCGTTAGTTCGGCGCGCGGCCATGAACAAGCTGTTAGTGCCGCCATACGGTCTGCTGCGAGGACCCCACGCCCTTCCTCGCTCTCATCATCGCCACGAAGTAATAGAGCTTCGATCGCCGACCACCCCCCGGAGATAGCCGTGGCAATCGACCCGTGGTTCATGGGTGCAGCCAGTTCCAAGGCGTTATCTAATAAGGTCCTCTCCTGCACCGCGTACAGGCGCTGCTCGCGCACGAGCGACAGTACGAAACCTCCTCGTCCTGGTCTTTGCAAGGGCAGCGGCTCAGAACGTCCGCGGACTACAAGCACTCCGAAATCTTTGAGATTCGTCGACTTGCGACTGTACGTTGCCCGAGCCTGAAGACGATCAACGATTTCTCTCACTTCTTCCGCGGCGGCATTCCAGTCACGAGCTGTGACCTTGTAGAGGAAACCGCCCCCTATTCGTCCAGCAACGGATGTGTTGTTGTCCTCCAACCACGCATTGACGAATTTCGTTGACTTCCAGGCATCGTCCGAGTCCCTGTTCCCCTGATCGTTCGAGACAGCCTCAAATGGGACCATCACCTCGAAGGGCTGAGGATGAACGTTGTTGAGCAAGTCCTCTGCCGCTGCCGCTATCTCCGGCAGCTCCGATATGGACAGCTTCCGGCGCCACGCATGCAGATAGCGCTGGCTGAACCCGGCGTCAAGGAGGTGCGCTGCGATGGCTCGCGCGAAACGCTCGGGTGACGGCGGCCTAGTCGGGTCGGCTGCTGCTTTTGCCCATCGCTGCAGGTACCCCTCGTCGAGGCGAGCAATCACCTCGTTCAGCATCCGGTGGTGGGCGTTTCCATGCTTGAGGGAGGAACGAAGCGCCCCCTGCAGTTGCTGCCGAAGCACTTTATCTCCGGCACCCCGATCCGGGCCTTGCAATCGCTCTAGGTCCTTCGACAACCACTTGAGAGTCCCTGGCGACAGGCTCCGATGGTCCACCCATTCGACTGCCGCCGCGAGCTCGCGCAGACCGAGCACCAGCCCGCAGTCCCATAGCCTGCGCTGCCAAGGGGAATTGACATCGAAAAAGTCATCCAAGCGAGCAAGCACCATAGCAACGTTGGCCGGTTGCCCCGAGTATCCCGTATTCGTCACGAGTTTGATCTTCGCTTACCGGACTGCGATACTTAAATCGCCGGAAGGCCCACAATCTAAAGTGAGGGACCCGCCCGAACACGTTCGAGCCGCTCCCCACTTCGTATTAAAGGTATGGAGTCACCTAATCGGGTGACTCCATACCTTTGTTTTTTCATCTTTTCTCACCCAAGCAGGGGCTATGGGGATACTGATGGCGGCGCAGCTAGCCACGTTCATCGTGGTATCTCCTCGAAGCGCCTTCTGATTTCCGACACCACTCTGAGGAACGTTCCGTCCCAATACATGAAAAATCGCCGATAACAGCGCATATGTTCGTTGGGGTGTCCCCCGGGCGGCATTCTCCGCGTGAACGAACGAGCCTACTCTTGCGCGGCGGAACGGGACCGCAGCCACAAGTGTGACGGGATTCGGTGGTAAGACACTGCACAGGGATGGTTGTTAGTCAGCGGGCAACTCGTCCAGGCGGCGGTGAGCTTGTCTTCCCCATGCCCGAAGACGACGTACGGCGGATCCGGCGGGTGACCTGGGCGTGGGCCTCCGCTGTGCAGCGGCGGAATGATCAGGTACGGAACACAGCCGGAGACAGGACTGCGGTACAGGAACAAACGGGCGAAAGCGGTGCTGCGAGGTCTAAGCATCCGCCCCGGTGCCGACATGGGCACCTGCGCAGGCCAGGGTTTGCCGCCCGTTCACCCGGTCGTGGCGGAACAGGGAACGGCCCGTCATACCGAAGTCCTAGCTTGAGGGATTGCTTCCAACAGCAATCACCCTGGCGAAAGGATTCTGTATGTCTTCCCCTGTCTCCCGGCGTCGTCGTGCCCTGACGGGCGGCACCGCCCTGGCCCTGCTGGCACCGCTGGCGTTCTTCGGCGTGCAGATCGCGTCGGCGGATCCGCCGAAGCACTCCAGCGCGGAGGGCAGCCCGCCGGCCCATGCCCCCGCCAAGGGTCACGGGGACAAGCCCGTCGATGATGGAGTGGACCCCACGACGTACGTCGGCGGACCCGACGTCGTCACCGAGGGCGAGACCGGGGAGGATGTCCTGAATGGTGTGGTCTTCGATGACACCAATAAGAACTCGGTCCGGGATAAGGGCGAGAAGGGCATCCCGGGGGTGACGGTGTCCAACGGCCGCGAGGTGGTCCAGACCGATGCCAAGGGCCGCTACGAGCTGCCGGCGCAGGACAAGGACACTTTCTTCGTCACCAAGCCCGCCGGATGGGACACCCCGGTCGATGAGAACAACATCGCGCAGTTCTCCTACACCCACGCCCCCAAGGGCACCACCGAGCAGGAGTTGCGCTTCGGTGGCCTGGAGCCCACCGGGGAACTGCCCGCCGCGGTGAACTTCCCGCTGACCAAGAATCCCTCCTCGGCGAGCGAGGACATCCGGTGCCTGGTGCTGGCCGATCCGCAGGCCTACTCCAACCAGGAGATCTCCCACGCGCGCAACGGCGCCCTGCGCGAAGCCGCGGCCTACGATGCCGCCGACTGCGGCGCCCTGTTGCTGGGCGATATCGCCGGCGATGACCTGGGCATGTACGACCGGGCGAAGTCGGCCCTGGGCCTGATGGGCATGCCCGTGCGCGCGATCCCCGGAAACCACGACTTGGACTTCGACGCCACGGACGCCCGGTGGTCGTTCGATACCTACCGGCAGCACTGGGGACCGGAGAACTACTCCTACGATGTCGGCGAGGTACACGTGCTGGCGTTGAACAACGTGAAATACCCGTGCACGCCCGAGGATGACAACGCCGACGGCAAGCGGCCGGCCTGCGAGGACCCGGCCGGCGCCCCGGCGTACAACGGCCGCCTCGGGGAAGACACCCTGGCCTGGATCAAGAAGGATCTGGCCACCGTGCCCAAGGGCAAGCGCGTGGTGGTCGCCACGCACATCCCGCTGGTGTCCCACTCCGGCGCCGACAGCGCCCAGCACCAGACCGACGACGTCCGCACACTCTACGAACTCCTAGAGGGACGCGAGGCGTTGTCCCTGTCCGGTCATTCGCACTGGGTCGAGTCGATGGCCGAGGGAGATTCCCTCGGGGCGTGGGAGGAGGCCGTTGGGGTGAAGGCGGTGCCGTTCGACCACATTGTCGCCGGCGCCGTGTCGGGAGACTGGTACGCCGGGGACTACGACGTCGACGGCCAGCCGATGAGCTTCCAGGGCGACGGCGCGCTGCCGGGCTTCTGGACCTTCGACTTCTCCGGCACCGACTACCGGCACGCCTTCCATGCCACCGGCCGGGACGGCGACCAGATGGGACTCGGCCTCAACTCCCCGCACTACCGCCACTGGGCGCAGGCCCTGATCGACTGGCGCGACGAGCACCCCGTCACCTGGGAGAACAAGCACAAGGACGCGGTGCCCCCGCTCACCCTGGGTGATCTCGGGGATCAGAACATGATCACCCGCGACGACCTTGACGGGGGCACCTACCTGACCGCCAACGTCTGGGCGGGCACCACCGACTCCGCCGTCACCGTCTCGATCGACGGTGCCGAACCCGTCACCGCGGAGATCACCCAGCCGGCGGCGGGCGAAGAGGTCCGGCGCGGCGTCGAGTGGTCCGACCCGTCCGCGCTGATCCGCCAGCTCACCAGCGCCCGGATGTCCTACCAGTCGACCTCGGGGAACCCGGAGGCCCAGGGCCTGCACCTGTACAACGGCCAGGTCTACGGACCCTCCGCACCGCGCCCGGTGGAAGGCAACCTCGCCGATGGGTCCCCGCACCTGTGGCGCATCCCGCTGTCGGCCGACCTCGAGAACGGCATGCACCTGGCCGAGGTGGTCTGGACCGACCGCTACGGCAACGAACACACCGAGACCCTCGCCTTCGAGGTCGTCGACGAACGGCCACAGCAGAGCTTCCGGCTGGACACCTTCGGCGAGGACGTCGTGTGGTGAGCCACGATCCTCGGCCAGGCCGTCGGCAACGCGGGCGGAAAGCGCTGCATCTGCCAGATTGAACTAGGCCCGATCAGGCTCGTGCAGGACCGCCAATCAACCTAAGTTCCCCGGGTGCCTGCCAGCCGTGCTCACAGGAAAGCGGGCGCGACCGCGAAGACGGCGGTCAGGACGTGCCGTTGGCGGCGGGAGACGTCGTGCATCAGCAGCGGCGCGTCTTCGTAGGGTACGACGTCGGTGATCAGGTGCTTGCGGATCGTGTCGCCGTGCGTGCCGAGCAGCTTGATGGTTTCGGCCGAAAGCCGCGCCCGGTCCCACTGTGCCGTGAGGCCGCGGGGCACCCTGCCGATCTGCGCGCAGCGCAGGTTGAGTCCGTTGTGGTGGAATTCCTCGCCCAGCCGCACGGCGTCGGCTCCGCTGGTGTAGAAGGCGAGGTCGATGATGCTGCCCTGGGGGCGGGCCGCGCGGAGGGCGGCGTGGAGCGCCTCGGGGCGTCCCCGGCACTGGAAGACGACGTCGGCGCCCCGGTCCCCGGGACCATGGCGCCATCGCGTTTTCAGGATTTTGCCGGGGTCGTCATTCAGGTCGAGGGCCAGGAAGCCCAGCTCTTCGGCCAACTGCCGGCGGCGGGCGTCCGAGTCCGCGACGGCGACTTCGCGCGCGCCGAGAGACCGGGCGAACAGGGCGGTGACCAGCCCGATGGGCCCGGCGCCGGTGATGAGCACCAGCCGGCCGTCCACCCCGTCGCCCAGCGCGCGGACCAGGCCGCCGGTTTCATCTGCCGCCGCGTGCAGCAGGCCGTTGGCACAGATGGGCCCGAAGTGTGCCACGAAGACGCCCAGCAGCGGGTCAAGGTCGCCGGGCAGCGGCACCAGATGCTCGCGCAGCGGGTCGGCTACATGCGCTGTGGCGTGGCCATAGGCCGTGGCGAGGATGTCCCCTTCGGCGAAGGCCGGAGTGCGGGATTGGGCGACCCGGGCGACCTCCATGTAACCCAGCCGGCGGATCGGATAGGCGGCCTCAGGTGAATCCTGCAGGAACAGGCCGAGCTCGTGATCCAGGCGGGACCGCAACCCGGGGTGGTCGCCCTTGACGAAGGCCAGTTCCGTGCCGGCTGACAGGCCGGTGACGAGGGTTTCGAGCAGGAGCCCGCCGTCGGGGACTTCGGGCAGCTGCTCCTCGACAATTTCCAAGGCTCCTGCTGCAGGAATGACGAGGTTGCGCCGGTTCCTCATGGCGCTGCCCCTGCAGTGGCCGGCAGCTCTTCGGGCAGTTTCACCGGCTGCCCCGTGCGCGCTGATTCGGCAATGGCACAGCCGAGCCGGTGGCTGCGCAGGGCCTCGGCATAGGGAGCGCGGGTGCTTTCCCGTTCACCGCGGACTGCTTCGATGAATTCCCGGTCGACCGCGATGCGAGGGTCCTCGGCACAGGCCAGATCCGTGCGCGACGTGCCGTCGAAGCTGCTCAAGCCGGCCTCGGACAGCTCGAGGTACAGGCCTCGGCTCACAATGTGCAGAGCCGCGCGGTGCTTGGCGGCCAGCACCGAGGTCGCCGCCAGCGTGGCCACGGCTCCGGTGGCAAAGCGGACGGTGGCCGCGGTGGCGTCGTCGACGTCGTCCGGCTCCGGCCCTGATCCGTCGACCGGCGGATGCCCGGTCTCCGTCCCGCGCACCCCGGCGGCGTAGACCTCGACGGCTTCGCCGAGCAGGAAGCGGGCGGTGTCCAGGACGTGGGTGAGCTGCTCGACCACCTGACCGCCGGAGCGGTCCATGCGCCCCCACCAGGGGACCGGCGGCCGTTTGTCCAGCCAGTAGCCGTTGGCCAGCAGGGCCGGGGCCTCCTCGAGCAGGCCGCGGGCATGTCCGACGGCGTCCATGCAGCGCCAGTGGTAGCCGGTGCCGGTGACGACGCCCGCCGTTTCCACGAGCGCCCCAATTTCCTCCGCGGTTTCCCGGCCCAGGCCGACCGGCTTTTCCACGAACAGCGGCAGTCCCCTGGAAAGCGCGGCTCGTTCACCGGGCCCGTGCGCGAACGGCGGAACGCACACGTAGACGGCGTCCGCTTCCGTCTGGTCGAGGGCCGTCTCGGGATTGGTGAAGGCCGGGGCGTCCACTTCACGCCCCAGCTTCTCGGCCGCTGCCGTATGCGCGTCGGTGACGCTGGTGATCCGGGCGCCGAGCTGCTGCAGGACGCCGACGTGCCGCCGCCCGACGGAGCCGGCCCCGATCAGGGCTACTTTTACGCTCATATGGCCTCCTGGATGAGTTGGTCGTACAGGCGCAGGTAACTGGCAGCCATCGCCTCGGGTGTCCATGCCGCTGCCGCGTCGATGCAGTCCTGCGGGCGGATATCGTCCAGTTCCTGCAGGAACCGGGCCATTTCCTGCTCATCGGCGGCGAGGAAACCGGTGCGGCCGTGGTCCACCAGCGAGGGCAACACTCCCAGCGGTGTCCCCACCACGGGGATGCCGCGGGAGAGGGCTTCCACTACCCCGGTGGCTCCGGGTTCGGCCCACCGGTTGGGGGCCAGCAGGACCCGCGCCGAGCGCAGGACGCGCTCCTTCGCTTCGCCTTCGACCCCGCCGATCCAGCGGTATCGGCCGCCGTCGAGCAGTGGCCGGACCTCTTCCCGGAAGTACTTGGCATCCGGGTGGGAGGCCAGCTGCGGGTCCCCTGCGGCCAGCCGGCGGTCCAGCTCTGCCGGGTCGTTGATTCCGGCGACGGGGCCGGCGAGTACGAGCGGCAGGCCGGCCAGGCGGCAGATCCTGAGTGCGGTGTCCTGCCCCTTGTCGCGGGTAATGCGGGCCAGCACCAGGGCGTGCCCGGCTCTCTCTGCGTGCACGTCCAGGGCGGGCGGAGCGGCCAGCGGGACGACGCCGATCGTCTGGCGCTGCAGCGCTTCTGGTGCGCGCTCCAGCTGGGACTGCGAGACCGCGGCGAACCGGATGCGGCCGCGGCCGTTGAAGGACGAATAGAACGCCCTGTGCTTGGCCAGATCCCAGTGCAGGGTCTGCAGCACCGGCGGAGCAGCCGATCCCATGGCGGCAAACACCGCCGGCCCCACCACCTCAAGGTGGTCGTGCACCAGATCCCAGGTGCCGCCGTCGTACATGGCCTGCACAACGCCCTGCATATGCGCGTGGGCGATACCCGAGACCTGGTTATAGGGCAGGGCGATCGAGGCGAACTGGGGTTCATCGAGCGGGCACAGATAGGCGTCGGCCTCGATCGTGCTCGGACCCACCGTGGCGAGGGTGACATGCGCCCCGGCCCGGCGCAGCTCGGGAATCAGGGTGGCGATGACCGTTTCGATGCCGCCGTACCCGCGCGGCGGAACAGGCAACCAAGGGCCGGCGTTGATGAGGACCCGCACGGCTTAGGCCACGTGCCCGGTCGCGATCCGGTACTGGCCAATGTCCAGCATCGCCGGACGTTCGGACACTTCAACAGTGGAGGTTTCCCCGACGTAGTCCTCCCCCTCGCGCATGAACTGAGTCAGTTCGACGGCGGGAGGGGCAGCCGGGACCAAGCCACGGCGGTGCAGCCGGGCCTGCACGGTGAGCTGGATCTGCAGGGCCATCCGGGCCAGCTCAGCGTCGGTGGAGTTGCGGTGGCAGCGCTCACCGAGGTCCACCTGGGCCATCCCGTCCAGGCCCACGGCTTCCAGCACGTCAATCAGCATGCCGGTTTCCACCCCGTAGCCGGAGACGAAGGGTATGCGTTCGAGCAGGCTGCGCCGGCCGGCGTATTCTCCGGCGAGCGGTTGGACGATCCCGGCCAGTTCGGGCCAGAACAGGTTCAGCAGGGGGCGCGCCACCAGTTCCGTGACCCGGCCTCCGCCCGCGGGCATGATTCTGACGCCGTCGTCGAGCGGCCGGTCATAGTAGCTCTTGACGAAGTGGATCCGGGGATCGGTCAGCAGGGGGCCGATCAATCCGACGGCGAACTGCGCATCGAACCGGCGCAGGTCCGAGTCCATAAACACCAGAAGGTCGCCGCTGGAGACGGCCAGGGATTTCCACAAGGCTTCGCCCTTGCCCGGGTTGCATCCGGTGCCGGGCAGAATCAAGTCCTGGTGGGCAACTTTCGCGCCGGCGGCCGCCGCCACGGCGGAGGTGTCGTCCGTGGAGTTGGAATCGATCACGATGATCTCGTCCAAAAGCGGTACCGCCTCGACAAGTTCGGTGCGCAAAGCGGTCACGATCGACCCGACCGTCGCCGACTCGTTCTTGGCCGGAAGTACCACGCTGATCCGCTGGCCGTCCTTGCCTTCCACGAGTTCGTGTCGGTCAAAGCTTTTGCCTTGATAGTTTCTGCCGGAGAACCACTCCAGAACGTCTGCCCGCATTCCGGCTTCCTCTCATCGAGCGCCGGTTCATCCCCCAAGGCCGGCTGTCGGTAGGATCAAGTCGAAGCCTACGGGTCCGGATCCTGCTCTGTGAATAGTTTCCGCGAGATTGGCAGGGACGGCCGGCCCCCAGAAAGGGCGGCGGTTACCGGTGCAGACGGATCGGAACGTCTGCGCGACGGCGGCGGCAGTGAGGAGAATTGATGCAGCAGCAGGTCCCCGCCGGTCGCCACGTCCATCGACCCCGCCTGGTGCTGTGGCGGCACGGCCAGACCGAGTGGAACGTCTTGGAAAAAGCCCAGGGCCATGCCGACATCCCGCTCGATGCGACCGGTCGTGTCCAGGCCAAGCAGGCGGCCAGGCTGCTGGCAACGTTCCAACCCGCTTTCATCTGGTCCAGCGACCTGGAACGCGCCCGCCACACTGCTGGCGAACTGGCCGCGCTGACCGGGCTGGAACCGGTGCTGGACAAGCGGCTGCGCGAGTACGATGTGGGCATCAGGCAAGGCACCACATTCGCAGAGTTCCGGCAACAGCATCCAAGCATCTATGAGAAGTTCTTCCGTGAGGAGAACTACCGGGTCCCCGGAGCCGAACTGCCCTCCGAAGTAAACGCACGGATGAAGTCGGTCATGCAAGACGCCGCCGCAGCGCTGGGCCGGGGCGGCACGGGCGTCCTTGTGGGACACGGTGCCGCCCTCCGAAGCGGGCTGTTGGCCTTCTTCGACGCGCCGGCCCACATGCGCGAGATGTTTGCCGGCATGGCAAACTGCGCCTGGACGGTGCTGGAAAAGCACCCGGACCGCGGGTGGCAGGTCATCGACTACAACGCCCAAACCCTGCCCGATCCCTCCTCCGCCCTGGCGGACGAAATGCCGGCCGAACACGATGGCCAGGCGTAGGATCCAGCCTGCAAATCCGGAGGTTGAGACGAGGCATCCAATGCTGGAACAAGCTTTTTACAAGAGGACCAGTGAAGGATACGCCCTATGCCGCGCATCATGCCGGCACGTCCACGGCCGGTGACCGGCGAACCGAGGGAGACGGTAAGAATGGCACGCACAACCGGGGTTTACGCAGTGCTCCTGTCCACAATGCTGATGCTCACAGCCTGCGGAGGTGAAGCAGCCCCGGAAGGGACCGCCGAGCCGGCCGCCTCCCCTACCGCCCAATCGCCGCACCCCACCTCGGCGGCCAAGACATACACCAACGACGACCTCAAGGAAGTGATCGCGGGTCTGGGAGACGCGAAGGGCCAACAACTTTCAGTCGTTCCGGCAGCCCAAATCGATCAGGGACTCGCGGCCGCGAAGGAATTGCTGGCGAACGCGACGATCACCCCTAAAGCCTGTTCCATGTTCGCGACCGAACAGACCCAAATACCCGACGGCAGCACCTACGCCGCGGGAGCCAGCCAATCGGTCGAAGAAAAGTCCCAGACCGTCATCACCCTCGTCGCCGTCAAAGACGCGCAAGTCGTCGCCGACCAGCATGAACAAGCACAAGAATCCATGCAGCAGTGCGCCGACTTCGAAATCGAAGCGGAAGGACAGAAAATCAGCAGCAAGATCACCCCACTGGAAGTGACCACAGACGGTGAGCAGTCCCTCGGCTCCATCACCACCCAGAAGTTGCCGAACGGGCAAAGCCAGAAGGTCATGTCCGTAGCCGGAACGCAAGGGACCCTCGCGGCAACCGCCGTGAAAATCGGCCTCGACATCGAGGAAAAAGCACAGGACGAACTCATCAAACTCGTCAACGACGCCCTGGCCCAAAGCGAGTAATCAACGATGTGCCTAAAGGACAACATGACCTTGGAAGAGTCACCGACGGCTTATCCCCAAAGAGTCACGGGATCCCCACCAGACCCAAAGTACACAATATAGCCCCGTTCTCGGGTTTGTCTCCTGCGGTCGGAACGAGGCAAGCGCAATGACCAATCAACGAAACAGGCGCTGAGGCTTCTAGGAAAGGTATGGCATGACCCACCAGACTCCGGAACCGAGTCAAGACCCAGGTTCCGCCTCCCTAGTAACGTACCCCATGCCTCATCAGCAACAAGCTAAACCCGGTCGCTTGTTGGGGATAGCCGCGTTCACCCTGACATGAATCACCATATCTACAGGCTCCGGATATCGTTACACACAGCATTCCCGGTGACCGAGCCCCAAAGCGGAACCCACCCGGACTGGAGATCGCACCCCCGGGCATCCAAGATACTTTGGAAGGTTTCAAGCTCTAACTCGAAACCTGGAGGAGAAAGTTGTGCAAGCAAGAGATGTTCTGAACCAGGAGCAAATCCAAGCAAATCTGCTCCAGTTGCCGGAATGGCGCTACGGTTTGGGCGCTTTGCGGACCGCATTCAGATGTGAATCATCCGCAGCTGCCTTGGACCTGCTTTCCACCATTGGTGGGCTGGCACAGGAATCCGACCATCACCCTGATGTGGACTGGCGTTACGACACACTGTTCATCACGCTCACTTCGCACGATGCCGGAGACAGGGTGACGGCGCGTGACGTAACGTTGGCCCGTTCAATATCGAAGCAGGCCCAAGCCACTGGCGTCACGCCCCTCCCGGAACTCTTGCGTACGGTGGAGATAGCCATAGACACAGATGCCCCGGAAGCCATCTCGGAAGTTTGGCGAACTGCACTGGGCTACAAGATGCATGAAGACGGAAGCCTGATCGATCCCTATGGCAGGGGTCCGGCCATTTGGTTTCAGGAGTCCCAGAGTCCCAGCATGAATCGTTTTCACCTGGACGTCACGGTCCCCTTCAGCGAAAGCGCCTCGACTCTGGATGCCCTGGTAAGCGTTGGTGCAACACTCGATGATGAACATGCGCCCATGTGGGTAGTTGCCACTGATGCCCAAGGCAACCGCCTATGCATCAGTACTGAAGCCGGACGCGGCGACTAGACGGGGTAAATGCACGTTGCCACGGCCAGGGTCCGCAGCCTGACCTGGCCGCACCGGCAGCTGCCCGCCCCGCCGCCGATCGCCCGGCTGCTGGGAACAGGGTAATCAAAAACGAACCCCGCCATTTCGCCGCCCCCGACACTTTCTCTCCGACGAAGGCCAGTGCCTCTACAGCGTAATTGGCGTTCCCGCCGCATAGCAGCGAAATGCGACCGGCAATATGTTTGATTCCTGTCCACCATTGTGCTGTTTATGCAACCTTGGCGGTCCTGTATGGAAGACGATGAGGCAGCCGGTTGCCCAGCGACCATGCTGGACACGAGCCTCATGCTGTTCGCCATGCTGCTCACCCTCGTGGGCATCGCCCTGGCGCTCGTCTCACTGCTCCGCAGGCACCGATCATCAAGTCACAGCTAACAGCGCATATGTGGTTGATAGGCCATGAAGGATGACGCACATGAACTCACCACTCACTCGTCTTTTTCGAGAGCCTCGACCCTGAGCGGGTTTTGGAGAATGGTCGGTCGCGAGTGGGATGCAGGGCGGGAGTGCGCCGAAGTGATGCACTAATGCCTCGTGTTTGCTACGTCCTTCAGTCGCGTTTGTGGGGTCCCGTCGCGAGGGCAGGACCCCACAAGTCTTGGCTCAGCCTGTCATCACTGGTCGTAGCGTGCTACCAGGCGCCCTGAGACGCCTCCCTTGGCCAGGCGATCCAAGCCATCAGGGATGTCGTTGAAGCCAACGTTCGCAGACACGATTTCCAGCTGCCCGGAGTCGATCATCTGCAGCACGTTCTTCAGGTGCTCGGGGTTTCCGACCGGGGTGGACCCCTGAAGGGTGATGGCTCTGGTGATGAAGCCGAAGGACTCGAATTCGAAGTTGGTCTTCCCCAGGCCCACCAGAACGACCTTGCCGCCGTCCTTGACGGCATCGAAGGCGCCGACAGTGGTGGTGCCGAAGCCGGCGAAGTCAACCACGACATCCAGGCCTTCGCCCTTCAGTTCGCTGATGTCCTTGACCACGCGGGACACGCCGCGCTCCTTGGCGGCCTGCCAAACCTCTTCACGCGGCTCGATGCCGATCACTTCGGCACCCTTGATGACGGCGATCCTGGCGCCGGTTAGCCCGAGGCCGCCCAGCCCGATGATGCCCACACGCATGCCCTTCTCGACCCCGCCGTGGACAACCACGCCGCTATAGGAGGTGACCCCCGCATCGGTCGCTGCGGCCGCCTGGGACCACTCCACGTTGGCGGTCTTGTGCACCAGGCTTTCGACCTTTCCGATGACGTATTCACCGAAGCCGCCATCACGGGTGACGCCGGGAGCATCCGATGCAACCACTCCTTGGGCGACTTCGTCGCCCACCTTGAACCCGGTGACACCTTCACCGACTTCCTCAACGACGCCGGCCACTTCATGTCCCAGCACGATGGGCAGGTCGACAATGATGGGGATTTCGCCTTGCACGTATCCGACATCACTGTGACAGATGCCGGCGGCAGTGACCTTTATAAGCACCTCACCTGGTCCGGGTGAGGGCTTGTCCAGGTCCTGAAGCTTTAGATCCTGGTTGATTCCTTCCATAACCCATGCCTGCATGGTTCCTCCTTCAGCATGTGTACGCACACTATTTACATGCGTATGCATCGACTCTAGGCTTCTCCACTTTGTACCGCAACTTTGACCTCTATTCCTGCACGCCCCAACAGAACCGCGTCCGCGTCGGGTTTTCGGCACCGACAAGACCGGTATCCCCGTCGGCCGCGCCGGTACCGCTGCCTTCACCGCCGCCCAGGTCGACGGCACTACCGCCGGCGGCGCCCCCTCCGCCATGAGCAGCAGCAAGGAACCCGTTACCGCAGCAGAAACCCGGACCGATGACGGTCCGGGCTACGTAGTTTCCTGTCAGCCGCAGTCGCCGCCGCCGCCTCCGGCATCTCCTCCGTAGGCAGTGGCTCCGAAAGCTCCCGTGCTGGCTGCATCCGTGCTTACGGGAGCCCGGGCACTCTTTACTGGTCGGCGGTCAGCGCGGGCACCAAGAACAACCCAGGCAATACACGCCGCACAAAGGATTGCAATGATGATGGCGAATTCCATGCCGGTCTCCTGTCGTTGAGCTCAGCGTATGGGCGGAATGAGTTGGGGGCAACAGTTCCGCGTTTTCTTTGTCCGGTGACGGTTACGGAAAGCTCCGCCCATATGGAAATCAGCACAGGCGCAAACGCTGCCCCCGGCGAGGCCGAGCAGCTGGCCGAACTTTTGCGCCCCGCAAATACTAGTCCCCCCGATGGTCGGTAAGGGATGGCCGGGATCCTCGTCTAGTCGGCACGCGGGAGGTGGATTCGTTTCATCTCGTGGGCGAGGTGAGGGTTTTGCTGATCCATATGGGCGATCACATTCTGCACCACGTCCGGTTGCTTGTTCTGGCTGAGTTTGGCCCTCGCGTCGAAGCGATCTACGCGCATCCGCAGTCCGACGGTACCCTTCGCCGCGCGACGGGTTCCCTGTTCGTCTTCGCTCAAATGCCTGCCGCCCGGATGGTGCTGCTCAAAGTGCTCGGTGAGACGCGTGAGCATTTCGTAGTTCTCGTCGTCGCTGAGAATTCCCGGGATGCCGTAAAGATGTGCGGTGAGGTGGTTCCAGGTGGGCACGACATCTCCGGCCGCGTACCAGCTGGGGGAAACGTAATTGTGCGGACCTTGGATGATGACAAGGATCTCGTGCCTGCCAAGTTCGTGCAGGGTGTCGTCCGGCCGGCCGAAGTGGCTGACGATTGAGATCTCGTCGCGGTCTTCCTCGAGCAGCACCGGGTAGTGGGAAGCGATCAGTCCGGCGCTTGTGGCGGAAACAAAGGTGGCCCAAGGGTGCCTCCGGATGAGGCGCTTGACTTCGTTGGGGTCCGTCATGAGGTAGCTGGGTGTGTGGCGCATCAGGTGTTTTCCTTTCGGTTCAGGTGATGGAGGGGGCGCCGGAGACGCCTTGCCCGATTGGTACGGCATGCCATGGAGTTTCCTTCCGCGAGTTCAGGCGAGACTTAGGACGATGACGCCGAGGACGAGTGCTGTCACGACGACGGCACCGAGCAGTACGGCGTTGGCGGCCCGAGGGAGATGTTCGCCCGGAGCGAGTGCGATGCCGGGGCCAGGAGGTGTCTCCCACGGTCCTGCCGGCGAACTGCTGACAGCGAAGTCGGTGGCTGCCAAGGTCCGAAATCGGATCGAACGCACTCCCGGAATTCGACACTTGGCATGGTCCTTGATGTGATGGAGACGGAGGAGCGGATAGTTGACATGTCAACTATCCGCATTAGAGTGGATGCATATGCATGTACTGCATGTACTCGTCCTGGACCTGCATCGGTTCGCACTCCCGAGGGCTGCTGCGGCAAGCGGCCCGCGCATGGACTTCTGCAGCGCGGCGCTGAACCGGTGAGGCCAGGTGACGGGGACTATCTGTAAGGAGGAAATCGTGGTTGACAGTTCGACTCGGCACAGCGGCTCCATCGGGACAGTATCCCAAAAGGGCATCCCCGACGAGGTAGATGTAGTGATCGTCGGTTCCGGCGGGGCTGGCCTGATGGCGGCGCTCACCGCTGCCAGGGAGGGCGCAAGGGTTCTCGTTGTCGAGTCCCGGGAACTCGTCGGAGGCGCCACCGGCATCTCCGCGGGTGCCGCCTGGATCCCCAACCACGGCTTCTCGACCAAGGACCTCAAGGTCAAGGACAACCTGGACCAGGCCCGGCGCTACATCTACGGCCAAGGTCGGGACAAGGTTCTCGACCACGACCTGGTGGAGAGTTTCCTGGAAGCCGGACCCCACGTCGCCCGCTTCATCGAAGAGCACACCTCCTTCGGGTGGATCCCGACCATCTGGCCGGACTACCGCTCCGACATCGACGGCGCGTCCGTCGGCCGGGCGCTCTTCCCCGGGCCCTACTCCCCCGAGGGACTGGGAGAGGCCGCAAAGTACGTGCGGCCGGCCCTCACGACGGGCATGGCCAAGAACCCGCTCCCGTTCTGGTTGCTGGGCGGCATCGGCATCGACGACGTCTGGCTCGCGGGACCGGCACTGGTCGGCGCCCTGCTCGAGGGTAGCCTGCGCAACGGCGTCGACGTACGTGTTGAGGCGCCCGCAGTCCGGCTCGTGACGGACGAGTCGGGCGTGCAGGGAATTGTCGTACGAGCCGACGGCGGGGAGCACACGGTGCGCGCCACCAAGGGTGTCCTGCTGGCCAGCGGCGGGTTCGAAAGCTCGGACGAGGTCACCACCACCTACCTCGACGCGCCCTTCGGCGTGCAGGTCTCACCGAAGGGCCACGACGGCATCGCGGTGCAGTTGGCCAACGAAGTGGGCGCCGACCTGACCGGGATGGAGGACGCCTGGTGGATGCCCGGCGTGCAACTGCCCGGTGAAGAGTTGGAAGGCCAGCCGCTCAGCCGCGTGTTCCTCGGTGAGCGGGCGCTGCCGCACAGCATCATGGTGAACAGCAAGGGCGAGCGCTTCGCGAACGAGGCGCTGGCCTACGACCAGTTCGGGCAGATCATGCGCGAGGTTGACCCGGAGACGGGCACCATGCCTAACGCCACCGCGTGGCTGATCTTCGACCAGAACTACTGGGAGAAGTTCGGGATCTTCGGCATCACCCCGGGCGGAGAAGTGCCCGAGTACCTCCAGCGCGCCAATACCCTCTCGGAACTGGCGGCCAAGATCGGCGTCGACGAGGTGGGACTGCTCCGCACCGTCGACCGCTTCAACCCCGAGGCCGCACGGGGACGCGACCCGCAGTTCAACCGCGGTGAGACGATGTTCGACCGCTACTTCGGTGCCTACTATCCGCGGCTGGGCAAGAACTCGCCGGACGCGCGCTTCCCCGCCGCCACCGCAAAGGCCAGGGTGCTCATCGCCAAGGCCGTCGGTCCGATTGCGAGCAAGCTCGCCGGCCGGGTGGCAAAGAGGAACGACCCCGAACGCCTCCGTTCCTTGGTGGTCAAGCCCCTGGCGAAGATCATCCGGCCGGTGCTGAAGAGCCCGAAGTCGAGCGTGCTGGGGCCCGTCGACACGGCCCCCTTCTACGCGCTCCAGGTCGAGGCTAGCGCACTCGGCACCGTCGGCGGCCCGCAGACCGATGCACTCGGGCGCGCGCTGAACACCGAGGGCAAGGTCATCAAGGGCCTGTACGCCGCCGGCAACGCGGGCGGAGCCCCCACAAAGGGGTTCTACGGAGGCGCCGGCGGGACGATCTCGCTCGGACTGGTGTTCGGCTACTTGGCGGGACGCGAAGCAGCTCGACGGCAGGATAACGCCTGAGCATTCGTTGGTGCCCTCGACCGACGAAACGGCGGTCGAGGGCACCCCGCACGGGCGGACCTTTACTGCTGTGATGGGCATGCCCAAAAAGCTCCCCTAGTCCTGCAGTAGCCAATACCGGGGTGCTCTGGCGGGGCCGCGCCTCCCGTGGGAGGTGCGGCCCCGCATCATTGCTTGCGTGCCGCGACCGCAATGGAAGCTGATCAGCCCGTCCCAATGATTTGGCTACCGCGCCGGCGCCGGCTGGCCGACGGATGTCGCTGCGTGGAGACGTGCCGGCCATTTGGTTCTTGCGGCGTTTCAACTGAGCCCACGCTGCGTTGTCGGCTGCATTCAGCCCTTGTCCCCCGCGCCTCCGGTGGCGACGGCAAGTTTTCCGTAGGCAACAAGGTTGTCTTCGAACCTGCCGTTATCTGGGTTGTACCCGTCGCAGGTGATGAGCCGAATCTCTGCTTGCTTGGTGTTCCCGTACACCTGCAGGGCTGGGAAGCTGTCTTTGGCATAGCGCTTGATGACCGTCAGCCGGAAGACCGCGGTCGTGCCGTCCTCACGCTCCACCCTGACTTCGTCTCCAGGTACCAGTTCCTGCAGCCTGGCGAAAACACCCGGGCCCCCGCCCAGGGAGTTGACGTGGCCCAAGAGGATCGAGGGCCCCCTTTCCCCCGGCGTCGGCGAATTGATGTACCACCCTGCCGGGGAACCGGCCTCTTCGGGCGGCACCTCCAAGGTGCGATCCTCCTGCTGTGCGAGGTCGATGATGTCGCTGCGAAGTCCGATACGGGGAATGCTCAAAGCTGAAGGCCGGGCTTTCTCCATAACGAGGGAATCGCCGCCGGTAGCTGGGACGGCGGCTTGGGGCGTGGCTGTGCCTCTGTCAGCTTGTTCCGGCTTTTGCCCCGGTTCAGGCCGTTGGGCGGGGCGAGGAGCCTGCTCGACGGCGGTGCTCGAGGGTGCGGAGGTCGGGGGTGACCCGGTAGCGGAGGGTGCAGCGCACCCCGGCATCATGGCCAGGACAAGGGCCAGCCCGGCGAAAAAGGCTGGCCTTGTCCTTGCCGTCTTCACGTCGATCAGTCCTTGGAAGCGGAACGCCTGCGTGCGACGGCCGCCGTCGCGCCAGCGGCAAGCAGAACTCCCAGACCTGCGGCGACGGATATTGCGCTTCCGTCTGTTTGCGTACGGGTCTCGATGCCTGTGTCGGGGGCACCGCCAGGCATCGGCCCGGTCATCTGGGAAGCAACCAGGGTTCCGCAGGCCGCGGAAAGTGTGGCGGCCAGCGGCAGCCCCGGGGCTTCAGGGCTCATTTGTTGCTGGGCAGCCGGAGGGAGCCTGTTCGGGTCTACGCCGTGGACCTCCACCGTTGCCGTTCCGGCCTGAATCGCCTGTATTGTTGCCGAATCCAAGGTCAGGGTCCGCTCATAGGTGTAGGCCCCGCCGGCGGGGAAGCGGTCGGTTGCCACCATCGAGGCCGGGCTTGTGTCCCCCTGGACCGTCAGCGAGGTACTGACCGCACCGGCGTAAGGTTCGCCCTCGGGTGAACTGACGACACCATCGCCGTCGGTGTCTGCTGCCGGTCCTGGGCACAACCCCTGGCCGCCGATGTGAATGTGCTGGCCGTGCGGGAACGGCGCGTTCATCCAGATTTCCGCGGCGCCCGAGACGTTCATGCTGACCGTTGCCTGCTGCCCGTGTATCTCGATCATCGCCTGTCCGGCGGTTCCGCTGTTGTTAGCCGGTGCAAGGTCAGCCTGCCACACGCCGTCCTGCGCTACGGCCGGCCCGGCCGCGAAAGCCATCGCGCCAAGCGCGACGGCAGGGGCAATGAGAAGAGTCTGTGCCTTCATGATGTAGGCCTCTCAGTAAATAGTAAGGGTGCTTACGGTTCTCCCGTGCGTCACACCCTAATCCAACGCCCTCAATCTGAAAAGTCTTTACTCAGCCTTCGTCGCAGAGCAGGTGGTACCAGCTTTCCGCGAGGACCCCGAGCGCCTGGTCACGGTTTGGTTTTGATGTGCGGCTCGTCCAGAGGGTGGAGACGTAGTTGAGCTGGGTGAACGCGAGCGTTCCGCGGACGTGGTGCGTCTCCTCCGAGAAGCGGCCGGCCTGCCCCATGCCGCGGACGAGGTCGGAGACCACTTCCTCACGCCAGTCCATGATCAGGGCCCGCACTCCGCGGTCGACGGCGGCAGCCTCGTCGAGGACGTCCAGGTAGGGGCGGAAGACGGGCCAAAGTGCCGCGCGCGACTCGAGCCAGTCGAGGATACCCGCGAGATCGCCCGCGCGGACCACGTCCACGAGCTCGGGGGCCGTCGACGCGTGGTCGGGTCCGCCGGCGCGGTCAAGGACCGCATTCACCCGGGCCATGAAGTCCCTCATCAGGTCGCTCCGCGAGGGGTAGTGGGCGTAGAAGGTCACCCTGGTAGTGCCGGCAGCGGCGGCGATATCGTCGATCGTCGTCGCGGCGTATCCCTTGTCGATAAAGAGTTCGAGCGCCCGTTCGACGATCCGGTCGCGGGTCAGCTGCTTCTGGGCTTCTCGCAGCGACGGCATGAGGCAATCCTCTCCGTGGTGCAGGGACGCCAATCCGATAGAACGGCACCCCTGCTGCCGCTGGAACCCTGACGTGCTGTCAGGAGCAACACCTGCTCACAGCTTTACCGGCGTAACCGGTTGCAGCGCCGAGGGTCCCGTGTTGGCGAGGCGGCGCAATTTGGGAATGGGGATGCGGTAGTTGATCGCCGCCGCGGTCCCACGGCCGGCGTCCGCGTTCTCCCAGCGCAGCAGCATCGAGTCGGTCTCGCCGCCCGGCTCCAGGTAGTCCGGCGCCCCGGTTACGGGTGTGAAGCCGATCGCCTTAAGGGACAGCCCGAATCCTTCGGTCCAGAAGTACGGTTGGAAGTCGAGCTCTGGCGCCGCGTCGCCGTGGAGCAGGCCGGCAGCCGCGACCTTGGCCTGGTCGATGGCGCTGGTCCACAACGGCACGCGCCCTACGCCGCGGCCGGTCGGGAAGAACGCCACGTCACCGGCGGCAACAACGTCCGGCCGGACCCGGCCGCGTGAATCGACGCGCAGCGCCCCGTCGACGAGAAGACCCGAACCGGTCAGCCAGTCGATGTTGGGCTCGTCGCCGATGGCGGTGACGACGAGGTCCGCCTCAAGCTGGGTGCCGTCGGCGAGGGCAACCCGCGTCCCCGAGCCGGAGTCAACGAGTCGCGCCCTGCTGCCGCTGACAAACCGCAGTCCGCGCCGGACGGCGGCAGACGTGAAGAGCTCGGACAGGTGGTCGCCGAGTTGGCGCGAGAGGGGCTTCACCTCGGAGACCAGCGTGACGTCGCAGCCTACATGCAGACAGCCCGAGGCGACCTCCATGCCCAGCGGTCCGCCGCCGACCACGATCACCGAGGGGCGGCCCGCGACCCGCTGCTTGAGCGCCACCGCGTCCTCGATCGTGCGCAGGGTGAGCTCCCGGGGAGCGCCCTCGGGCGGAGGGCCCGCCGCGAGCCGCTTGGCCCGTGAACCGGAGGCGATGACCAGGCCGTCGTAGGGCAGCTCATAGCCGCCGTCGGTCCGGACGATCTTGGCTTCCGGGTCGATGCCTGCCGCGCTGACACCGAGAAGTTCGGTCGCTTCGTGGGTTGGCTCGGGCAGCTCGTGGGCTTGCAGCCCGCCGTCGCCATGCAGCAGCGCCTTCGACAGCGCCGGACGGCTGTACGGGTGGTGCGGCTCGGCGCCGACGACGGTCAACTCGCCGTCGAACCCGTGCGAGCGAAGGGAGTCGCAGGCGGTGAGTCCGGCGATGCCGTTGCCGACGACGACGATCCGCCGCATCGTCATTTTTCCGCCAGCCGCAACGCGGCGACCGGACACACCCGTACCGCGGCCTTCGCAGCGGCCAACTCCGCCCCGTCGACCTCGGGGACGTCGATCACCAATTCGCCGTCGTCGTCCAGATGCATGAGCTTCGGTGCGGCTTCCTCGCAGAGTCCGTGCCCTTCGCAGCGGGGGCGGTCAAGTTGGATCCTCACACTGCCACCACCTTCACGACGTCGAGCCGTTCGTGGCTGCGGGTGATGTTGCTGGGCACCCGGACCTCGTCCCCGAGTTCCAACACCTTCGCCCGACGGGCCAAGGCCTCGATGATCGCGTGGGCCTCAAGCTTCGCCAGGCCCTGGCCTGCGCACCCGTGCGGCCCGTAGCCGAAGGTGAGATGGTCCACCGGGTTGCGCGTGACGTCGAAGACGTCGGGATTCTTATAGTGCCGCGGGTCGCGGTTGCCGGCACCGAACAGGATGCCCACCTGGGCTCCTGCCGGAACGGTTGCTCCATCAATTTCGACGTCGCGGGTCGCGGTCCGGCCCCAGATGTGGATCGGGGGCCAGTAGCGCAGCACCTCGGCGAACGCTGCGGGCACGAGCTCCGGGTTCTGGCGGACGAGCTCGAGCTGCTCAGGATGGCGGCCGAAGAGTGCGACGATGTTCCCGATGGAGGCGATCGTGGTGTCGACGCCGGCGCCCAGGTACTGGTGGATGATATGCCCGGCGGCCCCCTCCGGGATGTCGCCGCGGGTCTCGGCGTCGAAGATGCCGCGCCCGATCGACCCCGGCACAAGGTCCTCGGCGGTGACGGAGGAGCACCAGCCGTAGAGCTCGCCGGCGATCGGAAAGTTCTCCTGGGTGCGGTGGTTCATCGGTCCGAGGACCTGCATCGCGGCCTGCCCCCAGCGCAGCATGTTGTCCTTCACATGGCCGCTGAAGCCGATGAGGTCGGCGACGATTTCGAGCGGGAAGGCGCGTGCCAGCGAGTCGATGGCTTCGAAGCTGCCGCTGGCGACGAGCTCGGCGACGAGCTTGTCCGCTTTCTCGTCGATGGTGACCTTCAGTCCGCGCAGAGCGCGCGGCGTGAGGTTCTCCGACAGGGTCGCGCGCAGCTGGGTGTGCGTTGGCGGGTCGGAGGCCAGCGAGGTGCCCTGCAATGCCTCGTTCACCATCGGGTTGAAGCCAAGGCTGGTGGATGAGAACGTCTCCGGATCGGCGAGGGCGTCGCGGATGATGTCGTAGCGGGTCAGAACGTACAGGTCATTCTTCGGGAGGTGGACGACTCCGGCCTGCTCGCGCAGGGCGGCGTAGGTGCTGTAGGGGTCGACGAGGACGTCGTCATCCCAAATGTCGATGTCTGCTTCGATCGGTGCGGTCACGGTGTGCTCCTTTGATCGTCCGGGGTGCGGGTTCGGAAGCGGACGATGCGGACGCCCATAGCTTCGGAGAGCCGCGCCTCGGTAGTGAGGCGTGGAACACAGTCTGCCCCGACGCTTTACAGCGTGTCAAGTAGAATTATGGCGTGCATCACCGAATAACACACTGTAACTCGGCGGAGCCAGTGCTGCGGAGTTGATAGCAAAGGCTAGGAACCGATGACTCCTGCGGCACGGTTTCTTGCCCTGATCTTGCACAGCGCGGGAGCACGCGGCGGCTTAGAAACGTGGCGCGCTCTTCAGTGCGCCTAGCGCAGTGGCGACCGTGTCTCGGCGAGCGAGCGCTCCAGCAGCTCGCGCAGCGCGCTGCGATCCACCCCCGCCAACCGCGTGAGGTAGAGGCAGGCCTTGCTCGCTCGGTGCTTGCCGAGCCGGGCCACTAGGTCGGGCCAGCGCTCCGAGAAATCGTTGACGAGGTAGATCGTGTGCTTGGTCCGACCCGGCGCGAAGGCAAGCAGGGGAGCACGGCCCCCGTGCCCGGTCTCGTAGCGGTACTCGTACTCTCCAAAACCTATGATGCGGCCGGCCCACACGACCGGCTGCTCGCCGCTGATCTCGCCAAAGATCGCGAGCAGTTCGTCGGCCTCGGCGCGCCGAGGGCCCAGGGCGCGATCGAGTACCTCCGCAACCGGCAGGTCGGACGGTGACATTGCGGGCGGCTTCGCTGCCATGGGGTTTTCCTCGCGATCGTGCTTGGATAACCCAGAGTACTACGGCGGTGTTTGGGCTCCGGTGGAGGTGCAGTCATCCATCCATGCCTTGTACTCGACCTGCCTGCCGGAACCGCAGTCGAGGGACAGAGGACCTAAGGCGCACCTACACCGAGGCCCTTTTGTGCGTTGCGGACAGCTACATCTGGACGGCGCCGATCTGCTGAAGCATCTTTAGCGTGTCAGTCGATCCCCAATGCTCGACCACCTTACCGTCCTGGATGCGGACCATGTCGATACCGCTGAACTCCACTGTATTGCCGGTGGGAGCCGTACCCATGAGCTCGCCCTGGTGAGTGCCGGTGAGGACGACACGGGCTGCCTCCAGGTCCCCGTCGACCATCGTAGGCTCGATGGCCTTCACACTGATGTCGGGAAAAGCCGACCTGAACATGTTGACGTAGAACCTGATGCCCTCCAGGCCGGGCGGCTGCCCGGGCATGGGCTCTTCATGATCGGTGTAGTTTTCGCTGCCCAACTCGTCGATCAGGTCAAGATCCCCTCTCTCCAAAATCTCCCGGTAGAACCGCTCGATCAGTCCTGATCCGCCTGCCATTTCCGATTCCTTTCCTGGTTCGAAATTCCCCCGTTTCAATGCTCCCACCGGCGACACTGCGACACGCCGTCAGGATGACTCCTCGCGGTCGCCGCACCTGCGAGTTTGCGGGGTGTGGGCCGGCGGGTGATCCGGCCGGTGGGGATGAACGAAGCCTTCCCCGTACCGAGATGTTTCGACTGGTGTTTGTTTTGATCCCCACGCCCGCAGACCGGCCACCAGAGTATCGCCTGACCTGCACCGCGAGGGTAGACTGCCACCGTCTCCGTGTCGTACTGGATAGGGACGATATGAAGCTGAGCCGGCGCCTGAGATCAGGTCTCGTCATTTCACCGGGTAAGGTTCCCGCCGCCTACGAGCACCTGCAGAAGTTCCAGGCGCTGGCCGAGGAGCACGGCGACCGCGCCACCGGCACCTCCGGGTACGAGGCCGCGGCCCAGTACCTCGAACGCCAACTCGCCAGCGCCGGATATCGCAGCACGCGCCAGTACTTCACCTTCAAACACCGCGGCGAGCAGATCGAGACCTTCAACATCCTCGCCGAGACCGCATCCGGCAGCGACGAGAACGTGATCTTGCTCGGGGCCCACCTCGACGGGGTGCCGGGCTGTCCGGCGATCAATGACAACGGCTCCGGGGTGGCGGCCGTGTTGGAGGCCGCCAAAGCGCTCGGCCGGCAGGAGGGCCTCAGCAACACGGTGCGCTTTGCCTGGTGGGGGGCCGAGGAGTACAAAAAGGAGTACGGGTCCCGGCACTACGTCAAGCACCTGGCCAAGAGCGACAGCGAGGCACTCGACAGGATCGCTGCCTACTTGAACTTCGACATGATCGCCTCACCCAACCCCATCATCGGGGTCTACGACGCACGGGACCCCAAGCCCCATCACGACGTGCCCGAAGGTTCGACGGAGATCATGGACGTCTTCACTGACTACTTCGACACCCACGACCAGCCCTGGGTCGCCACCGATTGGGACATGGACTCGGATCAGTTGTCGTTCGTCAAGAAGGGGGTCGCCGTGGGCGGGTTGTACACCGGAGACGACGAGAAGAAATCCACCAAGCAGGCCCGCCTCTTCGGCGGCACCGCGAAGCGGCCCTGCGATCCGAACTATCACCGGCCAGGCGATGACCTCAGTAACGTCGATTTAAAAGCGCTGAGCCTGATGACCGACGCCATCACCCACGCCGCCATCCGCCTGGCCCACGACCACGGCGCCCTCAAGCCAGCGGGGCACAAGTAGGACGTGCCAACTAACTATGCGCTATTTGAACAGTAGGTCCACGAGACACCTGTCGTGAGGATCCGATAGCTGGGTGATAACCAGCTTGAGCAAGATGACAACTGGGCTGAGACCCTACAGCTGCTAGCCGTGCTCAACCGCCATGTTGGCGAAGCGTGAGTAGTGGCCCTGGAACCCGACCACGATGGTCTTCGTCGGTCCGTTACGGTGTTTGGCCACGATGACGTCTGCTTCGCCGGCGCGCGGGGATTCCTTGTCGTAGATGTCCTCGCGGTGGAGCAGGATGACCATGTCGGCGTCCTGCTCGATCGAACCGGATTCGCGAAGGTCGGACACCATCGGCTTCTTGTCCGTACGCTGCTCGGAGCCACGGTTCAGCTGCGAGAGCGCGATGACGGGGACTTCGAGTTCCTTGGCCAGCAGTTTGAGGGCACGGGAGAACTCCGAGACTTCCTGCTGGCGGGATTCGACGCGCTTGCCGGAGGACATCAGCTGGAGGTAGTCGAGCACAACCAGCTTCAGGTCGTGGCGCTGCTTGAGCCGCCGGCACTTGGCACGGATTTCCATCAGCGACATGTTGGGGCTGTCGTCGATGAACAGGGGCGCGTCATTCATCCGGCCCATGGTGGTGGCGATCTTGCCCCACTGCTCGTCCTTGATGGTGCCCTTGCGCAGGTCCTGAAGCCCGATGGTGGCTTCCGCGGAGAGGAGGCGCATGGCGATTTCGTTCCGGCCCATTTCCAAGGAGAAGAAGACCGTGGTCATGTTGTTCTTGATCGCGGCAGAACGTGCGAAATCCAGTGCGAAGGTGGACTTGCCGACCGCGGGCCTGGCAGCGATGACGATCATCTGGCCGCCGTGCAGGCCCTGGGTGAGCTCGTCGAGTTCGTAGAAGCCGGTGGGCACGCCGGTCATGCCTTCGCCGCGGTGGCCGGCGGATTCGATCTCGTCGACGGTGCCTTCGATGATGTCCTTGAGCGGGACGTAGTCTTCCGCGGTGCGGCGTTCAGCGACGGCGTAGATCTCGGCCTGGGCCTGGTTGACGATGGCGTCGACTTCGCCGTCCTGCGAGTAACCCAGCTGGACGATCTTGGTGCCGGCGTCGACCAGGCGCCGGAGCACAGCACGTTCCCGGACGATCTCAGCGTAGAAGCCCGCGTTGGCGGCCGTGGGGACGGACTGGATCAGGGTATGCAGATAGGCGGGTCCCCCGATGCGGGAGATTTCGCCGCGCTTGGTCAGCAGGTCGGAAACGGTGACGGCGTCGGCCGGTTCGCCACGGCCGTAGAGGTCGATGATGGCCTCATAGATGCTTTCGTGGGCGGGGCGGTAGAAGTCCACGCCGCGGAGCACTTCAACGCAGTCGGCGATGGCGTCCTTGGAGAGCATCATGCCGCCCAGGACCGACTGTTCGGCCACCAGGTCTTGCGGCGGCGTGCGGCCGAATTCGGAATCCCGACCTGTTGCCGAATCCGCGTGCGCTAACGACACCGCTGCCTGCTTTCTTTGCTCCTCGAACCGGATACCGCATCCCCCCTGGACCCAGAATTACCAGCCGGTTCGGACCATTTCGTCGGATCGTTCTGGGCGCGCAGGCTGCAATTCACCGCGCGGTTCCAAGGTGGGATACTCCGCAACGGTAGCCCCCTTCCCCCTTCCCACCAAGCGAGTTATCCACTGACCCTGTGGATAAAATGTGGATCAGTGGGCGTGTCTTGTGCACAGGCTGTGTGCAGAGCTGTGGAAACAATGCTGAACTCGCGAGTAACCCCGCGCTGACCTGCGGAAACGCTATCCACCGGTTGTGGACAAAAAGAAGTTTGCTGTTGATTTTCCCGCAATTTTTGCTGTTGACAGATTCGGAATAGACGCGTACGGCAAATGTTATCCACGGGTTATCCACAGGCGGGAATTACAGGGCTGTGATGCCCGCGTTCAAAGACTGTTGGCGCGCGGACCATCGTGCGGGACGTACGATTCAAGTATGGAATTTGTGGTGCCGTTGCTCATCGCCGTACTGGTGGTCGTGATCGGCCTGGTGATTATGCGGTTGGTCTCACGCAACGAGGCCAGCGGGCCCCGCCCGGGGAGCGGATCGTCGGCGAGGCCGGCACCGGCCGCGACCCGGGAAGCCGCTGTCGCAGCCAGCGGACGCTTGAACCAGCAGCAACATACCGCGGTTTACGCTCTGATTGCGCAGGGGCAGGCTTTTGCTGCAATTCGCGAATACCGGACCGCCACCGGTGCGGGGCTCAGGGAGGCTACCTCGGCCGTCGCTCAAATGTCCGCGCACCCGCAGCCGTACACGGCACCCCGCCACGAGGCTGCCCCTACGCTCCAACCGGAGGATGAGGAGGCCCGGGAGGGGCACCCGGCCCGCCCAGAGGACGAGGAGCCCCGGAAGGCGCCCCCGGCACAGCCGGAGGATGGGGCACCGCGGCAGGCAGAACCCGCACGCCCACAAGAGGATGAGGCGCCCCAGGGTCCGACGCCCGCAAACCCCCCGGAAGAGGTTGTGTCGCCGGCAGAGCCCACTCCTGCGGCGCGCCCCCAGCCGGCCGGATACCGGTACCGGGCCATTGTGTCCAAGGGCGACACCATCAGGGAAGTGGCCAGCACCCGCCTGAACGACGACGTCTTCGGGCGAATCCGCAGCGCGGCGCTTGGCGGGGACCGCGACGGCGCCGTTCGGCTGCTTTTGGAACACTCGGAAGCCAGCGAGATGGAAGCGCGGGAATTCGTGGATCTGATCGAGCCGGATGAGGAGCGCTAACGGCCCCGTCCTGCAAATATGCCAGCGGCCGCGAAGGTGACCCCGCCCCACCACCGACCACGGATTTCTGCGAAAGCCAGCGTTAGGGCCGCCGGGTCAGAGCTCCACCGTCCCGCTGATCACGGTCTCTACCGTCCCGCCGACCCAGACATCGCCGCCGTCGGAGTCGATGTAGACCCGCGCGTCCCGGCCGAGCGCCGTTCCCTGGCGAACGGAGTACGCGGCGGGTGCCGCGCCCTCGGCAATCAGCCACTGGGCCAGCGCGGCGTTCAGGCTGCCGGTCGCCGGGTCCTCCGCCGGAAGGTCCTCGAAGCCCATCAGCCCGCGGACCTCGAAGTCGACGGCGGAGCCGCCAGGATGGGCGCCGATCAAACCGACGCCAATCGGTGACAGGGCGGCATAGTCGGGCACGACGTCGAGGACGGCCCGGGCGTCCCGCAACTGCAGGCCCTGCCACTCGGGGCCGTTGTCCGCCCACTGGTGGCGCAGCACGTCGTCGCGCTCAATCCCCAACGCGGCACAGATCTTCGCGACGTTCTCCTCGGGAAGCGGCCCGCTCCTCCGCCGGGGCGGCGCAGCGAAAGCCAGCCGTCCGCCGTCGTGCTTGACCTTGACCAGGCCGGCTCCGCATTCCTGCACGATCACTCCCCCGGCCTTCGGCTGCCCGCCCGCTGCCAGCCAGACGTAGGCCGTACCCAGCGTGGGATGGCCGGCGAAGGGCAGCTCGCCGCTGGGCGTGAAAATCCTGACCCGGTAGTCGGCTTCAGCGTTCCCGGGCGGCAGGAGGAAGGTGGTCTCGGAGAGATTGGTCCAGTTGGCGAAGCGCCGCATCTGCTCGTCGCCCAAGTCACCGGCGTCCGACACGACCGCCAGCGGATTGCCCCCGTGCACGGTCCGGTAGCGAAGACGTCCACCTGGCTGAACGAAGTGTGCTCACGTCCTACAGCGTACCGGGCGTTAACCGCTGCAGGCCGGGTCCTGAACGGACCCGGCCTGCAGCAACAGCGAGGCTGTTAGCCAGCAACGACCTTGAGGTCGATGACGGCGGAGACCTCTTCGTGCAGACGCACGGTCGCCTGGTAGTCGCCCACCGACTTGATGTGCTCGGTCAGTTCGACCTTGCGCTTGTCGATGGCGCCGAGGCCGGCGGCCTCGACAGCGGAAGCCACGTCGGCCTGCTTGACCGTGCCGAACAGGCGGCCCGACTCGCCGGCCTTGACGGTCAGGGTGACCGGCTTGGCGGACAGCTGGGCAGCGAGCTGCTGCGCGTCTTCCAGGGATGCGATCTCGCGAGCGGCACGTGCAGCCTTGATGGACTCCACCTGCTTCTCGCCGCCCTTGGTCCAGGTCAGGGCGAAGCCGCGGGGCAGAAGGTAGTTACGGGCGTAACCGTTCTTTACCTCGACGACATCGCCAGCAGTGCCGAGACCGGTCACTTCGTGGGTCAGAATGAGCTTTGCCATGTCAGTACTCTCTCCTCTTCGCTTCGCTTAGCCGCGGCCAGCGCCGGAGTAGGGCAGCAGGGCAACTTCGCGGGCATTCTTGATTGCCAGTGCGATCTTGCGCTGCTCCTGCACGGTGACGCCAGTCACGCGGCGGGCGCGGATCTTTCCGCGGTCAGAGATGAACTTGCGCAGCAAAGCTACGTCCTTGTAGTCGATGACGGTGACGTCAGCGGCCTTCAAGGGATTGGACTTTGGTTTGGGCTTACGAATTTCAGCCTTAGCCATCGTGGAGCTCCTTTATCTTGTGGAGCCCGTGGATCTTTTCCACGGGATGGGGTTTGTTTTAGAAGGGAGGTTCGTTGGAGTCCGGACCGTTGCCCCAGCCGCCGGACGAGCCGCCGGCCGGTGCGCCCCAGGGATCGTCCTGGGGGGCGGGCTGCTGGCCGGACTGCTGTCCGCCCCAACCGCCCTGGTTCTGGCCTCCGCCGAAGCCGCCGCCGCCAAAGCCGCTCTGGCCACCGCCGAAGCCGCCCTGGCCACCGCCGGAGCGCTGGGTACGGGTGACCTTGGCAGAGGCGTAGCGCAGCGAGGGGCCGATTTCGTCGACCTCAAGCTCCATGACGGTACGCTTTTCGCCCTCTTTGGTTTCATACGAACGGGACTTCAGCCGGCCCTGAACGATCACGCGCATGCCCTTGGTCAGGGTTTCAGCGACGTTCTCGGCAGCTTCGCGCCAAACCGACGCCCGGAGGAACAGGGTTTCCCCGTCCTTCCATTCGTTGGACTGGCGGTCGAAGGTCCGCGGCGTGGATGCAACGGTGAAGTTCGCTACCGCGGACCCGGACGGGGTGAACCGCAGCTCGGGATCGTTGGTGAGATTACCGACGAGCGTGATAACGGTTTCGCCTGCCATGTTGCCTCCTGATGTCCTAGTCCCGCTTGCCGGCGGCGCGCGGGAATGTCTTCGTCAATGCCGCTCCCGGAAAGGGTGCGGCGATCACAGCTGATTACTCAGCGGAGATCTTCTGCTCCTCCGGGCGGATGATCTTGGTGCGCAGGATGGTCTCGTTCAGACCAAGCTGGCGGTCAAGCTCAGCAGCAGTGGCGGGAGTGGCGGTGAAGTTAACCACCGCGTAGATGCCTTCGGACTTCTTCTTGATGTCATAGGCGAGCCGGCGGCGTCCCCAGATGTCCACCTTGTCGATGGTTCCACCATCGTTGCGGACAACGTTGAGGAACTTGTCGAGCGAGGACTCTACGGTACGCTCTTCGACCTCGGGGTCGATGATTACCATCAGTTCATAAGCACGCATTGTGAACCCACCTCCTTCGGGCTAAGCGGTCACGGTCTTTCCGTAACAGGAGGTTCTGTTGCGTTGCCTGCCTGCCACCGCGCGGCGACTTCCGTGTGTTTTGGCTATTGTCACAGGAAATACCAGCCGGCGCTGACAGCACAGACTTACCAATGGTACCGGACGGCGGTCCGCGCTCGTGAATCCGCCGCACGGACCTGTCCTCCACAGGCCCGTGTGGCCGGAAGCGTTGTCCGTCTCAAGGCACGGCGGCCGAGCCGCCGCCCGGGGGGCGGCGCTCTCAGTAGTCCAGCCCCAGGCTGGGCACCACCAGTCCGGTCTCGTACGCGTACACCACGGCCTGCACCCGGTCGCGCAGGTGCAGCTTGGCGAGGATCCGCCGCACGTGCGTTTTGACGGTCGCCTCCGAGAGGAAGAACCGGTGGGCGATCTCCGCATTGGAAAGCCCCTCCGCAATGGTCCGCAGCACTTCCAGTTCGCGCGGCGTCAGGTCATCCAGCAACGGGTCGCGCTGCGGCGGCACGGCCGGGCTGCCGCCCGGGGCCAGGCCGCGCACATAGGTCTCCAGCAGGCGCGCCGTCACCCGCGGCGCCACCACGGCGTCCCCGGTGGAGACAAGGCGCACCGTTTGGACCAGTTCCGCCGGTGCCACGTCCTTGAGCAGGAAGGCGCTCGCCCCGGCCTGTAGCCCGGCAAAGGCATACTCGTCCAGGTCGAAGGTCGTCAGGATGATCACCCGCGCGCACAGCCCGGCGGCCACGATCTGCCGGGTGGCCTCGATGCCGTCCATGACCGGCATCCGGACGTCCATCAGCACCACGTCCGGGGAGAGCGACCGCGCCAGCTCCAGCGCCTCGGCGCCGTCGGACGCCTCCCCCACCACCACGACGTCGTCTTCGCCCTCCAGGATGAGCTTGAAGCCCATCCGCAGCAGTGGCTGGTCGTCCACCAGCAGCACTTTCACCGGCCCGGCCGGGCTCCCATCCGCGCTGTCAGACACTCGTGTTTTCCTCTCCGGGCCAATACAGGGTTGCCTCCACCATCCAACCACCGCCGGACCGCGGACCTGCGGCAACGCGGCCGCCGTAGATGGCGGCCCGCTCGCGCATGCCGTGCAGGCCCTGCCCCGCGCCGAGTGAATCGGCCGGCCCGTCCTGCCGGCCGTCGTCGGCCACCGTGATGTGGATGGCGTCGCCGTCCCGGACGAGGGCAACGTCCACCCGGGTTGCGTCCTTGGCGTAGCGCAGCACGTTGGTCAATGACTCCTGCACGATGCGGAACACGGTGAGCCGGAAATTCTGGTCCTCCGGCAGCGCCGGTCCTGCCATGACCGTGCGCAGCGGCAAGCCCGCGGCCCGGAAGCCGTCCAGCAGCCCGGTCAGCTGGTCCCCTGTCGGGACCGGCACCAGCGGGGCCGCGTCCGTTCCGTTCTCGCTGCGCAACACCCCCAGCACCCTGCGCATGTCGGCCAGCGCCGACCGGCCGGTCGCGGAGAGCTGGTCCAAGACCTCGCCGGCGCGTTCCGGATCCTTGCGCGCGACGACGGCGGCGCCGTCCGAGAGCGCGATCATCACCGAGAGCGAGTGTGCCACCACGTCGTGCATCTCCCGGGCGATCCGGGTGCGTTCGGTCGCCGACGCCAGCCGGGCGTTGTCAGTGGCCCAACGCTGGAGTTCGGCGTCGTGGAGCCGGTCCCGGCGCACCGTGACCCCGATGCCCGCAGCGATGACATTGGCCAGGACCAGCACAAGGCCGGTGACCAGTCCGACGTAGCTCGGGACCTGCCCGAGGGCAATCTGCTTGACGATCTCCGGCGGCATCCTGACGCCCATTCCCACCAGCATGGGCACGGCGGCGAGGACCGCTGCGATGATGGCCTGGACCGCCGGCCGGGTGGTGGCGACCGTGTAGACGGCGAACCACATGGCAAAGGAGCCACTGCCGGTACTGGTCAGCACCACGATCAAAAAGTCCACCAGGGCGATGGCAGCCAGCACCAGCAGCGGCGCCCGGCGCCGCCAGACCAGTGCGACGCCGCCGGCCAGCAGCAAAAGCAACGGCGGCCATTCGCCGTTGACCGCAGTGATCAGGGCATTCGGCAGGCCGAACAGCACGTGGATGCCGACCAGCACCCAGTCCATCACCACCGGGTGGGTATGGAAGTAGCGCCGGATCGGTCCCCGGCGCCTGGACGATATTTCGGTGAAGGAGACGGCGGCCGTTCGTTTCGCCGCCTCCTTCACCGAGGCTTGATGAGTCACGCGTCGAGCCCGCCGCGCTTATACGTCCCGCGTCTTGGTCGTTACCGCCGCCCCGGCCAGCAGTACTGCCGCCCAGGCGGCCATGACCAGCCAGCCCTGCCACTGGGTCAAGTCGCCCTCGGCCGTTTCGAGCATGAGCATTTGGCGTCCCGCATTGGAGGGCAGGTAGGGCATCACGCCGTCCTGCACCCAGTCGAAGGGGATGATCTGGGCGACGATGGGTAGCACCAGCAGCAGCACGACCAGCGTGACGATGCCGCCGGCACTGTTGCGCAGCAAGGATCCGAGCGCCAGCGCCATGAGGGCCACCACCGCCAGGTAAAGGCCGGACAGCAGCATGGACTGGACCAGATTCTCCACGTCGAGCCCGAATTCTTTGCCGTAATTGGCCAGGATCGGCTGCAGCAGGAAATAGGTGGCAAAGCTGGAAGCAATTCCGACGACGGCCGCGACGACAGCGACGACCAGCGCCTTGGCGAACAGCGGCGACAGCCGGGACGGCACGGCCGTCATGGTCGAGCGGATCATGCCGGTGGAGTATTCGGAGGCGATCAGCAGCACGCCCAGCGACCCGATGATCAGCTGGCCGAAGTCGATCCCGCCGCTGGTCATGAGGTAGAGGATGGACACATCCATACCGGCTGCCGCTGGATCCTGACCGGCGGCCTCCATCTGCTCCATGCCGGTGGCGACTCCCCAGCCGCCGAGCAGTCCGATGCCGACCATCACCACAACGGTGGTGGCCAGCAGCACCCAGGTGGAACGCAGCGTGGCGAACTTGATCCACTCGCTCTTCAAGGTCCGGGGGAAGCTCACGCCGGGGCCGGTGACACGGCCGGCCTGCGGGGTCAGGGTTGCAGCGCTCATGGTCACTTTCCTTCCTGGCCGACGCCGGCGGCGACGGCAATGTGCCGTCCCGACCCTGCGCTGCCGGCATTTTCGTGTACATCGGCCACCGGGCCGGAGTGGTATTCGACTTCGTCCTTGGTCAGGTCCATGTAGGCCTCCTCCAAGGACGCCTGCAGCGGGGTCAGCTCGTAGACGAGCACCTGCTGGGCGAGGGCCGTCTCGGCGATGGCCCGCGCGGGGACACCGCTGACCTCCAGCAGTTGCGGTTCGCGGGCTTCGACGGTGACCCCTTCCCCGGCCAGCGCGCGGGTGAGGACGTCGGGCCGGTCGGTGCGTACGCGCACCCTCTGGGCCCGGTTGTTGAGGATGTCTTGGATGGGTGCGTCGGCGATGATCCGGCCGCGGCCGATGACGATCAGGTGGTCTGCGGTCAGCGACATTTCGCTCATCAGGTGCGAGGAGAGGAACACCGTCCGGCCCTCCGCGGCGAGTGCCTTGACCAGGTTGCGCACCCAGAGAACGCCTTCCGGGTCCAGCCCGTTCACCGGTTCGTCCAGAATGATGGTCTGCGGATCGCCGAGCAGGGCGGCCGCGATGCCCAGCCGCTGCCCCATGCCCAGCGAGAAGCCGCCGACGCGCTTCTTGGCCACGGCCCCGAGGCCGGTCAGCTCGATCACGTCGCGCACCCGCTTGGTGGGGATGCTGTGGGTCGCGGCCATGGCCCGGAGGTGGTTGTACGCAGTCCGGGAGGTGTGCACCGCCTTGGCGTCCAGCAGGGCGCCGACTTCGCGCAGCGGGGCCCGGTGCTTGGCGTAGTGCTTGCCGTTGACCAGGACGTCACCCGAGGTGGGACGGTCCAGTCCCATGATCATGCGCATGGTCGTGGACTTGCCGGCGCCGTTCGGCCCCAGAAAACCGGTCACCCGGCCCGGCTGCACGGTGAAGGAGACGCCCTGCACCGCCGGTTTGTTTCCGTAGACCTTGACCAGGTCCTGTGCCTCGATCATCTGAACCGTCCTTCGTGGATTGGAAGAGCGCCCGGATTCCCGGGGCCAATGAATACGTTACGGAGTGCCGGCCGGCCGCACACCGCACTGCGGGATGATCTTCGCGTCCGGCCGGATCGTCCTTACGGATGACGCTACGTGCCGCGGGCAGGCGGGCGTTACCGGGGGAAGCCCTGAGCGGCCCCTGACCGTTCCCGGAACGCTGCTGCGTACTGGAAGAGGTGCCGGCCTGCTGCCGGGCCCTCGTTGACACGGGCCTCGCCAAAAATTGCTCAGACAGCCACAGGGGCAGGGGGCGACTGGTACCGGCGGCTTTCCAAGCGCAACTCCAAGTCGTCCATTACCAGGGCGGCCAAGTCCTCCAACGTCTGAGTATCTTCGTCGCTAAAGTCGCGCGGTTCGAAGTCCAGTACGCAAAGGGTGCCCAGGTTGAATCCGTCCCGGGTTCTCAGCGGGACGCCGGCATAAAACTTCAACCCGAAGTCGCTGGCCACCAGCGGGTTGGCAAACGCCCGGGGATCCGCGGGCGCATTATTGATAACCCAAGGCCCGTGCTGCAGGATGGCCGAGGCGCAAAGTCCGGGTTCCCGGTCGATCTGCTCGACGTCCAGGCCGTGGTGAGACTTGAACCAGATGCGATCATGGTCCACCACGCTGACAATGGCAATCGGGGCGGCGAGAAGGCGGGAGGCCAGTGCGGTGATGCGGTCGTACGCTCCGTCCGGCGGGGTGTTCAGGATCTCGTAGCGGCGAACCGCTTCCATACGTTGAGCTTCGTCCACGGGGATTATGGATGCGTCCACCCTGTGCCGGCCCCGGAGTGCGAGCCCCAAATCAGCCAATGCCAGTGCCACCTCCCGCCCTGTGGGCCGTTCCTCTGGTTCACGTGCCATCATGGCGGTCAGCAACCCCGCCCACTCCGGCCCGAATCCGGCGGGGACGTCCGGATCACGCAGCAAACGGGCAACAGCCGACTCCAGCGGCGGGCCGGGAAAGGCAGCCTGGCCGGTAAGGCATTCCAGCAGAACCAGGCCCAGCGAATAAATGTCGCTGGCCGGGCCTATCGGTTCGCCCCTCGCTTGCTCCGGGCTGAGGTAGGCGGCTGTCCCGTAGACCCCCGGAACATGGGCATCATCGGAAACCACCATGGCGACTCCGAAATCGGCGAGCTTGGCGCGCAGGCGCGAGCCGTCGTCGTCGTAATTAAAAAGCATGATGTTGCCCGGTTTTACGTCGCGGTGGACCACCGAGGTGTTGTGGATGTAGGCCAGTCCCTCGGCCAATTCGCGGCCGATTTGGGCAACGTGGCGGGGCGGGAGGGCACCTTCTTCGGCCAACCGCACCCTCAGGTCGGCGCCTTCAATCAGTTCCATCACCAAATAGATTTGCGGATGTCCGGCTTCGATCTTGTCGATGCCTGCGTCCAGCAGGGTCACCAGATTCGGGTGGTTTAGCCGGGCCAGAAGTTTGATCTCCGCGTTGTCGCGGTGGAATTCTTCCTCGTTCATCGTGGGCCGCTGAATAACCTTGACGGCTACCTCCCGCCCCAAAACCTCATCTCGAGCCCGGTAAACCTTGGCGTTCGCTCCGGTACCTGCCAATTCCTTGAGCAGGTAGCGCCCGTCGAGCAGCATTCCGGATCTATTTAAATGAGGCGCCAACGTCTCCTGCTTCCCTGCTGCCTGTTTAACAGCACCCTTAGCATCTTACGGCGTAAGGCTCCGTGAGCCGGTCGGACACGGCCAGAAAGCCCAATCGCTACCACGAAGTAGTGGGCCCATCATTCTGTCTTAACCGCGCTTACGATACCTTTTTTAATGGCACCAGCCAGGCCAATCCAACGAACTGCTGGAATTCCGATTCGGCGTCCGCCTCCATAGAAAATTCCGTGGTTCCAGACCCCGTCATTGTAACTTTTCAGCGCCGGCCGGGAACCGAGTACCACCAGACCGGAAAGACCACAGTCAAGCCGTCAGCTTTTCGAAGCCGGGCATCGCCTCGTCGAGCGCGGGGTGAAAGCCATGGTAGGCAGCTGTGGATTCATGGTTCTGTTTCAACGCGTGCTGGCCGAGATGAGCTTAGCTCTAGGGAGCCGGCAAAGTTAGGAAAGGAATCAGTATGGCTACCAAGACCGCCCAAGTGATCTGGTCCCAGCCCGGTTCCGAATCGCTCGCCGCGAACATTTGCGCCGAAGTGCTGACCTCGCTCTGGGAGAGGGGGTTCGACGTCGACGAAATTGATGTGTATCGATCAGGTTTCGATCCGTCCTCACTGAAGCCGAAGGTCCGAGCGTTGATCGGAGAACCCGGCGGGTAGGGTCCGTGGGCGTCCACCACGATGACGCCCACCAGGGTCGTCCTTTGGATGACGCTACGCGCCGGTGAGCTACCGGCCATTGAACTGCTGCCCTGCCCCTCCGCCTCCGATGCACACACGCCCAATCCGTGCGGCTGCCGGTCTCGAATACATGGCATGAGCGAAACACCGGATATCAGAATTGCCACCGGCGATTCGATGGTATTGGCTCTTGCCCGGCGCGCTGCCGTAGAAACACTCGCTGAGCTTGAGCGGACCTGGCGCTATCCCCAGCCTGATGCGGTGGTGGCCGCGGCGCGGCGGCATCTGGCAGCCGCCGAGAACTGGGCCGATGCCCGCCGCGAAGGGGTTTAAAGGAACAAGCACCGCAGTGCGGGCGGGATCTGCCAGGTAGCCGAGCGTCAGCAGACCCGATGGCAACACGGACCTGAGGCCGCCGGTGTGGCACAATCGGCGGCAAGTTGGGCGCCACAGAGAGCGGGCCGACACGGGAGGTGAACTGCTCCCCTGGAATTGGAACTGATTATCCCAGTCCAACTTCAGGGGAGCAGTTTAGAGGCGGGCCCGCCCCGTCAGTGACCTCTCAGCCGCGGTCATCCCTTTCGATGACCACGGCAGGCCGCATCAGTGGTTTGTCCGGTCCAACTCGCCGCACGCGACCGGAAGTGTCGCCCACGCCGGCAGCCCCGGCAGGGAGGCCACAGACGCCGGGAGCGGATTCACCCGCGCGTCCGGGTTGATGCCGTGGATCACCACGTGACGGGTGCCCAGCTTCAGTGCCTCCTTCAACTCTGCCTGCAGGTGCGACTTGGAGGCGTGCTCGTGGTACCGGTACCGGCCCTTCGCATCGGCGACGGGGAAGTCCAGCGACGGCGCGAAGCTGCTGAGCTCGCTGTCCAGGGAGACAAGGATGGGCCCGTACTTCGGCAGGCCCTCGATGACATCTACGAAGCCATCGCCGTTCTTGTCGTCCGAAGCGTTCGGGCACTTCTCGCCTGCGTGGATGTGCTGCGGGTGCAGCGTCTCAGCGGTGACTCCCCGGACCTTGATCGTCACGCTCACATCGTCGCCCCTGACCCTCACCACCGCAGTTCCCCTGGTGGAGGGAATGGTGTAGGTCTTCTCGGCCACGGTGTGTTCGCCCGCGTTCAAGGGCTTCAGGTGAGCAACGAAAGTCCGCCCCGCCTCCCGGTGATGATTGTTGTAGCCTCCCCAATCGGGCTCGGGGCCAGAGGCGGCGGAAGCCCCTCCGGCCCCCAGCAGCACCAAGGCGGCCGCCGCGGCCCCTGCTAATACGGCTGATTTACGCATGATGGCTCCTGAAATATTCTCGGGCTCTCTACGGCATATCGGGGTAGCGTCGCCCGTCTTACAACGGGTATTCGAAGTGATGCAGCCTAGGGATTGGAATCTTCGGATTTTCATCTGCGGGGCTGCGTCTTTCCGGCCGGAGCGAGCGGTGAGAGGGACGGGGCGATCGGCAACCGTACCGGCCACGACGCCCTAGCGGCGCTTCCCGGTCTCGCGCGATGTCACGGTCACGAGTCGCGAGAGGTCGGTGCCTGGGGCGGCGAGTCGGTCCACGGTTTCAAAGACGAACTGTTGCATAGCCGCTGCCGCGGCCGAGGGTGGGACGTCGGTACGCCGGGCCAAGTTGACAGTTCGGGTCAGCTGGGGGCTCACCAGGCGGGTGCTGTCCAGCGTAGGGCGGTCGATGACCACCATGGCCGGAACCACGGCCACCCCCAGCCCCCGTTCCACGAATCGGAGCACTGCGTCCATCTCGGCGCCCTCGACGGCGATCGTCGGGGTAAGTCCTGCAGCGGAGAATGCCGCGTCGGTGGCCACGCGCAGGTCGTAGCTGCGGTTGAACGCGACTTGGGGGATCTCCGCCAGCTCCGCCAGGGTGAGCTCGGCCCGGGTCGGGCTTTCGCCCCGTTGCTCCTGCCCGTGTCCTGGCATCGGGGAGCCTGCGGCTGAGATCACCACCAGTTCCTCGGAAAGCAGGGGGATCAGCTCGGTACCGGGTACGGATGGTTCGGACCCGCGGGTGACCATCAGGGCAAGGTCCAGTGCGTTCTCGTTCAGAGCGTCCACCAGGGAGCGCGAGCCGCCCTCGGTGATGTGCAGGTCCACTCCTGGATGCGCGGCCCGGAAGGCCGCCAGCACGTCGGCAACCAGTGATACGCAGAGGGTAGGCGGGGCGCCGAGCCGGACGTGGCCGCGCCGAAGCCCGGCCAGTTCGTCCATCTGCTCGCGGGCGAACCGCGCGTCACCCAGCATCCGCCGCGCGATGGGTAACAGCACTTCGCCTGCGTCGGTCAGCGTCACCCCGGCCGGTCCGCGGCGGAAGAGTTTGGTGCCGACGTCGGCCTCCAGCGCGGCGATCTGTCGGCTCAGGGACGGTTGGGCGAGGAAGAGCTCCTCGGCGGCACGGGTGAAGTGGCCGTTCCGGGCCACGGCCTCAAAGGAGGACAATTGCTCGAGTTTCATCATAGCCTTTTCGCATCAGTTTTATCCAGACAATGCATTGGACTCATGCTACCGGCCTTCCTAGCATGGGAGATATGAGCACAAAGCACGCACCTGAACGACTGATGTCCACCTCTGTACTCGTCATCGGTACCGGTGGTGCCGGATTGCGCGCCTCGATCGAACTGGCGCAGAGGGGGGTCCAGGTGCTGGCGGTGGGCAAGCGGCGCAAGCACGACGCCCACACCACGCTGGCGGCCGGCGGCATCAACGCCGCGTTGGCCACCATGGATCCAAAGGACAGCTGGCAGCAGCACGCCGCCGACACCTTGCGCGAGTCGTATTTCCTGGCCGATCCGGCCATCGTGGAGACCGTGGCGCGCAATGCCGCCGGCGGCATCGAAGACCTGGAGAGGTGGGGGATGCCCTTCGCGCGGGAGGAAGACGGCCGGATTTCCCAGCGCTTCTTCGGCGCCCATAAGTACCGCCGAACTGCCTACGCCGGCGACTACACCGGCCTAGAGATCCAGCGCACCCTGATGCGCCGCGCGGCCGAACTGAACGTGCAGATCATTGACAGCATCTACATCACCCGCCTGCTGGTGGCCGACGGTACCGTCTTCGGCGCCTACGGGTTCGACGTCGTGGACGGCACGCCCGTACAGATCCACGCCGACGCGGTGATCCTGGCCGCCGGCGGACACACCCGCATCTGGCGCCACACCTCCTCCCGGCGGGACGAAAACACCGGCGACTCCTTCCGCCTGGCGGCCCTGGCCGGAGCCAGGATCCGGGACGCCGAGCTGGTCCAGTTCCACCCCTCCGGACTGCTGGAGCCCGACGACGCTGCCGGCACCCTCGTTTCGGAGGCAGCACGCGGCGAAGGCGGCATCCTCACCAACGCGCTCGGCGAGCGCTACATGGAGCGCTACGATCCCGAGCGCATGGAGCTGTCCACCCGCGACCGGGTGGCCCTGGCCGGATATACCGAGATCGCCTCGGGCCGGGGAACCGAGAAGGGCGGGGTCTATCTGGACGTGTCCCATCTGCCCCGGGAGGTTATCCTGCAGAAGCTGCCGCGGGTCTACCGCACCTTGATCGACCTGCAGATGGTGGACATCACGACCACGAAAATGGAGATCGCCCCGACCGCGCACTACTCCATGGGCGGGGTTTGGGTGGCTCCGGAGGATCACGGCACCGGCGTGGACGGGCTGTACGCCATCGGCGAGGCGTCCTCGGGCCTGCACGGGGCGAACCGCCTGGGCGGAAACTCGTTGATCGAGCTGCTCGTCTACGGACGCATCACCGGCGAGCACGCCGCAGAGTACGCCGCCTCCCGCACCACTGTCCGCCGGGACCCCTCCGCCGTCGAGTCCGCCCGCGCCGAGATGCAGGCCCTGCTCAGTGAGCGCGGGACCGAGTCAGCCCGGCGGCTGCAGCGCGAAGTGCGCAACCTGATGACCGAGCACGCCGGCGTCGTGCGCACCGGGCAGGGGCTGCAGGACGGCCTGCACAGGCTTGCCGCCCTCGAAGAACGCGCGCGGCACGTCACCGCGCACCCGGACATCGCCGGGTTCGACGACCTGGCGCACGCCTACGACCTGCTGGGCTCGCTCCTTGCGGCCCGGGCCACGCTCGAGTGCGCCCTTGAGCGGCGTGAGACGCGGGGCTGCCACAACCGTGCCGACTTCCCCGAGATGGACCCGTCACTGCAAGGCAACTTCGTTTGGTCCCCGACCGAGGGAGTCAGCTTCGAGGCCCTGCCCCCTGCCCCGGACTCATTCCGGTCCCTGGCCGAGGTTGACGCCGACGACTCGGTAGCCGGCAAGCTCGTCGAATAGCCCCAACCTGCCGTCAAGCCGGCGATCTCTGTCACCGGTGGGCTGGATGCTGCGTCTGACCGGCAGGGTCACCGCTTCCCGTTCGGGCTCTTCAGGCCAAAGACATCATCGAGTCCCTTGGATGGGTCCGAGATGCCCGTCATCAGTGGAGCGTTTTGCGCGCATGAGTGTGTGTGCACACGGAGGGCCCGAACAGCAGGCGCCAGGAATTTCCGGCCTCGGGCGTGCCCGCGGGCAGCGGCCCGAAGCTCACACCGAAGCCTTGGGGATCATGATCCACAGCGCGATGTACACCAGTTCCCCGATACCGACCAGTCCGAAAATAATGAACGCGAGACGCACCAGCACTTTCGGCACGCCGAAACGGGCGGCCAGGGCCGCGCAGACACCGGCGATCACTTTGCCGTTCCGGGGACGAACCAATGCAGCAGCCATGGGCACAGTCTAGTAACCGGAACCGGTTCCCGAACAGCATCCCGCAATGGAAACGGCCCGGTGGCGCCGATCCTGCTTCCCGGCCCTTTCCAGCACGGTCACCTCTTGCGGGCCGTGAACAACAGATACTCCCAGTCCATCCTGCCGCCGCCGAGATCGTACCGGCGGGCCAGTTCTTCTAGTTCCTCATCGAGGGCTTGGGCTCGGTCGGGTTGGTCCGCGATGTAGCGGTAGGTGTTGATTGTGGGGCCGTATGTGGCCTTGAAGAAGTCGCGGAACTCCGCGGCGGTGGCGAACCGGTCGACCGTCAGCTTTTCGCGCCCGGCCACAGCGTCGGTAACCCGGTCCCCGAGCAGATCCAGCACGTGTTGCTGGTTGCCCCAGAGCGACGGGGGTTGCGCCCCCGGAGGCGGCGGCGGTGCGTATGGCCTCATGGTCGCAAACATCTGGCCGATGAAGCCTTCCGGCGTCCAGTTGGCGAGGGCGATCGTGCCGCCGGGCCGCAGCACGCGGAGGAGTTCGTCGGCACTCGCCTGGTGGTTGGGGGCGAACATGATCCCCACGCAGGAGATCGCGGCGTCGAAGGATCCATCCTCGAACGGAAGGTGCTCGGCGTCGGCCTCCAGCCAGTCCACGGAAACCCCCGCCTCTTCGGCCAGCCGGCGCCCTTTCTCAAACAGCTCGGGAGTGAGGTCCGCCGCGGTGACCTGTGCCCCGGCCTGCGCCGCGGGGATGGCCGCGTTGCCGGAACCGGCGGCAATGTCCAAAACACTGTCGCCCTTCTGAATGCCGCTGGCCTCGACGAGAGCGGTGCCCAGCGCCGGGATCACCTCGGTGGCGACGGCGGGATAGTCGCCGAGGGCCCACATGGCCCGGTGCTTTGCCTTGATCCCCGAATCTTCCGGTTGATTGCTCATGGCCATTGCCTCCTGCGATTGAAGGCCCCTCGTTTGGGGTTCTTCAAGGATGGGACCGGGCTCGAATAATTTCCAGTAAAAGATCCGGACGCGGGGGCCGGAGAGGCCGTGGGCGGAAGCGCCTACGTCCGGCGCCTGCGCTGTTCCCGGGCGGCGGGGGCGGTCAGCAGCGAGGCGACCATCACGGCTGCCACGGCCAGCAGGGCGTTGCGGAGGCCCACCTGTTCGCCCAGGAAGCCGAGGAAAGGCGGTCCGGCCAGGAATGCCACATAGCCCAGGGTCGAGACCACCGATACCCGCCCCGCGGCCCGGGCCGGGTCGTCCGCGGCCGCGGACATGCCCATCGGAAAGCCCAGCGCTGCTCCGGCGCCCCAGAGCACGGCCCCGGCGAAGGCCAGCGGCAGGTTCGGCGCCAGCACGAAGAGCAGCAGGCCGGCCAGGGCCGTGCCCAGGCTGACCCGCAGCACGGCCACGCGTCCCCAGCGGTCAATGAACCGTCCGCCGGCCAGGCGCAGCACCGTCATGGTGGCCACGAAGACCCCGAACATGACGGCGCCCGTCGCTTCGGTGGCGCCGAGCCCGACGACGGTCGCCTGGGCGATCCAGTCGTTGGCGGCGCCCTCGGTCAGGGCGGCCCCGAGGACGACGACGCCGATCAGCACCGTCCGCCGCTCCCGCCAGGCGGCGAAGCGGCCGGGGCGGGCACCGCCGTCGTCATCATGCTGGGGACGGTGCGGCAGGAAGGCCCGCGGCACCACCCAGGTGGCGACCGCGACCACTACCGCCAGCACCGCCAGATGGGTGGCCAGCGAAACCCCGAGCACGGAAAGCCAGGCGCCGACCATGGCGCCCGCGAACGCGCCTAGGCTGAAGGCGGCGTGGAACTTCGGCATGATGGTGCGCAGCAGTTTCCGCTCCACGTCGGCGCCTTCGATGTTCTGCGCCACGTCCCACCAGGCCACGCCCACGCCGTAGCAGAACAGCGCCGCGGCGGCGGCGGGAAAGGAGCCGGCCGCCAACGCGGCAGCGAGGCCGGCCGCGCTGACCGCTGCGATCAGCCCGCCGGCCCGGACGCTGTTGGCCGTGCCGATCCTGGCGGCAAGGGGGCCGGCCAGGGGCAGCGAGATGACCGAGCCGAGGCCGAGGGCCAGCAACAGCGCGCCGATGCTGCCGGCGCCAATGTCCAGCGTGGCCGCGGCGGCCGGGATGCGGGCGGCCCAGCTGGCGAAGACCAGCCCGTTGAGCCCGAAGATGGCGAAGGTCGCGTAGGTGGCGGCCCGGACCGGGCGCGGCGGTTCGCCGGGCCGGTGCTTCGCGGCCTCGCCTCCCTCGACGTTCCCCTCGACGCCGGGCGGCTCAGCGCTCCCGGACAACACGGTCCTCGTCCCACACCGGGGTATCGCTCTCGTAGACCCGGCCGTCGGAGCCGAACACCAGGAACCGGTCGAAGCTGCGCGCGAACCAGCGGTCGTGGGTGACGGCCAGCACCGTCCCCTCGAAAGCGTCGATGGCCTTCTCCAGCGCCTCCGCGGAATGCAGGTCCAGGTTGTCCGTCGGCTCGTCGAGCAGCAGCAGGGTGGCACCGGAGAGTTCCAGCAACAGGATCTGCAGCCGCGCCTGTTGTCCGCCGGAGAGCGAGTCGTACAGCTGTTCCGCCTGCCGGGCCAGGCCGTAGCGGTCCAGGACGGCGGCCGCGGCTTCGCGTCCCAAACCGGAGCGGTGGTCGTCGCCGCGGTGCAGGATGTCCACCAGGGAACGGCCGAGCAGGTCGGGGCGGATGTGGGTCTGCGCAAAGAAGCCGGGACGGATCCTCGCCCCGAGCTTGACGGTGCCGTCGTGCGGCACGTGGGCTATCCGGACCTCCGAAACGGGCAGGTGCTCTTTCTCCGGGTCGCTCCCGCCGTCGGCGAGCAGGCGCAGGAAGTGGGACTTGCCGGAACCGTTGGAGCCCAGCACCCCCACCCGGTCGCCGAACCAGATCTCGGTGCTGAAGGGCTTCATCAGGCCGGTCAGCTCCAGCTTGGTGGCCACCACTGCCCGCTTGGCCGTCCGCCCGCCCTTGAGCCGCATCTGCACGTTCTGTTCGATCGGCACGGCCTCCGGCGGACCGGCCTCCAGGAACTTCTCCAGCCGGGTCTGCGCGGCGTGGTACCGATTGGCCATGTCGGAGCGGAACGCGGCCTTGTTCTTGTACATGTTCACCAGCTCTTTGAGCTTGGCGTGCTCCTCGTCCCACCGCTTGCGCAGTTCTTCGAAGCGGGCGTTGCGGTCGTCCCGGGCCTGCAGGTAGCTCTCGAAGCCACCGCCGTGGACCCAGGCGGTGGCCCCGAGGGCGCCGGGTTCGAGCGTGACGATCCGGGTGGCCGCATTGGCCAGCAGTTCACGGTCGTGGCTGACGAACAGCACCGACTTCCGGGATTCCCGCAGCTTCTCTTCCAGCCAGCGCTTGCCGGGCACGTCCAGATAGTTGTCCGGTTCGTCCAGCAGCAGCAGTTCGTCCGGGCCGGCGAAGAGCGCTTCCAGCACCAGGCGCTTTTGCTCGCCGCCGGACAGGGTCGATGCGGTGCGGTGCTGCGCGCGGTCGAAGGGCACGCCCAGGGCGGCCGTGGTGACCTCGTCCCAAACGGTCTCCTGCTCGTAGCCGCCGGCGTCGCCCCAGTCCGCGAGCGCCTGGGCGTAACGCATCTGGGTGGGCTCGTCGTCGTGCTCCATCATGGCCAGCTCGGCTTCGTCCACGGCCCGTGCCGCGGCGGCGAGGGCTGGCGGGGCGGCGCCGACCAAGAGGTCGCGGACCGTGGTCCCGTCCCGGACCTGCCCGACGAACTGCCGCATGATGCCCATGGTGCCGGAGCGTGCCACGGCGCCTTCGTCCGGGGCGATGTCGCCGGCGATGATCCGCAGCAGGGTGGTCTTGCCGGTGCCGTTGGGTCCGATCAGCGCGGTTTTGGCGCCGTCGCCGACCTTGAAGCCGACGCCGTTGAGCAGCTGGCGGCCGTCGGAGAGGAAATAGGCGATGTTGGAGACGTCGAGATGGGCCACGGATCCAGTCTGTCATGGTCGCGGGCATACGAAATGGCCCAAAGTCAGGCCTCCCCATTAGCCAACTCACTTCGAGCCATTTCGTGTGCGGCATGGGATCCACTGCCCTAAGGCATGTCCCCCCAACTCGGATCCCAGGTGCCGCCGCCTCCGGTGTGGTCTCCCGTTCCGGTTGCTGACACCTTCAATCATGGTCCCGGCGGCTTCGGTTTGCCAGATTAATCCACCCTAGTTAGGAAAACCTAGGGTGTGCCGCTGCGCTAACCCTGGCGGGGTTCAGTCCTGCCGGTCCAGCACGGCCGCCAGTTCCTTGCGGGACGCAATCCCGAGCTTGGCGAACGACCGGGACAGGTGCCACTCCACCGCCTTGATGGTGATGAACAGTTCTGCCGCAATTTTCCGGTTCGTCAGTCCCTTGGCCGCCAAGGAGCAGACCCGGTACTCGGCCGGGGTCAGCCGGTCCGCCTTGTTCTCCGCGATCAGCGGCAGGTGCAGATCCTGCTGCGCCAGCAGGCGGGTCATGCGCCGTGCCACCGCGGCCGCCCCTATCCGGTTCCCCAGGACCAGCGCCTTGCGCGCCGCCGCCAGCGCTTCCGTCCTGAACATCGCCAACGCGTCCGCCTGCGCCGGCTGCAGGCAGATCTCGGCCAAGTCGGCCAGGGCCAGCGCCAGCTGGTAGCGGCCTTCATGGGCTTCGAGCAGCGAGATGGCTTCGCGCAGCATGACGACGGCGCTCGGCCCGGGCTGGGCCAGCGCGGCGGCCCGCAGCACGGTGCCGGTCAGGCGCGGAGCGCCGAAGGAGCGGACCTCCTGGAGCAGCTCGGCGGCAACCGCGGAGGCGTATTCGGTCTGCCCGGCACGGGCGGCGGATTCGATGGCGCTGCGCGTCCACAGGTTCAGCGTCGGGCCCAGGCCGGTGCCGAGGTCCATGGCGGTGGCGAAGTACTCGAGCGCCAGCTGGTGGTCACCGTGTCCGGCGGCCACCACTCCGTGCAGCTGCAGCGCCATCGCCTGCACCAGCGGCACGCGTTCTTCCGCGAGCGGGACCCGTTTCAGCAGGGCATCGGCGGCGGCAAGATCGTCACGGGCCAGGTAGACCTCGGCCAGCGTCACGCAGGCTACCTCCAGGTACGTCCGCCAGCCGGTGTCCGCCGCCTGCATGCTCGTTTCCAGGTCCATCTGGGCCAGCCGCAGCCGCCCCCGGTTCAGATGGATGGCCCCGCGGCAGTAGGTCAGGGTGGCGTTCGCCATCGGCGAGGAGTTGGCCCGCGCCTCGGCTATGGCGGCGTCCAGCAGCTCCAGGGCCACGGCGTCCTGTTCGGAGCCGTTGAGCGCACCGGTCGCGTAGTTGATGATGTTGGACTCCGCGCCGACTTCCGCCAGCAGTTTTCCGCCGGCGCACGCCCGCAGGGCCAATTCCCCGCTGCGTTTGGCATCCGTTCCGGTCACGGTCAGCCGCAGCGCCTCCTGCACCAGCAGCAGCCGGTCGCTCGGGCCGTCCTGGGCCGGGTCCTGCGCCAGGATGCTCGCCAGCTCCTGCCTGTACTCCGCCGAGAACTGCAGTTGCTGGAACCCTGCCCCTGTCGCCAGCGCAACCACCCGCCGCCTGAGCTCGGTGTGCGGGTCGCCGTTGTTGTCCAGTTCGCTCAGGGCCTGGCTGTAGTAACGCGAACTTTCCTCTATCCGGTTGATCGAATACCGGGCCTCGGCGAATTCCAGCAGCAGTTCCACGCGCGCCGGGGTGCCGTCCGTCATGGCCAGCGCCTGCCGCCCCAGGGCCTCCGCCTCCTTGAGGTGGCCGGCCGCCTGATGGGCCAGCGACGCTTCGATCACGATCCGCCGCTGCAGATCCGGTGCCAGCCCGTTCTCCGCCATGGCCCGTTCGACGAGCCGGACGGCAAGCTCCGCCGCGCCGATGCGGCGGGCCCCGCCGGCGGCATCGAGCAGGATTTCGGCCGATGCGGCGTCGGTGCCGGGCCCGGTCGCCAGGAGATGGCCCGCCACTACTGCGCTCTCGCTGCCCTGCGCCATCAGGGCCGCCGCAGCCTGGCCGTGCAGTTCGGCCTGCCGTTCGGGCTCCAGCGTGGCGAGCACCGCTTCGGCCACCAGGGCGTGCTGGATCCGCGGGCGGGGACGCAGGGCACTCAGGAACCGCGCCGCGGCAAGGCGTTTCAACACCGGGGTCAGCTCCGCCACCGGCAGCCCCGTCATGCGCGCCAGCAGCTGGTGGCTCGCGTCCTCCCCCAGGACGACGACGGCGTCCAGCACCGCGCGCTCGGTCGCCGAGAGCCGGTCGAGGCGATCTTCGAGCACCGCGGCTTCCGCCCTGGCCTTGTCGACGCCCGCGCCATCGAGACCGGCCCCCGCGCCGCCCTCCAGAAGCTCGTGGACGTAGAACGGCGTTCCCCCCGCCGCCGCATGGATGCGCGCCGCCACGGCATGGTCCGCGGCGGGCCTCCGGGTGGCCGTCCACTCGGCCACGGCCTGGCGATCCAGCGGTTCCAGCGGCCAGTGCACGCGGCCATCGGCGCGGGAGGCACTGCCCCGGGCACCGCCGTCGTCGGCGTCCAGCAGCAGGGAGTCCGCCAGGATGCCGTCGCCGCGCTCCGCACCCTGGCCGGTACGCACCCCGCGCAGGAGCAGCAGCGGGACGTCGATCAGCAGGCCCGCCATGTCGGACAGCGACTGGAGCGAGAGTTCGTCGAGCCACTGGGCGTCGTCCACCACGGCGGCCACCGGTCCCTCCTGGGCCAGCGAGCGCAGCACCCAGGAGGCGGAATAGGTCAGGGCGTCCTTGTGCAGCGGACCGCCCGCGTAGGTCAGGAAGGTATGGAGCACCCGGCCCTGCCCGTCGAACGGCGGGCCGTGGTCCGGCACCTGCTGCGCCAGCGGCGCGAACCACTGCCAGAACATGGAGCCGGGCAGCGAGCGGCGGGCGGCCCCGGCGGCGCGCAGCAGTTTCCAGCCGCGCGCGGAGGCATCGGCGCACACCGCCTCCAGCAGGGACGTCTTGCCGATTCCGGACGGGCCGCTGACGGTCAGTTCGAGGCTGCGGCCGGATTCCACAGCAGTGGCGAGGTCGCGCCACTGCGCCACCTCCCGGTCACGCCCAAACAGCCGTGTTTGTGCCACTCCTTGATCCTAGGACGCCGGAGGGAGAAATTCGACGTTTCAGCGCCGTTCTTCGGCTACGCAGCGGTTGTGCATCTCGCCGATTCCCTCGATCCGGGTCACCAGATGCGCCCCGGCGGGAATCCATTCCCGTGGTTTCCGGGCCAGTCCCACGCCGGCCGGGGTGCCGGTGGCCAGCAGGTCGCCGGGTTCCAGGGTCATGAATTGGCTGACGTAGGACACCAGCTGCGCGCAGGAAAAGATCAGGTCCGACGTGTTGCCCGCCTGCTTGGTCACGCCGCCCAGCTCGCATTCCACCGCCAGCCCCGCTTCCGGATCCAGCTCGTCTGCCGTGACGACGACGGGGCCCACCGGAGTCATCCGGTCCCAGTTTTTGCCCTGGAACCATTCCGAGGTGCGGCCCTGCCAGTCGCGGACCGAGACGTCGTTCATCACCGTGTAGCCGGCGATCGCGTCCCGGGCGGCGGCCTCATCGGCGTGCCGGACGCGGGAGCCGATCACCACGGTCAGCTCGGCCTCCCAGTCGATCTTCGTGCTGGCCGCCGGCAGCACCACGTCGTCGGTGGGGCCGACCAGCGCGTTCGCGTACTTGGTGAAGATCGTGGGATATTTGGGGACCTCCTGGCCCACTTCTTCGGCATGCGCGTAATAGTTCAGGCCGGCGCAGAGGATCTTGCCCGGATGCAGGATCGGCAGGTCCAGTTCCGACGCCGCGGGCGCAGGACCCCGCTCGCCGGGGAGCGTCCGCCAATTCCCGCGCTGCAGCAGCTCTCCGACGTCCCTGGCCGGCAGGTATTCGGTGGCGTCGCCGTCCTGCCGGAACGCCTGCGTGGTCCCGTTCCGCCGTACTGTCCCCAGACGCATCTGTACCTCCTTGCGGCAGCCGTGCACCGCCGTCGTGATGTTGTTGGGCTCCGATGGCAGCCCTCTTTGCACGATATACGGTTGCTGCGTGGCGCGCGGGGAGCGTTCAGAGGTTCCTTTCGGACTGGCGCTCGGATGCTCCGCCCGCTTCCTCGGGCAGTTCGGAGACGGGCACCAGGACCAGGTCGTGGATCATCCAATGCAGATCGATGCAACCGTCTCTGGCCTCTTCGAGGACATCGACCGAAGGGACGCGCCCGTTGCGGGGGACGACGAAGGCTTCAACGTGCAGCACATGGCCCTGGTCGCGGACACGGGAGCCGGATTCTTCCACCCATTCCAACTGGCGCAGATAATCATCGATGCGTTCGATCAGCGGGTGGGGCTCCGAGTCATCGTAGGTGGTGGCCCGGGTGTCCATCAGGTCGGTGACGGAGCCTCGCATATTTTTGTAGCCGTCGCGCAGAATTCCCCCGGCAATGAACAGCGCGGCGGCGGCATCGGCCCACCAAAGACCGACCCCGATGCCCGCGACCCCGACGATGGAGCCGGCGGCCGTCATCCAGTCCGCCTTGTTCATGTCCGCATCGGCATAGAGGACTTTGTCGTGCAGTTGCTCGGCGAGTTTTTCTTTGGCCCGGCCCAGCAGTACCGGCGGTACGGCGGTCGCTGCCATGACGGCCATCATGAGCCACCCGAGCCAAATGGTGTGGCCCAGCAGCTGGACCGATCCGATGGGCGGATGCTCCCCTTTCAGCAGGCCCATGCCGGAGTCAATCACCAGGAACGCGCCCATGGTGCAGAGCGCCACCGCCGCCACAAGATGCGCGATCCCGGTTGACCGGTGGTATCCGTAGGGGTATTTCCTGGTGGGCGGCCGGTTGATGATTTTCATGGCCAGCAGGAACGCGATGGGTGGGGCGAAGGAGAGCATGTCTTCGATCCAGGCCGCCTTCATCGCCTGTGAATTGCCCATGACCAGAAAGACCAGAGTGACCGACACTGCCAGGACGGCGATGGTGATCCACTGGATCCTGATGGCCCGCCGGAGGGCCTTTTCCTGCTGATCGGGCAGCTCGGTACGGCCGAATTTGGTATTCATCCCTGTCCCTTCCGATCGAGAAGAAACTTTTCCAGTTCCCGCAGGAAGGCGTTTTCGCCCATCCTCGACGCCATGACGTATTTCTCTTTTCCTCCGTCGGGGGCCTGGCCCTCGGCGTAGGGCTGGGTCAGGGCGGCTTTGTCCGACCACGGCGATTTTTTCGTCAGGCCTCCGATGACGAGGTCCAGCTCGCCGCGTTCGAGCTGCCCCATCAGGGATTCCTCGCCGGCAGTTGTCCATTCAACGGTTGCTCCACGGGCAGCAGCGAATTGCTTCACCAGGTCTGCCTCCGACCCTGCCGGGTCCTCGCCGTCCCGCACTGACGTCCAGGGCGGGTTGTGCGAGACACCCACTCTGAGGGTTCCGCCGGTGATGCGGTCCAACGTTCCTTCCGGATCCGCAGGCACCTGCAGCCCGCAGGAGGCCATCAGCAGCATGACCAGCGCCGCCACGGCCGCCTTCGAAAAACTGTTCAGCATACTTCAGGACCATAACCGAATGATCGCCGAATTTCGGGCGCTCTGATCGTTACTCGGGAGGCTCGGCGCCGGCGGGCTACCGGCCCTCGCGGCACCACTCGAGCAGGCGCTCCACCGGCCAGGTAGTGATGATCCGTTCGGCCGGGACGCCGTTTGCGGCCGCCCGTTCGGCGCCGTAGTGGAGGAAGTCGAGCTGACCGGGCGCGTGGGCGTCGCTGTCGATGCTGAACAGGCAGCCGGCGTCGAGGGCCAGCTGGATGAGCTCGTCCGGAGGGTCCTGCCGCTCGGGTCGGGAATTGATTTCGACCGCAACGTTGTTCTCCGCGCAGGCGGCGAACACGCGCCCGGCGTCGAACTCCGACTGCGGGCGCGTTCCCCGTGATCCCTTGACCAGCCGCCCCGTGCAGTGGCCCAGCACGTTGGTGCGCGGGTTCTCGATGGCGCCGAGCATCCTGCGGGTCATGGTGCCCCGGTCCGACCTCAGCTTGGAATGCACGCTGGCGACCACCACATCCAGCCGGTCGAGCATCTGCGGTGACTGGTCCAGTTCGCCGCTCTCCAGGATGTCGGCTTCAATCCCGGTCAGTACCCGGAAGCCGTCCGCTCCGGCGTTGAGCTCCTCGACCAGCTCAAGCTGCCTGGCCAGCCGCTCTGCGCTCAGGCCATTGGCAACCGTGAGGTTCGGCGAGTGGTCGGTCAGGGCGAGGTAGTCGCGGCCGAGCCAGCGGGCGGCATCGGCCATGGCTTCCGGCGGCGAGCCGCCGTCGGACCAGTCGCTGTGGCTGTGCAGATCGCCGCGCAGGGCCTGGTGCAGCTCGTGGCCTCCCTCGGCCAGGGGCGCGGCGGCGCGCTCCCGCACCTTCGCCAGATAGTCGGGGACCTCGCCGTCGACCGCTTGCTGGATCACCACGAAGGTGCTGGAACCGATCCCTTTCATGCTCTTCAGCCGGCCGGTGCGCGCCCGCTCGGCGAGTTCGCCGGGATCCAACCCGCCGGCGACCGCGGCTGCCCTCCGGAAAGCCTGCACTTTGTACGTGGGAGCGAGTTCGCGCTCCAGCCAGAAGGCGATTTCGTTCAAGGCGGCGACAGGATCCATGGGACCATCTTCCACTGGCACCGCCCGCTGAGCCATGGCTTACGGACTCAGGGACGGGACAGCCAGCCCGAATTGCTCCCGCAGGGCCAGTTCGGCGGCGCGGTAGCCGGCCATGCCGTGCACGCCCGGGCCGGGCGGCGTCCCGGCCGAGCACAAATAGACGCCGTGCACCGGGGTCTGCCAGGGCTTCCGGCTCAGCACCGGACGCGCCGCGAGCTGCGGGAGGCTGACGGCCCCGGTCCCGAAGTCGCCGCCGACGTAGTTGGGATTGTAGGCCTCGTAGTCGGCCGCGGACATGCTGGCCGAATCCACCACGAGGTCGGTAAAGCCGGGGGCGGCACGCTCCAGCGCAGCGGTGATGACCGGCTCCATGTCCCGGGTGGAACCGCCCGGAACGTGGCAATAGGTCCAGAGCACGTGGCGCCCCGCGGGCGCGCGGGACGGATCGACCACTGCGGGCTGCGCCGTCAGGATCACCGGATCCTCCGAATGCCGGCCGCGGGCGATGTCCCGCTCGGAGGCTGCCATCTGTTCCCGCGTCCCGCCCAGATGCACGGTGCCGGCCCGGCGCAGGTCCGGATGGGTCCACGGAACCGGCCCGGACAGGATGTAGTCCACTTTGGCCGCCCCGGGTCCGTAGCGGAAGCGCTGCAGGGCGCGCGCATAGCGGGACGGGAGCCGGCCGCCGGCCAGCCGCAGCAGCTCGGTGGGCGAGGTATCCAGCATCACTGCCTCGGCGTCGGTCAGCTCGGCGAGCGAGGAGACCCGGTGCCCGGTCTCCAGCCGGCCGCCGTGGGCCTGCAGGTCTTCGACCAAGGCGTCGATGATGGCCTGGGATCCCCGGGCGGGCAGGGGGAAGCCAACGGCATGGGCGAGCGCGCCGAGCATCAGCCCCGCACCTGCGGACGAGAGGCGGCGCACCCCGCCGGTCGTGTGTGCGGCGACGCCGGTCAGCAGCGCCGGTGCGAACTGTTCCTTGAAGCGCAGGTTCCAGGCGGGTGAGCCCTGCTCCAGGGCGCGGAGCCCGTATCGGAAGGCCGTGACCGGGCTCGCGGGCACTTGGAGGAGCTGGTCCATGGTGAACTCGAGCAGCGCGTCGGTCCGGGCGACGAGCGGCTCCATCAGCTGCCGGTACGCGCCGCCGTCGGCCCCCAGCCCGTCCACGGTCCGGTTAAGGTCGCGATGGGCCACCGCCGCGGCGGCCCCGTCGATCACCTGGCCGTAGGAGACGTCCGGCACCAGCAGTTCGATCCGCTGGTCCAGCCCGAAGTCCCGGCAAAACGGCGAGGCCGCGGCCATCGGATGTACCGCGGAGCAGACGTCGTGCCAGTGGCCCGGCTCCATCAGTTCCACCGTGCGCGAGCCACCGCCGGGCGTGGCTGCCGCTTCGAAGACTGTGACGCCGAGGCCCGCGCGCGCCATGATGACGGCCGCGGCCAACCCGTTCGGCCCGGCGCCGACTACCGCTACATCCGTCACGTTGGATCTCCTTCCCGCTGTTGCTTCCACCTTGTGGCCTGCGCACCCTCACCGGCAATGCCCGGCCAGGTCGAAGGCCGCCGCGCGGCTTCCATGTCGGGCGAAGCATATTCGGTCTGCCCGTTCGCCGTGGCGGCCGCCGAACCTGCACTACTGCCTCGGGCGCGGTCCGGAAGCGGCAGCGTGAACTTGTCCGGCGCCCCGTTGTACTCCCCGCCCTGCGGGTCGTCGGTGCCCACGCGGCGGACCGGATCATGCCCCGGCAGCCAGATGGCACGCACCACCTTCCCCGCCATGTATGCCGTTGCTGCAATATGCGCTAGTACGGCGAGTACGTAGTACGGGGCGTCCAGGTTGCGTGCCGCTTCGCCGCCGCTCGTCACCTGGCCCAGATGCATCCAGGTGGCCCACCAGTGCATCGCCTCGAAGAACTGCCAGATCAGGAAGTCGCGCCACCGGGGATGGGCGAGTACGGCCAGCGGGACAAGCCACACCACGAATTGCGGCGAGTAGACCTTGTTGGTGAGCACGAAGGCCGCCACGACCAGGAAAACCAGCGACGCCATCCGCGGGCGACTCGGCGCCGCCAACGCCAGGAGCGCGATGCCCGCGCAGGCGGCCGCAAACAGGAGGAACGAGGCGGCGTTGATGAATTCGGGGCTGAGGACGGGCAGCTGCTGCCGTTGCGCCGTCAGGTTGTAGGCGTACCAGATCGACGAATGACCGGCTTCGCGCTGCCGGCTGTAGTCGAGGAAGTGGAACCAGCCGTCGAAGTCCCGCAGCATGAACGGAAGATTGACCGCCAGCCAGGTCGCGGCCGCCGCCAGGGCGGACCGGGCCAGGGGCCGGTACCTGCCGGTCCGCACCGCCAGCAGCAGGATGGGCCCGAAGATCAGCACCGGGTACAACTTGAGCGCGGCGCCGAGGGCGATGAGCACCCCGGCCAGGCCCGGGCGGCGCCGTGCGAAGGCGAGCATCGCCAGGGCCGCCAGCATTGCGGCCCAGAGGTCCCAGTTGATCGTCCCGGCGAGCACAATGCCCGGTGCCAGCGCCACCATCGCCGCGTCCCAGGGCCGCCGGTGGCTCATCCGCGCCGTCGCGATGACGGTGACTAGCCAGACCACGGCCACCAAAGTGGCGTTGATATCGAAATACGCCAGAGACCGTTCCGGGGACGCGCCCTCGCCGGGAACCAGCCACGCCGTCGCCCCGGCCACCAGTCCCAGCAACACGGGGTACTCGAAGGAACTTCCCGCCGTGACGAACGGCATCACACCCTCGGCCAGGCCGCGGGACTCGAACAGCACCGGCCAGTCCGAATAGCAGCCCATGTAGAAATAGTCCGGCAACTCCCACCCGGCCAGCCGGCACGGCGTCTTGACCAGGACGGAAAGCAGCGCGGCGAGCGTGGTCAAGATGATCAGCACCCGCTCCACGGTGAAAAATCCGGGCGAGACCAGGCCCGGGGCGCTGTGCCGGCCCAACGGTCCGCCCACCATTTCGGTGAACTGCCTCAGGAGCGGGTCGTTACGGCTGGGCACCACGATGCGCAGCGGCGTGCGGCGCGAAGAGCGAAACCCGGGCATGGTCCAAGACTACTGTCGGCGGCACCATCGGCCGCAGAGCCAAGTCCGTGCGGCAGGTTACCCATTTCGTCCGCTGTTGCACGCCTTCCCGTAACCTGGTCCACCCCCGGCCGTTACCGGTGCTTCCTAGCGTGACTCCAATGAGTTACAACGACCCCCCGGAAGTTTTGGTCGTCATCCCGGCCCGCGGCGGTTCCAAGGGGATCCCGTTCAAGAACCTGTCGCCGGTGGCCGGGCGAAGCCTCGTGGCGCGCGCAATCGACAGTGCCTTGGCGGCCCCGTCGGTGACCGACGTCGTCGTCAGCACCGACCATCCGGACATCGCGGCCGAAGCCGAACGATGCGGCGCCCGCGTCGTCACCCGCCCCGCGGAGCTTTCCGGGGACACCGCCACCAGCGAATCCGCCGTGCTGCACGTGCTCGCCGCGCTGCCCCGGCCGCCGGCGGTCACCGTCCTGCTGCAGTGCACCTCGCCGTTCATTGAACCGGAGCACCTGGACCGGGCCGTCCTGCACGTGCTGGAGGACCGCGCCGACGTGGCCTTCTCCGTCACGGAGAGCCACGCGTTCCATTGGTCGCTTGACGACGACGGTGCCGTCACCGCCGTCGGGCACAGCGCCGACGTGCGGCCCCGCCGCCAGGACCGCCGGCCGCAGTACCGCGAGACAGGGGCGTTCTACGCCATGCGCACCGAGGGTTTTCTCGAACGCGGGCACCGTTTCTTCGGCCGGTTGAAGCTGCAGGAAGTGCCCGCCGGGCAGGCCGTCGAAATCGACTCGCTGGAAGACCTCGACGTGGTCCGGGCACTGGCGAGCCGGGCGGGCGCCCCGGTGGCCGGCGCGGTCGACGTGGACGCCCTGGTCATGGACTTCGACGGCGTCCACACCGACGACCACGCCTTCGTGAATGCCGAGGGCGAAGAGTTTGTCCGCGTCAGCCGCGAGGACGGCATGGGAATCGCCCGGCTGCGCAGCACCGGCATTCCGCAACTGATTTTGTCCACCGAACGCAACAAGGTGGTCAGCGCCCGGGCCGGGAAGCTCGGCATCGACGTCCTCCAGGACGTCTCGGACAAGGCCGGAGCGGTCCGCCAGTGGATGGCCGCGAACCGGCTGGATCCCGACCGGGTTGCCTACGTGGGCAACGACGTCAACGACCTGCCCGCCATGGGCGTCGTTGGTTGGCCGGTGGCCGTGGGCGACGCCCGCGCCGAGGTCAAGGCTGCGGCACGGACCGTGCTGCAGCATCACGGCGGCGAAGGTGCGGTCCGCGAAATCTGCGAACTCATCCTCGCCGCCCACAGCGGTGCCGCCGACGAGCGCCGCCGGCAACAAGCCACCACAGCAGCAACAACAGAGAGAGTGCACTGATGACTACCGAAGCTACCGTTTCCGCCAATGTTCCCGCCGGTTCCCCGGCGCCCGTCGCGATCGGCGACGTGCAGGTCGGAGCCGGCCAGCCGGTTTACGTGATCGGCGAGATCGGCATCAACCACAACGGTGACATCGAAATCGCCAAGCAGTTGATCGACGTCGCCGCCGAGGCCGGCGCGAACGCGGTGAAGTTCCAGAAGCGCACCCCGGAGATCTCCACCCCCGCGGACATGCGGGACAAGATGCGCTCCACCCCGTGGGGCGAGATGACCTACCTGGACTACCGGTACCGCGTTGAGTTCGACATGCCGATCTACCAGAAGCTGATCTCCCACGCCGCCGACCGGGGCCTGCACTGCTTCGCCTCGCCGTGGGACGTGCCCTCGGTCGCGTTCATGGAGGAAGCCGGCGCGCTGACCCACAAGGTCGCCTCCGCCTCCGTGACCGACCTTGAACTGCTCACCGCGCTGCGCGAGACCGGCAAGCCGGTGATCCTTTCCACCGGCATGTCCACGATCGAGCAGATCGACAAGGCCGTGGAGGTTCTGGGCACGGACAAGCTGATCCTGATGCACGCCACCTCCACCTACCCGCTGCCGCCGGAAGAGGCGAACCTGCGGATGATCACCACCCTGCAGGAGCGCTACCAGGTGCCGGTCGGCTACTCCGGGCACGAACGCGGCCTGCAGATCTCGCTGGCCGCCGTGGCCCTGGGCGCCGTGACGGTGGAACGGCACATCACCCTGGACCGGACCATGTGGGGATCGGACCAGGCGTCCTCGCTGGAGCCCAAGGGCTTCGAGGCGCTGATCCGCGACATCCGGATTCTGGAAGAGGCCATGGGCGACGGCGTCAAGCGCGTCTTCCCGGGCGAACTGGCACCGCTGTCCCGCCTGCGCCGGGTGGACGGCTAACCACACGTCATGAACCAGCCATTACTGAGCGTCATCATCCCGGCGAAAGACCAGGCCCCTTTCATCCGCGACGCGATGACCAGCCTGACCCGCCAGTTCGATGATCCCTCGGTCATGGAAATCATCGTCGTCGATGACGGTTCCACCGACGGGACCGGGGAGCTGGCCGCCGCCTTCACCGGCCGGCTCCCCGGCCTGCGCATCCTCCGCAACGACGCCGCAACCGGCCTGGCCGCAGCCCGCAACAAAGGACTGGACGCCTCCACCGGACGCTACATCGCCTTCTTCGACCCGGATGACTGGTACGCGCCCGGCCACCTGTCACGCATCACCGCCGAGATCAGGGAGCTGGGGGTGGACTTCCTGCGCGTGGACCACATCCGGCACGCCAATGGAATCCGGACCATCCATCGTGCGCCGCAGGCAGTGCGCGGCGTTGCCCTCGACCCCCGCCAGGACATCGGACCCGTCGACGCCTCGAGCATGGTGGACTATCCGTTCGCTCCCTTCGGCATCTTCGACGGCGCGCTAAAGGACGCCGGGCTGCTGCACTTTGTGGACGGCCTGCACACCGCCGAGGACCGTCCGTGGATTTGGCGCCTGCATCTGGAGGCAACCTCCTACGCGGTTTCGGACCAGTTGGGCGCTTTCTATCGCCGCGGCGTCGCGACGTCCTTAAGCCAGATATTCGACCGCAGGCAGTTGGACTTCCTGCGCAGCTACGCCGAGGTCTTCCGGCTGGTGGCCGCAGACCGCGAGGCAGACCGTTTTCGGCCGAAAGCGATCCGGCAATTCCTGGCCATCGCCTGCCATCATCTCGATCGGTCGGACTCGATGTCCAAAGCTGTCCGCCGGGAACTGACGTCCGGGATCCGCGCTGCCGTGGCCAGCCTTCCGGCCCCCGCGGTCAGCGGCTGTTTGGCGGCCCTGGACAAGAACCGGCGTCAGAAGCTGGCAACAGCGATCGGAACAGTGAAGTGAAAGAACTCTTCGTCGTATCAACCCTCTACCAGGTCGTCTCGCTGGCCGCGGCCGTGGACGACGGGACCGTGCCCGAAACCGGCGCCGAACGCATCCTCGTGTTGACCAACAACGCGATGATTCCGGAGATCACCGTCCCGTTCCACGAGTCGCCGGGCTTCACCGAAGCCGCCCGCAGGTTCGACCGCGTGGTGGACCTCGGCAAGCTGCTCTGGCCCCGGCGGCCGGGGCAGTTCAATCCCCGCGAACAAGACCTGGATCTGTGGCAAAAGCTGCTGCGCTCGGAATGGGATCTGGGCGACGACCCGGTCCATCTTTACGTCGAGTCCATCCAGGTCAACCCTGCGGTTGCCCTGGCCCGGACCTTCGCCCGGGCCGCCGTCTCGGTACATTCGGACGGCCTGATGAGCTACGGCCCCACGCGCAACCCCGTCCCGATGGCCGTGGCCCAGCGGCTCGACTCCCTGCTGTATGTGGACCTTGTCCCGGGGCTGCGCCCGCAGTTGTTGCGCGAGCATGATCCCAAGCTGCTGCCGGTGGATCCGGCCTCCCTGCGCCGCGCCATGGAGGAGTTGAACCGGTCGGTGCCGCCCATGGTGCTTCCGGTGTCCGAACCGGAGGCCGCCGCTGGAAGCGCGCTGCTGCTGGGCCAGTACCTGTCCGAACTCGGAATCCTGTCGGCCGAGGAAGAAGTGGCGCTGCACCGCCGGATGATCGAAAAGGCCGTGGAACGGGGGCTGCGGCACTGCATCTTCAAACCCCATCCCAGCGCCGGCCCGGGAGCCGTGCGCTCCGTCCAGTCGGCGGCAGGGGACCTCGGCGTACAGCTGGATATCCTGAAGTCTTCGCTACCCGCGGAAGTGGTGATGCAGCGTCTGCAGCCGCAGTTGGTGGTCAGCTGTTTCTCCACCGCCCTCATGACCGCCAAGTACCTGTTCGACATCGAAGCGGCGGCCGTGGGAACGGAGCTGCTGCTGGAGCGGCTGACTCCGTACGAAAACAGCAACCGCGTGCCGGTCACCATCATCGACGCGATCCTGGAACGGAACTTCCAAGCCCCGGACCAGGAGGCGGCAGACACTCCACCTGCCGGCCGCCTGCAGCAACTGGTCGAGGCCGTCTCCTACTGCATGCAGGCCGATACGCTGGCAGCAGGCCGCCGGAGTGCGGAGACTTATCTGCACCACATCGAGGACGGACCCCACATGCGCTACTTCAAGCGGCGGCGGCTGACCAAGCTTCAGCTGCCGGGCGGATTGCCGCCGGCCGTGGCCGCCCATCCGCTGGCCAAAGTCGGGCGGATGGGCCGACAAGCGGTCCGCAAACTCCGGCCACGGGTCGCCTCGTGAGGCAGGCGCGATGACGGAAACAGCGATCACCGCGGACTTCCTTTCCCAGCTTGGACCGGCGGCGGACGGCCGTCCGACCGGTCGGCCCGTCGGGTCCAAGACGCAGCGGGGGCGCCGGAGCGAACTGGTGCGCCCGCGCTTCGGCCGGGCTGTCGTCTGGGCCGAGTCCCCCTTGCAGTTGCTCAGCGCGGTCGAGGCACACGGTGCCGGCCTGCTGGGTCAGGAAACGCTCATCTACCCCCGCAGCGATGCCGTAGGCATGGACAGCACCCTGCAGTCGCTGATGGAACAGGTGCCGAGCGGCGTCCGGTTCGCGCCGCCGTCGGCCGCCCTCCCTGCCGTGCGCAACAAAAAGCTCGACCGCTGGGTCACCGGCGACGCCTACTCCGGCAAGGTCCAGGCGGAACTGTTGCGGGGCGTCGGCGCCGACGAACTGGTCATCGTGGACGACGGCCTGGCGACGCTGAGCCTGCTGCACATGCTGGTCAGCGTGCGGCCCGTCCCGCTGATCCGACCGCGGGCCGTGCCGACCACCCGCCGCAAGGCGCTGGGCCTGGCCACCTGGTGGGCCCTGCGCCGGATGGCCAGCCAGGGCCGGCTGCTGGTGTTCACGGCCTTGGCCGTTCAGCCGGCAGTGGAGAAGAAGTTCCGGGCCCTCGGCGGGCATTTGGAACGGCACCGTTTCGAGTGGCTGGGCACCCAGCCTGTCACCGAGAACATCAGCGAACCGACGATTGTGGTCGGTTCGGCCATGCCCGCCGACGGACTGATCCGGGCGGAGCCATACCTGGACTGGGTGCGGTCGCTGACCGACGACGGCCCGGTGGCGTATTTCCCGCACCGCCGTGAACAACCGGAACTGCTTGGCGTCTTGGCGGAGCATCCGCTGATCCGCGTCAAGCAACACACCATTCCGGTGGAAATGCGCCTGCGCGGCCTCCGGCCCGGGCAGGTAGTCCGCGCCCTGCCCTCCACGGTGCTGGCCTCGCTAAACCTGATCCTTGCCCCTTCCGGCGTACCGCTGAAGGGGCAGCCGGTACCGGACGGCTGGTGGCTGCCCGAGACAACCGAAGAACTGCGCCGGCACCTGAGCAGCTCCCTGCGTCACGGAAGCAAGCGGTGACGGCGGATCCGCGGCAAGCTGCCGCACCCGCGGCCGCCGGGCACCACCCGGTCCCGCCGTTCCGTCTGCTGGCAATTGCCGACAGCGACTCCTACCTGAAGTTCGCCTGCGCAACGCTGGAGGCCGTCGGTGCCGGGTGGGAGCGCGAGGTGCTGCTGGTGCGCTCCCCCATCCTTCCGACACTGGAGCAGACCCAGGCTGCTACCGCCGGGACGTTCCTGGCCGGCAAGGCGCCGCGGGTGATCCCCGCCTCCGGCTTGCGGGCCGCGCTGGCCGGCGCCGACGTCGTGCTGGCAGCAGCCACCGGACCCATTGTGGAGGAAATCTTCACCCAGGCGTCCCGGATGCCGCAGCGGCCGGCCCTGGTGTCCGCGCTGCCCGGCGTCGCCTTCCCCGCGACCCGCAAGGCGCTGAACTACCGGGCGCTCGGCGACGCGTTCATTACCCACAGCCACGCCGAGTGCCGGGCGTTCAGCGACTTGGCCGACGCCATGGGGTTGCCCCAGCGGATCCTGGTTTCGCGTCTGCCGTTCCTGGCCTCGCCCGCCCGTCCGGAGCAGCAGCAGAAGCCGCTGGCCTCGGTGGTGTTCGCGCCGCAGGCGAAAGTCCCGGTGGAGCGCGAGCAGCGGGTCGCCATCCTGCAGGCCCTCGCGGCGTTGGCCAGGCGGCGGCCGGAGCTGTCCGTGCGGGTGAAGCTGCGGGCCTGGGCGGGCGAGCCGCAGACGCACACGGAGCAGTACCCGTTCGACCAGTTGTGGTCGGACCTGGTCGCGGCGCGCGCGGTGGCCGGGCACGAACTGCAGTTCTGCACCGGCCCCATGTCGGAACAGCTCACCCCGGGAGCGGCCATGGTGACCGTCAGCTCCACCGCCGCCCTGGAAGCGCTCGACGCCGGCCTGCCGGTGCTCATCCTGGACGACTTTGGACTCTCCGAGCAGATGTTGAACAAGGTGTTCGACGGTTCCGGCCTGGTCGGCAACCTGCAGGACCTGGTGGCCGGCCGGTTCGGGCACCCCGACCCGCGCTGGCTGCGGGACAACTACTTCCACGCCCAGTCGGTGCCGCTGGACGAATTGCTGGCCAGCTTCGCGGGGCGCGCCAGGGCCGGAAAGCTGGCGACCGATCCGGAGCGCCTGGCCGCGGTGCAGCGCCGCAAGCTGCGCACCAGGCTGCGCACCGTCCTGCCCGCGCCGGCACTGAGGCTGGTGCGCCGGCTGCGCAACGCCCGGCGACAGCCCGCCTGAGCGCCCAAACCACTCCGCGCACCTGCCCGGGAATGGACAAACCCGCTGATGTGTTGAAACACGGCGTAGACTGGATAGGCTGCCCGCCATCGGCGCGGCGGCCATACAGAAGTGTTTCGAAGGAGAACCGTGGCAGAGAACCCCATCCGGGTAGCGATCGTCGGTGTTGGAAACTGTGCGGCCTCGCTGGTCCAGGGCGTCCACTACTATCGTGGCGCCGACCCGAGCGCAACGATCCCCGGCCTGATGCACGTTAAGTTCGGCGCATACCACGTCGACGACGTGGAGTTCGTTGCCGCATTCGACGTCGACGGCAAGAAAGTGGGCCTGGATCTGGCTGACGCGATCGGCGCCAGCGAGAACAACACCATCAAGATCGCCGATGTTCCGGCCACGGGCGTCAAGGTTCAGCGCGGCCACACCCTGGACGGCCTGGGCAAGTACTACCGCGAGACGATCGTGGAGTCCGACTACGAGCCCGTGGACATGGTCGCTGCTCTGCGCAAGGCCAAGGTAGACGTCATGGTCTGCTACCTGCCGGTCGGCTCCGAGAAGGCCGCCAAGTTCTACGCGCAGTGCGCCATCGACGCTGGCGTCGCCTTCGTCAACGCCCTTCCGGTCTTCATCGCCGGCACCCAGGAATGGGCCGACAAATTCACCGCGGCCGGGGTTCCGATCGTCGGCGACGACATCAAGAGCCAGATCGGTGCCACCATCACCCACCGCGTGATGGCCAAGCTGTTCGAAGACCGCGGTGTTGTGCTGGACCGGACCTACCAGCTGAACGTCGGCGGCAACATGGACTTCAAGAACATGCTCGAGCGCGAGCGCCTGGAGTCCAAGAAGATCTCCAAGACCCAGGCCGTCACCTCCAACACTTCGGCCGTGCTCGGCGACGACGACGTGCACATCGGCCCCTCGGACTACGTGTCCTGGCTGGATGACCGCAAGTGGGCGTTCGTCCGCCTCGAAGGCCGCAACTTCGGTGACGCCCCGGTCTCGCTTGAATACAAGCTCGAGGTCTGGGACTCCCCCAACTCGGCCGGCGTGATCATCGACGCCATCCGTGCCGCCAAGATCGCCCTGGACCGCGGCGTCGGCGGGCCGATCCTCTCGGCTTCCAGCTACTTCATGAAATCCCCGCCGGAACAGTACGACGACGACACCGCCCGCGCGAAGGTCGAAGCCTTCATCCGCGGCGACTCCGACCGCTAGGACGCACCGTAAGAACCGGGACCGGCCCGTTGAGGCCGGCCCCGGTTCTTCTTTTTGCCAGCCGGCGGCGGCTTCCGGGTAGATTGGGCTCATGGCCGTCCCTTCCCTGTCCCCCGCCGGGAAGCTCGGAGGACCGACGCCCCTCCCCCGCCGCAACTACGCGCTGGACATCCTGCGCATTGTCAGCATCGTCGGCGTGGTGGCCATCCACTCGTTCGGTGAGCTGGCCGGCGACGATGACCGCCGCCACCAACCGGACTGGATCTGGGCGGCGATCATCGACATTGCCTTCATCTGGGTGGTGCCGGTTTTCGTCGTCATCTCCGGCGCGCTGGTGCTGGCGCCGCGGACGCACGCGGAAGGCGCCCTGGCGTTCTACCGCAAACGCACCCTGCGGCTTCTGCCCGCCCTCGTGGCCTGGCACCTGGCCTACATCTTCCTGGGCAGCCGCCTGATGCTCGGACGCGAACTCGAACCGGTCGCCGTTCTGGTGTCCGTCTTCGACACCCACCTGTACCCGCATTTGTACTTCCTGTGGCTGATCCTGGGCCTGTACCTGGTGTCACCGCCGCTTGCCCGCTACCTGCAGCGGGTGACGTTACGTCGGGCGGCCGCGGCGACCGGCGGCGTGCTGGTCCTGACGCTGGCGCTGTTCAGCCTCCAGGCCGCCAGCATCCAGTACGAGTGGGGCTGGCAGTACCCCTGGAACATCCTGACCCAGTGGTTCCCTTATCTGGGATATTTCATGGCCGGCTGGGTGCTCACCCAGGTGCGCCTGCCGCGCGGTGCGGTCGCAGCGGCGGGGATCGCCGCCGTCGTGCTGTCCGTTTTCAACATCTGGCACTGGATCAATCAGGATTCCACGCCGCTGCTCAACATCATCACGCCGTCCAGCTACGTGGGGCTCGGTGTCACCGCGGCAGCGTTGTGCATCTTTGCCGCGGTGTACCACCTGCTGGCCGGGTGGCAGCCGCCGGGCTGGCTGGGCCGGATGCTCGTCCAGCTGTCCAACGCCTCGTTCGGCGTGTTCCTGTGCCACTACCTGTTCCTGACGTGGCTGAGCTTCCACGTCCTCCCGGACCGCGAGCCGACGCTGCCGCTCTTGTTCCTGAAGTTCTCCGTGGCCACGGCCTGCTCCTTCGCCCTGACCCTGGTTGCGTTGTGGATTCCGGTGCTGCGACGGTTGTTCTAGGCCGAAGCGGCCGTAGCAAGCCGACGCTGCCGTTCCGGGCCTGAGCTGCAGTACCCGGCCGAAGCGGCACAGGGGCTAGAAGAGTCCGGTGATGACGCCGTCGTCGTCCACGTCCATTCGGCCGGCCGCAGGTTCCTTCGGCAGGCCCGGCATGGTCATGACGTCGCCGGTCAGCGCCACGATGAAGCCCGCCCCGGTCTTCGGGATCAGGTCCCGCACGGTGATGCTGAATCCGCTCGGGGCGCCCAGGACCGAGGGGTTGTCCGTGAAGGAATACTGCGTCTTGGCCATGCACACCGGAAGCTTGCCCCACCCGTTCGCCTCGATTTCGGCCAGCCGCTTGCGGGCCGGGCTGGTGAACTCCACGTGGTCCGCCCCGTAGATTTGCTGGGCGATCGTCTCGATCTTTTTCTCCACGGTCAGGTCCAGGTCGTACAACGGGGAGAACGACTGCGGCTGCTGCAGGACGTCCGCCACCTTCGCGGCCAACGCATCGCCGCCGGGGCCGCCGCCGCCCTGGCCCCAGACATCGGCAATAGCCGCTTCAACACCCTTCTGCCGGCACCAGTCCAGCACCCAGTCGAGTTCTTCCGGGCTGTCGGTGGTGAATTTGTTGATGCCCACCACGGGCGTGAGTCCGAATTTGAGCGCGTTGTCCACGTGGCGCTCAAGATTGGCGATGCCGGCCTGCACGGCGTCCAGGTTCGGTTCCTTCAGCTGCTCCTTGGGGATGCCGCCGTGCATTTTCAGCGCCCGGATGGTGGCCAGAACCACGATGGCGGACGGGGCGAAACCGCCGGCGCGCGCCTTGATGTCCATGAACTTCTCGGCGCCAAGATCGGACCCGAACCCGGCTTCGGTAACCACGACGTCGGCGAGCCGGCGGGCGGTCTGCGTGGCCAGCAGCGAGTTGCAGCCGTGGGCGATATTGGCGAACGGGCCGCCGTGCACGAAGGCGGGCGTGCCGGCGATGGTTTGGACCAGGTTCGGCTTGATCGCGTCTTTGAGCAGCATGGCAAGCGCGCCCTGCACGCCCAGGTCTGCCACCGTCACCGGCTTGCGGTCGTAGGTGTAGCCGACGGTGATCCGGGACAGCCGGGCCTTCAGGTCGGCGAGGTCGGACGAGAGGCAGAAGACCGCCATGACCTCGGAGGCGACGGTGATATCGAAGCCCGCTTCCCGCGGCACTCCCTGCGTCGGCCCGCCCAGTCCGATCACTACCTGACGCAACGCCCGGTCGTTCATGTCCAGCACCCGTCGGAACGTCACCCGGCGGGGGTCGATGCCCAGCGCGTTGCCCTGGTAGATATGGTTGTCCACCAGCGCCATCAACGCGTTGTTCGCCGAGGTGATGGCGTGGAAGTCTCCGGTGAAGTGCAGGTTAATGTCATCCATCGGGAGCACCTGCGAATAGCCGCCGCCGGTTGCCCCGCCCTTCATGCCCAGGATCGGGCCGAGGGACGGTTCACGGATGGCCACCATGGTCTTGTGCCCGGCCCTGGCCAGGGCGTCCGCCAGGCCCACCGTGAGCGTGGATTTGCCTTCACCGGCAGGCGTGGGCGACATAGCGGTCACCAGAACCACCTGGCCGCGCGGTTCCTGGTGGCCCTCCCCCAGTTTGGCGGGATCAACTTTGGCCTTGTAGCTGCCGTAGAACTCGAGGGCTTCCGCCGGGATGCCCGCGGCGTCGGCAATGTCGGTGATGGGCCGCAAGGTGGCGCGCCGGGCAATCTCCAGGTCGGTCAGCGGAGCCGGTTCAGACATCGTCGTCCTTCTTCCTACGCATAAGCCAAACAGGCGGCAGCGCCGCCACAGCCAACGTATCAGCCGAGCAGGCCGTCGTCACCGGTCTTCGCCGGGACAGAAGAGAAGCCTCAGAACGAGGACTGGTGAGCCGGCTGGAACCAATGATGCGAATCGCCGCCTTAAATCGTGCGGCTCTTCGTCCGTGCAACAAAAATGGCCTGCCGCGCGATGATCACGCGGCAGGCCATCTCCTGTTTATTTCCAGCCGTTAGCGGCGAACAGCCCGACGACCGGACAGGCTTTCTGCTACACCGATCAGAAGTACCGCAGCAATGACGGCGACGATGAATCCAAGCACGTTCAGCTCGAAGATGTCGCCGGTGCCCAGCAGGTTCGCGATGACACCGCCAATGACTGCTCCGACTATGCCAAGCAGCAGCGTGGCCACGAGCCCCAGGTTCTGCTTTCCGGGCTTGATAAGGCGGGCAAGTGCGCCGATAACCAGCCCTGCAATGATGAAACCGATCATGTTGCCTCCTCAGGTTGCGATGAAACCACAATAAGCATACTTAGTGATCGGTTGCAAAACGTTTCATCAGAGCGGCATCGGTCAGGCGTCGCTCAGCTGGCGCTGCCGGGCTGCCTCGAGACGGGGGCCTTCAATGAAACACCGCTGCACTGAATCGTCGACAAATGCTTACGGAGGAGGTGCTTAAAGGCCGAGGCCCGCGCCTGGGAGCAACCCGGGCGCGGGCCTGAAGCTACATCGGGTCCAATGCGACTCATCGGATCCTCCTCGCGGATGTGTCCCCTACAGGACGGCGTATTTATTTGCACTTGCCAGCTGGAACTCAGCGGATGAGCTGCCGGTGCGACAGCAATTCGTCGCGCACCTGCTCCAAGCGCTGTTCGTCAACACACACGTTCTGTATTCGTTTCCACAGCGAGACGCTTTGGCGGAGCTTGCGGATCATGGCATTCACCTCCTGCCGGCCCAAGTAGTTCGGCATGCCCGCTTCTGCGGAACCTTTCCGGCTGCCCGGTGCCGGCCCGGCGGAACCCGGGCTCGCGGCATCGGCGCCGGCGTCGCCGGGACTGTCGCGACGGGTGTCCAGGTCGCGCAGGCTTCCGGCGGTGATCACCTCGCCGTGGCCGCGCCGCTCCCCTTTTCCGGCCTGCGTTGGCTCGGGCGGGCGGATGGATCGTTCCGGTGCAGGCAATACGGCTGCATCCAGCGGTTTCATGAGGGGTTCCTCTCTGGGGTCGGCGGAATTTTCTCCGGAATGGGTTGGAATTCGGGCAGGACGCATGGCGGTATCCATCGGGATTTCCGGTGCCGGCGCGGGACCCCCGGCCGTGCTCGAAGCAGGAGCGGGGTCCGCGGCAGCGGGGAATGCGGCAAGAGTGCTCATAGCGAAGTCCTCAAGGCAGAAGGTGAGGCCTCCGCGCGGGAGAGCTAAAAAGAGCGGTGATCGACATACGGCAGCGGATCAAGACTTGAACCGGCCCAATCAGCGAAGTTCTAATGCGCAGAAATGGCGGAGGCGGGTCGTCGGAGCGCGGCGAAGGAGTTAAACACTCCGCCCGGCGTCTTGGTTATATTCACGATTCCCACCTCCCTTTCTTGATAGCGCCAATAGATTTGTGTCCGAGTAGAAGCCCCTGATTGAGAAAGTTCAATCGGACTCGTCCAACGTACCCGATTGCTGCTGCTTCTGCCTAGCCAACCGGGGAACTTATTGCGCTTTTTCCCGCAGTACCGGCGAGTCGCCCGCGACACGCCGTAGAACGACGGCGGCGCTCCCCCTTTTAAGGCGGTGGGCTTCCCCTGTCAACGGCCCGCTGGTTCTCGCCTCGTCCGGCGGCGCTCCCCCGGATGATCGCCCGTTTCCAGAAGCCGGGCAGGGTTCCTAGACTGGACCCGGATGCGAGCACCCACCCCCGACGGGACAACGGCATGGAAAATGGAGTTCCGCCAGGACCTGTGAACGGAGCTGTGGCCGCGAAGGCCCCGGCCCGCATCAACGAACTTGATGCGCTGCGGGCCTTCGCGCTGCTGGGCATTCTGTGCGTGAACATCTGGTACTTCGCCGACCCGTACGCCGTTACGGGCGGCTCGAGTCCGGAGTTCCAATCCGGTGCGGACACCGCGGTCCGCTTCGCGGTCAGCCTCCTGTTCGAGGCCAAGTTCTACATCCTGTTCTCGTTCCTGTTCGGCTACAGCTTCGTCCTGCAGTGGGCTTCCGCCGTGGCGGACGGCCAGTCGGTGGTCATCAGGACCGTGCGCCGGGCAGCCGGCCTCGTGGTGCTCGGGCTGCTGCATGGCCTGCTCCTGTTCCACGGGGACATCCTGCTCGCCTATGGGCTGCTGGGCCTGGTTCTGCTCGGTACCCGGACGCTTTCCGCTCCGGCCGCAGCCGCGGCCGGAGCGACAGTCATCGGCTGCCTGGGAATGTTCATCGTGCTGCTGGGACTGGTCTCGGCAGCCGCAGGGCCATCCGGCGGCAGTGCCGCGGCGGGGGCCGCGCCGGCGTTCGGGCTGGCCGGCTCTCCCGCCGACGTTCTGGCCCAGAACGCGTCTCTGTACCCGCTCTCGCAGCCCACCGCCGTGCTCCTCCAGGGCCCGGTTGCCCTCGGCGCGTTCTACCTCGGCATGTCGTGTGCCAAAGGGCGGCTCTTTGAGTTCGGCATCGCAGGACGCACACTCCGCCGCATGGCTTTCGTGGCGTTGCCGGCCGGGCTGGCGGCTTCTGCGTTGCAGGCGTGGCTGCAGCATTATGTCGGCGGTGCTGCCATGACCGTGGTGGCCTTCGGCATTTCCACGCTGACGGCGCCGCTGCTGACGGCCGGTTACGTCGGTGTGCTGCTGCTGTCCTTCCGCACTGCGGCCGGACGTGCCCTGTGCACCGTGCTGGCTCCCGCCGGCCGCCTGGCGCTGACCAACTATGTGGGACAGTCCGTGCTGATGGGCTTGGTCTTCACGGGCCTCGGGCTGGCGTTGACCGGACGGTTGGCCCCGCCCGCGGTGCTCGGCGTGGCGGCGCTCCTCTTTGCGGCCCAGCTGGTGGCCAGTGCCTGGTGGGTCAAGAGGTTCCGGTACGGGCCGCTGGAGTGGCTGCTGCGCTGCATCACCTACTGGCGGCGTCCGGCCATGCTCCGTTAGAGGTTCCAGCCCGCGATCGCGGGCGTCTTCTTGTCCCAGCCCAACCGGCAGACGGCAGCGGTCTCCAGGACAAAGTGCCGGCCCGCGACGGGTTCCAGGCCCAACCAGCGGGCGGCAAGCACACGGAGGAAATGTCCGTGTGCCACCAGCAAGACCTGCCGGGGCCCCAGCGGTTCGGACGAAGGGGTGGGAAGCGGGGCGGCGGGGGCGGTGCCGCCCCCCGGAGTCTGGCCGTCGAAGGGAGAGCCGGCCGTGCTGTCCAGCACCTTGGCGATCACGTGGTCGGCCCGGTCTGCCACCTCTTGCAGGGACTCGCCGCCGCGGACGCCGTGGGTCCAGATGAGGTACGAGGGATCCTTGGCCCGGATGGCGGCGCTCTGAAGGCCCTCATAGTCTCCGTAGTCCCATTCATGCGCCTCGGGGACCACCTCCGCATCCGGGTAGCCGGCCAGTTCGGCCGTGCGGCGGGCCCGCGTCAACGGGGAGGTCAAAACGGTGTGGAATCGGACTCCCGCCAGCTTCGCCGCGGCGTCGCGGGCCTGCTGGACGCCGGCCGGGGTCAACTCCAGGTCGGCCAACCCGGTGTACCGGTGGTCGCGCGACCACTCGGTTTCGCCGTGGCGCATCAGCCACAACACCGGAAAATCGTGCGGACCAGTCACGGCCATGGCTAAGCCTGCTCCGTGTATTCCGGCTGCGCGCGCCACCAGGCCAGCAGTTTTGCTTCTGCCTCTTCCTGCGCTGCCGGACCGTTCTCCAGCCGCTCTTCCAGCAGGAACTTGTAGGCGCGGCCGACCAGCGGGCCGGGCCCGATCCCGAGCAGCGCCATGATCTGGGCGCCGTCCAGGTCGGGACGAACCGCTTCCAGTTCCTCCTGCTCCTTCAGCGTGGCGATCCGCTGCTCCAGGTCGTCATAGGCAAAGGCAAGCCGCTCCGCCTTGCGCTTGTTCCGCGTCGTCACGTCCGAGCGCGTCAGCCGGTGCAGCCGCTCCAGCAGTGGTCCGGCGTCGTTGACGTAGCGGCGGACGGCCGAATCCGTCCACCCCGCCTCCCCGTAGCCGTAGAAACGCATGTGCAGTTCGACCAGCCGGGACACGGCCTTGATGGTGTCGTTGTCGAAGCGCAGCTTCTTCATCCGCTTGGCGGTGAGTTTGGAACCCACGACATCGTGGTGGCGGAAGCTGACCGCACCCGAGGGTTCGAACCGGCGGGTAGCCGGCTTGCCGACGTCGTGCATCAGGGCCGCGAACCGCAGGACGAAGTCCGGACCCGGCACCGCACCGCCGTCGTCCGTCTCCAGGGCGCAGGCCTGCTCCAACACGGTGAGCGAATGCTGGTAGACGTCCTTGTGCCGGTGGTGCTCATCGATCTCGAGCCGCAGCGCCGCGACCTCCGGCAGCACGTAATCCGCAAGGCCGGTGTCCACCAGCAGGTCCACACCGGCGCGCGGGTCCTTGCCGTTGATCAGCTTGGTCAGTTCGTCGCGGACGCGTTCGGCGGAAATGATCTCGATCCGCCCGGCCATGTCCGTCATCGCGGCCGCCACCTCGGGTGCCACGGTGACGTTGAGCTGGGCGGCAAACCGTGCGGCACGCATCATCCGGAGGGGATCGTCGGAGAACGACGCCGACGGCGCGCCCGGGGTGCGCAGCAGCCCCGCGTGGAGGTCCTTGACGCCGCCATGCGGATCCACCAGTTCCAGCGACGGCAGCCGCAGGGCCATGGCGTTCATGGTGAAGTCGCGGCGGAACAGGTCGTCCTCCAGGGACGTTCCGAACGCCACCACGGGCTTGCGGGAATCCGGGTCGTAGGCCTCGGCCCGGTAGGTGGTCACCTCGATCATGTGCTGGCCCTTGCGCAGGCCGATGGTCCCGAAATCGCGGCCGATCTCCCAGAACTTGTCCGCCCACTTCTTGACGACGGCGATGGTGGCATCGGGATCGGCGTCGGTCGTGAAATCGAGGTCCGGGGAGACCCGGCCCAGGAACAGGTCGCGCACCGGGCCGCCGACCAGCGAGAGTTCGTGGCCCGCTGCCGCGAACAGTTCTCCCAGTTCGGTCACAACGTCCGGCAACGGCAGGGACGGGACGCTGGAACCGGGTGCTGATGCGAACTGCGAACCAAAAAGGTGAACCATAGTGACTTAAGCGTGCCAGATGCCGGGCGCGATGTTTAACAAAGTCCCGGCGGCTCGGCCCCGGCATCATCGGGCCGTTACAAAAATCGTTAGAGTGGACTGCATGGCACACCCGGTTCCGAGCGCCCCGAAGCGCACCCCGCTGACAGCGTCAGTGGGCAGCGCCGCGCCCGGACACCATTCGCTGCCCACGGTGGAGGAGATATCGGCCGGCGGCGTGGTGGTCGATACGTCGACCCCGGACCTGAACGTGGCGATCATCGCCCGTTTCAACCGTGGCGGCCGGCTCGAGTGGTGCCTGCCTAAGGGCCACCCCGAAGGCCGGGAGACCAACGAAGAGGCCGCCGTCCGGGAAGTCGAAGAAGAAACAGGGATCAAGGGGCGCGTGCTGGCCACGCTGGGCAGCATCGACTACTGGTTCACCGTCAGCGGCCACCGGGTCCACAAGACCGTGCACCACTTCCTGCTCGAGGCCACCGGCGGCCTGCTGACCATCGAGAATGATCCGGACCATGAGGCCGTAGACGTCGCATGGGTTCCGCTGGCGGAGCTGGGCCGAAAGCTGTCCTTCCCCAACGAGCGGCGGATCGTGGACCTGGCCCGGGAAGTCCTGCCCGGGCACCTTTGAGCCCGCACGCCGGGGTCCGGCGATCCGCCCGGTTTCAGGTGAGAACATAGAGGACGATGTCCGAGACCCAGACCCCCTCCCCCAGTGCGTCCGTGCAGCACAGCACAGCCAAGTCCAGTGCCATCATGGCGGCCGGGACCATGGTGTCCCGCGTCCTGGGGTTCGTCCGCACCGCCCTGCTGGCGGTCGCGATCGGCGCCAACACGACGATGGGCGACATCTTCGAGAAGGCCAACACCATCCCGAACATCATCTACCTGCTGCTGGCGGGCGGGGTGTTCAACGTGGTGCTGGTGCCGCAGATCATCAAGGCCAGCCAGAAGAGCGACGGCGGCGCGGACTTCGTCAGCCGCCTGCTGAGCCTGACGCTGCTGGTGCTGGCCGGGATCGCGCTGCTGGCGACGCTGCTGGCCGCGCCGATCATCACCGCCCTGACCCGGGGCTGGACCCCGGTGATGCTGGAACTGGGCACCGTCTTCGCCATCTGGTGCCTGCCGCAGATCTTCTTCTACGGGCTGTACGCCGTCGTGGGCCAGGTGCTCAACGCCCATGGCCGGTTCGGCTGGTACATGTGGGCCCCTGCCCTGAACAACGTCGTCGCCATCGGAACGCTGGGGCTGTACATAGCCCTCTACGGCCGCTACCTGCCCGCGAAGGACAACCCGGAGCTATGGACCAGTTCCCAGACGATGGTGCTGGCCGGCGGCACCACGCTGGGCATCGTGCTGCAGGCGCTCATCCTGTTGTGGCCACTGGGACGGCTGGGGCTGGGCCTGAAGCTCAAGCTCGGCTGGCGCGGCATGGGCTTCGCAGCCACCGGAAAGGTCGCGCTGTGGAGCCTGGCCACCATGGTCATCGCCAACACCGCGTACCTCTTTTACGGGTCGATCGCCTCCGGCGCCACGGCCGCGCGCGCCGAGCTGGCCGGGCCCGGCGCCTCGGTCCCCGGCGAGTACGCCCTGAATACCGCCCAGCTGATCGCCATGCTGCCGCATTCGGTCTTCGTCCTCTCGGTGGCCACGGTGCTGTTCAACCAGTTGTCCCGCCAGCAATCCATCGGTGCGGTGGACGACGTCCGGCACACCGTGAACTCGGGGCTGCGCACCATCGGCGTCGCCACCGTCTTCGGGTCGGCCGCTGTGGTCGTGCTGGCCGGGCCGCTGGCCCGGCTGTTTGCCGGATCGGGCCCGACGGCGGCGGCCTCCGCTGCGTCGATGGGTCAAGTCCTCGCCATCCTGGCGGCAGGCATGCCCTTCATGAGCATCTATTTCTTCCTGTGCCGCGTGTTCTACGCGGAGGAAGACGCCAGGACGCCGTTGATCATGCAGGCGATCTGCTCCGGCGCTTCGGTGGTGCTGGCCGTGCTGATCGCCTGGTTGATCGATCCCACCTGGGTGGTCTACGCGCTGGCGCTGCTGTTCACGGTGTTCCACGTGGTCTCGGCGGTCCTTGCCCACTACTTTGCCCGCCGCAGGCTGGGCGACTACGGCGCGGGCCGCGTGGTGGATACCTACATCCGCCTCGGGTATGCCGGGCTGGGCTCCGGTTTAGTGGGTGCAGGGGTCCTGTGGCTGTTCGGCGGTTACGCTACCGGCGGATTCGCGTGGCAGTCCATCGTCACCGCCATGGTGACCATCGCCGTCGTTGGACTCGTCATGACAGCGGTTTACCTGCTGCTCCTGCGCGCGCTCCGGGTCGACGAGCTGCAGGAGTTCCTGCGGCCGATACTTAAACGGTTGCCCGGACGCGCCTGACAGAAACGGGTATCGACTCCGGCACCGGATAGCATGGAAACCAAATTATCTAGTCACGGGCACCCGCCCAGGACATTCGCCGGGAGGAACTAGTGCCGCAGCCAGTTGATGTGGGCATGCTGCTTGGTGGCCGTTACAAGGTCACTGCCCAAGTGCTTGCGTCCGCCGAAAACGATTTGGTCCTCGACGGCGTGGACCAGGTGCTCAACCGGCCCGTCAGCATCCTGGTGGCAGCACCGGAGAATGCCAGCCAGATCGCCATGAGCGCCCGCGAAATCGCCACCGGCGAGCGGATGGGCAACGTCCAGGTGCTGGACCTCGGCAATGCCGACGGGTTCACCTACCTGGTGACCAACGAGGCCCAGGCGGCCGACCTGCTGGACTTGGTGATCCAGCAGGACGGACCGTATGTGGAGCCCTTCTTCACCGACACACTCGGTTCCGAAATCTTCGGCCAGGCTCGCTCCACGGAGCCGGAGCCGTATGAGGACGAATACGAGGACTACGACGACGAGCCTCGGCAAAGCCTGCGCGAGAGGCTGAACAAACTCGACCTGCCCAAGTTGGGCAGGAACGGGACCGAAGGGACGTCCAAGGCCCGGTTCGGCGCCCGTCCCGCAGCCGCTGCCCCCGGCGCCGGGTCAGCTGCCGGAGCTGCGGCCGCCGCAGCAGCTGCCGGCGCCAGCGTGCCGCCGCCTCCCTCGGCGCCCCCGGCCCCACGGGTCGCGAGCCCCTCCACTGCGCCGGTGTCGCGGCAGGCTCCGGCGGCTAGCCGGCCGGCTGCCGCCCAGGCTCCGGCAGACAAGCCCAAGGTCAGCTTGTGGCCCGGGGACGACGACGAGACCGGTGTACGGTCAGCCGGCATGTTCCCGTCCGCTGCCCGCACCAGCAGCGAACCTGCGGCGGACGACTACGAGTACGACGAATACGACGACGAGGAACGCAACAGCCCGCGGTCGTCCAGGTTGTTGGTGGGCGGATTGCTCGCCGTCTTGTTGGTGATCGCGATCGTGGTGGCAGTGAGCCAGCTGAATCTGTTCCGCGGCGGCCCGGTCGCCGGCGGCTCGCAGGCCGGAAACGAAACCGCGGCCGCGTCCGGCCCGGCAGAGACCGGCGCGGCAGAAGAAACGTCTGCTCCGGCCGACGAAGTCGTCGAGCCGGTCATCGCTGGACTCACGCGCCAAGTACCGGACCTGCCGGAACTCGATGTGGAGAACGACGGCAAGCTGCCTGAAGCCATCGACGGCAACCCCGCCACGTACTGGGCAAGTTACCAGTACGCGTCAGACCAGTTCGGCGGCTACGCCGGAAACATGGCGCTGGTTGTCGAGTTGGAAGAGTCCTCAAACATCAGTTCGGTGGTGTTGACGCAACTGAGCGGCACCGGAGGCAACTTCTCCGTGCTCCTGAACGATGAACCGACCTTGGACGGGGCCGACCAAGTCGCGCAGGGCAGCTTCACGGCACAGAAGACCACGATTCCGGTCCCTGAACAGGATGGCGCTGCCCCCAAGGCGCAATACGTCCTGATCAACTTCACGCAGTTGCCGAGGCTGTCCAATCCCATGGGCGGCATGCCGTTCGGCATCCGCATGGCCGAGATCGAAGTCTCCTAGCCCGTCGGGGAGGCGCCTGCGCCGCTGGTGTGCGGAATAAGCCGGGGGCACGCACCGTTGACACAAGTGCCGGGCTAACCGCCCCCTGGGGTGGCCGGCCCTTAGGTTTACATCAACATCAGAGGAAGAGGTTCGCAGGCAGTGAGCATAGATACCACACCGTCCGTCCGCGACGTCATCATTGTTGGGTCCGGTCCGGCCGGCTACACGGCAGCTGTTTACACCGCACGTGCCAACCTCAAGCCACTGCTCATCGCCAGCTCCGTAGAGGCAGGCGGCGAGCTGATGAACACCACCGACGTGGAAAACTATCCCGGGTTCCCCGGCGGCATCCTCGGTCCCGAGCTGATGGAGAACTTCCAAAAGCAGGCCGAGCGCTTCGGTACCGAGATCCTGTTTGAAGACGTCACAAGCCTTGAGCTTGAAGGTCCGGTCAAGAAGGTCACCATCGGTACGGGCGAAACCTTTCTGGCACGCTCGGTGATTATCTCCACTGGTTCCGCCTACCGGGAGCTTGGTCTACCGGACGAAAAGCGCCTCGCCGGCCACGGTGTCAGCTGGTGCGCAACCTGCGACGGTTTCTTTTTCAAGGGCCAGAACATCGCGGTGATCGGCGGTGGCGACTCGGCCATGGAAGAAGCCCTCTTCCTGACTAAATTCGCGGAGTCTGTCACGGTGGTCCACCGGCGGGACACCCTGCGTGCCTCTAAGATCATGCAGGACCGTGCCATGGCACACGAAAAGATCAAGTTCGTGTGGAACTCGGAGGTCGTAGGCCTTGAAGGCGACACCAAGGTCACCGCCCTGAAGCTCAAGAACACGGTCGACGGTTCCGAGTCAGTGCTGCCTGTAACCGGCGTCTTCGTCGCCATCGGCAACGATCCCCGGGTTTCCCTGGTGAAGGATCAGCTGGAATTGACCCCGGAGGGTACGATCGCCGTCGAGGGCCGGTCGTCCCGGACCTCCCTGGCGGGCGTCTTCGCTGCCGGCGACGTTATTGACCCCACCTACCGCCAGGCCATCACCGCCTCGGGCAGCGGCTGCGCCGCTGCCATCGATGTGGAACATTATCTGGCCGAGCGCGCAGACACCTTGGCCGGCGTCGCCGAACCCGCAACAGTCTGATTTGGTTGGAAAAGGAGAAACAGCATGAGCAACGCAAAAGATGTCACTGACGCTACTTTCGACGCGGACGTCCTGAAGTCCGCCAAGCCCGTGATCGTCGATTTCTGGGCAGAGTGGTGCGGCCCGTGCCGCATGCTCTCCCCGATCCTCGATGACATTGCTGCTGAGCATTCCGACAAGGTAGAGGTCGTCAAGCTCAACGTGGATGACAACCCCGCGACGGCAGCGCAGTATGGCATCACGTCCATCCCTGCTGTCTATGTCTTCAAGGACGGCGCGGTGGCCGCGACCTCCATCGGGGCCAAGCCGAAGCAGGTCATCGAGCAGGAATTCGCTGAGTTCCTTAACTAGCCAGATGGAAAACGACGCTGCGGACCAGAGCCTGCGCCGTTCAGACATAAGTCGACGCGTAGTAGCCCTTCGTGAAGGGCTACTACGCGCTGGCGTTTCCATGGCCTATCTGGCTCCGGATCAAGTAAACAACCCGACGGTCTTCGACGACCACGTTGATGCGGCCGTACGCACCTTCCAGCAACACCGGGGGCTGATGGTCGACGGTGTGGTCGGTCAGGAAACCGAGCGAGCCTTGGCGGAGGCTCAGTTCAAACTCGGGGATCGTCCGCTGACCTTCACGTTGGAGGCATCGCCTCTTCGGGGCGATGATGTCACCGAGTTGCAGCGGCAGTTGTCTTTCCTCGGCTTCTACTACGGTCACATTGATGGCGAGTACGGGGAACGGACCTACCACGCCGTCCGCGAACTGCAACTAAATCTGGGGCTTGAACCTTCCGGCGTTGCCGACCAACAACTGGCTGCCTCGATGGACCGAATCAACCGGACGATCAGTCCAAGCCAAGCGTTTTCACTCCGCGATTACGAACGACTCAACCAGGCCTCTGCGGCGTTGCGCGGCCGGACTATCGCGATCGCTCCGGGCTCTGGCGCGCAGCACTGGGCCGACATCCCCGACGTTGCCTCGGGCCGCCGCCTGACCGAAAAACTCGTAGCCGGCGACGTCGCCGGCCGAGTGAAGAAGATCCTGACCGAACTCGGCGCCAGTGTTGAAATTGTTGAAAAACAAACGCAAGACGGCGGAGCAGACCGCACAGACCTCATCAAAAGCGCTTCTCCGAGCTTGAGCATCGCCCTCCACTGTGACTGGTTGCCGCAAGAGGCAGCCAGCGGCGTCAGTGCGTTCTTTTGGGGCCGTCCCGAATCAGGTGAAGTCCGGTCTCCCATTGGGCACCGTGCCGGCGAACTAATCCTGAAGGAGATCGTGGCCCGCACTGGGTCTACTAATCTGGGCATTCACGGTCGAAGCTGGGATATCCTGCGGCTCCCCAGTACCCCGTCTGTTCAGCTCGATCTTGGTTACTTAAGCAGCCCGTTCGACTCCCCTCGCCTCGCTGATCCCATCTATCGGCAAGTCTTGGCCGACTCCATTGTCATTGCGATCCAGAGGCTCTATCTGCTGGAAGAGGACGACGAGCCGACGGGCACCCTAGCACTCGACGACGTCCTGCGGTTTAACCCGGGCACCTGACACCGACTCACGTCTCTCCTTTGTTTCACGTGAAACGAGGGGTAGGGCCCTTTTGGGTTTGGCGTGCTTCCGGGCCGCACTGGGTACGTCCACTCGAGGCCGCCTAATTCGGAGTAACTTGCCACTCGGAGTAGCTGCGACTGGCCGGGTATGGAGCCGAATGCTTACCCCATGTACGCGAGCTTCTGCTTAGCCAGGAACTGCGTTATCTTCCATGAGCGCAGTGCCGGCGCCGGATCCGAGCACCGAGGGTGGCTCGCCCTCTCCCCCGCGCTGAGCTGGCCTAATGGATACTGACGCACGCGGTCATGCCGCCGCTACGCCTTACTTCGCCCGCGAAGGGCGCTCCCCCTTCACCGATCCGGTTACGCGTCTACAGGCGAATACCAGTACCGCACTAACGGATGCGTGACGTTGTTCCGCATGAAATCGTCATTAAGTGCGCCGGTGGGGGTATGCCAAAAGCCGCACCATTTCAATCACTCACATGGTGGCGCCGGTCGGTCTGTGTCGAAACGGCAGCCGGGGGCCTGGGGCTCGCAGTTTGTCCCGGTGCAGCGCGCGAACGTTTGCTTTGTAGCTCGATCCTGCGCGCAGGCGTTCAAGATGAGTCAACAAGAGGGCCGACACCATGGAGTCGGCGGCATCGTCTACGCGTCCAAACACGCCGTGAGTGCGCCCTAGCCTCGCCAAATTGATGAGGGCCAGGCCAAACGGCGACAGATGGTAGCAAGTTTCACGTGAAACGCCTGGCCCAGTCATGTGTGCGATTGCGAGACCCCTCCCCGAAGAGTCGCAGAGCAGCGGCGCCCGCCTATGGGAAAGTTCCCCGGGAGAACCGTGGCGCTCCCGAAGCCCTGCCTTCCTCAACCACCTATGTACGGTCCGACGTATTCTCGAAGGCCGGTGTGTCCCACTAGGCCCTGTCTGTTTGGGCCTCGACGAGAACCCTTCGCCCGCCACCGACCGCGCCGCCGTCAAAGGCTTCCGGCCGCTGCACAATCCCTCCTCCGGTGCGACATGTGCATGACCTGTGAGGGCGCGGGCTGATAGGACCGGACCCGGATCGTGATCGACCTGCCGCTGGCACGCGGTCCGGCTCGACCCTACGCTAGTCCCTTGTTTATCGTGTAACCACTCACCAAACAGCCGCGGGGGTGCCGTCTCAGCCGCCTTAATACAGATGCATGGCTGCCAAGTGGTAGTTTCACGGGAAACATCCCCTTTCGTACGGACAGCAAGACGAATGTCTTGTACCTGATCGTGCGGCCGCAGCAGCAGAAACTTAAGACTCCTGTGCTGGGCGGCAGGTACCTGCGCTCGGGGCTTTGTGCCGGAGGTGATAGAAAATGCGCGCCCCCCCCCTTCGCGGCATGACAGCATGTGCTGGGCACAAATTGCATGGTCGAAGTAGTAGAACCGGGTCGCACAACTCACCCAACTGCTGCGCAGGGTCAATGTTTCACGTGAACCTGGGGATTCAGGTCTCGAGACTGCTCGGTCATCTCCTCGAAATCCCAGACAAATGGCTCGGACAGCCGAACCAATACACAAGGGACTCTCCCCTGTCCCCTAGTTGGTTGGAAGGTCCGAACCCTCTGACGGCTCCTTCTGGTCCATATTGGTGCCCCGATCCAGGCTCTCTCAGATGAAATCCCGGGCCTTGGCTACTGCAAGCGCACCTCCTGTGGCGGCTCCTCCGACGCGGGCGCGGAGAGCTACCGGTTCCGGTGGGCGACAGCATCGACACTTGCGGCGGCGGTAGATACGGAGGATTATTACCCGTTGCAAAACGATTCAGCTTGCAGGGGGCGGCGCCGCGCGGTCCTCCGAGCAGGTAAGCAGGTCTCATCTGCCCACGCCCGCTGGCGACCAGAGCCGTACGCCGGCCGCGCATGGAAGGTTCACGTGAAACAAACCGTCCCCTTCCACTTAGTCGTCTGGAAAGCAGGAGCGAATATTGCGGCATGATGTCCCGCGGACGGCAGGTGCAAGCTTTTCCTTGCCAAGCGTTGGTGCTCTAGGGACAGTCATCCCCGCTGCTCCCCGGACGAACGGCTGGCAGGTAGACTTCCGTCATGCATGGGTGGGCTGAACGCTAGACAAAGTGGCGATAACCACCCGCGCGTTTGCTATGCCTCGAGGGTGCAGAAGATCCTCGCCACATTGGTGCGGGCGGTTTCACGTGAAACACGCCGAACCGTGTTCGCTGACTGAGGCCGGGCGGACACGTGTGCTGAAGCCAAAACCCGTAAGGGGTATCTCGCCGGACCTCGTCCGAAGAGGTGTTTGATCCAGTCGAATGGCTGCCCAAGTAGAACGTTAAGTCCTGGCGATAGGCGGACGGAAAAGAGTCCGGCCCCTGGTTCCTAACCACGTTCCACGCGATCGCCGTGCCCGGCCCCGCGTCCTCCGGCGCCCATGCCACCAGCTGGCTACGCCCCAGAAGTTTCACGTGAAACACGCAGTCTCTCTGCGCTGGCAAGTAGGACACGATTAGCCTTGCACTAAGTCACTCGACGCGTATCCATCTCTATGAAGGAAGTCTCACCGACGGCCGGTGCTAGCGGTTCCATTTGCTGCGCGTTTGGACCCTACGGGGCGGTGCAGTGCCGCTGCTCCCCCGGCGACCGCCTCAGCACGTGAACTAGCGCGCACCGGGTGGGCTGGACGCTGGCGACGGCAGCGATCTCTCATCCGCTTGCTAAGCCTTGAGAGTGCAGAGGATCCTCGCAAGGTTGGGCCGGGCTGTTTCACGTGAAACACGTTCTCTACGTTCTCTGACTGCACCCGAGCTCAGTCATGTGCTGAAACCAAAGCTACATAAGGGGTACATCGCTGGATCTCGTCCGAAGAAGTGTTTCACGCGGTCGAACGGCTTACCCAGTAGAGTGTCAAGGCCCTGGCGATAATCGGACGGACAGTGTAGCCCCCCCGGTTCCCTAGCCACGATCCACGCGTTCGGCGTGCGCAGGCCCGCGAGCCTGTGCACAAGCCACCAGCGAACCAAGACCGAAGGCTGGCCACGCCGCAGGAGTTTCACGTGAAACACACTATCCATCTGCCCTTTGCCCCCGGCAAGTAGGCCACGATTAGCGCCGGCACGAAGTCACTCGACGCCCATCGATCTCATTGCGAATGGTCTATCACAGACGGCCGGTGCTAGCGGTTCCACTGCCTTAGCTGTGAGGCTCAACGGGCAGTGCAGTGCCGCTGCTCCCCCGGAGAACGGCTCGTGAACTAGCGACGCGCGTCAGGTGGACTGGCCCCTGCGCACAATACCGATCTTCCGTCCACTTGCTAAGCCTCGAGTCTGCAGGCGATCCTCGCCAAGTGGGTCCGAGCGGTTTCACGTGAAACACGTTCTCTAGGTTCTCTACGTTCTATCCTTGGACCCGAGCTCAGTCAGCTGAAACAAGCTGCATAAGGGGTACATCGTCGGATCTCGTCCGGAGGGGTGTTTGATGCGGGCGAACGGCTTACCCAGTAGAGAGTCAAGGTCCTGGCGATAATAGGACGGACAGTGTCGCCCCCTGTTCACTAGCCACGTTCCACACGGTCAGCGTGCGCGAGCCCGCGGACGATACCGACTCTCTTCTGAAAGGGGGCTAGCCGCCGTGGGTTTGGGAGGGGACCCTCAGCCTCGTCCAAATCCAACGCTCCCTACAATTCCTATGCCTTGCGGTCGCTAAGAGCGATGGAAATGGGCCCCGTCCCTGTGGAACGGAGCCCATTGTTTCACGTGGAACGAAGGCTATGACGTCGTGGGGTTCAGGACGTCCATGATGCGGTTCAGGTCGTCGACGCTGGCGAACTCGATGCTGACACGTCCCTTCTTGGCGCCCAGGGTGATCTTTACGCTGGTATCCAAGCGGTCAGACAGGGAGGTAGCAAGGTAGTCGAGCCGCTCGTGCCGAGCTCCTTCGCGCGGCTTGCTTTCCCGTTTGGGTCGGCGTACGCCGTCACTTAGGGAAACAATTTCCTCGGTTGCGCGAACGGAAAGGCCCTCGGCGACAATGCGCTGAGCCAGCTTTTCCATTTCTCCGGGATCAACGAGTCCCAGGAGGGCACGGGCATGGCCAGCGCTCAATACGCCGGCGGCAACTCGCCGCTGGACGAGCGGCGGAAGCTTCATCAACCGCAAAGTGTTGGAGACCTGGGGTCTCGAGCGACCGATGCGGTCCGCTAGTTCATCATGAGTACAACCGAAGTCATCAAGCAGCTGCTGATAGGCCGCGGCCTCTTCGAGCGGATTCAGCTGGCTCCGATGGAGGTTCTCGAGCAGCGCGTCCCGCAACAGGTCATCATCCGAGGTGGACCTGATGATCGCTGGAATCGTTTCCAGGCCGGCGGCTTTGGTGGCGCGCCAGCGGCGTTCACCCATGACCAACTCGTACCGTGCGCCACCATCGTCGGAGGGACGCACAACGATCGGCTGAAGGACGCCGATCTCGCGTATGGAGTGCACCAGCTCCGCCATGTCTTCCTCGTCGAAGACGGTGCGAGGCTGTTTACGGTTCGGCTGAATGGCGGAAACAAGGACTTCGGCGAAGGTAGCACCCGGAACCTCGACCAAGTCAACTGCTCCGGCCGTTTCACGTGAAACGGGCACGTCGTCCGAGGCTGAGTTGGACTCGAGTGCTTGGTTACCCTCCGACGCTGTTGCATTGCTTGCCTTTGCGGACGCGTCGGGGTGACCGGCAGCGCCGTTGCCGCCCGTCCGCGAAGACGCGCCTTCCGAATCTCCCTTTACCGTTTTCTTCGCAGCAGGCTTCTTGGCGGTGGTTGTCCCCACCTTGCGAGGAGCCCGCAGCACTTCGGCTACCTGTGCGGCGCTCGATCCTGTCACCGTCTCGGAGTCGGTCGTCGTGAGGACTGCGGTGTTCCCCTCTTCCCTCCTGCTGGAAGCGGGAAAGAAAACGTCTACGGGTCGCTGGGTCCGGCGTTTCGCGGAAGCTCCCTGTCCCTCCGTCGGCTCGGTCTCTTCACTTGCCGGAGCGCTGGGAATCAACGCGCCCAGGCCTCTGCCCAAGCCGCGACGTTTCTCACTCATCTGGACCCTCTTCCGTCATGCGCCGAGCTGGCATGCACCAGCTCGCTTAAGGCGTAATTCTACCGTTGCAGTGCGGCTTCACAGTTACTTGCCGCGCTCGGCGATTTCGGCTGCTGCCTCTTGATATGACAGGGCCCCGCTGGACGACGGATCATAGGTGATCACCGTTTGCTGGTAACTCGGAGCCTCCGAGATACGGACCGATCGCGGAACGACTGCACTCAAAACTTCGTTCGGGAAATGCTCGCGCACCTCGGCTGCAACCTGGGCTGCAAGGTTTGTGCGTCCGTCGTACATCGTCAGCAAGATGGTCGAAACTATCAATCCAGCATTGAGGTGCTTCTGGATCATCTCGATGTTCTTGAGGAGCTGGCTCAGCCCTTCCAAGGCGTAGTACTCGCATTGGATGGGAATCAGTACCTCTTGGGCTGCAACGAAAGCATTAACGGTCAGTAGCCCCAGGCTGGGCGGGCAATCGATAAACACATAATCCAGCCTGGGCAGTCCGGCCGCCTCCCGTTCCTGCGCGTAGACCTCGATGGCCCGGCGCAGGCGTTGTTCACGGGCCACCAACGAGACCAATTCGATCTCTGCCCCGGCCAAGTGAATCGTGGCGGGCGCGACGATCAGGTGGGCGATGTCGGGGCATTGCGCAATCACGTCCCCCAGCGGCATATCGTTGATCAGCACGTCGTAAATACTGTCGACTTCAGCGTGATGCTCGACCCCGAGGGCCGTCGAAGCGTTGCCCTGCGGGTCGATATCAATGACCAGTACGTTCAGACCGGCCGTAGCCAAGGCCGCTGCTATGTTGACCGTCGTCGTGGTCTTGCCGACCCCACCCTTTTGATTGCTGACAGTCAAAACCCGGGTATGCGCGGGCCGGGGAAGCTCCTTGGCCTTCAGCCTCTCGCGCCTGCGGTTTTCGCTCGCCAGTTCCTGCGCGAGAGGTGTGCTTTCGTCGATCGAATCCATAACGTTTGGAACCGTAGCCTCTATCTTCATGTTGGAGTTGGCTATTTCAGCCTCGTTCCCAGGGGAGGTTTCACGTGAAACAGGACCGCTATGGGGGTCAAGCGCAACCGCGTTCGGTTGTTTGGCTACTTCTTGATGCGACGATTCTTCGGCTTCGGTCCCCATGAAACCCGACACCGTGTTGTTGATCGCCACTTGGATTCCGCCCGCTTTCTCTGTCCGCCACCGGCCACTCTTAGCCTATCGTTGCGCGGCCGGATTCACGGGCGTTCCGTGGGTGTGTGGAGCAATAGGTCACGCAGCAACCCGGATGCGCACCACCGTCGTCGGCTCTTCCAAGAGACCGTCTCCTACGGTCAGGACCTCTGTTTCACGGCCGCCGAGCTTCCTGATGACCTTTTCAGCCTTCTGGACTTCGTCAGCCGCACTGCGGCCCTTGATGGCCAGCATCTCGCCGGTGCCGTGCAGCAGTGGAATGGATAGGCGGGCGAGCTTGTCGAGAGCCGACACTGCTCGAGAAGTCACGACATCCGCTGTGACTTCGTCCCCCGCAAGTTCGGCTCGCGTCCGCAGCACAGCGATATTGTCAAGTGCGAGATCCTCAATGACTTCATTGAGCCAGGCGACCCTGCGCTCCAGCGGTTCGATCAGCGTCAAGCGCAGGTCAGGCCGCGCCAAGGCGAAGGTCAGTCCCGGCAGGCCGGCCCCGCTTCCTACATCCGCAACCGCGGCGTCGCGCCCGATCAAGTTTGCGACGACGGCACAGTTGAGGACGTGCCGGTTCCACAACCTCGGGACCTCCCGGGGGCCCAGCAAACCTCGTTCGATGCCGGAAGTGGCCAAATGCGCAACGTACCGCTCCGCCAGGCCCAGGCGTTCACCAAAAACGGCGTGAGCCGCTCTGGACTCCGCCACACTCATTTCAACTACGGACATACCTCTGCCTATCAGACCGATCCGCCGGACCAGGTCAGGACTCCACCGACACCACGATGTGGCGGTTGGACCCCTCGCCCTCGGATTCGCTGATCAGCCCGAGTTCAGCAACGGCGTCATGGACGATCTTGCGTTCGTACGCACTCATCGGCTCGAGCGCCACGTCGCGGCCTGTCTCCTTGGCTTCGGCGACGGCGTCTTCGGCGATCTTAAGCAGTTCTTCGCTACGGCCTTCGCGGTAGCCGGTGATGTCCAGAACCAGGCGGGAGCGGTTGCCGGTGGTGGTTAGAACGGACAACCGGGCCAGCTCCTGCAGTGCTTCGAGGACCTCGCCGTCAGGGCCCACCAGCGCCTTGAGCGCGTTGTTGTCTTCCTCTTCGGAGACGATCGAGATATAGGTGCGGCCGTTACGGACCTCAATGTCGATGTCCCCGTCGATGTCCGCGATGTCGAGGAGTTCTTCGAGGTAGTCCGCAGCTACATCTCCTTCTTCCTCCAAGCGCTTGGCGGAATTCGAGACAGCGTCCTCCTGCTGTTCATCCGCCGCAGCCGCCTCGTCGGAAAGTTCTTCGGTCACTTCGGATACGCTTTCGCTGCTCATTTTTTCTTCCTGTTCTTCCGCTGTGGCTGCTGGCGCTGGCCTTTCACCTCTGCTGGGGAGTCGGCCGCGGGCGCCTCGGTCTTCCGCTCGCCCAGAAGCGGTACCATCGGCAGGCCCTTCTTCGCCCGGCGTTCGGCCAGTTCGCGGGCAGCCTGCGAACCCGGGGTGGGCATGCGCCGGATCACGAAGAACTGCTGCGCCATGGTCCACACGTTGGTGGTTGTCCAGTAGATCAGCACGCCGATGGGGAAGTTGATGCCGCCGATGCCGAAGACGAGAGGCAGGATGTAGAGCATCATCTGCTGCTGCTTCATGAACGGGGACTGCATTGCTTCGGCGGACATGTTCTTGGCCATGATCTGCTTCTGCGTGATGAACTGCGACGCAGTCATCGCCAGAATCATGATGATCGACAGGATGACCACGGAGACTTGCTGGGCGCCCCCTCCGCCGTGCAGGAGGGACGCGGAAAGCGGCGCACCGAAAATGGACGAATCGTCGAACTGACGGATGAGGTCAGGCGATAGAGCGCCAATCCCCTCGCCGTTCGCACTGGCGCGCGAAGCGTTGTTCAGCACGCTGAACAACGCAAAGAAGAACGGCATCTGCACCAGCATCGGCAGGCAGGCCGAGAATGGGTTGGTGCCGTGCTTCTTGTACAGCGCCATTTGCTCCTGCGTCATGGCCTGACGGGAAAGCTGGTCGGTCTTTCCCTTGTACTTCTGCTGCAGCTTTCGGAGATCAGGCTGCAGTGCCTGCATCCCGCGCTGGGCCTTGATCTGCTTGACGAAGACCGGAATGAGGGCTGCGCGGATCACCAGCACCAACCCGATGATCGAGAACGTCCACGTCCAGCCGTTGGCCGGATCCATCCCAAGCCAGGAGAAGCCGGCGTGGAATGCCCACAGGATCCCGGAGACGACCCACGTGAACGGGGTCAGGATGGTGTTTAAGAAGTCCATTACTGATTTGCTCCTCGGGCCGCGCCGCGGCCTTCATCGTCGGCCGGAATGAATGGGTGGTTAAGCTCCACGATCCGGGGGATTCTGGAAGGGTTCTCCTGCAGCCACTGGTCGAAGGATGCAGACGCCGGAACATGATCTACTCCGCCTGGGTTCCATGGATGGCACCGGAGCAGGCGGCGGACGGCCAGCCAACTGCCCTTGGCGGCGCCATGGACCGTCACTGCTTCCAATGCGTACGCGGAACAGGACGGAAAAAAGCGGCAGACCTGGCCGTACAGGGGCGAAACGAGTTTGCGGTACACCCGCAGCAGACCGATCAACGCATACTGCGGAGGACTCATGGTCCTCCTGGGCACGACGGAATGAGCGGGAACAGGTACGTCATGGGCGCAGGCACTCATTCGGCTCTTCCCTTCTCTCCGTGCGCAGCTTCTGCTGTGGCGGTGCGCGTTAAGGTCAACTTGCCGAGGGCGGCCTTGAGAGCCTTCCGGTAATCCAGTTCCAAAGCCGTGAAGTCTGCGTTGGCAGCTGCCGGAAGGGCCCGCACAACCACGGTGATCCCTCGGGAATACTCATTCTCCCTTAACCCGGCTGCTGCCAGTTCCCGCAGTCTCCTTTTAACGCGGTTGCGGATGACGGCGTTCCCCACGGCCTTCGAGACGATGAAGCCAAAAGATGCCGGTCGGGCCGGGTCTGCTGCCGCCGCATATAACACTAAGTTCCGGCGCCCTGAGCGGGCGCCGGAACGTACAGTTGTTGAGAAGTCCGCCGATGCGCGCATCCGGTGCTGGCTGGGAAGCATGCGCTACCCAGCCGGCCGAAGAACACCGCTGCGGGAACTGAACCTCACAGCCGGGTCGACAAACTGGCTATTTAGGCCGACAGTTCGGTGCGGCCCTTGCTGCGGCGGGCGGCCAGAATGGCACGGCCGGCGCGAGTGCGCATGCGAAGGCGGAAGCCGTGCTTCTTGGCACGACGGCGGTTATTCGGCTGAAAAGTCCGCTTGCTCACGGTGGTTACTCCAAGACGATCGACAGATGCGGTTGGACCCATTGCAACAAGGGGGAAGAACAGGTCGGCGCTCTATATGGGGTCTATTCCGTTGCCAGGGCGTCGGACGCACAAGGTCAACAAAGTAGACATGAAGGACTAGTCAACGTTAGGCGATGGCGGTGAGTACCGTCAAACCGGCGGTCTCGGCGCCCGGGCGTTTCCGTGGATAACGCCTGTGGACAACTCTACGCCAAGGCCGCTTTGAGCGGTCCTGACACCTCCCTAAAGTGGCGTCCACAGGGGCCGCATCCCAACTGTCGCCCAGCAGATTCATGCTCTACTCTTGGCAGGAGCCCCTTATCCACTGTCTGTGAATAAGTCTGTGGATTTCGGGCGGGCTGTCGGCAAATGCCGAAGCATGCTGAGCATTTCTGAGGGGTACTACGTGGACACGGACCAGATAAACGACGTCGGAAGTTCCTGGCGCAAAGTGGTCCGGACGCTGGAACAAGACGACCGCGTCTCACCCCGGCAGCGCGGCTTCATCGTCTTGGCGCATGCCAAAGGGCTGATCGGCACAACGCTGCTGGTGGCGGTCCCCAACGAACTGACACGCGAAGTCTTCCAGTCGCAACAGCTCAAAGACCCGCTCCACGATGCACTGTTCGAAGTATTCAAGGACGACATCCTCTGCGCTTTCAGCGTCGACACGGATATGGCTCCGCAGGCGGAACCGGAACCCGAACAAGAGCCCCGTCCGGCCCCCGCCGTCGTGCGGAGCGAGTCACTGCCCCAGCCGGCGGCGCAGGCCGCGTCCCCGGAACTGGGCAGGCTCAACCCGAAGTACATTTTCGACACCTTCGTCATCGGTTCATCCAACCGCTTCGCCCACGCCGCGGCCGTCGCGGTGGCCGAAGCACCGGCCAAGGCGTACAACCCCCTCTTCATATACGGCGACTCGGGCCTCGGGAAAACCCACCTGCTGCACGCCATCGGGCACTACGCGCGCCATCTCTACAACAGCATCCGCGTCAGGTACGTGAACTCGGAAGAGTTCACCAATGACTTCATCAACTCCATCCGCGACGATGAGGGCGCCAGCTTCAAGCAGCTCTACCGCAACGTCGACATCCTGCTGATCGACGACATCCAGTTCCTGGCCAACAAGGATGCGACGCAGGAAGAGTTTTTCCATACGTTCAACGCCCTCCACAACCACAGCAAGCAAGTAGTCATTACTTCCGACCTGCCGCCGAAACAGCTCTCCGGTTTCGAGGAGCGCATGCGGTCCCGGTTTGAGTGGGGGCTGCTGACGGACATCCAGCCGCCGGAGCTGGAGACCCGCATCGCGATTCTGCGCAAGAAGGCCATCAGCGAGGGGCTGTCCGTCCCCGACGAGGTCCTCGAGTACATCGCCTCGAAGATCTCCACCAACATCCGCGAGCTCGAGGGCGCCCTGATCCGCGTCACCGCGTTCGCCAGCCTGAACCAACAGGCAGTCGATATGGGTCTGGCCGAGATAGTCCTCAAAGACCTGATCACCGACGAAGGGGCGCAGGAGATCACGTCGGCCACGATCCTTGGCCAGACCGCGGCGTATTTCAAGCTCAGCATGGAGGAGCTGACCAGCAAGTCCCGGACCCGGACGCTGGTGACGGCCCGCCAGATCGCCATGTACTTGTGCCGGGAACTGACCGACATGTCCCTGCCGAAGATCGGCCAGGAACTCGGCGGCCGCGACCACACCACCGTCATCCACGCCGACCGAAAGATCCGCGAGTTGATGGCTGAGCGCCGGGCGATTTACAACCAGGTCACGGAGCTGACCAACCGCATTAAGCAGCAACAGCGCGAAAGCTAGCCTCCCGCGGCGCTGGCAACGGCCCCTGCCGGGAACTACACCGGTGAAATTAACAGGTGTGGATAAGGCTGTGGATTCTTAAGTGGAGAACCCAGGTCCTTAAGAGGAAAACCACCATGCCGCCTGTGGACGCCCGAAATCCCAAGGATTTTCGTCCACAGGCACTCCATGCCGGTTACGAACGCCCTGCACATCTTGTGAACAGCCAACTTCCGCCAAGGGGAAGGGTCAACCGGGGTTTTCCACAGTATCCACAGCAGTTATTAACACTACGAATCCCATTTCTTGAAGTTCTTCCAAATAACATTTGACCCTGTCCCGGTTCCCACACATCGTGCCGAATCGGCTCATCCGGACGTCGTCGCACTCTCGGTGCGCAATGACGGTTGCTGCGGCTAAGCTTGCACAGAGAATCGTTGCCATCTGCTTCAACCTGGTGCTCGCAGTCCCACGCACTGCACCCGGCCAGACGCAGGCGGTCTTCCCCGGCATGTTCGTTGTGAAAGGTGGCTTACTTCAGTGAAGTTCAGAGTTGATCGGGATGTTCTGGCGGAAGCCGTGACATGGACAGCCCGTTCCCTGTCACCACGTCCGCCTGTCCCCGTTCTGTCTGGCCTGCTCATCCGGGCCGAAGGCGGCATGGTGAGTCTTGCCAGCTTCGACTACGAGATTTCCGCCCGTCTTCAGATCCCGGCCGACGTCACCGACGAAGGCACCATCCTGGTCTCCGGACGCCTTTTGGCCGACATCTGCCGAAGCTTGCCGTCGGCACCTGTCGATATCGAAACCGACGGTTCGAAAGTCGCTCTCACCTGCCGCAACAGCCGGTTCAACCTCGCCACCATGCCCGAAGGCGATTATCCGGAACTCCCTGCCCTGCCCGATGTCAGCGGCGTCGTGGATGGAGAAGCGTTCGCCCAGGCTGTCAGCCAGGTCATCATTGCGGCGAGCCGTGACGACACCCTGCCCATCTTGACCGGTGTCCGGATGGAAATCGAAGACGACCTGATTACTCTGCTGTCCACCGACCGCTACCGCCTAGCCCTCCGGGAGCTGTCCTGGCGACCGACGACGCCGGGTATTTCCACGAGCGCGCTGGTCAAGGCGAAGACCCTAAGCGAAGTAGCCAAAACGTTGGGTGGTTCCGGCGACCTGAACATCGCGCTTTCGGACAATAGCGAACTCATCGGTTTCGAAAGCGGCGGACGCCGCACCACGTCGCTGCTGGTCGACGGTGACTACCCCAAGATCCGTTCGTTGTTCCCGGACAACACCCCGATCCATGCGACAGTCGAAACCACGACGCTGATCGAAGCCGTCCGCCGTGTTTCCCTCGTGGCCGAGCGCAACACTCCGGTCCGCTTGGCCTTCACCGATGGTCTGCTGACCTTGGACGCGGGAACCGGCGAAGACGCCCAGGCTTCGGAGGCAATTGAAGCCTCGCTCTCCGGCGACGAAATCACCGTCGCCTTCAACCCGCACTACCTGTCCGAGGGCCTGAGCGCCTTCGACAGCAAGTACGTCCGGTTCTCCTTCACCACGCCCCCGAAGCCTGCGGTCATATCGGCCCAGGACGACCTCGAGGGCGAAGACAAGGAAGACTACCGGTACCTGCTCATGCCAGTGAGGTTGCCTAACCAGTAATTTGATCCCACCGACCCATGGACGAGAGGAAAGAGTGACTGGGATGCACATCGGACTGATCGGCTTGGGCCGGATGGGTTTCAACATGCGGCGGCGGCTCCGGGACGGCGGCATCGAGGTGACCGGCTACGACCGGAACCCGGAGGTCAGTGACACCGCGAGCGTTGATGAAATGCTCCGGGCGCTGCCTGGTCCGCGCACCGTGTGGGTCATGGTGCCCGCCGGCGAAGTCACCGACACGGTCATCGCGGAGCTCGCCGGTAAGCTCTCCGCCGGAGACCTGGTGATCGACGGCGGCAACTCGAAGTTCACCGAAGACCAAAAGCACGAAGCCCTCCTGGCCGAACGCCGGATAGGTTTTATCGATGTCGGCGTGTCCGGCGGCGTTTGGGGCCTGGCGAACGGTTATGGCCTGATGGCCGGCGGACCCACCGAACTTGTCCAGGCAGCGATGCCGGTCTTCGACGCGCTGCGGCCGGAGGGCCCGCGGGAGGAAAGCTTCGCCCACGTGGGCGACGTCGGCGCCGGCCACTACGCCAAGATGGTGCATAACGGGATCGAATACGGGTTGATGCAGGCGTACGCCGAAGGGTACGAACTGCTGGAAGCCAAGGACATCATCAAGGATGTTCCGGGCACTTTCCGGGCCTGGCAAAAGGGGACGGTGGTCAGATCCTGGCTGCTGGACCTGATGGTCAAGGCGCTCGAAGAGGACCCGGGGTTGAGCCAGGTTAGCGGTTACGTCGAGGATTCCGGCGAAGGCAGGTGGACCGTCGAGGAAGCCATCGAGCACGCCGTCCCGGCCCCGGCCATTACGGCGGCCCTGTTCGCACGGTTCGCGTCGCGCCAGGATGATGCGCCCGCGATGAAGATGGTGGCCGCCCTCCGGAACCAGTTCGGCGGACACGCAGTCAGGAAGCCTGCACAAGACCAGTCCGGCCCCCGCAACGAGTCGAAGTAGCTGTAACGCATTGTTTGTTGAATACCTGTCCCTCACCGATTTCCGCACCTACCCGCAGCTGGACATCGCCTTGAAGCCCGGCATTACGGTGTTTGTCGGGGCCAACGGGGTCGGCAAGACCAACATCGTCGAGGCCATCGGCTATCTTGCGTCGCTCTCATCACACCGGGTCAGCAATGACGCACCGCTCATCCGGTTCGACAGGCAGCGTTCGCTGGTGCGGGCGCGGGTGGACCGCGGCGGGCGCAGCACCTCGCTGGAGCTGGAAATCACCGCGGGCAAGGCCAACAGGGCGCGGATCAATCGTGCCAACCCCGTGCGAGCCCGGGAGATCCTCGGGCACCTGCGCACGGTGCTCTTCGCCCCCGAAGACCTCGCGCTGGTCAAAGGCGACCCGTCCAGCCGGCGCCGCTTCCTGGACGAGCTGCTGGCCAGCCTGGTCCCGCACCACGCGGCCACCCGCAGCGATTTTGAACGCGTCCTCAAACAGCGCAATGCGCTGCTCAAATCGGCCCGCGCCAGCGGACGGTTCACCTCCGCCCACGGAGCTACCTTGGAGGTCTGGGACCAGCACATGGCACAGGCCGGGGCCGCCCTGCTGAAAGCACGGCTGGAACTGGTGGACCTGCTGCAGCCACACCTGGACGCCGCGTACGCCGCCCTCACCGATGGGTCCAAGCATGCGGCCGCCGTTTACCGATCCACCATCCACAGCCAGCTATCGGATGACGGCGAGGTGGAGAACGACGGCGGGGCTGGCCTTCCGCCGTTGGCAAGCCTGGATACGGCGGAACTGGCGGATCTCTACCTTGCCGCCTTCAAACAGCAGCGCAAACGGGAAACGGAGCGGGGCATCTCGCTGGTAGGACCACACCGGGATGAGCTGGAACTGTTGCTGGGACAGGCGCCGGCCAAGGGCTACGCCTCGCACGGCGAAACCTGGTCGCTGGCGTTGGCCCTCCGACTGGCCTCGTACTACGTTTTCTGCGACGACGACGCGACTCCGGGCGCGACTCCTGTCCTGATCCTGGACGATGTCTTCGCCGAACTGGACAACCAGCGGCGGACCAAGCTCGCGGGCATCGTGGCCGGCGCCGAACAGGTGATCGTCACGGCTGCGGTGGCCGAAGACATCCCCGAGGCCTTGGCGGGAGAACAGTTCATGGTAGTGCCGGGAGGCGTGGCCAATGGCCAGGAAACCGCCTGACCGGGCCCAGCCGCAGGAGCCGGCAGAGCCGGTGGGAAGTCGGCCGGACCTGCCCGATCCCGCGGTGCCTCCCCTGCCCGCGGGCCGGGCCGGAGCTGAGTCGTCACCGGACGAAGGTGCCGTGGACGACCTGGACGCCGCGAAAGCCGTCCTGAACCGGGTGCGCCTCGCGGCAGCGGCCCGCGGCGACGTGCGCACCCGGGCCAACAGCCGCCGTCGCCCATCCAAGGGGGCCCGGCCGTCCGGGGGGCCGCAGGATTTCGGCCGCGACCCACAGGGGCTGGGGCGCGTGTTCGACCGGTTCGTCGCAGAACGCGGTTGGAACTCCCCGGTGGCGGTCGGGTCGGTCATTTCGCGGTGGGATGAATTGGTCGGCGCGGACATCGCCGCCCACTGCAGGCCGGAAAGCTTCGAGGAAACCACGGTGCAGGTCCGTTGCGACTCAACGGCCTGGGCCACACAGCTGCGATTGCTCAGCAGCGCCCTGCTGAAGCGTTTCGACGAAAAGCTGGGCCCCGGCGTCGTCACCAAAATCCAGGTCCTGGCGCCGGCAGCGCCCAATTGGCGCAAGGGCAAGAGGTCCGTCGGCGGCCGCGGACCGCGGGACACCTACGGCTGATTTCGCCCCTCACAGGATGCCCGCGGGAAGCAGCCGGCTCGCGCTTGCTTAGACGGCGTGTAGGGCGCTGGAGACGTCCGCGGACATACACCGTCCCATCGGGCACCCGGCGGCGGCGTCAAAACCCGGTTTCCGTGCCGCATAGAGCCATGTTCGTGCAGGATTCACCGTCCCGACACGGTAGAATTGACTAGGCGGCGCCCGTCCTCTTACCGGAAGGGCGCCGACACACGAGTCCCCCGGACGGAACACAAGGAGTCAACGGCAACTGTGGCAGAGGACAATGAGCTGGAAAACACCGGCGCAGAACCCCAAATGACAGAGGGCAACGACGGCAAGCACTACGACGCCAGCGACATCACCGTCCTCGAAGGCCTGGAAGCCGTCCGCAAGCGCCCGGGCATGTACATCGGTTCCACCGGTCCGCGCGGGTTGCACCACCTCGTATATGAGGTCGTGGACAACTCCGTCGACGAAGCGCTGGCCGGCTACTGCGACACGATCAACGTGACGCTGCTGGCCGATGGCGGCGTCCGGGTGGTGGACAACGGCCGCGGCATCCCCGTGGACATGCACCCGACCGAGGGAAAGCCGACCGTACAGGTGGTCATGACCATCCTGCACGCAGGCGGCAAGTTCGGCGGCGGCGGTTACGCGGTCTCCGGCGGCCTGCACGGCGTGGGCATTTCGGTGGTCAACGCGTTGTCGGCCCGCGTGGAGACCGAGATCCGCCGGCAGGGCTACGTCTGGCACCAGTCGTTCGCCAACGGCGGCCTGCCCGTGGGCGACCTGCGCCGCGGCGAGGAGACCACCGAGACCGGGACCTCGCAGACCTTCTGGGCGGACCCGGAGATCTTCGAATCCACCGAATTCGACTTCGAAACGCTGCGCGCCCGGTTCCAGCAGATGGCCTTCCTGAACAAGGGCCTCAAGATCGTCCTGACCGACGAGCGCCACCCGGAAATTCACGCACCGGACGCCGAGGACGTGGATCTGGACACGACGCCCGGCACCGAGGTTGAGACCACGGCGGAACACCGCCAGGTCGTCTACAAGTACGACCACGGCCTGCTGGACTACGTCACCCACTTGAACTCCTCCAAGAAGGTGGAAGTCATCCACCCCGAGGTGATCGCGTTCGAGACCGAGGACACGGACCGCAAACTCTCGGTGGAAGTTGCGATGCAGTGGACCACCTCCTACTCGGAGAGCGTCCACACCTACGCGAACACCATCAACACGCACGAAGGCGGCACGCACGAAGAAGGCTTCCGTGCCGCGATGACCTCGTTGATCAACCGCTATGCGCGGGAGAAGAACCTGATCAAGGAGAAGGAAGAAAACCTCACCGGCGACGACATCCGCGAAGGCCTCACCGCCGTCATCTCCATGAAGCTGGGCGAGCCCCAGTTCGAGGGCCAGACCAAGACCAAGCTGGGCAACTCCGAGGCCAAGGGCTTTGTGCAGCGTGTGGTCACGGACGAGCTCGGTGACTGGCTGGAGCGCAATCCCGGGCCGGCCCGCGACGTGATCCGCAAGTCGATCCAGGCCGCGCAGGCCCGGCTGGCCGCACGGAAAGCGCGCGAATCCACCCGGCGCAAGGGGTTGCTCGAATCCGGTGGCATGCCGGGCAAGCTCAAGGACTGCTCGTCCCGCGATCCATCCAAGTCGGAGATCTACATCGTGGAGGGCGACTCCGCAGGCGGTTCAGCCGTCCGCGGCCGGAACCCGGAGACCCAGGCCATCCTGCCGCTGCGGGGCAAGATCCTGAACGTGGAGCGGGCCCGGTTGGACCGCGCGCTGGGCAACGCCGAGGTCCAGGCCATGATCACCGCGTTCGGTGCCGGCATCGGCGAGGACTTCGACGTGGAGAAGGCCCGATACCACAAGATCGTGCTGATGGCCGACGCCGATGTGGACGGCCAGCACATCACCACGCTGCTGCTGACCCTGCTGTTCCGCTACATGCGCCCGTTGATCGAAAACGGTTACGTCTACCTGGCGCAGCCGCCGCTCTACCGGATCAAATGGTCCAACCACCCCCACGACTATGTCTTCAGCGACCGGGAGCGGGACGAAACCGTGCGTCGCGGCCTGGCGAACAACCAGCGGCTGCCCAAGGAAAACGGCATCCAGCGGTACAAGGGGCTCGGCGAAATGGACTACACGGAGCTGTGGGACACCACCATGGACCCGGACCACCGGACACTGCTGCAGGTGACGATGGAGGATGCCGCCGCCGCGGACCAGACCTTCTCGATACTGATGGGCGAAGACGTCGAATCCCGGCGCACCTTCATCCAGCAAAACGCCAAGGACGTCCGCTTCCTCGACATTTAGCCCCCGCCGCAGCCGGCCGGTGAACGGCGGCCCGCGGCGGCCGACCGGGCCGCACCAAGGTTTTGACGCAAAGGAAACTTAAACGATGAGCGACGAAGAGACGCCCGACCTGCCCGAAGGCATCGGCGATGAGCCGATCGAGGGTGAAATCCTGACCGACCGGGTGGAGCAGGTCGACCTGCAGACCGAAATGCAACGGTCCTACCTGGACTATGCCATGGCGGTCATCGTCGGGCGCGCCCTGCCGGACGTCCGCGACGGACTCAAGCCGGTGCACCGCCGGGTGCTGTACGCGATGTTCGACGGCGGCTACCGCCCCGAGCGTTCCTTTAACAAGTGCGCCCGTGTGGTGGGCGAGGTCATGGGCCAGTACCACCCGCACGGCGACATGGCCATCTACGATGCCCTGGTCCGCCTGATCCAGGACTGGACCATGCGTTACCCGCTGGCGCTGGGGCAGGGCAACTTCGGCTCGCCCGGCAACGACGGTGCAGCCGCCCCCCGGTACACGGAAACCAAGATGGCGCCGCTGGCGCTGGAAATGGTCCGCGACATCGACGAGGACACCGTCGATTTCCAGGACAACTACGACGGCAAGAACCAGGAACCGACCGTCCTGCCCGCCCGCTTCCCGAACCTGCTGGTCAACGGCTCCTCGGGCATCGCCGTCGGCATGGCCACCAACATTCCGCCGCACAACCTGCGTGAAGTAGCCGACGGCGTGCAGTGGTACCTGAACAATCCCACCGCCAGCCGTGAAGAACTCCTCGAAGCGCTGATCCAGCGCATCAAGGGTCCCGACTTCCCCACCGGCGCGCAGATCCTGGGCCATAAGGGCATAGAGGACGCCTACCGCACCGGCCGGGGCTCGATCACCATGCGTGCCGTGGTCAACGTGGAGGAAATCCAGGGCCGCACCTGCCTGGTGGTCACGGAACTTCCGTACCAGGCGAACCCGGACAACCTGGCCATGAAGATCGCCGAGTTGGCCAAGGAAGGCAGGGTCGCCGGCATCGCCGACCTGCGCGATGAGACCTCTGGCCGCACGGGCCAGCGGCTGGTGATTGTGCTCAAGCGCGACGCCGTGGCCAAGGTGGTGCTGAACAACCTCTACAAGCACACCTCGCTGCAGGAGAACTTCGCGGCCAACATGCTGGCGATCGTCGACGGGGTGCCCCGTACCCTGACCCTCGATGCGTTTATCCGCCACTGGGTCACGCACCAGTTGGAAGTCATCGTCCGGCGCACCCGCTTCAGGCTGCGCAAGGCCGAGGAGGAAGCGCATATCCTGCGCGGCCTGCTCAAGGCCCTGGATGCACTCGACGAAGTCATCGCCCTGATCCGCGCCTCGTCCACCACGGAAGAAGCCCGCGACGGGCTGATGCAGTTGTTGGACATCGACACCGACCAGGCCTCGGCCATCCTGAACATGCAGTTGCGCCGGCTGGCCGCGTTGGAACGGCAAAAGATCCAGGACCGCCACGCCGAACTCGAGCGGATGATCCAAGAGTTCAACCGCATCCTCGCCTCCGAAGAAGCCCAGCGCAACATCGTCAGCGAGGAACTGGCCGAGATCACCGGCAAGTACGGCGACGACCGCCGGACCCAGATCATGATGGGCTACGGCGGGGACATGAGCATGGAAGACCTCATCCCCGAAGAGGAAATGGTCGTCACCATCACCCGCGGCGGGTACGTCAAGCGCACCCGCAGCGACAATTACCGCTCCCAGCAGCGTGGCGGCAAGGGTGTACGCGGCGCCCAGCTCCGGGGCGACGACGTCGTCGAGCACTTCTTTGTCACCACGACGCACCACTGGCTGCTGTTCTTCACCAACCTGGGCCGGGTGTACCGGGCCAAGACATACGAACTCGCCGAAGGCGGCCGCGACGCCAAGGGCCAGCACGTGGCGAACCTGCTGGCCTTCCAGCCGGACGAGCACATTGCCCAGGTCATGGACCTGAAGGATTACCAGCAGGCCCCCTACCTGGTGCTGGCCACCAAACGCGGCCTGATCAAGAAAACCCGGCTGGAGGACTACGACACGAACCGTTCCGCCGGCGTCATCGCGATCAACCTGCGTGACGGCGACGAGCTCGTCTCGGCCCGGCTGGTCGCCGAGACCGACGACATGATGCTGGTTTCCCGGCGCGGCCAGTCCCTGCGGTTCACCGCGACGGACGAGGCGCTCCGGCCGATGGGACGGGCCACTTCCGGTGTGACCGGCATGAAGTTCCGCGAGGACGACGAACTGTTGGTGGCCGGCGTGCTGCGCGAGGACTCCTACGTCTTCATCGTGACTGCGGGCGGTTACGCCAAGCGGACCAAGGCCGACGAATACCGCGTCCAGGGCCGCGGCGGCTTGGGCATCAAGGTGGGCAAGTACCAGGAAGAACGCGGGCATCTGGTCGGTGCACTGATTGTGCAGGAGGAAGACGAGGTGCTGGTGGTGATGGAAAGCGGCAAGGTGGTCCGCTCCTCCGTCGCCGGTGTCCCCGTCCGCGGCCGCGACACCATGGGCGTCATCTTCGCCAAGCCGGATAAGAAGGACCGCATCATTGCCGTGGCCAGGAACTCCGAACGCGGCCTGGGCGGCGACGAGGAAGACGGCGAGGCGTCGGACGCGCCCCAGGGTCCCGAAACCGGCACCACAACCGACGCCGAACCTGCGCAGCAGGCAAACGATGAAGTACCGTTGGACGCAGACATGACGCAGTCCGCAGCCGAATCGCCGGCGCCGGAAAACGGAGGAAACGAGTGAGTACACCTAAAACGCCACGGCCGGGTACGCGCCCGCAGCCGGCCAACGCGCCCAGGACTACCACTCGCAACGGCGGCACGCCGGCCCGCCCGGCCCAACGGCCGGCGAGCAGCGGGCAGCGGCCGGCCAACGGCGGGCAGCGCCCGGCGGGCCAGGCCGCCCGCCCGGGACTCGTGCGCCCGGCTCCGAAGGCCAAGGTCCGCCGTGCCCGCCTGCTGGTCAGCAAGGTCGACCCGTGGTCGGTGCTGAAGATGGCCTTCCTGCTCTCCGTTGCCCTGGGCATCGTCACCGTGGTGGCCTCCATCGTCCTCTGGACTACGCTGGACATCACCGGCATCTTTGACCGGGTCAACGGGCTCCTGACGGAAGTAGCGGGCACCGAGGGCGGCGGATTCGATCTGCGGTCCTATGCTTCGCTGGGACAGGTCGCGTCCTTCGCCACCATCATCGCCGTCGTCAACGTGGTCTTGCTGACCGCGCTGGCGATGCTGTCCGCGGTGCTCTACAACATCTCGGCGACGTTGGTCGGCGGCATCGGGGTCACGCTAACGGACGACTGAGCCGATTTGAAGTTCCGGCCCGGCGTACTGTAAAGTCGTATCTCGGCCCGCAAGGGCAGGGGGCGTATAGCTCAGGCGGTTAGAGCGCTTCGCTGATAACGAAGAGGTCCCAGGTTCAAGTCCTGGTACGCCCACGGATTGACTGATCCCACCGATGTCGGGAGGACACCGTGAAGAAGTTGCTGCTGATGGCAGCCGCGGCCGCGGGTGTCTTCGTGTACAAGAAGTGGCAGGAATCCGAAGCGGAGAAAACCGCATGGAGCCGAGCGACCGATAAGGTCGAGTGACTCAAGAATCGGCCGGGCTGACCGGCCGGACCCTCCGGGGGCATGGCGCAATTGGTAGCGCACCTGCTTTGCAAGCAGGGGGTTAGGGGTTCGAGTCCCCTTGCCTCCACCGGAAACGCGAGGCCCCGATCTGCGGATCGGGGCCTCGCTGCGTTCGCTCCCGCACCGCCCCCGCCACGGGATGGGGTTTTGACCGGCTTCGCCCCTACGCTGAAGGGGTGATCATCTTCCTGGCCACGATGGCTGTGCTCGGCATCTCCGCGTCCGGTCCCATCATGGCTGCCACTGCCGCCCCCGCCCTGGCCATCGCGTTCTGGCGGAACATCATCGGCGCCGTGGTGATGGGAGTACCGTCAGCCGTTGGCCGCCGCCATGAGTTCCGGAACCTGACGACGTCGGACATCGGCTATAGCGCGGTGGCGGCCGTCGCGCTGGCACTCCACTTCGCCTGCTTCATCACCGCCCTGCAGTTGACCTCGGTGGCGGCGGCCACCGCGTTGGTCTGCCTGCAGTCGGCGTGGATCGTCCTGTTCAACCGGCTGCGCGGCGTTAAGGCGTCCCGGCTGATCTTGTGGGGTGTTGGCCTCGCGTTCGCCGGCGTACTGGTGATCTCCGGGTTTGACCTGCGGCTCTCCAGCGAGGCGCTGTTGGGCGACCTGCTCGGCCTGGTTGGCGGGGCCATGGCCGGGATCTACACGATGGCTGGCAGCCGGGTGCGGCGCCGGCTCTCGACCGGGCCCTACACCACCATCTGTTACGGGTTGTGCGCACTCATCCTGCTGGCCATGGCGCTGGCCTTCGGGCAGCCGCTCACCGGGTTCCCGCCGGAGGCGTGGGCCGGGATCCTGGGCGTGACCGTGGTTGCCCAGTTGCTGGGACACTCGGTGTTAAACCATTTGCTGGCCGTCTTGAGCCCGCTGGTGGTTTCGATGATCATCCTGTTGGAAATCCCCGGGGCCGCGGCGCTGGCGGCCGTGTTCCTCGGCGAGACCCTCCCGTGGGGCACCTACGCGGGGCTCGCACTGATCCTAGCGGGCCTGGCCGCCGTCGTCCTCTCCCAGAACCGGGCGAGGGTGCAAGAACGCATCCCGGCGCCGGAAGCCAGCGGGCCCGGGAGGGAATAACGGCTACAGGCCGCCGCGCGTCACGCGGACCTGCGTCCGGGCCTGGTGGACCCGGCGCAGGAGCTTTGCAGGGTAGTAAACGCTCATGAAAATCAGCATGGGCACGCGCGCCATGCGGCGGTCGATCTTGTGGACGTTGTACGTCCGGTCGAAGCGCGTGACGTAGTACCGGTAGTCCTTGGGCGAGTCTTCCAGCCGCCGGGCAGACATTCCGCTGATCATTTCCGGCACGTACTGGATCCTGAGCGCGTGGTCGGCCAGATGCACGGAGATATCGATGTCCTCGTGCATCTCGTCTGCTTCGTCGCGGCAGACCTCGTTGCGGATAATGTCCCAGGCCCCGCGACGGATCGCCATGTTGGAACCGAAGAGGAAGTGGTACTGCTTCTTGGCCAGTTTCAGGACGAAGCGGCGCAGGCGGTCGTCGGCCTGGAGGCCGAAGCGCCGCATCGGCATGTCGTAGTACAGCACCGGACCGGTGCACGCCATCACTTCCGGGTCGGCGAAAGCCGCCTGCACACGCTCAACCCAGTCAGGTTCCAGGACGGAATCCGCGTCAATCCTGCCCAGGATTTCCCCGGTGGCATGGTCCAGCCCGAAGTTGCGGGTGGGGATCAGGCCTTGCTCCGCATCCTGCTCAAGCAGGATCAGCGAAACCTCCGGGTATTCGTCCTGCATCGCGCGGACCAGGTCGGCCGTCCCGTCCGTCGATTTATTGTCCACGACGATGATTTCCCACGGTGCCACTGATTGGCACACCGCGGCGTAGATGCATTGGCGGATGACCGACTCTTCATTGAAGGCCGGGATGACAATCGACACGCTGGGCGCAGCACTTCTCACGGCATGAAATCTATCAGCACGCCCGCCGGGAGGCAGGGAAGCCGCGTCATGAGGGGATCGGCCAGGAAAAACGAATGGGAGCTCCCCACCGGGGAGCTCCCATTACTGGGTGTTCGGAAGGAAACTACTTTTTGGTGTCCTTCTCGGCGGCAGCGTCGGCAGCTTCAGCAGCCTTCTGGCCGGCCGCCCGCGCGGAGCGGGTGGGACCGCCGCCGGTCGCTTTGGCCGTGGCAGCTGCCGCTTCGGAACCCTTATCGGCGGCAGGCGTTCCCGCTGCGGTGCCCGAGGCGGCGGGGGCTGCAGCGTGCTTGGCTGTTGCGGTGTCGGCAGCCGAGGCGGTACCTGTCGAGGTTGAGGCCGACGTCGACGTCGAGGTCGAGGTCGACGGAGCGGGGGTGGTGGAGGTTTGACCCGGTGCCGTAGTCGAAGCCGTCGGCTGGACCGGCGTCTTCCACGGATCTTCGACCGGCCGGGCAGCGCGCCATGCCGCCACACCTGCCGTCGCCGCCGCGGCCAGGATGCCCACGATCAGCCATCCCTTGCCGCCACCGGACTTCTGCTGCCTCTTCAACTCCTTGGCCGCCTTCCTGGCGTGCCCGGCTGCTGCCTTCTGGGCTTTCTTGAGGCCGCGCTTGGATCCGCCTGCCTTGATGACGGCGGCTTGGACCGATACGGGCAGCGCAGTCTTGTCCAGCGTCTTGGCGACTTGGTCCGCGGTCGCGCCGAGCCGGGCGGAGACGGACGGAATGTACTCGCCGACCACTTTGTCCCGGGCCTGCGTGATGGCGGGGGCGGCCCGGTCCAGGGTCTCCTGAATGCGCGGAGCCGCCTCATCCACAACGTGGGAAATCTTCGGCGCGAGGCTGTCCAATCCGTCCTGGATTCTCGGCGTCACAGTGACGACGGAGTGGGAAAGATCCTTGGCGGCCTTCTGCAACCCTCCCTGGATGCGTGGTGAAGCGGTCTCAATGCCCTTTTCGATCCGCGGGATGGCCCAGTTCCGCGCGGCTGCCATCTTGGGAGAGGCCCAGTCCTTGGCTGTTCCCACGAGGACAAAAACATTGCCTTCTGCGTCGTGGGCTATTCGTTTGGTCTTCTTCACTACTACCTCCCGGAAATGGTGACGGTCGTTCATCAGCCTACTTCCTGCACTTGCAGACGGCTATGCCGACGGTGAAACGCGCGGCATTTTCACTCATCGCGGAACCGGCCGCTGGCGGGAACCGACGGGAATCGCCGTGGAAGAATGGTGCCATGACTGCTATCGCTACAGCTAAAGCCACTATCCACACCAACCACGGCGACATCGTGGTGAACCTGTTCGGCAACCACGCCCCGAAAACCGTCAAGAATTTCGTCGGGCTGGCCACCGGCGAGATCACCTGGAAGCACCCGCAGACCGGCGAAGAGACCAACGCCCCGCTCTACGACGGCGTGATCTTCCACCGCATCATCAAGGACTTCATGCTCCAGGGCGGCGACCCGCTGGGCCAGGGCATCGGCGGCCCGGGCTACCAGTTCGACGACGAGATCAACCCTGAACTGAACTTCAACGAGCCCTACAAGCTGGCCATGGCCAACGCCGGCATCCAGGGTGGCCGTGGCACCAACGGATCTCAGTTCTTCATCACGACCGTTCCCACCACTTGGCTGCAGGGCAAGCACACGATCTTCGGCGACGTCACCGACGAAGCCTCGCGTGCCGTCGTCGACTCCCTCAACGCGGTGGCTACAGACCAGCGGGACAAGCCGCTGGAGGACGTGGTCATCAAGAACATCACTGTCGAGCAGCTCTAAGTTGCCTACTGTCCCCGCCCGGAACCCGGGCGGGGACCTTTTTCCCAGCAGGAGCGCCTCCATGTCCTACGGAATGCCGGCCGATCCGCCGCAAACCGATGTCCCCGTCTGTCCGCGGCATCCGGACCGCGTCTCCTATGTGCGCTGCCAGCGTTGCGGCCGCCCGGCGTGTCCGGAATGCCAGCGCACGGCGTCGGTCGGCGTCCAGTGCGTCGACTGCGTCAACGAAGCGGCGCGCAGCCTGCCGACTGTCCGTACCGTCTATGGCGGAGCCGCCTCGGTCGGCCGGCCTATGGTCACGCTGACCCTGATCGGCATCTGCGCCGCTGCCTATCTGCTGCAGTGGGTCGTTCCCGGTTTTACCGAAAAGTTCCTGTACGCGCCGGTCTACACCCTTCCGAACCCGATCTACGCGCCGGAACCGTGGCGGATGATCACCTCGGCATTCCTGCACTCGCCGACCTTCCTCTTGCACATTGCCTTTAACCTCTACGCATTGTGGATCTTGGGCCGGCACCTGGAGCCCTTGCTGGGGCGGCTGAGGTTCCTGGCGCTGTACCTGCTTTCCGGCTTCGGCGGTTCGATAGGCGTGCTCCTGCTTTCCGCCCCCAACATTCCCGTGGTTGGCGCCTCCGGGGCGATCTTCGGTCTTTTCGGCGCACTGTTCATCGTGCAGCGCCAACGCGGCGGCGAGGTCAGATCGCTGTTGGTGCTGATCGGCATCAACGCGGTGCTCGGTTTCGTTGTCTCCGGCATTGCCTGGCAAGCGCACTTGGGTGGACTGGTGGTCGGCGCCTTGTCCGCTGTGGTTCTGGCCTATGCGCCGAGGGGGAAGAAGCGGAGCCTGGTCCAGTTCACGGGGCTCGGCGCCATCTTGCTGGTGCTGGTCGCGGTCACCGCCCTGAGGGCGTTGACGTAACCCAGGCCGACTTCCGCCGAGGGCGGGCAGGAACAGTGTCCTCGTGGACGCAGTACCTGCCCGCCCTTCCTGTTGTTGTCCCCCGGGTTGTAGTGGCACTGCAATCCCCCAGCGACCCGCCTGCTTCCCCGGGTGGGTGCTGTGTACCCCCCGCTGTCCCTGCGTACGGATGCACCCGCACCCCCTGCTGTCCCCATCCTGTGGGCGAACTGTGGAAAGTCCGGACTCCGCGTTTGGGGTGAAACGATGTTATCCACAGCAGTTATGCACAGTGAGGATAAGTTACACACATGTAATTCCACAGGTGTGGATAACGCGATGACGGTCGAGGAATGGTGGACGGCGGAGTAATCCCCAAAGTTATGCACCGCTGTGGATAACTTCGGTCTACAACTGTGAAAACGTGGACAACTAGGGCTGCAACCCCTGCAGGGAGGCAAGTACTACAGTGGAAATGCGAAACAATCGGCCGACCGAAGACATATGCAGACCCTGCGACCCGGCCGTCAGGTAGCCTAAAAATCCGGTCCCCTCGCTCGACCAGCCACGGGGCCCGCGCGGCCGTCCCGGAACCCAGGCGATAGTCGGATCGAATGCGCCGCGCCCGATGCCTTGAGAACGGCCAGCCGCGGCCTCTCGGAGGACCTGCTTCCTGTCGGGCCTGTCCCAGGCCGGGCCACTCACGCGCCCTCCCGTGAAGGGAAGGAACAACAGAAGGAAACTACGTGACTACCGAAACTGGCAACTCCGCACGAATCGACCTCACCCGCGAGGAGATCTTCAGCGCCCACGAGGGCGGCAAGCTGCAGATCGGCCTCACCGCCCCGCTGGAGACCAAGCGCGACCTTTCCATCGCCTATACACCGGGGGTTGCCCAGGTCAGCCGTGCCATCAACGCGGATCCGGAAATGGCGGGCAAATACACGTGGGCCTCGCGCTTGGTGGCAGTGGTCTCCGATGGCACCGCGGTGCTGGGATTGGGCAACATCGGTGCGGCTGCCTCGCTCCCGGTGATGGAGGGGAAGGCTGCCCTCTTCAAGCAGTTTGCCGGCTTGGACTCCATTCCGCTGGTCCTCGAGACCACCGACGTCGGCGAAATCATCGAGACCCTGGTGCGGCTGCGATCGAGCTTCGGCGCCGTCAACCTTGAGGATATTTCGGCGCCGCGCTGCTTCGAGCTCGAGGCCCGTCTCATCGAAGCCCTGGACATGCCGGTCATGCACGATGACCAGCACGGCACCGCCGTCGTAGCCCTTGCTGCGCTGACCAATGCCGCCCAGGTGGTCGACCGCGAGCTGGCGTCGCTGAAGGTGGTTATTTCCGGGGCGGGCGCGGCGGGCATCGCCGTCGCCGAAATCCTGCTGGCCGCCGGGGTTGCCGACGTGACGCTGCTGGATTCGCGCGGCATCATCCACAGCGACCGCGGCGATTTGACCGGGGTCAAGGCCGCCTACGCTGCCCGCACCAACCCGCGCGGGGTGACCGGCGGCAGCGCGCAGGCGCTCGACGGGGCAGACGTGTTGATCGGCGTTTCCTCCGGCACGATCCCGGAAGAGACCCTGGAGAAGATGTCCGACGACGCCATCATTTTCGCGCTGTCCAACCCGGATCCGGAAGTACACCCGGATACGGCCGCGAAGTTCGCGAGGGTTGTGGCCACCGGACGCAGCGATTTCCCCAACCAGATCAACAACGTCCTGGCTTTCCCGGGAATTTTCCGTGGCGCACTGGACGCCGGTGCCCGCCGCATCACCTCCGCCATGAAAGTCGCCGCGGCGGAGGCAATCGCGGGAATCGTCGGGGAAGACCTCGCGGCCGACTACATCATCCCCAGCCCGCTGGACCCCCGGGTCGCCCCGGCCGTCACCGCTGCCGTGATGGCCGCGGCAGACGCCGGCTGACCGCCCCGCGGCCGCCGTCCCGCCAGGAGCCCGTTCCCGTATCCAGGGAGCGGGCTCCTGCCCCATCTGCCCCGGTCACGCGGGCTTCAGAGCCACCTGTTGCGCCGGAAGAACCAGTAAAGCCCGAGGGCGGTCAGGAACATCAGGACCAGCGACATCGGGTAGCCCAGCGGCCAGTCGAGCTCCGGCATCACGGTGAAGTTCATCCCGTAGACCGACGCCACCAAAGTCGGGGCGAAGAGTATGGCGGCCCACGAGGAGATGCGCTTGACCTGTTCGTTCTGCGCGACGCTGGTTTCGGTGAGTTTCTGGGCCTGCAGGGTGGAGCTGAGGCTCAGGGCGTTCTGCAGGACGGCCCGGAAGGCGTCGACGCGCTCGTTCAGCCGGATCACATGGTCCTCGACGTCACGCAGGCCGCGGGCCACCTCAAGGTTCAGGGCAGGATTGTCGGTGCCTCGTTCGAGGACGGTGATCATGCCCTGCAGCGGCTGCAGGGCACGCTGGAACTCGATGACCTCGCGCAACAGTTCGTAGATCCGTCGTGAAACGTCTGGATCGCCGCCGAAGAGCTGGTCTTCGATCTCGTCGATGTCGTTCTCCAGGCCGAACACCACCGGCTCGTACTCATCGACGACCTGGTCCAGGACCGCGTAAAGCGCCGCCTGCGGTCCTGTTGCCAGCAAATCGGGCACGGCCTCCATCCGTTGCCGGACGTGCGCCAAATCCGGCGACTCCGCGTGCCGGACGGTGATCAGGAAGTCCCGCCCCATGAAGACGTGCAGTTCGCCGAACTCCACTTTCTCCGTCTCGTCGATGTAGCGCGCGGGCCGGAGTACGGTGAAGAGCGTGCGGCCGTATTGTTCCAGCTTGGCGCGCTGGTGGCCCCGCAAGGCGTCCTCCACGGCCAAGTGGTGCAGGTCGAACTCCGCTGCCACAGCGGCCAGCTCCGGCTCGCTCGGCCGGTAGAGGCCAATCCAGGCCATGCCCGCGTACCGGTGCAGCTCGCTGAACGTCTGCTCCAGGGTTTTGGGCGTGGCGGCACGGACGCCGTCGACGTAGATGCCGTTATCGACCAGCATGACTGCCTACGAGCGCCACCTGGTCGTCATCAGGAAGCCGGCGATGGCGATACCGAAACCGATCATGATGTTCCATGACCCTGCTGCCGGCAGCGGCCATGCCCCCTGCGTGATGTAGAAAACGATGATCCAGAACAGGCCAATGATCATGAGGCCGAACATAACCGGTTTAAACCAGACGGCGTTGGGCTTATTGCCCTTGGCGGTCAATTCCTCGGGACGCCGTTCGGTCCTCTTGCGGCGCTTCGACTCGGGCACAGATCCTCCGGGGCATCAAGGGGTGGTTGGCACTGCCTGACCGGGGCCGCAATCTCCATGCGAGTCCGCCGCCGCCGGCCGTCTAGCTGTTTAGTCTAGCCAATGTATGTGACGTTCGCCGCCGCGCATTTGCCGGGATCACCGCGCGGGACCGATCATGGAGTGAGTGCTGCTGAATTGCCGCTTGGCTCCTGGTCCCCTGACGGGGTGCCGGCCGGCTTTCGCAGCCTCCTGTCCCGGAACAACTCCACGATTGGCACGACCGTCACATGAGCAAGACTCCGCGCATCCTCGTCGTCGACAACTATGACAGCTTCGTCTACACCCTGGTCGGTTACCTCCAGGAACTCGGCGCGGAAACGACCGTGGTCCGCAACGACGACGTCACCCTCGAGGAGGCGGTGGAACTGGCCGCAGCCCGCGACGGCGTGTTGGTCTCCCCCGGCCCGGGAACGCCGGCTGAGGCGGGCATCTGCATCGAGCTGATCCGTTGGTGCGGCCGGGAAGCGAAGCCCATGTTCGGCGTGTGCCTGGGCCACCAGGCGCTGGCCGAGGCATATGGTGCCACCGTCACCCACGCTCCGGAATTGATGCACGGGAAGACCTCCCACGTGACACACGGTGACCAGAACGCCTTCGTGGGTGTGCCGAACCCGTTCACGGCCACCCGCTACCACTCGTTGGCGGCCGTGCGCAGCACCATCCCTGCCGAGCTGGAGATTACCGCGGAGACCGACAGCGGAGTCGTGATGGGGCTGGCGCACCGGAGCGCGCCCCTATGGGGCGTGCAGTTCCATCCCGAATCGGTGCTGACCGAAGGCGGGTACCTGATGCTCGGCAACTGGCTGGAGTCGCTCGGTGCGGAGGGCACGGCCGAACGCGCTGCCACGCTCAGCCCACTCATTACCCACTGACCCCTCCGGGACGGGATTGCCCCGGAGGGCCGGTCGCCTCTACCGGTTGGCTCAGTCGTTGCCGTTGCCGTTGCCGTTCCCATTGCCGCGGCCGTTCCCGCTGCCGTTCCCGCTGCCGTTGCCGGAGTTGTTCCCGCTGCCGGAGCCATTTCCTTTGTTGGAGTCCTCCGGGTCCGACGTAACGGTCTCCGAGGGCTCAGGTGCAGGCGGTTCAACGGTGACCGTCAGGACCATCTCGGTACCCTGTTCGACGTCCGTTCCCGCTTTAACGCTCTGGCCGACGACGGTGCCGGGCGCGACCACCTCGTTGTCGACCTCTTGCACCCGGTAGGGCAGGGCGACGGCCGCGTCTTCCAGCATCGTGCCGGCTTCTTCGAGAGTCTTGTTCATCAGGTCGGGAACGCGCACCATGCCGTTCGAGATGACCAGGTCCACCGTGGAGCCGGTCTTGACCTTCTCGCCGGGAGCAGGCTTGGTGGTCACCACATTCCCGCGCGGCAGGGTGGCGCTGTTCGCCGGAACGTTTTCCCCCGGCTCCAGACCCAGGTTCCGGAGCTTGTCCCGTACCTCGGCTTCGGTGCGGCCGGCCAGGTCCTTGGGAATGGTGGCGAATTCGCTGCCTTGGGAGATGTAGACCACGACTTGGCTGCCCGGTTCCAGCTGTTCTCCGACGTCCGGATCGGTTCGGGTTGCCATGCCCGCCTCGACGTCGTCGCTGAACTCCTGTTCAACCCGTGGCTGGAGGTCCGCTGCCCAGACGGCGTTGGTAGCGGCGTTCTGGTCCATCCCCGCCACGGCTGGAACGGCAACCGTATCCGGGACGGCGTTCTGCGCCAGCATGTTGTAGACGTAGTAGCCCCCGCCCACCAGCACCAGCAGCAGGGCAATGATCAGCGTGACAATCCAGGCCCGGCGCTTGGCCCGGCGTTCGGGTTCGACGTCCTCTTCGGTGCCCACGGCCAAGGCTGTGGGGAGATGCCCGCGGTCATAGGAGGCGGTGTCCGGTCCGGCGTCATCGTCGGGTGAGTAGGCGGTGTGGGATAGTTCCGGAGTCTCGCCAGACACGGCCTGGGCCTGCTGCGTGATCAGTTCCGTGGCGGGAGTCAGTGCGGGGAACGCTTCGGTTGCCGTCCCGGCCGCCTGGTGCGACGTCCCGGCCAGGGCCGCACGCAGCGCGTCCGAGAATGCCGCGGCCGTCTGGAACCGGTCGGCTTTGTCCTTTTGGAGCGCATGTTCCAGCACGGAATCCAGCGCAGGAGTGACGTCCGGGTTGAAGCGGCTGGCCGGTTCGGGGAGTTCGCGGACATGTTGGTAGGCCACGGAGACCGGGCTGTCACCGATGAAGGGCGGACGGCCGGCAAGCATTTCGTAGAGCAGGCAGGCGGCCGAGTACAGGTCGCTGCGCGCATCCACGGCTTCGCCCCGGGCCTGCTCGGGGGAAAGGTACTGCGCGGTCCCCAGGACGGCCTGGGTCTGCGTCATCGTCGCTGCCGAATCGGCCAGCGCCCGTGCAATGCCGAAGTCCATCACCTTCACGCTGCCGTCCGGCGTGACCATGACGTTGGCCGGCTTTATGTCGCGGTGCACGATGCCCGAGCGGTGGCTGTATTCGAGCGCGGCCAGGACGCCGAGGGCATAGCGGACCGAATCCTCGATGCTCAGCTCGCGGGCCTTGATGAATTCACGCAGCGTCCGGCCCCGGACGTACTCCATCACGATGAACGGGACCTTGACGTCGTGCGCCGCACCCCCGGGTAGATCCATGTCCCCGGTGTCGTAGACGGCAACGATTGCCGGGTGGTTCAGCCCGGCCACCGCTTGGGCTTCGCGCCGGAACCGGGACTGCAGCATCGGGTCGCGGGCCAGGTCGGCGCGCAGCTGCTTGACCGCCACCGAGCGCCCCAGGCGGATGTCACGGCCCAGCAGCACATCGGCCATCCCGCCGCGTCCGATGAGTTCACCCACCTCGTAGCGGCCAGCCAGGATGTGCGGCGAGTCCACTGGTTGTCGTCCTTCCATCAGACCGACCAGGATCCGGTCACGGCTTACCGCCGCGCGTGTCGGGAGCGGAGGTCGGCAGGCCCTTGGCATCAGGTGAGCCCGTTTCTGTCGGCGCCGGAGTTTCTTCTTCTTCCGGCCCGCTGGAGACAACGTAGCTGACGGTGGACCCGACCGGAACGTCACCGCCGTCGGGAGACAGGCTGAGCACGGTGCCGGCCTCTTCATCGCTCGGCTGTTCGCCGGACTTCTGCGGAACCAGGTTCAGGCCGATCAGGGCTTCGCGCACCTGCTGCTCGGACTGCCCGGCAAGCCCGTTGGGAATGGTGACAGTTCCGGGGCCGGTGGAGTAGGTGACGGTGATTGCTTCGCCGACCACGACGGCGCCGGTCGGCGCGATGTCGATGACGGTATTCTCGGCTTCGCCGCTCTCCACCGGGTTGGGAACCACCTGGTAGCCCATGTTTTCGAGCTCGGACCGGACGTCGCTGAAGGGTCGGCCCAGGAACGCATTGGCCGACAGTTGGTTGGTCTCCTGCGTTGGTGTTTCGCGCGGTTCCTCGGTCTCTTCTTCGGTTGGCGCGGCGGAGGTGGTCTTCGGCGCCGACCGTGTTGTCGAGCTGGAGGCGGACGGCGACGACTCCGTGCCGCCGGTGGGGGTCAGCATGGGCAGCAGGATCGCGCCGGCCACGGCGAACAGAATCAACAGGATCAAGCCGACCAACGGCCAGGTCCAGGGACTGCGTTTCTTCTGCTGGCGGCGCGGTGTTTCGTCGGGCTCGTCGCTGTCCAGATCCTGGTCGGTCCAGTTCCGTTCGGCGCCGAGGCTCGCAGCTTCCGCGTCGTCGACGGCAGGCAGCTGGGATGTCCCGGCGCTGACGGCGCGGGTCGGAGCGGTTCCGGGGGCGGGGACCGGAGCAGTCATCAAACCGGTGCTGTCGTCCCCGCCGAACAGCAGCATGCCCGGGACAGCTGCTTCGGCGGCCCGGATGTTGCCGGCACGGATGGCGTCCGCCGCCTCGGCGAGCTTTTCCGCGTTGGCCGGCCGGTCGGCCGGGTCCTTGGCCAGCATGGACATCAGCAGTGCGCGGACCGGCCGCGGCAGGGACTCGGGCAGCGGCGGGGGAGTGTCGTTGACCTGGGCCAAGGCAATGGCGATCTGCGATTCACCGGAGAACGGCCGGGAACCGGAGAGGCACTCGTAGCCGATGACGCCGAGCGAATAGATGTCGCTCTGTCCGGTGGCTGTCTGTCCCGTCGCCTGTTCCGGCGCCAGATACTGGGCGGTGCCCATGACCTGGCCGGTTGCGGTCAGCGGAACCTGGTCGGCCAGCCGCGCAATGCCGAAGTCGGTGATCTTGACCCGGCCTTCGGGCGTGATCAGCAGGTTTCCGGGCTTGACGTCGCGGTGTACCAGGCCCTGTGCGTGGGCGACGGCAAGCGCCTTGGCCGTCTGGGTGATGATGGACAGCGTCCGGTCCGGTGATAGCACACGCTCGCGCTCGATGATGGCCGAGAGCGGATGGCCGGGCACGAGCTCCATCACCAGGTAGGCGGATCCGGCCTCTTCGCCGTAATCAAAGACATTGGCAATACCGGTGTGGTTCAGCAGCGCGGTGTGCCGGGCCTCGGCTCGGAAGCGGTTGAGGAAGCCCGGGTCGCCCGTGTACTCCTCTTTGAGGACCTTGATGGCGACAATGCGGCCCAGGACCTGGTCCTGCGCCTTCCAGACCTCACCCATGCCGCCGATAGCGATACGTTCAGTGAGCTGGTACCTGCCGCCTAAGGTGATACCCGAGGTAGGTCTCACTTATTTAACACCGCCTCTAGGAGTTGCCGAGCACTTGGACTTGAGAGTGAAGAACCGGTAGTCACATCGACGTCCTCGAAGACGACGGATACGACGGCCTGGGGGTCATCCGCCGGCGCAAATCCGGTGAACCACGAGTTGTTTCCTTCTTCGCCGGCCAGCAGTTCTGCCGTCCCGGTCTTGCCGGCCACCTCGACGCCCGGAATGGCGGCCCCGCCGCCAATGCCCCGGCTGACCACATTGACCATCCAGTCCTGAATCAGCTGCGCGTTGTCTGCGGAAAGCGAACGCTGCAGTTCTTGGGGCTCGGGGCTGTCCATGACGCGCAGGTCCGGCGCGCGCACCGTGCGCACGAGGTTCGGCTTCATCAGCACGCCGTCGTTGGCGATGGCGCTGGTCGTCATGGCCACCTGCAGGGGGGTCACGCGGACGTCGTACTGGCCGATGGCCGACTGGGCGAGCAGGTCATCGCTCATGCCGGTCGGGAACTGGCTCGCGGTGACATGGGTCGGGATCTGGTAGGACTCGCCGTATCCGAACTTGGCGGCCTGCTCTGCGATGGCGTCTTCGCCCAAATCCATGGCGATCTGCGCGAAGGGCGTATTGCAGGATTGCTCCAGGGCGAAGGAAAAGTCGGCGGTGGTCCGGGCTGCACAGCCGCCATTGAGGTAGTTGGGCAGCTCAACGTTAGTGCCGGGAAGCGGCAGGGACGGGGGGTTGTCGAGCTTGCTGTCGGCGTCGTATTGGCCCGACTCCAAGGCGGCAGCGGCTACGACCAGCTTGAACACGGAGCCCGGGGCCAGCAGGCTCTCGGTCGCCGGGTTGGTGAACGGAGACAGTCCCGGCACCTTCTCCAACTCGGCCATGTTCTGCGTGACCTCTTCGGTGTTGTGCCCCGCCAGCGCGTTCGGATCGAAGCTGGGCTTGGAGACCATCGCGAGGATGTTGCCGGTGTCCGGCTCCATCACCACGATCGAGCCCTTAACGCCGTCGGGAATCAGGTCCCAGGCCAGCTGCTGCAGCTCGGGGTCCAAGGTCAGCTCCACGGAGGCGCCCTCGACCTGGCCGCCGGAAAACATCTGCACGATCTGTTCGTAGAAGAACTCGTCGCCGGAACCGGAGAGCTGATCGTTCATCGCCGACTCCATCTGCGTGGAGCCGTACACCAGCGAGTAGAAGCCGGTGATCGGCGCATAGAGCGCGGGTTCGTTGTAGACGCGCTGGTAGGCGAACTCGTCGTCCGAGGGAACCGACTCGGCGATCGGGTCGCCGCCCACCAGGATGGCGCCCCGGTTCTTGTCGAAGTCCTTGTAAATGGTCCGGCTGTTCCACGGGTTGGCGTTAAGGTTTTCGGCCTCGAAGAACTGCACGACCGTGAGCGATCCAAACAGCAGCGCGAACATCGCGATGGCGACGATCCAAGTATTGCGGATGGCCTGGTTCATGGCTGGATCACCTCCGTGGATCCGGTGTTCCGTCCTTCGGTCTGGTTGCGGCGCGACGGCCGGTCACCACCCGGAGGACGTCGGCCGGCGGCCGGTCCGGTCAGGGCAGGACGGCGTGCCGCGTCGGAAATCAGCAGCAGCAGGGCGACGATCAGCCAGTTGGCCAACAGCGAAGAGCCGCCGGCGGCCAGGAACGGTGTGGTCAGACCGGTCAGCGGAATCAGGCGGGTGACGCCCCCGATCACCACGAAGCACTGCAGCGCCAAAGTGAACGAGAGCCCCGTCGCCAGGAGCTTTCCGAAAGCATCCCGGCTTCCCAGCGCCGCCCGGATGCCACGGCTGACCAAGAGGATGTAGAGCATCACGATGGCGCTGAGCCCGATGAGCCCCAACTCCTCGCCGAGTGCGGCAATGATCATGTCGCTGTTCGCATAGGTCACCAGGTCAGGCCGGCCTTGCCCGAGGCCCGTGCCGGTGAGCGCACCGCTGGCTAGCCCGAACAGCCCCTGGACGATCTGGTGGCTGCCGCCGATTCGGTTGTAGACCTCGGGGTCGAACGCATTGATCCAGCCGTCAATACGTGCGGTGACGTGCGGGAACAGCTGGAAGGCCACGACACCGCCCACCGCAATCATGAGCAGGCCGATCAGGACCCAGCTGACGCGGCTGGTGGCCACATAGATCATGGCCATGAACAGGCCAAAGAACAGGATCGAGGAGCCCAAATCCCGCTGGAAGACCAAGACGCCGATGCTGACCAGCCAGGCCACCAGCATGGGGCCCATGTCCTGCCAGCGGGGCAGCTGCAGCGGGCCGATTTTCTTGCCCGCGAGCAGGATGAGGTCGCGGTTCGTGGAAAGATACCCAGCGAAGAATATGGCGAGCGTGATCTTCGCGATTTCGCCCGGCTGGAAGGTGGCGAACCCCAGGTTCACCCAGATCCGGGCGCCGTTGATTTCCATCCCGACGAACGGCAGCAGCGGGAGGATGAGCAGGATGGCGCTGGTTATCAAGGATATGTAGGTGAAGCGGCGCAAAACGCGGTGGTCGGGCAGCAGCCAGATAACGGCGACCACGACGGCGATGGCCACGCCGGTCCACAGGAGCTGGCGTCCCGCGGCGGAGTCGTTGTTGGCAATGTCCAAGCGGTGGATCATCGCCAGCCCCACGCCATTAAGGGCGGTCACGATCGGGAGTATTACCGGATCGGCATATCTCGCCCGGAGGCGCAGGACCACGTGCACCACGAGGACCAGCACCACCAAGGTGCCGCCCTGGGTAAAGAAGTCGCTGTCGAAGGCCCGGTCCTGGTCCAACCCCACCAGCATGTTGGCTCCGATGCCGACAATCAAAGCCAGCACGAGCAGGAGCAGTTCGGTGTTGCGCCGGGAACGGGGCACTGTCTGGATGTTACTCATGGCTTATCCACCTACACATTCCGGTGGCACGGTGGGTCGGGGACTGGCAAGCGGTCCAGGAGTCGCCCGCGGCGAACCGCTGGGCCGGTCGGTCGGTACAGCACTGGGGCTGGGCTCGGGTGCCGGGCAGTTCCGCTGGCTGCTGATTCGCAACTGTTCCACGATCTCCTCAGCGTGCCCCAGGTCCCGTGCGGAAATGCTCGACTCCAGCCGTTGCTGTTGGTAGGCCGGCAGGCTTTCCAACGGGATGTTGTAAACCGTGTCCACATGTGAAAGCGCTACCGGCCCGAAGTTCTGGGAGACGCCGTTGAAGATGGCCACCCGTCCGTCGGCCGAGGCAACGAAATACTGCGTCTGCGTCCACAGGTAGCCGAACCACATGACCGCCACCAGCAGCAACGACATGACGGTCAGGAATGCCGGAATCAGCCAGGGCTTGCGGACCGGTGCGGGGGCCTCGGCGTCGGGCGTTTCCGGATCCTCCGGAGCCTTGTGGGTCAGCAATGCGGCCGCCCGGCGCTTGTTGGAGTGGGCCGTGACGATTGGAATCTGTCCGGTTTCGGTGGCAAGTGCCGCGGCACCCACCAGCACGTGCGGACGGGTCTCCAGTTCCCGGCGGATGGCCTCGGCACGGATTGCCTCGTGCGGTTGCAGCTCTTCGTCGGCGGTGCCCGTCCCCCCTGCGGCTCCCTCGGGAGAGGCTCCGGCGGCGGGTGTCGGCGCCGGGACCACCGGGGAGGCGACGCCGTCGTGCTTCAGGGCTGATGCCTTCGGCCGTTCCGGGGCGAGGCCAAGGGAGGCGGTATCGGCTGGCTCGGGTGCCGCTTCGGCGACCTCGACCATCACGATGGTCACGTTGTCCGGGGAACCGCCGTCAAGCGTGAGATCCACCAGTTCATCGACGGCGTCCTGCAGCGTGGGTGCGTTGCGCACCACGGACTCCACCACACTGTCCGGCACTACCGCGTTGAGTCCATCGGAGCAGAGCAGCCACTTCTCCCCCGGCTCGGCCCGATGGCTGGCCAGGTCGAGTTCGGGGCTGGCATCGACGTCGCCCAACACGCGCATCAGCACGTTGCGGTGCGGGTGGATCTCGGCTTCCGCGGGAAGGAGTCGGCCTTCGTCGATGAGCCGCTGCACGAACGTGTGGTCGACGCTGACCTGCTCGAAGGTGCCGTTTTTCAGCCGGTAGGCACGGGAATCGCCGATATGGGCGAATTCGAGCTTGTCGTCATGCAGCAGCAGGGCCGTGACGGTCGTGCCCATGCCCGCCAGCTTGGGACTGGTCTGCACCAGTTCCGAAAGGATGGAATTGGCGGTCTGGATCTCGTCGGCCAGCACGTTGGCCGGATCCTGATGGCCTGAGCGGTCCAGGTGGACCAGGTCCAGCACCGTGGACGCCGAGGCCACGTCACCGCCGGCATGGCCGCCCATGCCGTCGGCCACCACGGCAAGATAGCGCCCGGCGTAGGCGGAATCGTCGTTTTTGGACCGCGCCTTACCCACGTCAGACCGCGCTGCATAGCGCAGAACCAGAGCCACCGTCAGGGCCTCAACTCAATGACCGTCTTGCCGATCCGGATGGGAACGCCGGGGTCAACGGGCAGCGCCCGCGTCAGCTGGTTCTCTGCAAGGTAGGTGCCGTTGGTGGAGCCGAGGTCCTCGATGAACCAGCGGCTGCCCTGCGGAAAGAGCCGGGCGTGCCGGCCGGAGGCGTAGTCGTCCTCCAGCACCAGCGTGGCTTCCTGGGCCCGGCCCAACAGGATGGGGCTCGCGGCCAGTTCCAATGAGTGCCCTGCCAGCGGCCCTTCCGTGACCACCAGGCGGCGCGGAGCCACCCTGGGAGCCGGAGCATCCGCCAGATCGGGATTCTTGCGGACTTCGCGCGCGGTGGGGGAGCCGGTGCGGCTGCGCTTGCCGATCTGCAGGTCCCGCCGCAGGGCGGCGACGATGCTGATGATCATGATCCAGAGCAGGATCAGGAAACCGAACCGCAGCGCGGTGACGACCAGCTCGCCCATTAGGCCCCGCCGCCCCGTGTCGGCAGCAGGCGGAAGGTAATGCGGGTGCGGCCCATGGTGATGACGGAGCCGTCGGTGAGGTCAATCTGGCCGTTGATCTTTTGGCCGTTGACATAGCTGCCGTTGGTTGAGCCCAGATCCACGGCCACAGCCGAGCCGCCTTCGGTGCGGATCTCCAGATGGCGCCGCGAGACTCCGGTGTCGTCCACCATGATGTCGGCTTCGGAGGAGCGTCCGAGGACGATGGACGGCGCGTTAAGCGAGTAGCGCTGCCCGTTGATTTCCAGCACGGGCGTCAGCAGCGTGGGCTGGCGCGACGGCGCCGCGGGGGCGCTGCGCTGCACGGGCTGCTGCTGGTGGCCCTCGGATTTCACCACGGTGGCGTGGACTTCGAAATCGCCGCCCTTGAGTTCGCCGTCCTTGGTGAAGGAAACGCGGACCGGACCCTGCAGGGTGTACTTCTGGCTGTTGACGTGGCGGATGACCACGTCGCACAGTTCTTCGGCCAGCGTGGCGCCCCATTGTTCTGCCATGGCGTAGTCGGAATCGCCCAGCCTGACGTCGAAGACGTTGGGAGCCAGCGTGCGGCCCTGGGCCAACGTGATGGAACCGTTGTCCAGTTCGCGGCGCAGCCGGCTTGCAATCTCCACCGGCTGCACCTGGCCTTTGCCGCCGACGGAGAAGGCGCCGCGGACCATCTTTTCGATGCCGCGCTCCATACTGTCCAGAATGCCCATCGGGCCGCCTCCTCCCAGAGTTGTCGTCAGGTGGTGCCCCGCTGCGACAGCGGACAGGGCACACCTGTCTGGCGATTCTTCCCTTCGATACTACTTGGGCGTGTCCCAAAAGGCCCCATTCAGCAACGACGGCCGCGCGCGCGGCGGCGCCGCAGTGTGGTGAACCTCACCGCCAAGGGAGCGCGACGGCGGCCTGTGCGGCCCGCGGCGCGGGCCCTCCGATCCCCGTCAACGTGCGGTAACTCGGGGGCCAGTGCCCCGATTGGGAATTTGGGACTGTTTCACGCTACTATTGATCTCGCTGTTCTTGAGGAAAGCGAACCGGGAAATCGGTTGGCTCACCAAGAGGGCAGGCGAACTGCGCGCGAGTGGCGGAACGGCAGACGCGCTGGCTTCAGGTGCCAGTGTCCGAAAGGGCGTGGGGGTTCAAATCCCCCCTCGCGCACGCAGAGCAAGAGCCCCGGTCTTCGGATCGGGGCTCTTGCCGTTAACGTGCAAACCCCCGGGCCCTTCCTAGTCGAAGGCGGCCGCTTCCTCGGAGGCGGGACGACGGCCGGTTGACGTCCCGCCGGTAAGTCAGGCGCTGCGCGGATCGGCGGTGGCAGCGCCGGCGGATCAGCCTTGTTTGCCGGCTGCCTTCACGCGCTGCTCCTCGGCGCGCACGGCGGCAAACGAGGCACGTTCTGCCACCAGCCATTCCGGCGGATCCTGCAGCAGGGCGGTGATCTCCGCCGTCGTCAGCGGTTCGGTGATGCCGCCGCGGGCCAGGCCGGAGATGGAGACGTTGAGTTTACGGGCTACTTCCGGCCGCGGATGCGGACCGTTGCGGCGCAGGTCGGCAAGCCATTCCGGCGGATCCGACTGCAGCTGGTTAAACTCCTCGCGCGAGATCAGGCTGTCCTGGAACTCCTGCGGGGCCGCGGGCAGGTAGATGCCCAGTTTCTTGGCGGCCGTGGCCGGTTTCATGGACTGTGCCGATTTCGCGCTCATAAGCCCAGCCTAGCCGCCCTGCGCTACGGTGATGAAGTGCAGGATGCAGACCAGGAGCCGACGACCACGGCCCAATTGGCCGGACTGAAGGTCGGCTACGTCCCGGGCGTGACCCCGGGTAAGTGGACCCGCCGGTGGGCGGAACGGCTGCCCGACGTCCCGCTGACCGCATTCCAGTGCGGCGAGGAGGAGCAGACAGCCATCCTGCGCGACGGCCGGGCCGACCTGAGCTTCGTGCGGCTGCCGGTAAACCGTGAGGGGCTGAGCGTGATCCCGCTGTATACGGAACTGCCCGTGGTGGTCGCGCCGAAGGAACACGATGTTGCCCTCTACGACGACGAAGTCCCTTACCAAGAGATCGCGCACGAGAACTTCCTGGACCCCGGACAGATGGGCGGCGCCAAGACCGGTATCGAGGTCGTGGCGTCCGGTGCGGGGCTGATGATCCTGCCGATGTCCGTGGCCCGGCTCTACAACCGCAAGGATGTCATCTACCGAACGGTCACCGGCCACCCCGAAACGCAGATCGGCCTCGCGTGGCTCACCGACCGGACCGAGGCCGCCATCGAGGAGTTCATCGGGATTGTCCGTGGCCGCACGGCGCGCAGTTCGCGCCAGCCCTCGGTGCAGGAACAACAGGGCAAGGGCAAGGGCCGCAAGAACCCGGCCAAGAACGACGGCGGAGCCTCCGGCGCGGGGAAGGGCACCGCTGCGGGAAAGGGCTCCGGATCGGGGCGGGCGGCGGGAGCCGGCAAGGGCGCGGGCAAGCCGCCCGGCCAGGGCAAAGGCAAACCAGGCGGCGGCCGCACCCCCAAGGGCCGCGGGCCGCGGCGCGGCCGCCGGTAGCAACTGCACCTGCATGCCGCGTTCCCTGCGGCGTTGGCTAGGCTTCAGATATGACCGTGAGCAGCCCTGACCACCTGGACGATACCGAACTCGCGGCCTGGCTGGTGCGCGCCGCAGGAACGCTGGCCAACGGAATGCGGTCCGGGGTGACCACGTTCGAGGAGAAGACCAGCATCTCCGACGTCGTCACCGCTGCAGACCATGCCGCGGAGAAACTGGTCGTGGACACGCTCCGGCAGCTGCGGCCGGAGGACGCGATCCTGGGCGAGGAAGGCTCCAGCCACGAGGGAACCTCCGGCCGGACCTGGGTCATCGATCCGGTGGACGGCACCTACAACTTCTTCACCGGCGGGCACTACTGGTGCTCCGCGCTGGCGCTGACGGATGACGCCGGAGCCCGGCTGGGGGCGGTCTACCACCCCGCCGAGGACGTCCTGTGGATCGGCGGACGGGACCTGCCCACGGCCCGGAACGGCCTGCGCGTGGGCGAAATCGCCAGCGCTCCCTTGGCGGCCAGCTGCGCCGCGGCGTACCTGCACCACACGTATTTGCGCGACGAGGCCGCGGGCGAGCCCTACCTGCGCACTCTGCTGGGTTCGGCCACGTACCGTACCTGGGGGTCGGCGTCATGTGAGTTGGCGGCAACCTCCGCCGGAATTTTCGGCGTCTGGTACCAGCAGGGGCTGCCGGACTGGGACTGGCTTCCGGGCAAGACCCTGGTCGAAGCGGCAGGCGGTTCCACCGCTGTCCTGGAGGTCGACGGCTACCGCTGGTCGGTGGCCGGGGGACGCCAGCAGGTGGCCGACGCGGTCGCCCTGCTGCGGGGATGACCGCGTCCCGTTCCGGGCATGCCCTTCCGTGGCATAGTGGGGCTGTGGAAAAGACCTATGAAACGATCCAGCTCGAATGCCTCGGCGAATTGGCCACCGTCGTCATCAACCGCCCCGAGTCGCTTAACTCATTGAACACGCAGGTCGTGGCGGACCTGGCGCAGTTCGTGGCGGACATCCGCTCGCCGGAAGGCGGGGAAGTTCGCAGCATCCTGATCACCGGTGCGGGCGGGAAAGCCTTCGCCGCCGGCGCAGACATTCGCGAACTGGCCTCCATGGGACCGGCGGAAGCGGAAGCACACAGTGCAGCCATGCAGGACCTGACCCGGATGCTGGAGACCCTGGACCTTCCCGTCATCGCCTGCGTCAACGGGTTTGCGCTGGGCGGCGGCTTGGAACTGGCGTTGGCCTGCGACTTCATCTACGCCACGGCCAACGCGAAGTTCGGCCTGCCGGAAGTCGGCCTGGGCCTCATTCCGGGCTTCGGCGGGACGGTCCGGCTGCCGCAGCGGGTTGGCCCCGGCCGGGCCAAGGAACTGATTTTCACGGGCCGCAGCATCGGCGCCGAGGAAGCCCTGCGGATCGGACTGGCCAACGCCGTCTTCGCCAGCAAGGACGACATGCTCGACGCCGCCGCCGCCACCTGCCGGGAGATTTCCGCGAAGTCCCCCGCCGCCGTCGCGAATGCGAAACGAACGGTCGATGCGGCCCTGGGCCGTCCCACCGCCGAAGGGTTGCAGGTGGAGCGCCGGGCCTTCGGGCAGGCCTTTACCACCGAAGATTCACGGATCGGCCGGGATGCCTTCCTGGCCAAGGAGGCGCCCGCCTTCACCGGGCACTGAAGGCGGGCGCGGGCAGGGATAGATCAGCGATGGCGGCGCCATGCCGGATCGTACTGGGTGGCCAGCCGCGCCAAGGTCAGTCCCGCCAGCAGCAGGCCGACGTCACGCAGCGCCACGTCGTAGAACCCTGGCAGCGTCAGCAGGTTGGCGATGACGCCGCCAGCCAGAGGGAAACAATGTAGGCGCCGTAGCGGGGCTTGAACCAGACGATCATGCCGGCGGCTATTTCCACCACGCCAACGATCAGCATGGCGGTGTGGGCGCTGAAGGGCAGCAGGTTGGTGATCCATGGCACTCCCGGTGTGTTGCGCGAAAGTTAATGGCTTTGCTGTTGCTCCTCCGGATCCCAGGATTGCGTCTGGGTCAGTCTCTTGGCCAGGGCAGGGCCGCCAACACCGGCGATAACCGACCGTTCGCCGACGATGACCAGCAGGCTGCGCGCGCGGGAGAACCCGGAATAGAGCATCTCGCGCGCCCGCTCCGGATCGCCGAATCCGTTGACTGCCAGTACCACCACCGAGCGTTCGAGTCCCTTGAAGCCAAGCACGTTGCCGTAGAACACGTCGTCGTCGTCAAAAAAGGCGTCCCAGTATCCGTGCCAGCCCAGTGCATCCACCGCTTCCTGATGGGCCGGATGCTTGTGCTTGGTGGTCAGCAGCGCCACCTGCTGCGGGGCCCAGCCCTCACGCTCGAGCAGCTGGGCAACCGCATCGTCGGCCCGAGGGATGACGGTCCCGGGCGTCGCCTCCACCAGCCGGATGCGCGGGCCGGAGAGGCCCCGCGGAATCGCCAGTTCGGTAGACAGCGCGGCGCAGAGCGCCGCGATCTGCCTGGTATTCCGAAGGTTTTCATTCAGCACGAGCGGAGGCGCCTCGATCGGCGGCCGGCCGTCTCGGCCGAATATGCGCTGGTCTTCGTCCATAAACACATACAGGCCCCCGGCGGCAGGTTCCTTCAGGCACTCCAGGACGGCCTCCCACCACAACGCGCCAAAGTCCTGTCCCTCGTCCACGACGATCGCGTCGAAGAGTTCGCGGACCGGTTGGTTCTTGGCGAGCCGTTGCAGTGTCCGGGGGAGGTAGTGCTCGTAGTACCGGTTGGTCAGCAGCCGGGGATCCAGTGGATGGTGCGCGGACCAGCGGAGCGGCAGGTCATAGAACATGCCCACGTGTGCCGGGCGTTCGGTCGGCTTCCACCCGGCCGTCTCGGTTTCGAAGTACCGGGCCAGGCCTCGGCTGGAGCACAGCAGCGCCACCCGCTGTCCGTCTCGGGCCAACCGCCGGGCCTGTTCCAACGCAAGCCAGGTCTTGCCGGTGCCTGCGCCGCCGATAACGCGTGCCCGCGGCTGGTCCTTCAGGAGATCCAGGATCGCCGATTGGTCCAGGGTCATCTGGTCGGCGCGGCTTTCGTGCTCGGCCGCCGCGGATAGTGCACCGTTGTCCGGGCGGGCGCGCGTCAGCCATGCCAGGATGCGGTCACCAATATCCGGCGAGGTTTCGCCGTCTCCGTCGCCGCAGAAGTTGATGGCTTCCCGGATTGTGTCGTCCGGATACTTCAGGTCCTGGCTGCCGATCACCATGGACCGCCTGAGGCCGGGGATGTCCCAATGCCGCGGCAGCCAGGTATCCGGAAAGGCCAGCAGGTGGGCGAAGCGGACCTTCCGGCTAAGCCCCAACTGGGAGCCGAGGTAGCGCTGGAGCATGTGCCGGGCGTCCTGGACGTGGACCAGCGGGTCCTTGATGCGGTGCTGCCGGCCATTGCCGGACTGGTACCACTGGCCCGCGTCGTAGCTGATCTGCCCGCCTTTGACCTCGATGGCCGCGATGCCGACACCGGGCCAGACAACGAGCAGGTCGATCCGACGGGCGGTGCCGTTTTCGACGATGTCGACCGAATGCAGCAGGGCGGCGGACGGCGGCAGCGTACGCTTCAGCGCCTCCCAAACCTGCCGCTCGGCAGGCTGGTCCCGGCCGAACTCAGGCTGTTCCGGAAAACAGCGCGGCATACCGCCCCCTCAACATCAACGCAGTGGTTTACCACACAGACTACCCAATGCAGGTCATCGGCCCTTCCGCCCGAACGTCGGGGCCGTTGCAGCAATCCCTCGCGTGCCGTGTCGGTGCGGCCATTCATTGCCGCGCCTCGGGCCGTTCTGTAGCGTTAATGCCAGGTGGCAACTCATGAAGGCGGTGCCCGCGGCGCCGTTCCACGGGTGGAATGAGGATGATCATGGCAACCATAGAAGAAACGGTCGAGATCGCCCTGCCCGCACACAAGGTTCATGAGGAGTGGCTGCGCTTCGAATACTTTCCCTCCTTCATGCACGGCGTGAAGTCAGTGATCCGGACGTCCGACACCACGCACCATTGGGTCACTAAAGTCGGCGGCGTGCAGCGCGAATTCGATACGGCCGTGACCGAGGACGAGCCCGGCCAGCGGATCGTGTGGAGGAGCGAGGGCGGTGTCAGGCACAGCGGCACCGTGACGTTCGGAAGAATCGACGCCGACACGACGTCAATGCACGTCCACATCGATTGGGAGCCAAGTTCCCTGCTGGAAAAGGCCGGTTCCGGGCTGGGATCGGACCACCGGGAGGTGCGCAACGAGTTGTGGCGCTTCAAGACCTTCGTCGAGTCCGGAGGATCGGAAATGCACGAGCCGGGCAACCAGCAGTTCTACGGCGGAACCTTTGCCGGCGGATTTCCTCCGGAAGCCTCCGCCCAGCCGGACATTCCGCGCAACGAGGATGCCAACGCCTACAACCGGGAACCAGACGTCCAGGAGCCGGAGGACCGGGCGGGTTCGGGCAGCTAGTCCGCCGCGGCCGCCGCATGGCGTGCCGCCGCTCCAGCTTGCGGCCGCCGTCAGGAACGGGTGCTGATCCGCTCCACGGAATCCACGGCGCGCCTTGACAGCTCCTCGGACAGCGGCGCGCTCTTGGCGGAGTCCGCCGCGTCGTTCTGGCCTTCGGGGCTCAGGACATACTGCGCAAACGCCTTGACCAGGTCAACCTTCTCCTGGTCCTCGTACGTGGTGCAGTAGATGTGGTAGGAGACCAACATCAGCGGATAGGCGCCGGGGGCGGTAGTCGTCCGGTCCAATTCCAGGGCCAGATCGTACTCCGGCCGCCCCTCGACAGGTGTTGCTTCGTCGAGCGCCTTGGCTGCCGCTTCTGCGCTCACCGCAACGTAGTCCTCGCCGACCTTGAGGTTGACCTTGCCCAGCGGAGCCCCGACGGCGGAGTCGTCTGCATAGGTGACGGCGCCTTCCGTGCCGGCCACCATGCTCACGACGCCGGTGGTGCCCTGCGCGTTCTCCCCGGCGTATTCTGCGGGCCAGGTGTCGCTGGGCTCGGGCGTCCAGACATCGGGGACCACGGCGTGCAGGTACTCGGTGAAGGTCTCCGTGGTGCCGGAGTCCTCCGAGCGGTTGACGGGAGTGATCGCAAGATCGGGCAGCTCGATGTCAGGATTGTGCTCCGCGATGGCGGGGTCGTCCCACGACTGGATCTCGCCTTGGAAAATCCTGGCAATGGTTTCGGCGTCCAGATTCAGTTCGGTGATGCCCGGAAGATTGAACGCCACGGTGATGGGCGAGATGTAGGCCGGGACGTTGAAGCCGCCGTCGGGGCCGCAGACCTTGCGCGACCGTTCCACTTCTTCGTCGTCCAAGTAGGCGTCCGAGCCGGCGAACTCAACGGCGCCGGCCAGGAAAGCGGTGCGGCCCGCGCCGGAACCGTCCGGCGAATACTGGACCTGCGCGTCGGAGTGGAGCAAGCCGAAGCCGGCCACCCAGGCGTCCATCGCCGCGTTCTGGGACGATGCTCCGGCACCTGTCAGGGTGCCGGACAGGGAGGAGCCCTGCCGGGCGGCGGCTTCCTGGGCAGGACCCAGCGGGTAGTCGGAGCCGCAGGCGGCCAAGGACAGGGACATCAGGGCGGCGGTGCCAAGGGCGGCCGCGCGGCGTTTCAACTCAGGCATCCGCACTAGCCTACCGGTGCCGCGGCGTCAGCCCCAAGGGGGCTACCGCCCGTCGAGGTCCTTGACGGCGGGGCCTTCCAGTACCTTTCCGTCCGCGCTGAAGCGGGACCCGTGCAATGGGCAGTCCCAGCTGCCTTCGGCGTCGTTCCAGGACAGCACGCCGCCCAAATGCGTGCATACCGCGCTGACCCGGTGCGTGGCGGAGTTCATGGTACAAATGCCCACCGGTCGCGAATTTTCCCGCACCACCGTGCCCTGACCCTCCGGCGGTGCGGCGTGGGTGGTATGGGTCAATCCGCCCAGCCATCCGGACAGCAATTCCAAACCGACGGACAAATTGGTGCCGGCGGTGCTGGCGGCGTCCCGTCCGGAGATGCGCGACTTATAGAGGTCCTTGGCCCAATGATTGTCGCCGCCCAGGATGGAGGCCGACAGCGCCAGTGCCGCCGCCACTGCGTTGGTCATACCCCACTTGTTGAATCCGGTGGCCACCATGATGCGCTTTTCCCCGGGCAGGATCGGACCCACATAGGGCACCGCACCGGCCGGTTCATAGTCCTGCGCCGACCAGGTATGCGTAGGCTGGGCACCCGGAAAGTGCTGTTGGCCCCAGCGGAGCAGGTCATCGACGAGGCCCCGGGTATGGCTGTGGCGGCCGACCACGTGGCCGTTGCCGCCGGCCAGCAAGACCTCCCGGTCGCCGTGGCGGGCGGTCCGCAGCGAGCGGGTCGGCGCGTCAATGGATAAGTACATCCCGGACGGGATCCGCCCAGGGACCGTGAAGGCGGCGGCGTAGGAACGCATGGGCTTGAGCACGCTGAAATGTCCACCGCGGTTGAGCATGGGCGTGCCGGTGGCCAGCACCAGAATGCCGGTCTGAACATCGCCCAGCCCCGTGCGCACGGTGATGTTTCGGGGCCCCGCCCCGGCACCGCCGTCTTCCGTGCGGCCGATGCCGGTGACCCGCATGCCCTCAAAGACCATGCCTCCGCGGCTGCGCAGTTCTGCGACAAGCGCGGCCAGCAGGTGCATCGGATGGATCTGCGCCTGGTCGGCCAGCCGAAGCATCCCGGTGACCTCGAACGGCAGCTCGCCGGCGCCGGAGACGGTCTCGACCGGCAGGCCGGCGGATTCGCTGGCGCGCTGCTCCGCCGCGAGATCTTCGGCGCCCTGGGGGGTGGTGGCGTACGTGAACGCATCACGCCGGTCGTACTCCACCCGGTGTTCGTCGCAGTACCGCAGGATCCACGCCTGGGATTCCTGCTGGGCGGCAACATAGGCGGCGGCAGTGCCGGAATCGTGGTGGTGCGTAATGCGCGAAAGCTGGCTGCCCTGCAGCAGGGATACCTTGGCGGTCGTATTGCCGGTGGTGGCGGCCCCGACGGTCCGGGCCTCCAGCACGGCAACCCGCTGCCCGGCCCTCGCGAGCAGGACGGCAGTGGTTAGACCGGTCAGCCCGGCTCCGGCCACCACCGAGTCGAACCCGGTTTGGCCGGAGTACGTGTCAACGGGAACCTCTTGAGCGGTATCGAGCCAGAGCGAATGCATGATGCTGTCCTTTCGGCCGACTGGTAGTACACACCACACCCTGTCGCTGCTGGCGCGTCAAGACCCAAAGTGGGGGTGCACCTGACAGGATGGAAGCGACGACGACGACCGGCGGAAGGCGGAGGGCATGAAAACTGCGGTGCTGATGATCGACTTGCAGAACGCGTACTTCGAGGACCCTGCCTTGGCCAAGCGGCAGGAAGCCGTGGTGGAGTCAGCCAATCTGTTGATCAGGACCGCGACGGCGGCGCAGGTGCCGGTGCTGCTTGTTTACACCCAACACCGCAGGGACCGTTCAACCTGGACCCTCAGCATGCTCGACGATGACCAGGGATTTTTGTTCGAGGGGACCGAGCAGGCCGAATTCCTGCCCGGGCTGCAGACCGAGGGCCTGGAGCGCATTGTCAAGACACGCGACAGTGCGTTTTTTGGCACGGACCTGGCCGGGCGGCTGCGGGACGCCGGGGTGGAACGCCTGGTCCTGGCCGGGGTGGCGACCCACAACTGCGTGGCGCAGACCGCGGCTGATGCCTTCGCGCACAACTTCCGCGTGGTCTTCGCCAAGGACATGCTCGCCTCGACCAATGAGGACTATGCCGGCTCCATGCTGCAGATCCTCAGCGATGAGTACCGCCAGCCCGTGCTGGGCCGCGGGGCGCTGGCCGAATTGCTGGCGGGCGCGCGCCAAGGCTGAGCCTGCTGCGGGATCACCCTTTCGAGAGCAGGTGACACCAGGAATCCGTCAAGGTCTCCAGGCATACGTCGCGATCCATGATCCAGCCCGTGCGGATCCACCGCTGCGAGAGGTATTCCAGCTGGCCGAAGGCAAGGACGCAGCGGACCTGCCGGCTGGCCGGGTCGAACCGCCCCGACCGGTCCAGCCCGGACGTCATGTCAGCGGCCACATCACGGAACCAGTCCTCCATGACCTTCGCGACCTCCGGCTCGACCGGGGCTGCCTGATAGACGGCATGCAGGTAGGGGCGGGTTGCTTCCCACTGGTCGAATTTCCGACTGATCCAGGCGCGGATCAAGTCGCGGGTACCCAGTTCCACCACGGTCGATAGGGCCGGGTCGTCCACGCTGGTGAGGATGGAGTCGACCGTCTTCACCACGTCGCCCATCAGCTGTGCCTTCGACGCGAAGTGCAGGTAGAAGGTGGTCCTCGTGGTGCCGGCCCGGGCGGCGATGTCGTCGATAGTCGTGGCCGCGTAGCCCTTGGATTCAAAGAGCTCCAGGCCGGTGTCCAAGAGAAGTTGCCTGGTCTGCTGTTTCTGAGCCTCGCGGAGTGTTGCCATGCCACACAGAATAGCCGGTGGCCGTGCCCCCTCCGGACCACGCCAAGCTGCCTGACGGATTTTCCTCCCGCATCTGCTGCCCCTGGGCGCGGTCGCCCCACCTTTCTGCGCATAAGCCGCTGAAGCGACATAACGAGTTGTCACTTGACACCGTGTATTCCCAATCAATACTGTTATCCCCATCACGGCGATCCTGTCGCGTGCGTCACAGCAGGACGCGAGGGCAAAGGGCTTTGCGGCAGGGCTTCGTCGAGCACCCGTCCACTACCAGGGCGGGCGAACGCAACCGCCACGAGGCCCGGGACCGCCAGGCAGCGCCCGTTCACCACACCGCTCACACCATGACAAGGAAGTTTCACATGAGCCAGGACCAGGGGACCCACACGTCATCGCCGCAGTCCTATCCACCGCCCCAGGCCCCGCCCGTGGAAGTCACGCCCGCGCGCACCAGGGGCACTTTGGTCGCTGCCTCGTTGGCTGTCATGGTGGCGCAGATCGCCAACGCGCTGCCCGGCGCGCTGAACGGCGAGTTCCAGCTCACCTTTAACACGTTCGGTTCCCAGCTCACCTGGATCACCGCCGCGTTCATGATTCCGGTGGTGGTTTTCGAGCTGACCTTCGGCGTGCTCGGCGACAAGCACGGCCACCGCAGGCTCGTGGTGGGCGGCGCCGTGCTTGTCATGATCGGTTCATTGATCTGTGCCATTTCCCCCACGGTCCAGGCCATGTGGATCGGCTCGGCCATCAACGGCCTGGGGGCGGGGGCGATTTTCCCCGCGTCGCTGGCGTTGGTCGCGTCTGTGGCGCGCTCCATGCAGGAGCGGGTGCGCGGCATCGCCATCTGGGCGGGCTTCCTCTCCGCCGGTTCGGCGCTGTCGCCCTTGCTCGGCGGCGTGTTTGCCGGCTTCGGTTGGTGGCGCGGAGCCTACGCCGTGGTGGTGTTGGCGGCCCTCGCCGCACTGCTGCTGACCGCTCTGCGCTCCGCCGAGGCCAAGGTGGCCCGGGAACGCCGGCTGGACATCTGGGGCCAGCTCACCTTCGCGCTGGGCCTGATCCTGGTTCTCTTTGGCCTGGTGCAGGGCCCCGAAGACGGTTGGACCAGCACCCATGTGGTGGCCGCCCTCGCCTCCGGTGCAGTGCTGCTGGCGATCTTTGTGGTCATCGAACTGCGCGCCGAGTCTCCGCTGCTTGAGCTGAGGCTGTTCCTGAACCGCCAGTTCGCCATCGCGTCGATCGTGGCCGTGGTCGGCATGTTCGCCTTCCTCGGCGCCTGCTTCTCCACGAGCATGTGGCTGGGTCCGGTCCAACACCAGAACCCGCTGTACCTCGGCCTGCTGTTCCTGCTGCTGCAGGGGCCGGCATTCGTGTTGATCCCCGTGCTGTCACGGCTGCAGACCCGAGTCTCGTCCCGCTGGCTGATGACCTTTGGATTCCTGGCCATGGCCGCCGGCGCAATGATCAACTCCAACGCCGATGTCACCAGCCGCGATGTGACCACTTTCATCCTGCCGTCCCTGCTGGTCGGACTTGGTTTCGCCTTCACGCTGAGCCCGATGACCGCTATTGCCGTGAACTCGGTGCCGCGGGAGATGACCGGCATGGCCAGCGCCACCACCAACCTGCTGCGCGACCTCGGCTTCGCGCTCGGACCGGTTCTGGTAGGCGCCATTGCCCTCTCCACCGCCGGCGGAAAGCTCATGACCTCCCTGCAAACGTCCGGTTTGGCTCCGGACCAGCTGGGTCCGGCGATGGGCATTGCGGAAGCGGGCGGTCCGATCGCGCTCAACAGCATCCCCGAGGGCGTCCCCGGATCGGGCGGCAGCCAATTCGCGCTCGAGGCACTGGGCAGCGGATTCACGCAGGCCTTCCTGGTGGTTGCCATCGCGGCCTTCGCAGCGGCGTTGCTCAGCTTCTTTGGGCTGCACGGTGTCAAGGAAACCGAACCGGACGCACCGGAAACGGCCTCCTAACACCGCCGCCGCCGGGCGCACGACCGAGACAGAGGAAGCCGGCCATCCCATGGGGGTGGCCGGCTTCCTTTAGGGTGGGGGCGGTGCACCGGACCTTAGTGGTCGGAGTTTTCCTGCAGGCGCCGAACGAACGGAGCGCAGACGACGGCCACGAGGCCGAGGATGCCGCCGACCGTGAAGGCGACCCGGACGCCGTCGACCAGGGCCACATTCCCGGCGATGCCGCTGGCGGCTGCCGCCGCCGTACCGATGGTCATGGCGGCAATGAGAACCGCGGTACCGGCGGCGCCGGCCAACTGCTGCAGGGTGTTCATGATCGCGCTGCCATGGCCGTACTGCTCACGCGGCAGGGCGCCCAGGGCGACGGTCATCAGCGGGGTCATCAGCATGGCCATGCCGACGCAGAACACCGTATGGAAGACGACGATCGTCGTCACCGGGGTATCAATATGGACGCTGCCCAGCAGCCACTGGCCGCCGGCCAGCAGGAAGGCGCCGGGAATGACGATGGGCCGGGGGCCCACCTTGTCGTAGATACGGCCGACGATCGGGGAAACGATGCCTTGGATCAGGCCGCCGGGCAGGAGGGCCAGGCCGATGGTCAACGTGCTCAGGCCCATGCCGTTCTGCATGAAGATCGGCATCACCATAACCGTGCCCAGCATGGTGGCCATCGCGATCATCACGATGATGACCGAGATGCGGAAGTTGTGCACCTTGAACGGACGGAGGTCCAGCAGGTCCGACTCGGTCTTGCGCAGGGCACGCTGGCGCTGAATGAAAAGCACCAGGGCGACGGCACCCACAACCAGTGCCACGACCGGGGCCCAGGCGCCTTCCATCAGGTCGGCGATGGAGGAAAGTGCATAAACGATGCCGCCGAAGGCGAAGGCGGAGAGGATGACCGAAAGGACATCCAGCGGAGCCTTGCGCGTCTCCTTGCCGGTCTTGATGGCAATAACGCCGAAGAGGAAGACGATGATGGCCACCGGGACCATCAGGCCGAAGACCCAGCGCCACGTCAAGGAGTTGATGACGGCGCCCGAGAGGGTGGGACCGATGGCCGGAGCCACGGAGATGACCACGGAGTTGAGGCCCATGACGGTGCCGCGGTGCCGGACGGGCACGGAGGTGAGCGTGGTGGTCATCAGCAACGGCAGAATGATGGCCGTGCCGGCCGCCTGGACGATGCGCGCGATGAGCAGGACCGCGAACGTCGGGGCGATGGTTGCCAGCGCCGTGCCGGCGATGAAGAGCAGCATCGCACAGACGACAACGCGCTTGGGCGAGATCCTCTCGGGCTCCACGGCCTCTGCCGCCTCCACCTCTCCGGGCGGAATTTTCTCCTCTAGGACGTCTTTCATGGACACCTTTTCTGGTTGTTTGAGTTGCAGGCAGACCTGGGCCAGCTAATACTTACAAAAGTATAAGTATAGCGGCAAAAGAAAGCGCGCCCGACGGCTTACCGTTGGTCCGGCTCGTTGATCAGGGCCGCAAGGCGCTGGAGGGCGGGCAGGCTGGCGGCGATCTGATCCTGTTCCTCGGGGTGCAGCCTGGCTGCAGCCGCCCCGAGCGTTTCCGCCCACGCGGTTTCCAGCAGGATCATGATGCGCTGGGACTCGTCAGTGGGGTGCAGGGTCACATAGCGCTTGTCCGCCGCATCGCGGATCCGCGTCACCAGCCCGCGCGCTACCAGTTCGCGCAGTTGCGTACTCACGTTGCTGAACTGGCGGTCAAGCCTGGCAGCGACCTCGGCCACTGTTATTCCGGGGTGCGCTTCAATGACCCGCATGATGTCCACCATGCCGTTGGGCAGCAACGGGACGCCGGAATTCTCATGGGATTTTCGGCGGACATCGGAGGAGATGTCGATCAAGGCCACGGCCAGATCGCGGTTGTCCTCGACGACTTTCCGCGCCTTGCCGTGCTCCGTTGTTTCCATTCCATAAGCATAAGAGGCGCGGTAAGAACCTCCGGCCGTGATATTCAGGGTTGGCCGGTTCATCACGGCCGGAGGATGTCTCACGCTTCAGGTTGGGGAGGGGCCGGTCGGCAGCGGGTGCCGCCCGGGCCTCAGTTCGCCTGGTCTCCCGCCTTGCGGGCGGTGAACGGCAGGACCAGTCGGGACCGGTGTGCGGCGTCGCGGTAAATCTTGTGCGTCACCGGGCGTCCCACCGGGAGGTGGAAGGCGTCCGGGGGCAGCAGTGCGTTGTGCTCGTCGGCCAGCGGCTCGCCGTTGGAAAGTTCGGCGACCAGCCTGTGTCCCGGCTTGAAGGTGTTGGCAAACGGGTAGAGGCGCAGGACGTACTCCTCGATCTTCCCCGGCTCCACCGGTACGGCACGGGTGTGCGGGTGGATCGGGCTGCCCTCGCTGGTGCGCTCCTCATCGAGCTCGCGGTGCGAGGCCTTGAGGTAGCCGGTGGTGATCAGCCGGCGCCTGCCGTTCGGGGCGTAGTCCCACAGGCGCAGGATGAAGTTCGAGTCCGGCTGGTCGATCTCGGCGAAGATGTGCGCCGCGCCGGTGCCGATCATCTCCGTGTCCTCCTCGAACGGCCCGGTGCTCCAGCTGAGGATTTCCACCTTGTCGGTCACCGTCAGCGGCGCCTGGTAGAAGCCGTCCGGGGCCGCGTACTCCATGCCCATCAGCTCCGGCTCGGCGGACAGCTTGTGGCGCGGGCGCAGGTACAGGGACTTGTACTCGATCTCCTTCGGCGGCCACTGGTCCGCCTCGACGGTCTCGCGGGAACCTTCCACGAAAACGCTCACGGCCGGCTCGTCCATCACGCCGTTGTCGATGCCCTTGATCCAGTAGTCGTACCAGCGGAACATCTTGTCGTGCTCCTCGATGAAGGGGCGCGACTGCATGGGCGGGTAGGGGCCGATGGTCAGCTTCTTGGGTCCCTTGAGCGAGTTGTACAGCTCGATGGTGCCGTCCATGGTCCAGCCGCGCCCCTGGTCGATCTGCAGCCAGACCGGGATGTCGATGTTCGGGGCGAGCGTGATCGGGTTGCGCTCCTCGTACCATTCGCCGTCCAGCTCATTCATGACAATGTCGAACCAGGCTTCGTGGTTCTTGGGGTAATGCAGCACGTGGACGAGGTTCGGCCAGGCGGCGACATCAGGGTCCTCAAGGCGCTTGGCGACCAGCTTCTTGAGCTCCTCGGGGGAGTACTTTTCGATCATGCGGGACTTGACGTTGTCAGTGAAGGCCCAGCCCGAGTCTCCGCCTCGGCCTTCGCGGGCGGCACGGGGCATAAACCACATGATGCCGCCGTGGTAGGTGGTTTCGTAGAAGTCGTAGTGGCCGCCGCTGACGAAAATCGCCTTCAGGTGGGGCGGGCGTTCGGCCGCAGCCAACACCTGCATGGAGCCGAAGTAGGAGATGCCGACCATGCCGACGTTGCCGTCGCACCACGGCTGTTCGGCGACCCATTCGATGAAGTCGTACGCGTCCTGGCCCAGCGAGACGCCACCGGCGTTGTAGTTGCCGATGTGTTCGCCGCCGGAGTCACCGGAGCCGCGCAGGTCGCCGATGACGTGGACGTAGTCCTCCTTGACGATCCGGGCGATGTCGCCGGCCTCGATGCAGCCGTCCCACATCGGACTCGGACGCCGCTGCGGGGGAGTGGTCAGCGCCAGCGCCTGCAGCTCCTTGCCGTACGGGCTCAGGGCCACCAGTGCCGGCCGGGGCTTGTCCTCAAGGCCCTGGTAGGTGTCCGCGGCCAGCTCGACGCCGTCGCGCATCGGGATCCGCAGGTCCTTGCGGATCTTGATCGTCTCCCCACCGGCATTCCACGTCGTGAAATCAGTCATGAGTGTGCACTTCCTTGTCAACGTTCGAGTGCCAGGCATCCCGCTGGCCGACTCGCTCTCCAGAGCGTGACTCGATCATATTATTATAATAAAGCGCAAGCCAAGAGACGATGAGGTCGAAACGGGCCCCGGCCTGCAACCCCGTAAGGCCGGCCGCGGAAGGGCAGAGGTCCCGCGCAGCGGCGCCGTACCATCAGGACCGTGAACGGGTCCCGGAGCTGAGGAGAGAACAATGACGCAAGAAGTGACAATCCATCCGCTGGTCTCGCCGTGGGGCCGCTTCGGCCTCTACAGCTTCTTCATCGACGCGCCCGAGCCGGCCATCGTCGACACGGGCATCACCACGTCACCGGCCGAGGGCATGGTGCCGGAGCTGCAGAAGCTGGGCCGGCGCATCGAGGACGTCAAGTGGATCCTGCTGACCCACGGCCACATCGACCACCTCGGGGGTGCCCACGCCCTCTGGGAGCTCACCGGCCGGAAGGCAAAGGTTGCCATCCACCACGCGGACGCCCCGTTGCTGCGCTCCCGGCAGGCGCACGTGCAGAACTACGTCGACGTCCGCCAGCGATACCTAAACAATCCGAACGCCATCGAGGAGCAGGTGAGGGCAGCCGGGCATGCCATCTCGGGCGAGATGGAGCCGGACATGCTCCTGGAGGGCGGCGAAACCCTCAGCCTCGGCTCAGATGTCACCGTCTCCGTGCATCACATCCCCGGTCACACCGCCGGCTCCGTGGCCTACGTGGTGGACGGGCAGAACGCCGTGTTTGTCGGCGACTCAGTCCAGGTCCACGGTGCCGCCAACCATTTCCCGGGTTATGAGGACCCGGATGCCTACCGGGCCAGCCTCCGGTACCTGCGCGACGAGATCCGTCCCGAGCGCCTGTACCTTGGCCACCCCTACCGCAACACCGAGGGTGTGCCGTTCGACATCGGGATGGACGGCACCGCGGCCCGGCAGGCCCTGCAGGAGAGCCTGGATATCGAGGCCCGGGTCCGCGATGCGGCCCGCCGATCGTTGGAGGGCGGCCTGCAGGAGACCGGCTCGCCCTATTCGCCGTTTGCCTCGGTGGCCGAGGAGCTCGGCTATACCGGGGATCCGTCGCTGGAGCCCTCGCCGTTCTTCACCACGCTGCACGGCTACCGCAAGCTGTACGGCAAGAACGCCTGACGGGCTACCGCACCAAAACAACGACGGCGGCGCGCACCCTTGGGTGCGCGCCGCGGATGCGTGTGGGGCGGGCGGGGTCAGCCCCGGTTCAGGAACCCGCCCGCCTCCTGGTAGGCCCGGTACATTTCCGGGATCCAGAAAAAGTTCTGGATGAACCCGTGGTTGGCGCCCGCGTAGCGGCTGACGGTGGTGTCCACGCCGGCGTCCTTCAGGCGCTGGCCGTAGAGCTCGCCCTCGTCACGCAGCGGATCGTACTCCGCGGTGATGATCAGTGCCTTCGGCAGGCCGGCGAGGTTCTCGCGCTTGATCGGGGAGACCAGCGGATCGGCCGGGTCCGCGCCGCTTTCAAGATAGAAGGAGTTCCACGGCGCCAGGGCCGGCGTCTCCAGGCCATAGCCGGTGGCGTTCTCCCGCAGCGAGGCGTAGCGGTCCTCGTCGAAGTCCAGGTCCAGCGAGGGGTAGAACAGGATCTGGTGCGTGATCCGATCGAAGCCCTCGTCGTGGGCCATCGCCGTCACCGCGGCCACGAAGTTTGCCCCGGAGCTGTCGCCGGCCAACGCCAGGTTCTTTCCGTCCCAGGCCAGGCTCCCGCCCTGCTCGGCGGCCCATCGGACCACCCCGTAGCACTCCTGCAGGCTGGTCGGGAAGGCGGCCTCCGGTGCCAGCTGATAGCCGACGGAGATGACTTTGTGGCCGCTCTCCTTCGCCAGCGCCCGCGCGACGTGGTCGTGCGTCTCGAGGCTTCCGGAGAAGAACGCGCCGCCGTGGAAGTACACCAGCAGTCCGTAGGACGCGGCCTCGGCCGGGGTATAGATCCGCACCGGGACCTCGCCCGCCGCAGTGGCCGCAACGGTGTCCTCGACGGCGGTCAGTGGCAGCCGCTCCTCCAGCGGCGTGACGAACTCCAGGTCGCCCGCGCGCTTGGCCTCGGGGTCCGGCCGCGTGCCGTGGTCGAACGGCGGCAGCGTGGCGAGGAGTTTGCCGATCTCGGGATGGATGGTCACTCGACACCCGCCCCCTTCTCGAAGGACGTGGTCTCCGGGAAGGAGTCACCGATGTCGAAGGGCTTGCGGGAGATGTCCTGCAGCACGTCGGTGATGGGCTTGCGCTTGGCCTGGTAGGTGCGCAGGGCCTCCTGCAGGTCGGAGCCATCCTTGATGGCGTCGGCCAGCCAGGCAGCGTCCTGCATGGCCGAGTTCGCACCCTGGCCCTGGTGGTGCAGCATGGCGTGCGCGGCATCGCCCACCAGGGCAACGCTATCGGTGTGCCAGTTTGGCTGCTTGTCGATGTCGTAGACGCCGCGGTTGGTCATCGAGGCGATGTCCAGTTCCTGGCCGATCTTCTGCAGGCGTTCGTCGAAGCCCTCCAGCAGCGCTGCGACGTACTCGTGCGTGACCTCCGGTGCCCAGGCGGTGTCGTCGCTCGGTGCGGTGATGTCGAAGGACACCTGGTTGCGGTGGCGCAGCGGCAGGAAGTACACGGTAGTGCCGTTCTGGCCGACGTAGACGCGGAAGTTGTCGTTCTCCACCAGGCCGTAGGCAGCGTCGGCGGAGATGACGGCGCGCATGGCAATGGTGTGGGAGAACACCGGCTGGACTTCACCGAAGATCTGGTTGCGGACGCTGGACCGGATGCCGTCGGCGCCCACCACCAGATCGGCGGTAACCTCGACGCCGTTCTCGAACTTCACGGTGGCGGAGTTGCCGTGATCGGCGATGCTGATCATCTTGTGGCCGATGTGCACGCGCTCGGACGGCAGGAGGCGCAGGAGGGTCTCGATGACGTCCCCGCGGTGGACCATGCGGCAGTGGTTGACCTGGGCGTACTCGTTGATGCCCGGCCACGGGTCGCGGGCGATGAGCTCGCCGTTGGCCTGATAAACCTCGATGGCCTCGGAGGGAGCGGAGACCTTCTCGAACTCTTCGAACACGCCCCACTTGCGCAGTACCTCGACGGTCGGCGGGCGCAGGCCGATGCCGGCTCCTACTTCACCAAGCTCGGGGGCCTGCTCGTAGACGTGCACGTCGGCGCCGAGCTGCAGCAGTGCCAGGGCAGCGGAAGCGCCGGCGTAGCCGCCGCCCACAACGGCAACCTTCAGGTTCTGGATGTCGGAAGTCTGCATTGTTCTGTGTTCCTTCACTGGACGCCGGTGCTGGCGTCCTCGGGGTGAATGGGTTGGGTTGGGATCCGCCGCCGCCGCCGTCGTCGTAGGCGGCAGCGGAGCCGGCGCGTGGCGCCGGATGGAGTGATGCGGGTCAGGCCTTGATGGAGAGGAAATCGGCCGGGTTGTCCTCGAGGAGGAGCTTGATGGTGGCGTCGTCGATGCCGGCGGCGCGCATGTCCGGGATCATGTCGTCGAAGATGTAGTTGATGGTGTGGCCCTTCACGCCCGGCCAGCCCAGCGGGCTGCAGTTGGCGTCGGCCGAGACGAGTAGCTTGTCCGCGTAGCCCTTGTTCACGAGCTTGACGAAGTGCTCCATGCGCTCGGCGCGTTTGCGGCCCCAGAACGGCGGGTCGGGCAATTCGAGGTCGTAGCCGAAGGTGTCGAAGCCGATGCGGCCGCCCTGCTCGTAAATCCAGTCGTGTGGCGTGATCGGGGCGTTCAAGCCGTCGTCGGCGTGGCCGAAGAGGACGCGATCCAAGGCAAGGCCCTCTTCGTTGAAGATGTTCACGGCGGGCTCGGGGTCGATGGCCAGATGCGTGAGGATCGGCACGCCGGTGAGGACGGCGGCGCGGGCGGCGGCGCGGTAGATCCGCTTGTCGAGTTCGGTCATCTTGCCGCCGCGGCTCACGCCGACCTTGATGACGCCGGCCTTGGCGCCCGTGTTGCCGATCCCCACGGTGATCTCGTGGATGAACACCTTCGCCAGGTAGTCCACCGACGCCCGCGCGAAGTGCGGCAGGGCGGTGTCGCCGCCGACGAAGCCGGTGCAGGCCACGATATGCACGCCGGTCTTGGCGGAGAGGGACTTGTAGTAGTCGACGTCGCGCCCGTTGCAGATGCCGGTGGCGTCCACGAAGGTGCCGCCGCCGTTCTCGCGGAATTGGCGCAGCTTCGGCACGGTTTCCTCGTAGGCCTGCTCCGGGGACTTCCACCATCTCGTGTCGAGTTCGGAGCCGGGCATGCCGTAGCCGATGTGTTCGTGGACTGCCACGATTTCCAGTTCTTCAGCCGGGATGGTTCCCAGCACGGTGTTGACCTTGGTCATTCCTTCACCTCAGGAGTTTCGAAAGCTTGTTGATGGCGGCCGCGGTGCTCAGCGCACAGTCAGCAGGTTGCGCGGATTGTCCACCAGGATGCGGCGGGCGTCGTCGTCGCCCAGGCCCAGTGATTTCAGGAAGGGGACGAAGGTGGCCAGGACGTGGCTGAAGGGCAGGTCGTAGTCCGGCTGTCCCTTGGCCACGCCGATCGCGTTGGACGAGAGGATGACGTTGTCCGTGTGGCCGGCCTTGACCAGCTCGAGCACCAGTCCGGCCCGCTCGCGGTCGGTGAGGTAGTCGCCGTCGTCGTCCAGGCCCACGTGGTCCAGGCCCACGAACGCGCCGCGGCGGGCCACCTCAAGGGCGGCGCCGGCGGCCGCGGCGTCCCGGCGGTCGAGGCCGCCCACGAGCACCCGCCCGGACGGCAGTTTCTCGTCGAGGACGACGTCGAGGTCGCGCAGGGCGTCGGCGCCGTAGCGGATGGAGACCGGGATGCCGGTGGCCAGGGCGGTCCGGGCCGCACCGCGGAACAGGCTCTCGTCGGTGGGAGTCATGCCCTCGCGGGTGGCGGTGGTGGTGACCAGTCCGGCGGCCCCGCGGCGTTCGACCCGCGGGACGACCATGCCCTCGCTGACTTCCTTGGAGAAGAGGTCGGCGAACTTTTCGGCCGGCCACGGCGTGGGCGGGTTGGTCTGCGGGGTGAGGAAGTAGCCGCCGAGCATTTCCTCCGGACCCATGCCCGTGGACGCGATGATGTGCACTCCGGTCGAGCGCGAGAGCGCCTCGAACAGCTTCACGTCGCGGCCGTGGAACATGCCGGTGCTGTCCACGATGGTGGTGCCGCCGTGCTCGCGGAAGTCCGTGAGCTTGGCGGCCAGGACCTCGAAGATCTCCGCCCGGTCCATGCTGATGTCCGGGGCGTACTGGGCTCCCGGGACCACCGAGAGCAGGGCCTCGTGGACCGCGACCACACCCAGTTCATGGGCGGGAACGGGGCCAAGAACAGTGTTGGCCGTCTGGTGGGGGGTTGTCGTTGTATCCGTCATTGGCACAACCTTTCGTCTGACGCCACGCCAAGGCCGGCGTCACGCGGGGAAGGATCATGCACCGCGACCTCTGGATTCATTCCTCGCCGAAACCGGTGCAGGCGGTAGTAAACGAAGGAGGCAGTCCATCGCGAGGCCTGGCGTCCCGCTAAGGGCCCGGCCTCACGCTGATGTGACCTTGATTACCTGTCAACTAGGTTTACACGATGTCATGTCAAAGTCAAGGCAATCGAGCGGAAAACATCGCTGGTTGGGGATTGGGAAAGCGGATGGATTCCCGCACGGCCGTCTACTGGCTGGTGCTGAACCGGTACTTGAATTTCTCTGCCTGATGCACCGCGGAGCGCCAGCCGGCGGGCAGGTCGCCCGTGGTGAAGAAGATTGTCTCGATGACGAGCAAGGGGCTCCCCAGGCCCACCCCGAAGGTCGCCGCCTGTTCGGCAGTGGCCGCAGTTGCCCAGGCTTCGTGTTCGGCGCGAACGTGCTCGATGCCGAACTCTTTCTTGAGAAGCTCGAAGGCGGAGCCAGCGCGTTCCAGTTCCGCGGCCGTGGGGCTGAAGTCTTCCGGCGCCCGAATGTAGACGTCGGCTTCGACCAGAGGCTCATCCTCGACCGAGATCAGGCGAGTGAAATGCAGGAGCCGTTCGTGCGCTTCGAGCGCCAGGAGGTCCCGGATCCGGCCAGGCGGTTGCACCCGCTCGATGCCGGCGACTTTCCCCGTAGGATGCAGTCCGCTCTCGGCGAGGTACTGGTAGAGGGCCCCCGAGCGCACGTCGGCCGGGCGCTGGACCCTGGTGCCGACGACGGGGAACGTCCCCTTGCCTTGTTTCCTGTAGATGTACCCCTCGCTGGCAAGCTCCTGGAGTGCCTGCCGGATGGGCGCCCGGCTGACCTCGAATCGGCTGAGCAACTGCGCCTCGGTCATGGGCTTCCGGGGATCCGCGATCCCCTCGGTTATTTCCCGGCGCAGGATTTCCCTAATCTGCCGATACAGGGGTACCCCGGACGAGGTGTCGAGCTCGCCATATGCCATGAGTCTTCTGTTCCTCCACGTCGCTGGTCACCGGGTTTGCCCTGCAGGAAGTCAACCACAGAACGCAATCCGTTGAGGAGGCGGCTGCCCTAGCCCGCGGGTAGCGCGCGAAGTAGCCTGAGGTGACTACCGCCAGGAGGGACGTGCCATGGACCAGGACATCCAGCAGTACATCAGCGCGCTGGTCGAGAAGGAACAACAGCTGCGCGACTCCGCGCCGGAGGAGCCGGACAAGGCCGCCGCCCGCGCCGCCGAGCTGCGCCGCCTGGAGGAGCAGTTGGACCAGTGCTGGGACTTGCTGCGCCAGCGCCGGGCCAAGCGCAAGGCGGGCGAGGACCCGGGCGAAGCAGAAACCCGGCCGGTTGGGGAAGTGGAAAACTACCGGCAGTAGCCGCGGCGAACGGCGGGGGAGCAGCACCTGCCCCGCCCCGCCGTCGTGCCGCACCGATGGCGCGTCAGGCGCCCTTTGACGCCTCGGATTTGGAGCCGGACTTCTTCTTGGACGAGCTGCCGGCGGAAGACTTGGCCTCCCGGTTCTTCTCGACGCTGCGGCGCAGCGCCTCCATCAGGTCCAGGACCTTGCCGCCTTCTTCCTCTTCGTCCGTGCCGAAGGTCTTTTCCGTGTCCAGCGCCTCGCCCTGCTCCAGCTTCGCCTCGATCAGGGTCCGCAGCTGTTCCTGGTATTCGTCGGTGTAGTCGCCGGGCGTGAAGTCGGAGGAGAACGACTCCACCAGGGCGGCGGACATCTCTTTCTCTTTCGCGGAGATCCGCACGGTTTCTTCCAGCGACGGGAAACTGGCCTCCCGCACCTCGTCCTCCCACAGCAGGGTCTGCAGCATCAGCACCTTGCCGCGCACACGCAGTGCCGCCAGCCGGGTCTTCTGCCGCAGCGCGAACTGCACGATGGCCGTCCGGTCCGTTTCTTCCAGGGTCCGCCGGAGCAGGACGTAGGCCTTGGTGGACTTCGAATCCGGCTCCAGATAGTAGCTGCGGTCGAACATGATCGGATCGATCTGGTCGCTCGGGACGAACTCCACCACTTCGATTTCGCGGCTCTTTTCGACCGGCAGGGACTTGAAATCCTCGTCGGTGATCACCACGGTGTGCTCACCGTCGTCGTAGGCCTTGTCGATGTTCTGGTAGTCGATGGTCTTGCCGCAGACCTCGCACCGGCGCTGGTAGCGGATGCGCCCGCCATCCTTGTCATGGACCTGGTGCAGGCTCACGTCGTGGTCTTCGGTGGCGCTGTAGAGCTTGACGGGAACGTTGACCAGCCCGAACGCCACCGCGCCTTTCCAGATGGCTCTCATGCCACTAGTGAACACCCGCGGGCGGTACAAAGCCAGAGGCGGGGCCCTAGCCAAGCGGCCACCCGGCGGACAGACTGGCGGTATGGCCAGCCAGAAATCCAGCCAGAAGGAGACCGTAGCCGTTGACGGACGCCGGCTCAGGCTGACGAATTTGGACAAGGTGCTGTACCCGGAAACCGGGACCACCAAGGCGGACGTTATCGCCTACTATTCCGAGATCGCCGAATTCCTCGTTCCGCATGCGGCGGACCGGCCGGTCACGCGCAAACGCTGGGTCCACGGCGTCGGGACGGCGCAGGAACCGGGCGAGGTGTTTTTCCAGAAGAACCTGGACAAGTCCGCGCCGGATTGGGTCATGCGGCACACCATCGAGCACAAGAGCAACACCAATGTGTACCCGCTGGCGAATGACCGGGCCACCCTGACGTGGCTGGCGCAGATTGCGGCCCTGGAAATCCACGTTCCGCAGTGGAAGTTCGGCCCGCGCGGCAAGATTAACAATCCCGACCGGATGGTGCTGGATCTGGACCCGGGGGAAGGGGCCGGGCTGGCGGAGTGCGTTGAAGTGGCCTTCTTGATCAAAGACATCCTGGAGGGGATGGGGCTCGACCCGCGGCCGGTAACCTCCGGTTCCAAGGGCATCCACCTGTACGCCGGGCTGGACGGCAAGCAGACCTCGGAGGACGTTAGCCAGGTGGCGCACGAGCTGGCCCGCCTGCTGGAGGCCGACCATCCGGACCTCGTGGTCAGCGACATGAAGAAGTCGCTGCGCACGGGCAAGGTGCTGGTCGACTGGAGCCAGAACAACTGGGCCAAGACCACGATTGCCCCGTACTCGCTGCGCGGCCGGCCGCACCCCACCGTGGCGGTACCTCGAACCTGGGCCGAGCTGGAAGACCCCAACCTGGCGCACCTCGATTTCCGCGAGGTGCTGGAGCGCGTCAAGGAGATGGGCGACCCGCTGGCCGGCATGGCGGGAGGCACCGCGGACGAGCAGTCGTTGCAGGAAGCTGCGGAGCCGGACACCGACGGCAGGGACGGCGGCAGCCGGACCGCCGCGGAGAACGACGGCGGCGCGCGGGGTTCCGTGAAAAGCAGCGAGGGGAACGGTGCGGCAAAAAAAAGCCGCCCGGACAAGCCGGAGCCGGAGTCGGACCGGCTTAGCGTGTACCGTTCGATGCGCGACCCGGACCGTACGCCCGAACCGGTGCCCGCGGCGATCGAGCCGCGGGAGTCGGACGATGAACCGGTTTTCGTCATCCAGGAACACCACGCACGCCGACTGCACTACGACGTCCGGCTGGAGCACGACGGGGTGATGGTGTCGTGGGCCGTGCCCAAGGGACCGCCGGTCTCGACCGGCAAGAACCACCTGGCCGTGCACACCGAGGACCACCCCATGGAATACGCCACCTTCGAGGGCACCATCCCCAAGGGCGAATACGGCGCCGGGGTGATGACGATCTGGGACAGCGGCACCTACGAAGTGGAGAAGTGGCGCGAGGGCAAGGAAGTCATCATCGTGCTGCACGGGCGCGCCGACGGCGGCCTGGCCAACGACGGCGGCCCCTCCGGTGCGCGTCGGTACGCCTTGATCCGTACCGGCGGCGAGGACGGCAAGGACAATTGGCTGATGCACCTGATGAAGGACCAGCCGCGTCCTGCCGCCGGGACAGCGCAGGACGGCGGGTCCGGGCGCCAGGCCAAGCCGGCAGCCGGCACCACGGTGAAGCCGGAGGACGCCGGCTCCGCGGGCCGGGACGCCGGGCCGCCGCAACCGGTGAAACCGATGCTGGCCGTCCAGGGCACCGAGGCCTCCATCGACGAGGACGAGGGCTGGGCCTACGAAATGAAGTGGGACGGAATCCGGGCCGTCGCCGTCGTTGCCGACGGGGACGTGCAACTTGTCAGCCGCAACGGCAACGACCTGACCAAGACCTACCCGGAACTGGCGGACCTGCCCGACCATGTCCTGGCCCAAACCGCGGTGCTGGACGGCGAGATCGTCGCCCTCGATGCCAAAGGGCGGCCGGATTTCGGCCGCCTGCAGAACCGCATGAACCTCACCAGGAAAGCAGACATCGAGCGCGCGGCCGCGAAATATCCGGTGGAGTACTTCCTCTTCGATTTGCTGGAACTGGACGGAACATCGACACTTGGGCTGGAATACACCCAACGGCGGGAAATCCTCAAGGAAGCGGTGGAAACGCCGGACGACGGACACATCCAGGTGCCGCCGGAGCTGGACGCCAGCGTGGCGGAAGCAGTCGCAGCCAGCCGGGAGGTCGGTCTGGAAGGCATCATCGCCAAACGCACGGACAGCAACTACGCGCCGGGCCTACGGACGAGGAGTTGGATCAAGATCAAGAACCAGCTGACGCAGGAAGTGGTCATTGTGGGCTGGCGGCCGGGCAAAGGCTCGCGCGCCCGCAAGGTCGGCTCGCTGCTGGTGGCCGTGCCCGACGGCGTGGAGCTGAGCTACCTCGGCCGCGTCGGTTCCGGCCTGACGGAGCGCGAACTGGCCGAGATCGGTTCACGGCTGAAGAAGATGTCACGCAAGACCCCGCCGCTGGAGGGCGTGCCGTCGGCCGACGCCTCCGACGCGCACTGGGTGCGGCCCGCGCTCGTCGGCGAGGTCCAGTTCAGCGAACGCACCGGATCCGGAAAGCTTCGCCACCCGGTCTGGCGGGGCTTCCGGCCGGACAAGAAGCCGTCGGATGTCGTGGTCGAAATCCCGCAACTTGAGGCCTGACGCGCGGAGCTGCCGCTCAAAAATTTTTACCCTACCCCTATCATTCTGCCGATGAATCGTTAGTCTTTACCAAGGGGAACTTCTGGGGGGAAGTTTCGGGGGATGTTTCTTGGGGAAGAAGGCAGAACCGCATCATGGGGAGTTCATTTAAGCCGACTATTCGCGACGTTGCCGAGCGGGCCGGAGTCTCGCTGGCAACAGTCTCATACGTCTTGTCCGGCCGGCACGGGGGTTCAACGAGGATCAGCGAGCCGACCAAGGCCCGCGTAATCGAGGCGGCCAAGTCGCTGGGATATGTGCCCAACCACGCCGCCCGGGGCATGCGCCGCGGGCGGACGGACACCGTGGCCGTCGTGGTGGAAAACCTGGATTCGGCCTGGGACCGGCAGCTGGCGGAGGTTGCAAACCGCGTGCTGCCGGAGCACGGGTACCGGGTGGTGGTCCTGCTGGGCCAGGAGGCCTGGCGGAACTTCATGCTCTCCGGCGGCGCGGACGGGGCCATCTTGGGTTTCAGCACGGAAACGCCCGAGGAAGACCACACCCTGCGCGATCTCGCCGACCGGGGCGTGGCGCAGGTGGTCGTGTCGCAGTTCCTGCAGCCTGACGGCTTCGACGTGCTGTCAGTGGACGCAGAGGTCGGCATCGCCGAGGCGGCAGCGTATCTTGCTGCCAGGCACCGCCGCATCGCCGTGCTGCACCGGGGCGGGCCCGCTCCGGGCCCCCGGGGTACCCGGCTGGGATTGTTCCGGCAGGCGATGGCCGACCTCGGTGCAGAGCTGGACGAGAACCTGATACGTGCAACGCATGGGTCCTGGCGTGAATCCTATGAGGAGACCGGCGCGCTGCTGAAGTTGGCCGATCCGCCCACTGCGTTCTTCACGACGGCAGACCTGGAGGCCCTGTGCGTTTCCGGTTCCGCTACCGCGGCCGGACTCCGGATCCCGGAGGAGATGGAAATCATCGGCGTGGACACCTCGGATCTGGGGCACCACTCCGACCCGCCGCTGAGCTCGGTAGGGCCCGAGCCGCTGGTGGGCACCGTGGTGGACCTGCTGATCGACCGGCTGGAGGGGCGCGCCTCCGCCGGCGGGCGCCTGGTGCCGGCGCCGTGGAAGCTGAACCACCGCGGGACAACCGTGGCGGGGATGCCCGGCGAAGGCAACGCGGAAGGCTCGGACGAGGTGGAAGACAGCGTCTCCAACGGGGCGCCGTAGCAGCGGGCTAAAGTGCAGGGATGGAGTGTACCCGGCACAGCTACGGCCCGGATCCCAGCCAGTATGCGGAGCTGTACATGCCCGCCCGGCGCCGGCACGCCGCCGTCGTCGTCATTATCCACGGCGGGTACTGGCGCGCCGCCTATGGTGCCGAACTCGGACGCCCGCTGGCCCGGGACCTCGCCGGCCGCGGCTGGGTTTGTTGGAATGTCGAATACCGGCGCGTAGGCAACGGCGGCGGCTGGCCGGAGACATTCGACGACGTTGCCTCCGGCATCGACCTGCTCGCCGATGTGGCGCAAGAGTCGGGATTCGCGCGCGAGCGCGTGGTGGGGCTCGGCCATTCGGCCGGGGGCCAACTGGCGGTGTGGGCCGCCGGACGGGGCCGGTTGCCGTCGGAGGCCTCCGGCCTGCGGGTGCCCGGCGCGGCCCCGCGGGTGGAGTTCGACGCGGTGCTCAGCCAGTCCGGGGTACTGGATGTGGCGCGCGCCCACGAGCTGCGCGTGAGCGACGGTGCGGTCGAAAACCTGCTCGGTCGGCCGGAGGGTGTGGACGCAGATGGGGCGGATCCCTACCGGCTCGCCGATCCCATGCGGAACGTGCCGTTGCCGGTCCCCGTCTACGCCTTCCACGCCGACCAGGACGCCGACGTGCCGAGGGAGCTGTCCGGGAACTATGTCGCCGCCGCCCGCTCTGCCGGCGGGACGGCCGAACTGGTGCCCGTTCCCGGGGACCACTATGCGCTGATCGATCCTGCTTCTGCTGCGTTTGCACGCATCCGCGGGGTGCTGGCCCGCCTGGGCTGAGCCGGTGCCGCAACCGTCGGCGCTCTGCTACGTTGGCACTGTGCTCACGGTCATAGGCGAAGCGCTGGTGGACGTAGTCCGCTCCGACACGAGGCCGCCGCGCATGCATGTCGGGGGCAGCCCGATGAACGTGGCGGTGGGCCTGGCCCGGTTGGGCCACCCGGTCCAGTTCGTCGGCCGGTACGGCAAGGACCAGTTCGGGGACCTGGTACACGGCCATCTGCGCCGCAACTCCGTGCTGGTGCCGTTGGGTCCGGATGCGTCGCCGACCAGCACCGCCACCGCCACCCTGGACCCCACCGGTGCGGCCCATTACTCTTTCGACCTGCTCTGGGAACTGCCGGAACTCGACAAGGCCCGGCCCCGGCTGCTCGACGAGACGGTTTGGCTGCACACCGGCTCCGTCGCCACCATGCTGGAGCCGGGCGCCCACACCGTTTTCAGGACCGTCCAGCGGGCCCATCCGCGGGCCCTGGTCAGCTACGACCCGAACTGCCGGCCTACGCTGATCACCGACCGGGACTTCGCCCGGCGGCAGGCCGAAAAGTTCGTAGTGCTGGCCGACGTGGTCAAAGCCTCCGATGAAGACCTTCGGTGGCTGTACCCGGACCGTGCCGTCGAGGACACGGCCCGCGCGTGGTTGAAGCAGGGGCCGGCCGCCGTGGTGGTCACGCACGGGGCGAAGGGCAGTTGGGGAGCGGTCCGTGCCGGGACGGCCAAGGTCGCGGCACCGGCGGCCGTGGTCGTTGACAGCGTGGGCGCCGGCGACGCGTATATGTCGGGGCTGCTCGATGCGCTGCTGAACGCAGGGTTCTCCGGCTCCGCCCGGCGCGAGAAGCTGCGGGACATGGCATCCTCCACCCTCGAAGACGTGATGGCGCACGCTGCCCGGGCGGCGGCGGTCACGGTATCCCGGGCAGGGGCGAATCCGCCCCGCCGCGACGAGCTGGGCTAGCGCCCCCTCCGCCGCCGGCCAGACTCCTAGACTGGTGCAATGCGCCTTATCGCCAGCGACCTCGACGGGACCATCATCGGCCGGGACGGCAAAATCAGCCCCCGCACCGTCCGGGCGTTCCGCAGCGCCGCGGCCGCGGGAGTTGAGATCGTGTTCGTGACCGGCCGGCCACCGCGCTGGCTGACTCCGCTGGCCGAACAGATCGGCCACCGCGGCCGGGTGATCTGCTCCAACGGCGCCGTGGTCTACGACCTGGTGTCCGAGCGCGTGCTCTCGGCGCAGACGCTGCCCTACGCGAACATCCTCGAGGTGCGCCGAATCATCCTCGGCCTGCATCCGGCGGTGACGTTCGCGGCGGAAACCACCGAGGGTTTCCTGCTGGAACCGAACTTCCTGCAGCCCGGCTCGGTGGAACTTCTGGACGGCACTGCGTCCGAACTGCTGCCGGAAAGCCTGCGCGGCACCGACTCGGTCGTGAAACTGCTGGCCCGCGGCACGGACATCGACCCCGACGACTTCTTGGCCGAGGTGGCCCCGGCGGTGGGGCATCTGGCCGCGGTGACGCATTCCGCCCCCGGCAACCCGCTGCTGGAAATGGCGCGGCCGGGACTCAACAAAGCGGTGACCCTGGCCGAGTACGCCGGTTCCTTGGGCATTGGTCCCCAGGACGTGGTGGCCTTCGGCGACATGCCGAACGACATCGAGATGCTGCGGTGGGCAGGGGCCGGCTACGCCATGGCCTCGGGCCACCGCACCGCCCTGGAAGCAGCTCCGTTCCGCGCCCCGGCGTTTGCCGAGGACGGCGTCGCCCAGGTGATCGAGGAACGGCTGGCGGGCCGGCGGCAGGCACCGCAAGGGGCGTGACCGCTGCCCGGGCCCGGCTCAGGAGCCTTGCACCGCTCCGGCAGGCGCCGCTTGGCGCCGGGTTTCCGGACGCTCGGCCAGGTACCGGCGGGCAAACCAGCTGGGGCCCACGCTCCGGTTCCGCCGGGGCGGATCCACGTCCGCAACGATCAGCTCCTCATACGGGCCGGCCTCGGCCGCAACTCCCGTGTCCGGCGCGGCGATGAAGCTGCGGCCCGGCCCGCTCCAGGCCACCGCCGGAGCGGATGCCCCGCGGAGGGCCAGTGCACGGAACCAGCAGTCCCGCCCGCTACTGCCGCCGGGCACCAAGAGCAGTTGTGCGCCGTCGTCGGAGACCGCCCGGCGGGACCTGCCGGTGCCCGGAGCGACCGCGCCGGCGTCGTCCTCCGTAGCCAGGCCGATGAGCAGCCCGTCCAGCGGGACGACCGCGGCAGCGTCGGTGCAGGCTTGGAGGTCGCCGGTCGCGTCGAACAGCCAGAGTTCGGCGCTGTTGCCCTCGCCGATGGCGCCGGCCGCCACTGCGACCCGATGCCGCGCCGCGAGCCTGCCCAGCTCGCGGCGGAAGTCCGGGGCGAACCCCGCGGGCAGCACCAGCAGCTGCGCACCCAGCCCGGCGGCCTGTTCCAGCCAGCGCCGGCATCGCACCCGCGCCCCATCGCCGCGTAGCCCGGCAGCCTGCACCACGGCTAGACGCATCGGTTCCTCCTCATCGGCGGTCGTGGCGGGGCCGGTAGAGTACCGACTGTGAGCAGCGCCAGCCCGTACCTCAATCCTACGTTTCCCGGTTCCGGGCAGGGCCGGCCCCTGGCCATGTCCCACCGGGGTTTCTCGTTGGACGGGCGGGAGAACTCGATGGCTGCGTTCCGCGCGGCGGTCGGTCTCGGCTACGCCTACCTGGAGACCGACGTCCGGTCCACCCGCGATGGCGTGCTGGTGGCCTTCCACGACCCGACGCTGGAGCGTACCACCGACGGCCGCGGGGAACTGGCGGCGCACACGGCCGGCCAGCTGGCGCAGGTGCGGATTTCCGGCGAGCCGATCCCCACGTTCGAGGAGTTGCTGGCAGCCTGGCCCGACGTGAACCTCAACGTGGATGTCAAGGACATGGCGGCCGCCGACGAATTGGCCCGATTGATCGAAGCCTACGACGCGCACGACCGGGTGCTGGTGGCATCCTTTTCCGACCGGCGCCGCCTCCGCGTGCTGCGTGGGCTGAGCCGCCCCGTGGCCGGCTCCGGCGGCTTATATGCAACGTTGGCAATATACCTGTTGAGGTATGTAGGTTTGGCCGGCTGGTTGGCGCGGCTGGCCCGGGTGCACGCGGTGCAGGTGCCGGTGAAGTACGGTCCGTTTGCAGTGGTCACGCCGGGGTTCGTGCGGCGCTGCCATCGCGCCGGCCTGCAGGTGCACGTGTGGACCATCAATGATCGCGCAGAGATGGAACGGTTGCTCGCACTGGGAGTTGATGGAATAGTCTCCGACCGCGCGGATATTCTGGCCGAAGTGATGGCTGAGCGCGGCAGTTGGCCGCAGAGGGAGTCTGCATGAAGGTCTTGATTGCACCGGACAAGTTCAAGGGAACCTTGTCGGCTGCCGAGGCGGCTGCCGCAATGGCCGAAGGTGTGCTGCGGGTCTACCCGGACGCCCACGTGCAGCTGCTCCCGGTGGCCGACGGCGGAGAGGGCACCTTGGAGGCGGCCCTCGCTGCCGGTGCCACCGAGCACAGCGAGCGCGTAGTTGGTCCGCTGGCGCGTGAAGTCACCGCATCCTGGGCCCTGCTGGAGCGGCCGGACGGCAAGACTGCCGTCATCGAAACCGCGCGGGCGTCAGGATTGCTTCTCACCGAGCCCAGCGTGCAGTCGGCGCTCACGGCCCATTCCTACGGGTGCGGCCAGCTGATTGAAGCGGCGCTGAATGCCGGCGCCACCGAGATTGTGCTGGGGGCCGGCGGCTCCGCCATGACCGACGGCGGGTCCGGCGCCCTCCGCGCACTCGGCCTGAAGATCCTCACTGGCGGCGGCGCCGAAGTCCTGCTCGGCGGCGCCGCCCTGGCGACCGCGGACCACTTGGACACCTCCGGCGTGGACCCGCGCTTGGCGGAGACCGTGCTCCGGGTGGCAGCCGACGTCTCGAATCCGCTGTACGGCCCCGACGGGGCGGCGCACGCTTTCGGTGAACAGAAGGGCGCCGACGCGGTCTCGCGGCGGTTGCTCGACGAGGCGCTGCAGCGGTGGGCCCAGCTGCTGCTGAAGGCAACCGGCCGCGACGTGAACGTGGCGGGCGCCGGCGCGGCAGGCGGCTTCCCGTCCGGTTTCATGGCGCTGGCCGGTGTGCGGCTGGAGCGGGGTTTCGACGTCGTCGCCGATCTGGTGGGGCTTGAGGCTGCCTTGGCGGATACAGACCTGGTGCTGACCGGCGAGGGGACGCTGGATCGGCAGTCTGAATTCGGAAAAGCGCCGCTCGGCGTCGCCGGGCGTGCCCAGGCACGGGGCATCCCCGCCGTCGTCGTTGCCGGGCAGATCGATCTGGCGCCGGACCAGTTGGCCGAACACGGCGTGCACGCGGCCGCCAGTGTGGTCGAGGCGGCAGGCAGCCGGGAACAGGCTATGGCCCAGGCCGCGCGCTATGTCACGTTGGCCACGCAGCAGGCTCTCGAAGGGGCTTGAGCCCGAGGACCACGCCTATCATGAGGGCATGAGCAGTACCGTCGTCCCGCCGCCCTCGGCCGTCCGCCAAGGCTTTCTCCGCACCCTGGTCCTGTGGCTAGCTCTTCCGATGGCGGTGCTGGTGCCGCTGTGGGTGGTGGCCGGACGGGTGCTGTTTGGCATCGGCGGCCAGATGGTGCTCTGGCTGGGCATCAGCCTGGGCCCGGTGCTGCTGGTCCTGCTGTTGCTGACCGGCGTGAAGCTGATTGAGGCCGCGCGCCGGGGCGTGCTGCTCCCGGTGCGGGCCGCCGTGGTGCCGGCGCTGGCCTGGCTGCTGGCGCTCGCCTTCGGTTTCACCGTACCGGACTTCGGCGGCGGCGCCGGAGGGGGCGCGTCCATCATGTCGCTGCTGGCCGGCCCGTCCGCCCTGGGAATGTCCACCGCGCTGTGCAACCCGTGCGGGATCATCGCCGTCGGGCTGGCCATAGCGGCCACGGTCCTTGCCTACCGCGCCGCGGGCAGTGCCCGGCGCGGCAGCACTGGCGACGGCGCCTGACGGCCACCGGGGCTGTTCGGCCGGCGACCGCCAGGACGGCAGCCAGCCCCGGCCGGCGCACCGCCGGCCGGTTGGCCCGGCGACTACGGATGCGGCGGTGGCGCTGCCGCGGCCGTGCTACTCGGTTGGGGCGGAGGGGGGAACGAAGCCGTCCTGTCCGGGTTCGTTCTCGTACTCCGGGTCCTCGCTTTGGCGGTATTCGCCGTCCGGGCTCAGGCCGGGTACCTGCTGCCCTGCATTGAGCAGGCTGGAGGTGAAATGCTCACCGTCGAACTTCGCGGCAGAGTCGTTCTCCGGCCCCGGGACGCCGATGTCGTCGCGCAGATGCTCGTCGTCGGGCAATTTGTCTTCATCACGTTGCTGGCTCATGGGTCAAGCACACCACCACATCCACCCCGGCACAATGGGGGAGGGCAGCCCGCGGCGACGGGCGGGCCCGTCCGCCGTGCCCCGCCGGATGCAGGTCCCGCCCGCCTTGTCCGCCGGACGCCTGGCGGCAGCCAGTCCGCCGCGGTCAGCTTTCGTGGCGGAAACCGAGCTTGATGGTCACCTGCCAGTCGGCGACCCTGCCTTCGCTGAGGTGGCCGCGGACGGACTTTACTTCAAACCAGTCGAGGTTGCGCAGCGTCTTGGAGGCTTCGGCGATGGCATTGGTAACCGCGGCATCGATCCCGTCGGGGGACGTACCCACAATTTCCGTGACGTTGTAGACGTGGTTGGCCATGCTTTCCTCCTCGTGACATCCCCCGGACCGGACGCCGCGGGAGCGATGCCTGCAACGCTAGCCCCACGGGTCCCCACGGTCTAGGGCGCGGCGGTCCTGGGCCCGGCCGCGCAAACAGGTGGCTGCCGTGCGGGTTGATCAGCCGAGCTTGGACGGCCTGACGCCCTGGTCTTCCACGGAATCCACGGGCTCGGTGTGGCGCCAGCGGGCCACCGCACTCATGCCGTGGAAAATCAGCAGTGCCGCTGCCGATCCCAGCGCGATGCCTTCGAACTGGAGTTCGCCCACCGTCCATTTGAAGTTGGCAATGCCGATCACCAGGGCAACCCCGGCCACGGAGAGGTTGATGGGGTTGGCGAAGTTCACCCGGTTCTGGACCCAGATCCTCACCCCGAGGATGCCGATCATGCCGTAGAGGACGACGCCGGCACCGCCCAGGACTCCGACCGGAACGGTGGCGATGGCGGCTCCAAACTTCGGGAGCAAGCTCAACAGGACGGCGACGATGCCAGCCACCCAGTATGCGGCGGTGGAGTAGACCTTGGAGGCAGCCATCACGCCGATGTTCTCGGCGTAGGTGGTGGTGCCGGAGCCGCCGCCGCTGCCGGCCAGCACGGTCGCCAGTCCGTCTGCCATCAGTGCGCGGCCAGTCACGGGGTCAAGATCCTGCCCGGTCATCGCGGACACGGACTTCACGTGGCCGATGTTCTCTGCCACCAGTACCAACACCACGGGGAGGAACAGCCCGATCAAGGAGATGTGGAATTCGGGCGCGTGGAACTCGGGCAGACCGATCCAGGCCGCGTCATTGATCTTGGAAAAATCCACCTCGCCCCGCAGGATGGCCACCACGTAGCCGACCAGCACGCCTATCAGGATGGACAGCCTGCCCAGCAGCCCGCGGAACAACACCGTGACGAGCAGGATGGCGACGACGGTGACCAGCGCCGTCACGGGCCCCTTCTCGAAGTTCTGCTTGGCGGCCGGCGCCAGGTTGAGCCCGATCAGCGCCACGATGGCGCCGGTGACCACCGGCGGCATCACCACGTTGATCCAGCGCGTGCCGGCTTTGTGCACAAGCGCGCCGATCAGGAAGAGCAAGGCACCGGCCATGATGAGGCCGCCGAGCGCTCCGCCCATTCCGTGCTGGTTCATGGCGGCGCCGATCGGGGCGATGAACGCGAAGCTGGAGCCCAGGTAACTGGGCACCCTGCCTGCCGTGATGATCAGGAACAGGATCGTGCCCACTCCGGAGAACAGCAGCGTGGTGGATGGCGGGAATCCGGTCAGCAGCGGAACCAGGAAAGTGGCGCCGAACATGGCGACCACATGCTGGGCCCCGACGCCGATGGTGCGCGGCCAGGTGAGCCGCTCCTGGGGTCCGACTACCGTGCCCGGTGAAATGTTCTTGCCGTCGCCATGCACGGCCCAACGGAACGGGGAAGACTTTGCAGGCGTGCTCATGGTGGGCCTCTTCGGGGGAGTCAGCGGGAAAATGTCCGGGAGACATCCTACCGCCGGAACAGCGGTACCGTGTCGTGCTGACCGTTCGCAGCCGCGGCGGGGGCCGCCCGTGGCACGATGTCAGGCGATGACGGCGTCCACGATCGCCTTGGCCTCCGCCTGCACCTGCACCAGATGGTCTTGGCCACGGAAGGATTCGGCGTAGATCTTGTAGACGTCTTCCGTGCCCGATGGCCGGGCCGCGAACCACGCGTTGTCGGTGGTGACCTTGAGCCCGCCTATCGGTGCGCCGTTGCCGGGCGCTTCGGTGAGCTTGGCGGTAATCGCCTCGCCGGCCAGTTCCGTGGCGGTCACGTCGGCGGCGGAGAGTTTCGCCAGCGCTGCCTTCTGCTCCCGGGTCGCCGCCGCGTCGATCCGTGCGTACGACGGCGCCCCGAACTTCTCGGTCAGCCCTGCATAGAGTTCGGACGGCGAGTTTCCGGTCACGGCCATGATTTCGGAGGCCAGCAGCGCCAGCAGGATGCCGTCCTTGTCCGTGGACCACGGCTTGCCGTCGAACCGGACGAAGGAGGCCCCGGCCGACTCCTCGCCACCGAAAACGCCTTCGCCGGAGAGCAGTCCGGGCACGAACCACTTGAAGCCGACGGGAACTTCCACCAGCTGCCGGCCCAGGCCGGCCGCCACCCGGTCGATCATCGAGGAGGACACCAGCGTCTTGCCCACGGACGCACCGGCCGGCCAGTCCGGCCGGTGCCTGTAGAGATAGTCGATGGCCACGGCAAGGTAGTGGTTGGGGTTCATCAGCCCGGCATCAGGGGTGACGATTCCATGGCGGTCCGCATCGGCGTCGTTGCCGGTGGCAATGTCGAAGTCGGCGCCGCCACCGCGCACGGCGTCGATCAGCGAGGCCATCGCCGACGGCGACGAGCAATCCATCCGGATCTTCTCGTCCCAGTCCAGGGTCATGAACGCCCATTGCGGGTCCACCGCCGGGTTGACCACGGTCAGGTCCAGACGGTGCCGCTCGGCGATGGCGGCCCAGTAGTCCACCGAGGCCCCGCCCATCGGGTCGGCGCCAATCCGCACGCCGGCGGAACGGATGGCGTCCAGGTCCAGCACCTGCGGCAGGTCGTCCACATACGCGCCCAGGAAGTCGTAAGTCCCGATGGCCCCCGAGAACCGGGCTTGCCCCACTGTCATCCGCTTGACCCCGCGCAGGCCGGCCTCCAGCAGTTCGTTGGCGCGGGCGGCAATCCACCCGGTGGCATCCGAGTCCGCGGGGCCGCCGTGCGGCGGGTTGTACTTGAAGCCGCCGTCGCCGGGCGGGTTGTGCGAGGGTGTGATCACGATCCCGTCGGCTTGGGCATCCGGATGGGCGGCGTTGTGGGTGAGGATCGCGTGGCTGACCGCCGGCGTCGGGGTCCACCCGGTGCGGGAATCGACCAGCGCCGAGACGCCGTTTCCGGCCAGTACCTCGAGGGCGGTGTCCTGGGCCGGGTCCGAGAGGGAATGCGTGTCCTTCCCGACGAACAGCGGTCCGGCGATGCCCTGCCCCGCGCGATACTCCACGATCGCCTGCGTGATGGCGGCAATGTGGTCCTCGTTGAAGGACGCCTTCAGGCTGGAGCCGCGGTGCCCGGAGGTACCGAAAACCACGCGCTGGGACGGGTCGGCCGGATCGGGCTTGACGTCGAGGTACGCGTCGCGCAAGGCGGTCAGGTCAACAAGGTCGCTGGGAAGGGCCACTGTGCCCGCACGGTTTGCCATGCCTCCAGCATGCCAAAAAACCACGGATCCGTGGCGGTTCCGTGACGGATCCGACCCAATGGCCGTCGATCTTCCCGCGCGCCTAGACTGGAAGCAGCACCGCAGCTGCGCGCAGCAGCGAATCAATCCCAGGGGGAATCAACATTATGTCCGGCACGGAGAATAGGCCGCCTTTCAACGATCCGAAGCACCCGGGGTGGTACACGGATCCCAACGCAGGCCAAGCCTTGCCCCAGCCGCCGTCGCTGCCCGAAGCGGCGAACCCGTACTCGTACCAGCCGGGCCCCGGCGCGCAGCCGTACACCGGCCAGCAGCCGTACGGCGGACCGGACTACAACCAGCCGATGTACTACACGCCGCAGGCCGAGCCGAAGGGCCTGAGCATTGCGGCGCTGGTGCTGGGCATCGTCTCCGTGGTGACGTTCGGCTTCATGCTGGTCCCGCAGGTTTTGGCCATCGTGTTCGGCCACATCGCGCTGGGCAAGGAGCGTGCCGGCCGTACCCTCGCGCTGGCTGGCCTGATCATGGGCTACGCGGTCACCGGCATCTGGTGCCTCTTCCACCGGCTCGGCCAAGCGCCACGCCGTGGAGCAGGATGTTCTGGTCAAGAAGGCCTTCGAACGCCGCTAAGTAAGATGGTGGGCGGGG
>NZ_JBNHHW010000009.1:0-184401 GCF_059092625.1 Arthrobacter sp. Y3221114
TCCCCCGCCCCGGCACAGGCTCCGGCATCGGCGCCTGTGCCGGCGCCGGGTCCGGGTCTGGGCGCCGTCGCGTGTTCCCCGTTGGCGGCGATGTCCGCCCGCTCCACGGCCTGGGCGCCGGCGGCCTGCAGGAACTCCACCAGCTTCGAAACGTCCTCGACCGCCGCTACCGTATTGGCCAGGTCCCGGGTGCACAAAGATGCCGACTCGGCGGGAAAGCGGTCAGCGACATCCTGCAGCAGGACAAACGCCTGGGCCAGGGATGTTCCCATCTCCCCGGTGCGGTCCAACGGTGCAAGAGCCATACCACAATTTTATTCGTACACACATTCGATAGCCATCGAAAGGCGCCATTGTGTAGGAGTAGTGCCACGCCACTCAAACAACTCGTAAACCGTGGTTTGAAACCACTGGCAATGAAAAAGCGGCCGCCTGTGAACGGTGCAGGCGGCCGCTGCAGCTGCCCGCGAACGGTCGGGCAGCTGCACTTCACTGATGGTTATAACCCTTCGGTTTAGCGCTTCAGGTTGGTCAGTTCCTGCAGCACTTCATCGGATGTGGTGATGATGCGGGCGTTGGCCTGGAAGCCGCGCTGCGCAACGATCAGGTTGGTGAACTCCTGGGACAGGTCCACGTTGGACATTTCCAGCGAGCCACCGGCCAACGTTCCAAGGCCACCAGTGCCGGCGGTACCCAGCTCGACCTGGCCGGAGTTGGCCGTAACACGGTACGACGACGAGCCAGCCTTTTCGAGGCCCCCCGAATTAGTGAAGTTCGCCAAGGCGACCTGGGCAACGACGGCCTGCGTCCCGTTGCTGAACGAACCCATCAGTGTCCCATTGGGAGACATAGTGAAGGACTCCAAGGAACCCGCCCCATGGCCGTTCTGGCTGTCGAAGGCCACCGTGCTCAGTCCGGCGTAACCGGTGATGGTGGCCAGATTGACCGGGATACCGCCTGCCAACGAGGTAGCTGAAGCCGCCGTGGGCTTGCCATCCGCTCCGAAGCTAAGGGTCGCGGTGGCAGTCCCGTCGGTCACAGTCCAGTCCGATGAAGCGACTACCTTGGTGAACTTCAGCTGCAAAGTACTCTTCGTGCCGTCTTCGGAAAAGACCTCCACGTCGCGGAACAGCTCGGTCCTGTCGGCAGCGTCGGAGGGCAAGTTGCCAGCCATCACCGCTGCGGTCGTCTGCTTGGCTGGTGAGATGGCGTCCGGGGAGAGGTCAATCGCGGTGACCGGACCTCCCGTGGTTACCGCTCCACCGGTGGCCATCCAGCCCTGCAAGATGGCCCCGTCCGGGGAGACGAGGCGCCCCATGGAATCGAGTTCGAAGGCGCCGGCGCGGGTGTAAAGCTGCTCGCCGCCCTTGGTGGTGACGAAGAAGCCGTCGCCGGAGATCATCATGTCGGTGGCCTTGCCCGTGGCCTGCGAGGAGCCCTGGGTGAAGTTGGTGGAGATGCCGGCCACCTGCACACCGAGGCCCACCTGTGCCGGGTTGGTGCCGCCAGCCTGGGCCTGCGGGCCGCCTGCGCCCTGGGTCATCTGGGACAGGGTGTCCTGGAACTGGACGGAGGAGGCCTTGAAGCCGGTGGTGTTGACGTTGGCGATGTTGTTGCCGGTGACATCAAGCATGGTCTGGTGGGAGCGGAGTCCGGAGATTCCGGAGTAGAGCGAGCGGAGCATGATCAGCGCCTTTCGGATCGTGGAACGGACGGGTAATTCAGTGATTGGGAAATTTCGGTGGCGGCACAAGCCGGCTTAGGGGGCAGCATCTTAGGCGGCGGCACCCCCGGTGGTACCGGTGGCGCCGGCTGCGGCGTTGGCGGCAGGATCGCCCGCGGAGGCACCGACGTCGTTAGTCGCTTCACCCGGACCCGACTCCCTTGGCGTGCCGGCGGCGGTAATGCCGGCAACCAGATCCAGCGGGATCTCCCGGCCGTCCACGATCACCTGCGGGACCGGGCCGGCATAGGACACAGAGGTGGCGGTGCCTGTGACCAGGGATCCGTCCGCGCCGTAGTAGCTGACCTCGCGGCCCACCAGCGCCGCGGCTACGCCGCGCATCTGCAGGGAGAAGTTCTCCTCGCTGGTGGTTGTCATGGTGGCGATGCTTTCCATCATGGCCAGCTGCGTGGACTGGGAGATCATCTGGTTGGTGTCCATCGGCGAGCTGGGGTCCTGGTTCTGCAACTGGGTGACCAGCAGGTGCATGAACATCTCGCCGTCCATGGTCTGTTTCGGTGCTCGGACCGGCGGGGTGGTGTACGTCGGGGCGACTGAGCCAACGGGTGGGACGGAGTCGGTGGGCATGGTTCTCCTTGTCTCAGGCCAGCACGTCGAGGCTGGTCGAAATCCCGTAGGGACGTCTCAGGGCGGATGGGTCGGTGGTGTCCGGGGCCGCATCGGCGGCGGTTCCGGTGGCTGCGCCGGGGCGGCCTTCCTGTCCCTGCGGGCCGCCGGAGGGCCGGCCGTCGGGACCGAACTGCATGCCGGGGCGCGCATCGTTCGGGCGGTTCTGGTTGGACAGGTCCAGGTTGGCGTTCAGGCCGGTGGCGGCAAGATCGCGCTTCAGGTCGGCCATGACGGCGCGCAAGGCGTCGCGGCCGGCGTCGTTCGGCGCGAAGAGCTCCACGCGGACGCCCTCCCCCGTCACGTGGGCGCGGATGGTGACCGGGCCCAGGTTGTCCGGCGTCACGCTGATGGTCATCACGTGCTCGCCGGGCTTGGCCTGCGCGAGCGTAAAGAGCGGGCGTGCCACCTGGGCGGTGAACGGCAACTGCTGGTGCGGCGGGACGGGAGCGGGCGCTGTGGCGGGAGCGGCGGCCGCGGGCTGGGACACCGGGACCGGCTGTGCGGCGACCGGTACCTGAATGCCCTGCTGCAGCTGCTCGGTCTCGCCGCGCACCGCGCTGGCCGCGGCTGCCGCGGCCGGCGCCGCTGCGGCTCCGCCTTGGGCCGGAGCGCCCGGCGCTGGTTGGGCGGGGAGCACGACGCCGCTGGGCGGCTGCGTGGGAACGGTTGCCTGGGCTGCGGGCTGGGTGGGAACCGCTGGCGCGAGTGGGCCCGCCGCCTGGTTCTGCGCTGCGTCGCCTGTCGCGGCCGCCGGCGCGACGCCGGCTCCGGTCGCGGGGGTGGCCGCGGCATCAGCCAAGGTTGCGGCTGCTCCAGCGCGGGGGGCGGCCAGGCCAACCGGGCTAAGGGTCCCCGCGGATGCTCCGGCGCCGCCTGCGGCACCGGTGGCCGAGGCGGGCCAGCCGCCGGTAATGCCGGTGCCCATTGCAGTGCCCGCTCCGGCGGCCTGCTGGCTTCCGGTCGCGGCGCCATCTGGCACCGGGGACCGGCCTGGCTCGCCACCTTCTTCGGCGATCGCAGTTCCGGCGCTGGTCGCATCGCCGGCGGTGAGGCCCTGGCCGGCAGCGAGCGGCCAGGTTGACGGAACGCCGCCGAGACCAGCAACTGCCGCTGCCGGATCAGTCGCTGCAGCGTCGCGGGAAGGACCGGCGGCGGACTCGGCCGTGCCGGTGCCCTGCAGCGATGCTGCACCCCGGGCGGTGTCGTTCCGTGCGGCTCCGGCTGCCCCGGCGGCGCCCGCGTGAGTCGTTGTGCCCCCGGCGGAGGGAGCGCCGTCGTGCTTGGAGCGCTTGGCGGAAGCCACGGAACCTTGCTGCAGCGCATCCTGCATGGCGGCATCGAAACGGGGAGAAGAGGAGCGCGGGGCGGACGGCCCGCCGGAACGGGCGGAGGCCGCCGGGGTGACGGGCAGGGAGTTCACGGGCAGGCTCATGCGGTGCGTCCCTTCGCCATGGCCGCCTGGGCGGTGGCCAGCAGATCGGTCAACTGTCCGGCACCGTTGGTGCCCTGGCCGCCGGGGAGCATCGAGGCCAGTCCGGTGTTGCCGGTCTGGCCGGAGAGCATGGCGGTGATCGCGCCGGACGTGCCGTTCTGCCCGGTGAGCATCGAGGTCAACCCGGTGGACGTGGAGAGCTGCGCGGCGGCGATCAGGTCGGTCAGCGCGGTCTGCTGGTCGGCGCTCAACCCGGCGGGGCTGACAGCCGAGCCGGCGCCGGTAGCCTGGACAGAGGACTCCTCGGGCAGGATGCGGCGGATGGTGGTGAGGTTGGAGTCGTTCTCCCAGGCGTCGCGGACCTTAATGGTGTCGCCGGGCTGCGGGGCGTCGATGGCCTTGCCGTTGCCCAGGTAGATGGAGACGTGGCCGCCGTCGAACGAGAAGAGCAGGTCGCCGGGCTTGGCGTCGGCCATGGAAGCCACCGGAGTGCCTTCCTTCATCTGGTCCCAGGTGACGCGCGGCAGGTCGATGCCGATGTCGCGGAAGGCGTGCTGCACGAAGGACGAGCAGTCGAGGCCGACGGACGCGTCGTTGCCGCCCCAGACGTAGGGCAGGCCCACGTACTTCTCCGTGGCCTTGATCAGCTCGGCGGCGGTCCCGGTCGCGGCGGTCCCGGACGCGGCGCCGGTCGCGGGGGTCTGGGCTGCTGCCGTCAGCGCGTCGGCAAACGCGCTTGCCGTGGTGCCGCCCGTGCTGCTGCCCGCGGTCGCGCGGGACGCGGCGTCCGCGGCGGCGGGAGGCTGGGCGAGCTGGGTCAGCGTGGACTGGATCTGCTGGATCCGCCCGAGGGTATCGGTCATGCTCATCGTCCGTCGCCGCCCCGAGCGCCGGTGGACAGCTCGTCCAGCACCAGCTGCTCGCGCCGCAGCTCTTCGAACGCCTCGGCCGCGAGGTGCCGGGTCTCGAGCTTCTCCAGGCCGACGGACTGCTTGCGCACGGCGAGGAACTCCTGCTGTGCCTGCTGCGCCTCGTTCTGCCGGGCCCGGTCCAGGTTTTCCAGATCGGCCAGCATGCTGCGCGAGGCGGAGCGGGCGGCGGCCACGGCGTGCAGCGTGGCCGCATCGGAAACTTCGCTCATGATCTCGCCCAACTCGTCGCGGGCAACCACCACCCGGGCGCCGGACTCGCGGGCACGGTGATTCGCGGCGGCGAGGTTTCCGGCGGCCTGGTCCTGCTGAAGCTGGCGCAGCCGCAGCAGCCCGGCCAGGGGGAAGGATCGTGCCATCTCTACATACCTCCAAGGGTGCGGGCAAGGCGGTTCAGTTGCTCCCACGACTGCGCGGCAGGCGTCTGGTCATCCATCCGCTGCTGCAGAAACAGGTTGATGTCGTCTTCGTGCTGCACGGCCGCGTCCACCAGCGGGTTGGAACCGGGCTGATAAGCGCCCACGTCCAGCAGGTCCTGAGCGGCCTTGCGGGCCGCCAGCACCTTGCGCACTGCGCCCGCGGCGCGGGAGTTCTCCGGGCTGTTGACCTTGGATGCCACGCGGGAGATCGAGCCGAGCGGGTCCACGGACGGGTAGTGCCCGGAGACGGCCAGCTTGCGGTCCAGCACCACGTGCCCGTCCAGGATGGAGCGCGCGGAGTCGGCGATCGGTTCGTTGTGGTCGTCGCCGTCCACCAGCACCGTGTACATCCCGGTCACCGAACCGGTTTCGGCGGTGCCGGCGCGTTCCAGCAGCCGGGCCAGCAGGGAGAAGGTCGACGGCGGATAGCCGCGGGTGGCCGGCGGCTCGCCGACGGAGAGGCCGATCTCGCGCTGGGCCATCGCCACGCGGGTCAGCGAGTCCATCATCAGCATCACGTCCGCCCCGCGGTCGCGGAACGATTCGGCAATCCGGGTGGCCGTAAAGGCGGCGCGCAGCCGCATCAAGGCCGGTTCGTCGGAGGTGGATACCACCACGATGGACCGGGCCAACCCGGCCTCGCCGAGGTCGTCTTCGAGGAACTCGCGGACTTCACGCCCGCGCTCCCCGACCAGCGCGATCACGGAGACCTCGGCGTCGGTGCCGCGGGCGATCATGGACAACAGCGAGGACTTGCCCACGCCGGAGCCGGCAAACAGGCCCATACGCTGGCCCTTGCCCACGGTGGTGAGCGTGTCCAGCACGCGCACGCCCAGCTGCAGGGGCGTGTCGATCCGCGCGCGGTGCATGGCGGACGGGGTGTCGTTGTCCAGCGGGACCAGCGAGTCGAAAACCAGCGGCCCCTTGCCGTCGATCGGCCGGCCCATCCCGTCCAGCACCCGGCCAAACAGCCCGTTGCCGGTGGGCACCAGCACCGGTGCTCCCTTGGCCTTGGCCGGGGTGCCGGTATTGATTCCGGTGAGCCGGCCCAGCGGCATGCAGCGGATGCTGTCCCGGCCGGTGGCCACGACCTCGGCCTCGACACCCTGGCCGTCGCCAATGAGCACCAGGTCGCCGATGGCGCAATCAAGCCCAATGATCTCGACGCCGAGGCCCACTACCGAGGACACCATCCCATAGCGCTGGGGCCGGGCTGCTGCCAGCGCGTCGGTGAACCGGTCGGCGCGGGGGCGCCAGGCGACGGCGGTCACTGCCGGGCCTCCAGCAGCGCAGCCTTGGCGCGGGCCAGCGCGGTGCTGATCCGCGCGTCCAGAAAGCCGTCGGCAAACTCGGTGACGGCGTCCCCCGGCGCGAGTGACGAATCGGGGCTGAAGCCCACGCCGGCCTGCTCGCGCATTTCCGGCGCCAGCATGGTCAGGTCGGTCGGGTTCATCCGGACGGTGTGCACGCGGGAGGCATCCACCCCGGCCATTGCCCGGGTGAGGGCCGAACGGGCGGAGGCTGCGCCGTCGGACAATTCATGGCCCAGGATGGCTTCAGCCAGTTCCATGGCCGCGGCGGCCAGGGTGTCCTGCGCGGCGGCCAGCACGGGTGCCGCGCGTTCTTCCAGGGCACGGGTGGCCGCACCCAACGCGGCCACTGCCTGCTGCACGCGGGCGCGGGCGTCCGCCATTGCGGCGGCGTGGTCCTGCTCCATCGCCAGCTGGCGTTCGCGCATCAGTTCGGAGCCTTCGCGCATGCCGGCAGCGTATCCGGCGGCATGGCCGCGGACCCTGGCTTGTTCGAGCGCCTTTTCCTGCGAGTCGTCGCTGCGCAGCTCCGTGTAGCGCAGCTTGGCGAAGGCCCCGCCCCCGGTGTTCAGCTCGGGGAAACTCACCCTGGAGAACGCGGCGTCAGTAGACATATTCGTCCTCCTCCGCTGCGCGCTGCACCGTGATGATGCCGCTGGCCTCGAGCTCGCGGATCGAGCGGACGATGTCCGCCCGCGCCTCTTCGATCTGCGACATGCGCAGCGGGCCGGTGGCCTTGATCTCGTCGTCGAGGATGTCGCGGTTGCGTTCGGAAACGTTTTTGCGGATCAACTCGGTGACCGGTTCGCTGGCGCCCTTCATGGCCACCGCGAGCACCGCGATCTCGATGCCGCGCAGCACCTGCTGCACGTCGCGCGGTTCCAGCTTGGTGATGTCTTCGAAGGTGAGCATCCGGGAGCGGACTTCCTCCGCCAGCTCCGGGTCGCGTTCGTCCAACGCTTCCAGCAGCGCGCGTTCGGTGGCAATATCCGCGCGGTTGATGATGTCCACCAGCGGCTGGACGCCGCCCACGACCTCCACCTGTTGACGGGGTACGACGGCGCCGGCCCTCACCTTGAGCGTGTCCGCCACAATCGACACGGCTTCGGGGGTCGCGGTTCCCATGGTTGCGATGCACTGCGCTACCTCCGGCCGCACCGAATCCTCCAGCCCGGCGATCACCGCGGACGCCTGCTCCGGGCGCACGTGCGCGAGCACCAGCGCGATGGTCTGCGGGATCTCGCCGCTCAGCAGCGTGATCAGCTGGCTGGGGTCGGCGTCATCCAGGAACTCGAAGGGTTTCCCGGCCATGGACGTGGCCAGCCGGTCGAGCACGCCGGCGGCCTTTTCCGCGCCGAAGGAGGCGGCCAGCAGCCCGGCGGCGAACTCCCTGCCGCCGCGGGGCCGGCGCCGGCCCTTGACCGTCATGTCGTGGAATTCCTTGAACGCCTCCTCGGCAGCCTCGGGATCCACCCGGCCCATGCTCACGAGCTCGGCCGTGATCAGCTCGGCCTCGGCCTCGCTGAAGCGCTTCATGACCTCGGCGGCCCGGGCCTGTTCCATCTGCATCAGCACAACCGCCACCTTCTGGGTGCCGGTCAACGTGGTCAGTAACTCGCTCATGCGTTCTGCTTGTCATCCATCAGGGAGCGCAGGAAGTCGGCGGTCTTGTCCGGTTCCTGGGCGGCCAGGGCGTCGATTTCCGCCCGCTTGCGGTTCATTTCCTTCTGCTCGTCAGACAGCTCCGGCGGGCCGGCGAGCTCCAGCGCGGTGGTGTTCGGGCCGGTGACCACGGGGATCGGTTCCGGAACGATGATGGGCTTCGCGGGAAGCTGCAGGTCCTGGGGGGCCTCAATCTCGGGCTGGAAATCCTGCAGCTCGCCCAGGTCCACCGGCTCGCGGTTCTGCCGGCGGGACCAGCGGGCGTAGACCAGCAGGGCGATGATCACCAGCAGGATGATGCCGGCGGTGATGATGGCGGTGCGGATCAGCTCGGCCTGGCGCGCGGCTTCCTCGGCGGCCTGCGCTGCGGCCAGCGCCTCGGCGGCCTCCTGCGCCCCGGCGGTGTTGAACGGCACGAGTTCGACCGTGACCTCGTCCCCGCGGTCGGCGTTGATGCCGGCGGCCGTGGTCACCAGGCCCTCGATGTTGGCGACGTTCAGGGCACCGGCGGCGTCGGCGTCCAAGGCCACGGACACGGTCTGGCGATTGATCGCCCCGGCCGGGATCGCGCGGGTCTCGGTCACCTTGTTCAGCGCGTTGTTCTTGGTCTCCGACTCGGAGGTGAAGGTCCCGTCGCCGGCCGTGTCGCCCGGTACGGCGATGTTGTCCGGGCCCAGCACGCCGGCCGCTCCCCCGCCGGTTCCCTCGTACTCTTCCGTCTGCGTGGACTCGTTCAGGGCCGGTGCGCCGTCCGGCGTCGTGAACGTCTCTTCCACGCGCTCGGCGGACTCGTAGTTCATGTCCGCGGCAACCACCACGGAGGAATTTCCGGGCCCGACCACGCGGTCCAGCATGCTCTGCACCGAGGCGCGGACACGCTCTTCGTAGTCGGAGGCCTGCTTGTCCGCGGAACCCGTGGCGCCCACGCCCACGGCGGAGAGCACGGTGCCGGCGGCGTCGATGACGGCGACGTTCTCCGGCTTCATGCCGTCGATCGAGGCGGACGTCAGGTGGACGATGGCCTGCACGTGGTCGGCGGACAGGGTGGTCTTTTCCGTGTCCACGAACACGGAGGCGGTAGCCTCGCCCTTCTCGGCGACGAAGACCGTCTCCTCCGGGATGGCCAGGCGTACGGAAGCGGTCTTGACGCCGTCGAGTGCCTCGATGGTGGACGCCAGTTCGCCTTCCAGGGCCCGCTTGTAGGTGACGGACTGCTGGAACTCGGAGGAGGTCACGCCCATGTCGTCCAGCAGCGAGTAGCCGCCGGTGGACGAGCTCGGCAGGCCGGCCGAGGCGGCCTTGAGCCGCTGGTCGTAGACGTTCTCCTCCGGCACCAGGATGGTCCCGCCGCCGTTGGTCAATTCGTACGGCACGCCGTCGGTGCGCAGCTGCTCCACGATGGTGTTGGCGTCGGCCGCGGCCAGCCCGGAGAACAGCGGGGTGTAGGAGGGCTTGGACGCCCACGTCGTCAGGGCGGCAATGCCGAGCACGACGACGGCGATGCCGATGATCGCGATGGTGCGCTGGGCGACGGTGAACTCGCTGACGGTTTTGCCCAGCTTGGAGAACCAGGAGGAGACCTTGCCGGGCATCAGGCCTGCATCCTCATGATCTCGTTGAAGGCGTCAACGCCCTTGTTCCGGACGGCGGCCACGAGTTCCAGCGTCACGGCGGCGCGGGTGGAGGCCAGGGTCGCGTTGTGGATGTCGTTCAGGTCGCCGGTGACGGCCTGGATGGCCAGCTCATTGGACGTGGACTGCAGCTGCTGCAGGTTGTCGATGGCACCGGTCAGGGAGGTGGCGAAGCCGACGCCGTCGGTGGCCTGTGGAGCTTCGGCGGCCGGCAGATAGCCGGTGCCGGTCACGCCCTGGATTGGCGGAATGGATGACAGCGGCATCAGTTGCGTCCAATCTGGAGGGCGGCCTCGTAGGTCGTCTTCGCCCGGTCCACCACGGCCGCGTTGGCCTGGTAGCCGCGCTGGGCCAGGATCAGGTTGCCCATCTGCTGGGACAGGTCGATGTCCGGGTAGCGGACGTAGCCGTCCTCGTCCGCCAGCGGGTGGTCGGGCTCATGGACCATGCGGCCCTCGGCCTCGCCGAATTCGGCCCCGGCCACGTACACGCCGGAGACGTCCTGGCCTTCCTGGGCGATCACGTAGCGGGCCTGGAAGGCCGCGCCGTCGGTGCTGGCGGCGTTGTTCGCGTTGGCAAGGTTGTCGGAGACTGCGTCCAGCCACTTGCGGTGGACGGTCAGGCCGGTGCCGGCGATTCCAATGGCGTCGAAAGTCATCAGTTGGTCCTCATCGCCGTGCGGACGCCGCTGAAGGGACTTTCCGCGGCACGGGCTGCAAACTGGTAGCGCAGCACTGTTTCAATGTTGGAGAGCGTCTCGGTGTCCAGGTTGACGTTGCTGCCGTCCAACCGGGTGGGCTCCAGCGAGCGTTCCATCGTGGCGCTGGCGCTGCCGTTCCCGCGGGCCACCGATTTGGCCAGTGCATCCTCGAATTGGACGCGCTGTGCATGGTAGCCGGGGGTATTGACGTTCGCGATGTTGTTGGCGATGGCACGCTGGCGCATGGCGAGGCCGTCCAGGGCGCTCTGCATGGCAGCCCCCGTCACAGATTCGAACACAGCAAAGACCCGTCTTACTACTGGCATGTGGGCGGCCGATCCATGGCCTGTTCGGTGAGCGATCCGTGCTCACTATCCAGTTATCGGCAGCAGACGGGAGCGCGTTAGGTGAATCCTGAGATTGGTTAACCGTTTACGTCTAGGTAGACGGAACGCCCTGATGTTCCGGGGGTGGGGACGGCGTCCAAGAGCGCCGATTCCTGCCGGTTTTGTCGCATGTCGGCGCGCAATTCACGAATGACTTCCTGCTGCGCCGCGGCCAGTTTCGTGGCCCGCTCCACCAGCTCGTCCGGAATCGGTCCCAGCCCCTGCGGGGCCTTCCACTGCGCGACGGCGGTGCGCGGGCTGCTCACCGCAGCTTCATCGGTCTTGTCCCCGGGTGCGGCAACGTCGGCTGGCGCGCTGCTGCCCTGGCCTTCGGTGCCGGCAGTTTCGGTGAGTCCGCTGGCGTGGCTCCCGATGTTGGCCGTTTCGGTGAGTCCGCTGGCGTGGCTCCCGGTGTCGGCCGTTTCGGTGAGTCCGCTGGCGTGGCCACGGGTCTCGGCCGCCTCGGCGAGAGCCAGTTCGAGTTGGTCCAGCACGGCTGTCCAGCGCTCCAGCGCGGAAACTTCGTCCTCCGGCATGTCAGGCGATGCCAAGTTCGCCGCCGAGGCCGGCGCCACGGGCGGGCTGTGCCGGGAGCTGCCCGGCGGCCTCGTGCCAGGCCTCGCGCAGCGGCTCCAGCAGTTCAATGCATTCGCGGGTCCGGGCAGCATCGCGGTGGATGTTCGCGTTCATCATTGCGGTCAGCGTGTAGGTGTAGAGCGCTTTCAGGCCCTCTCCCCCATCCCACACGTCCGTCTTCAGCGAGGACATCAGCTCGGACACGATGGCCTGCGCATGGATCAGGTTCTCGGACGCCACCGACCAGTGCTGGTTCTGCTGTGCGGCCTCTGCCCGGTTCAGGTCCAGCAGCAGCCGGTCATAGAGCATGGTCAGCAACCGGGCCGGCGTGGCCGACATGATCGCGTCACGCTGGAACTGGTTGCGCTTGGCTTGGGCACCGAAGCCCGGCCCGTATGTCAGTGTCATTTCTTCGTGCTCCCCCATGAGGGCAGGGTGGCCAGCTGCGAGTTGAGCCAGTCCCCCTGCGACTGCAGGCCGTTCAGTGTTACTTCAAGTTGGGCCCAGGTACGTTCGAGTGTGGAGCGGCGTGATGCGAGCCGGGTGTCCCAGCTGCTTACCTGGTCGTTCAGACTGCGTACCAGTGATTCCTGGCCTTGAATTCGCTTGGTGATGGCGCCGTCGTACTTGTCCGAGGCATCCGTCGCAGCAGTAGCCACGCGACCGGCGATCGTCTGGACCACCTTCTCGACCCACGCGGAGTCTTCCTTCATCGCCTTGCCGAACTTGTCGGCATCAAACTCAATCGAGCCGTCCTTGGTGACGCTGATGCCGATTTCCGACGGCGACCGTCCCTCGATCGGACTAATGGCAGCGGTCATCATGCGCTGCTGAATGTCACGGACGCTGCTGTCCCCGGTGAAGATCCCGCCCTTGGTCGTCGTTGACCCGGTGGACGTGGAGACGTTCACGGAGGAGTTCTTGGAGATGAAGGCGAACAGGTCCTTCAAGCCGTCAACCAGCGCCTTGGATTTGGCGCTGACGGCCTCGTCGTCCCGGGTGATCGTGATGGTTGACTTATCGCCGAGGACCGAGTTAGCGCCCAAAGTGACGTTTACACCTGGCAGAAGGTTTGTGAACGTGTTGGACGACGAGAAGATGTTTTGTTCTGCCTCTGTTCCGGCCCATAGCTTTACTTGAGCGTCCCTGGCCTCACGAATTGTTGCCGACCCAGGCTCCGCCAAGAGGTCCGTGATAGAGCCGTCTGCTCGTTTGAGAGCTATTCCGAACGTCTTTTCGGTGCCGGAGTCCGTTGCCGAGAACTGCAGCCGGAACTGCTCCTCGCCGGTATCCGGATTTCTTCCGGCCGCCACCTTCATGGCCGTGACCCCGGAACCCGATTCATTCACCGCCTTCACTACTTGAGCAAGTGTCATGCTCGCGATAGGGACGTCGACCTGTCCATCTTTCAAGGCGATGGTCAGGACATTCGCGTCCTCGGGCCACTCACTTTTGAGCGCGGAAACTGAAGTCTGTGCTTGCGCTACCTGGACTATATCCAGATCCATCGAACCGCCGGTGGCGCCTTCGCTCACGGAGACACTGAGCTTCTCAGAGCTGCTTGTCGCAGAGTAGATACTTAGCGCGTTCGCCTTGCCGGTGTCCCCGGCAATTTTCCCGAGGTCGGAGATCCTCGTGTTCAGCGCTTGAAGTGCGCTGACCAGCGTCTGGGTGCTGGAAACCTTGTTTTTCAGGAGTGCTTGCGGACGCGCTTCCAGCTGCATGAGCTGGTTAATCATGGTTGCGGTATCCAAACCGCTGACCATGCCGCCAATCGAAAACGCCACGCCAGTTCCTCCTGAAAGAAGCCTGTTTACTGGAAGAGATGCTGACGCCCGGCAGCGAAGAGTGTGAGGTCCAATTCGTTCGCCTCGCTGCCGGGCCGCATTCAGCCGTTAGCTACCGGGATTAGCCGAGGAGCTGCAGCACACCTTGGTTAATCTGGTTGGCCTGAGCCAGCATCGCGGTGCCGGCCTGGGACATGATCTGGCTCTTGGTGAAGCTAGCCATCTCCTTGGCCATATCTGTGTCGCGAATACGAGATTCGGATGCGGCCAAGTTTTCAGCAGAAATATTTAGGTGCTTGATTGTGTGTTCGAACCGGTTCTGTACAGCACCGAGCTCAGAACGAGCGTTGGAAACTGCGGCGATCTGATCGTCCAGTGCCTTAATCGATCCGGCGGCCAGTGTTGCCGAGGAGAAACCGTGATCGGTGTCAGTCAGTTTGAACGCGCTTTCCAACGCCGTCACAACCGTATCGATATTCGCCGCAGTCAGATCAACTTCAATCTGATCAACGGAATCAGTCCCGGTCGTAGAACCAGCGCCTACTTGGAACGTGAGGGTAGCGCTAGTGGCAGGTACCGGCGGCGTGGCCGTCGCATCGCCAGCACTATCTACACGATTGAGCAGGTTGATGCCATTGAAGTTGGTGGAACCTGCGATTCGAGTCAGCTCTTCCGTCAATCCGGAAACTTCCGTCTTGATCGCATCACGGGCGGCAGGGTTGTTTGAATCGTTACCGGCCTGGACAGCCAGGTCGCGCATGCGCTGCAGGATGGAGTGGACCTCGGTGAGTGCACCTTCAGCGGTCTGGATGACGGAGATGCCGTCCTGGGCGTTGCGGGCTGCAACGTTCAGGCCGTTGACCTGTGAACGCAGGCCCTCGGAGATGGACAGGCCGGCTGCGTCATCGGCAGCGCGGTTGATGCGCAGGCCGGTGGACAGCTTCTCCAGGGACTTGGAAATGTCGTTCTGGGTGTTCGACAGGTTGCGGTACGAGTTCAGGGCCGCAACGTTGGTGTTAATGGCGAAAGCCATGATGAAACTCCTCCATGAGATGGTACAAATTCACCGGCCCGTCCATGGGCTGGCACTTGTAGCTATCGGAGGAATACGGGGATCCGTTAGGAGAAGTGCAAAGGATTTTTCGCGGTGCGGGCCGCGATTGGCCGGCTACTGCGAACAGGTCAAGAAACCGCGGCCCTTGGCTGCGTGGCGGCGAAACGTGTAATCCCGCCTATGGTCTGATCGGCCAGCGCGGTCAGGTACGCCTTCCGGCGGAAAGGAGCAATCCGAGACTCGGGCACATAGCCGGCACCGCCGTCGTCGGAATAGTGAGTATGCAGGCCATCCCGGAGGAGGCGGATAGCCTCGGAGCGCTGCTGGGAGACGGCCGAATGGGTAGCGCCGAGCTCTTCGGCGATTTCCTTGACAGAGCGGTCCTCGAAGTAGATCTGCTCCACGATGTACCGCATCTTCTCGGGAAGGTGGTGCACTGCGGCCTTCAGGAATGCGAGCCGCTCCTCGGTGAGGAGTGAGCCTTCGGGCGACGCCGTCTCGGAGACCAGGAATTCGGCCGTTGTGTCATCCAGGGTGGAGACAGTGCGGGAGGCATCGTCCATGGCGGCCTCCGCGGTCTCGCGGTCAACCCCGAGGGCGGCAGCAAGCTCGTCAACGCTCGGGTAGCGGCCAAGTTCGGCAGTAAGGGTCTCGCGGACGGACAGCGTTTCCTTGATACGTTTGCGCACGGAGCGGGGCGCCCAGTCGATGGCCCGCATTTCGTCGGCAAAGGCTCCGATGATGCGACGGCGGGCAAAGGCGCCGAAAGGAACGCCGAGATCCGGATTGAAGGCGTCGGCGGCGGTGATGAGCGCTACCGAGCCGGCAGAGGCGAGGTCGTCGCGGGAGAGGTGGGTGGCTTTGGCACACACTTCGGAGACCAGATATCCGACGAGCGGGAGGTTTTCCACCACCAGCGCATTACGGTCAGCACGATTCACTGACATGTCCCCCTCCGTGCCCAAAGATACGGACGAACCTTCCTTATGATTCGAGGGGTGCGGCCTCGAAAGAACGATTCATCTCTTGGTGAAACCTATCATCAATCGCTCCTAACGCAAGGGGTTGTGCGGCCGATAGATAGAGATGTAGCCATGCCGTTACTTTTTGTTCATCCAGTGCGGCTTTTTGACGCGGACCCGCGGGGGTTGTGTCCGCAGAATCAACCAGGGGAGGTGCCTGACATGGGAGCCCATGAACTGTCCGCCATGCTGTGGCACGAACGTGAACTTCTTGAATTACTGGTCTTCAAGCTCGAGGAGGAGCAGCTGCTCCTGACGGCGGGCAAGTCCCGCTGGCTGCAGCACGCCACCCGCGAGGTGGAACAGGTTCTGGAGCGACTCCGCGACGCCGGCCTGGCCCGCACGGTGGAGGTAACCGCACTGGCCCGGGAGTGGGGTACGCCGGAAGGCGCCACGCTACGCGAGCTGACCGAACAGGCCCCGGTGGGGCCGTGGGGCGAGATCTTCAAGGGACATCTGCAGGCACTGACACAGTTGACCCTGCAGATCCGTGAACTGCGCGACGTGAACGAGAAGTTCCTGCGTGCGGCTGCCCGGTCCACCCAGGAAACGCTCGCCAATTTCAATCCCGATGCCGGGACCTACGACTCGCATGGGACGGCAGGGCTTTCGGGCAACCGGTCCCAGCTGTTCGACACAACGATCTGAGGTTTTCGCAGTGAGTACCTTCAGCGGCCTGAACACCGCGTACACCGGTCTGGTGGCCGCCCGTCAAGGTTTGAACGTGGTGGGCCAGAACATCGCCAACGCCAATACCGAGGGCTACACCCGTCAGCGGGTCAGTACGTCGTCCATCGGGGCCCTCGACCGCACCGGACTGCTGACCGGCGGCGTGCAGATCGGCCAGGGCGTTTCGGTGGACGCGATTGCTCGGCTGGGCGACATGCACCTGGATACCCGCGTCCGGTTCTCGGCCGGTGTCGCTGGGTATTCTGCAGTGCGCGCCGATACGATGTCCGGCCTGGAAGTGTCCTTGCGCGAGCCGGGCCAATACGGCATCTCCACGCAGCTTCAGGAGTTCTGGGCCTCTTGGCAGGCCTTGTCCAACCGGCCGGATGACGCCGCTGCCGGCGGGGTGGTGCTGGAAGAGGCGAACATCCTGGCCAACATGATCAAGCGCGGTTACCAAGAGGTGCGCGAGCAGTTCTCCCGCCTGCGCTCCGACGTGAACACCATGACCGCGGAGGTCAACGGCACTGCATCACAGGTAGCCAATCTGAACGAGAAGATTCGTTTTGCCGTCGCCAACGGCGGTTCCGCCAATGAGCTGATGGACCACCGCAACCTGCTGACCGAACGGCTGGCAACCCTCACCGGAGCCACCGTTCGCCACGGCAGCGACGGGCAGGTGGATGTCCTGATCGGCGGCAATGCGATTGTCACTGGTTCCAGCGCCCAGAGAATCGCCGTTACGGGGGACTCTGATACGGACATCTCCGGCACAAAGGGTGTGCGTCTCGAGTGGGCGAGTCCGAGTCGGACCGGCATGCCGGTGGTTCTCGACGGCGGTGAAATCGCGGGCGCACTGTCCATGTTGGGCAACGCTAAGGGAGATGGGCCGCTACGGCAGGCCGCCAACAGCTACGACACTTTCGCCACCACGTTGAAGGACTCGGTGAACAGCGTCTACGCGAAGACTGCGCCCGGCGAGGACCCCGCACCGGAGTTTTTCAGTTTCGATGCCGAGCTGCCTAACAAGGCACTTGGTCTGACCGTTGCCGTCAAGACCGTAGGCGCCCTCAATGCGGGCAATCCAGCCAAGGGCGTTCTTGATGGTTCCGTTGCGGACGAGTTGTCCCAGCTCGGCATCGGCGCCGGCTCCCCTGACCGCGTTTGGGAGAACATCGTCACCACAATCGGTGTAGCCGCGGAGACGGAGCTGCAGCAGTCCAACCTCGCGGATATTGCGTCCCAGTCAGCCAAGACCTTGCAACTGTCCAACGCGTCGGTGGACATGGACGAAGAGAACGTCAACCTGCTGACATACCAGCACGCCTACCAGGGTGCGGCTCGAGTGATGACGGCGATTGATGAAATGCTCGATACGTTGATCAACCGCACCGGATTGGTCGGGAGGTAGCCATGATTTCACGAGTCACTAACCAAACGATGAGCAGCTTCGCCCAGCGCAACCTGCAGGACAACATGGCGCGTATCGCCAAGCTGCAGGAGTTGGCCGCTGGCGAGTCGCTGATTGCCCGCCCCTCGGACAACCCGACGGGCACCGCCGATTCCATGCGCACACGTGCCGATATGCGCGCCAACGCGCAATACAAGCACAACATCGACGACGCCAATGGCTGGCTCACCACTACCGACTCCGCGCTGGGCACGGTCACCGATTTGCTCAACAAGGCCCGCGATCTGACGATCCAGGCTTCCAATGGTTCCATCTCGCAAACTGCACGCGAGGCCGTCGCCTTGGAGCTTGGAAGCATCAAGGAAAGCCTTTTGGCTGCGACTCGGACACAGTACCTGGGACGCAATGTGTTTGCCGGGAACTCCGACAAGCCGAACGTATATGGAGATCCCCCAACCGCGCCGTACACCGTGACGGAACCGAGCGCCACCGGGGTGGAGCGTCGCATCGGACCCGGGGCACACCAGACGGTACGCGTTGATGCCAGCGCCGCTGCAGTCTTCGGCGACGATTCCACGGGCACGGACCCGTCGGTTTTCGCGCTGCTTGATTCAATGATCGCAAAGCTCAACGGCGCTGGCAGCGTCAGCGAAGACTTGAACGCCATCGACGCCCGGCTGAACACCGTGATCAACGCACGCGCCGAGGTCGGCACCCGCCACGCCCAGATCCTGAAAGCCCAGGAGACGAACTTGGACGAAGCTGTTTCGCTTGAAGCCCGCCGCTCCGGGATCGAGGATCCGGATATCGGAAAGGTGATCCTGGACCTGAAGATGCAGGAGATGGCCTATCAGGCGGCGCTGCAGGTCACGGCTCGCGTACTGCAGCCGACGCTGATGGACTTCCTGCGATGAGCGCCGCACTGACCTTCGTCGCGCCTCCCCCGGGACTGGCACCGCTGGTCGACTTCACGCTGGACGAGATCGCGGGAGCGGCCGGCCTGTACTCCCTGCAGCCCGTGGCCGACCCGGGCAAGCGCCTGTTCGTCCTGGACGCGGCGACCTACCTGAACCAGTACACGCCGGTGATTTCCGACGACGACCGTGCCGCCCTGGACCTCGCTGTCTCGGAGGACGCCATGGTGCTGGTGGTGGCCAACCCCGGCGAATCGGGCACCACCGTGAACCTGATGGCCCCGATCGTGGTCAACGTGCACACCGGCGTCAGCGCCCAAGTGATTCTGGAAGGCCAGGACTGGCCGCTCCGGGCAGAACTGACGCCGCTGGCCGCGTAGCTCTACCCTCCGACCGCGTAACACCGCGCTAGCGGCTGAAGAAGTCAGACGTCTGAAACTCTTGAGCTGACGGCGGCTACCGTGCAAGAGTTATCCCCACGGTCCAAGGGACCTGCTGGGGGATCCGGAATCACCGGTTAAATGCTTCCGGCGGCTTATGGGGGAACCGCCGGAAGCAACCACCCTCCGCACAGGCGAACGACACGCGACGCCTACTCTCCCCCTTACCCGCGCTACGCAGTCGAAGCGGTTAGCCTCTGCATGTGCACTCCAACGACCTGCAGATCGCCTACGCCATCGGTAGCGTCATGGTTGGCCTCGTTGTTGGCTGGTGCGCCTTCCCGCTCGCACAACTCGAGCAGCGCACGTCCCTCCCCGCCTCATGGCGAATAACGACGGCTGTGCTCACCTCCGCGTGCGCAGGCCTCCTCGGCTTGGCCTTCGCGGGTAGCTGGGCCCTGCCGGCATACCTGCTGCTTGCCGTTGCCGGTGTGCTGTTGTCCGCCATCGATCTAAGGCACCACTTGCTGCCGAACCGACTCATCGGCCCCATGCTGGCTGGAGCCGTGGTTCTCCTTGTGGTGGCAACCATCGCCAACGGTGATTGGATGCGGATGCTGCTGGCGTTAGCCGGCGGCGCCGCGCTGTTTGCCGTGTATCTCATTTCGGCGCTCATCAAACCAGGCGGAATCGGAATGGGCGACGTCAAACTAGCAGCAGTTATCGGACTTTACGCAGGCTACCTGGGAATACAGACTTGGCTTTTCGTGCTCCTTGGAGCCTTTCTACTGAACGTTCTGGGTGCTCTTATCCTGTTGCTCTTGCGCAAGATTACCTTAAGATCGGAAACTGCTTTTGGTCCCGCCATGGTCGGGGCTGCGATCCTGGCACCTTTTCTAACCTGACCCACATTCGGCGTAAGAGCTGTTGGTTATACGATAAATAACAGTTCGGGTTATACTTTTCACCAATTCTCTGGTTTAGCGCCCCCACATGCTTAAGCTAAATCTTTTCACCAACCACCTCTTGAAATCCTCGGAACTGGATGCCACAGTATTGCCATCGCGGTCCAGTCCGGACCACGTAGGGGGATTCTTGGATATTACACACCGGGCATTCCCGTGTCTTTTCACAACTATTGGGGGGTAACCAATGCTTGCTATCTACGCGACCATGCAGACCATGTTCCACACCATCACCGATCGCCTGACCCGCGAGGAGAAGGGTGCCACTGCCGTTGAGTACGGCGTTATGGTGGCTCTGATCGTTGCAGTGATCATCGCCGTTGTCGCCACCATCGGCAAGGATCTTCTCACCGCGTTCACCACGGTCGAGGGTAAATTGCCGTAAAACCGATCTCGTCGCGGCGGTTGGTTCTGTTGCAGAACCAACCGCCGCGACACTTCGAAAACAAGACCATAACCAGTTTTATCGACTTCAGTTGGGGGCATCGTGAAGTCAAGGAATTCCGAAAAGGGCGCCGTCGCCGTAGAAATGGCGGTCACCCTGCCGGTCCTGCTTCTCCTCGTTATAGGGATTATGGAATTCGGTTATCTTTTCAACCTGCATATTTCCATGTCGCAGGCGGCCAGAGAGACAGCCCGTGAACTGGCCGTCAACCCGGACGACGTTACAGTCGCCCCACTGGGCTACGCCGTCGCAACGGCGCCAACGCTGGCTGGCCTTCCGGCGCTGACGGTGACACCATCCATGGTGCCCGGCGCCGGCTGCGCCGACACCGACCAGATTACTGTCACCGTCCAGGCCACGGTCGGGTCGATGACAGGGTTCTTGGATTTTGCCGGCATGTTTCCGCGGACCGTAAGCGGAGTAGGAGCGATGAGATGCGCAGGATAACGACGGCGAATGACAACGAGCACGGGGCCGTCGCAATCATCGTCGGCATCCTGATGGTTGCTCTGCTCGGTTTTGCGGCCCTCGCCGTAGATGTCGGGGCGATGTACGCCGAACGGGCGCAACTGCAAAACGGTGCCGACGCCGCTGCGCTGTCTGTTGCCAAGACGTGCGGTAATGACGAACTCGACGCAGCGTGCATTGACGGGTCCCCTCTGGCGGCCCCGCTGACCAATGCCAACGCCGGCGATGGGGCCAGCAACGTCATCAGCACTACTGTCGACACGGCCGCGAACACGGCAACGGTTGTCGCCGGGGCATCCCAAGCGGGACAGGCTCCGAACAGCATCTCCCTGTTCTTCGCCCAGGTCCTGGACCCGGCCTTCTCCAGCACAGAAGTCAGCGCCACGGCAACGGCGTCGTGGCTTCCTCCCGCCTCGGGGCCCACGGGCTTTCCGATGGCGTTCTCCAGCTGTGAATTCGATTCCGCGACGCCGAACATGGTGATCGAGTATCAGGGAACAGAGACATGCGCGGCTACCGGTCCCTCCGGTCTGGAGATGCCCGGAGGGTTCGGATGGCTCCTCCCTGATGGGGGAACCTGCGCAGCCGACGTCACGGTAGGCGAATACGCACCCAGCAGTACAGGGGCCAGCATCCCTGGTGGAGGAGGCGGCGCCTGCGCCGCCCTGCTCGATCAATGGAAACAGGATCTGCAGAACGGCCTGACCGTCACCATCTACCTGCCAATATTCAATGATGTCAACGGCGTCCCCGGCAGCGGCGGGGCCTATTTGATCGAAAAGTTTGCCGCGTTTGAGATTACCGGCTGGAATTTCCCAGCCGGCGGAAAGTACCCGACCGGCCCCAATGCTGTCTCGTGTTCTGGTCCCGGCGATTGTAAGGCGATCCGCGGGACGTTTGTTGAATACGTTACATCCATACCCGGCTACAGCGGTGTCGGGCCTGACGCGGGAGCCTACGTTGTTCGACTGACGGAGTAACACCACACAATTATCAACAATATTGGGGGCAACAGAAGTGAAAGCACGCCTGCTGGGGGGCATAGCGGCGCTGCTACTCGCGGTCATCGGCACTGTACTGCTAGTTACGTATGTACAGAACGCGGACCGTCGAGCGGCACAAGGGCTACAACCCACAAATGTATTAATCGTCCAGAAAAAAGTGCCGGCGGGAACACCGGTCGAAAGCCTGACAAACGTGGTCGAGTTGGAAGCAGTTCCGTCCTCGGCCGTTCCGGCCAGCGCCGTCAACAGCCTGGCCGACCATAAGGGAACGGTTACGTCGGTGGAACTCCAGCCCGGCGAGCAGTTGCTGTCGACGCGGTTGGTGGCACCCGACGAGTTGGTTCCGGGCACCGTTCCGGTCCCAGAGGGGCTGCAGGAGGTCACTATTCAGCTTGAACCGCAGCGAGTAATCGGCGGCAAGGTCAAGGCCGGGGACACTGTCGGATTCTTTATATCTTTTGGCGGCAGCACCGAAGACGAGGGCAGCACGACCAAGCTCGTCAAGCACAAGGTCCTGGTGACCGGAATCCAGCGGGCACCCGCCGCAGGGAAAGACGTAGGGGGAGATGAGGCAACCACGGTTCCCCAGGGGGCGTTGCTTGTTACGCTTGCCGGCACGGATCGCGAGGCAGCCAAGATCGTCTACGCCGCCGAGTTCGGCAAGATCTGGCTCTCCAAGGAACCCGCCGAGGCGAAAGAGTCCGACCCGCTGGTCTTCACCAAGGAAGAGGTGTACCGGTGAGCCGTTTCCTGGTCATTACCTCCGTCCCGGACTTCGAACGGCGCATTCGGTCGGCCGTTACGGGGTCCATGCATGGAGAAGTGCAAGCGATGCCGCCCGAGGTACTCAGCGGCGGGACTGAGGATATCTTCCGGCGACTCGTGGGAGGGCCGCCGGAGGTGCTCCTCTTCGGGCCGGGCGTGTCCGGAGCCGCAGCGCTGAAGCTGGCGACCGTCTTCGACCTCCAGCACCCGGAGATCAGCCTGGTGTTGGTGGCGGAACCTGATCCTCAACTGATGCTGGCTGCCATGCAGGCAGGAATCCGCGACGTGGTGGGTCCGGACGTGGCTGTGGATTGCCTGCGCGGGCTGCTGGAGCGGGCCTGCCTGGCTTCCGCCAGCAGGCGTCGCGGCCTGTCCCCCGGAGATGAGGGTCAGGAGCAGGGGCGGGTCGTCGCCGTCATGTCGCCCAAGGGCGGTGTCGGCAAGACGACGGTGGCGACCAATCTGGCCATCGGGCTGGCAAAGATCGCTCCGCTGGGCGTCGTCATCGTCGATCTCGATGTCCAGTTTGGTGACGTTGCTTCCGGGCTCCTGCTTGATCCCGAGCATTCCATCACGGAGGCGGTGCACGGCCCTGCCGCGCAGGACACCATGGTGCTCAAAGCGTTCCTGACGGCCCATCCCAGCGGCTTGTACGCTCTGTGTGCGCCGCGGAGGCCCAATGAGGCGGACTACGTGACGGCCGACCACGTCAGCAGGTTGCTGCGCCAGCTGTCGCACGAGTTCAAGTATGTCGTCGTGGATACGGCGCCGGGGCTCGGCGAGCACAACCTTGCCACCCTGGAGATGGCTACCGATGCGGTCTGGGTTTGCGGCATGGACATTCCCAGCGTCCGCGGCTTGAGTGCGTCCTTCGATGTGCTTCGCGAGCTGCATCTGGTGCCGGAGGGCCGCCACGTCGCGTTGAATTTCGCGGATCGGCGCAGCGGTTTGACCGTCCAGGATGTTGAGTCCACCATCGGCGTGCCGGTCGACGTCGTCATTCCACGGTCCAAGACGCTGCCCTACTCCACGAACCGCGGAGTGCCCGTCCTTCAGGAGGGTGCCCGTGATGCGGCCATGAAGGGGCTGCGGAAGCTGGTCCAGCGGTTCGACCCGCAGTGGGCGAAGGCGCCACAATCCAAGCTCCACCGAAGGGTGGTTGTCTCATGAGACTCTCCGACAGGCTCAATGTCGCGCGCAACGCGGAGATCAGCCAGGCCGCGGCGCTTGAACGGGCGGCAGCCGCAAGCGTCCCGGTCCACGAGCAGCTCCCCACAGATGAGGCCAGCGCGCCGCCGGCGTGGGCACCATCCCAGGAGCAGCCGCCCGCCGGTCCTGCCGTTGATGGGCTCGCCGGCCTCAAGCATCGGGTGGGTCAGGCCCTCTTCGAGCGCATGGGCTCGCGCTTCAGCGACATGTCGGTCTCGGAAGAAGAACTGGGCAGGATCGCCCGTGAAGAGCTCTCGGCAGTCATCGATGCCGAAAACGTCCCGTTGTCTTCCGAGGAGCGACGCCGGCTGATCCGTCAGATCGGCGACGAGGTACTGGGATACGGTCCGCTTCAGGCCTTGCTCGAAGATCCCTCGGTCACCGAAATCATGGCAAACCGGTACGACCAGATTTATATCGAACGGGCGGGACAGCTGTTCCTGACCGGCCTCCGGTTCAGCTCGGACGAGCATCTGCGCAAGGTCATCGAACGCATCGTGTCGCGGGTCGGCCGACGGATCGATGAATCGTCGCCGCTGGTCGACGCGCGGTTGGAAGACGGATCGCGCGTCAACGCGATCATCCCGCCGCTGGCCGTCAACGGTCCGGCCTTGACGATCCGGAAATTCTCCAAGGAGGCCTTGAGCGTTCAGCGGCTCATTGACTTTGGCAGCCTGACTCCCGAGATGGCGGAACTGTTGAGCGCCTGTGTGCGGGCAAGGCTGAACATCTTGGTCGCCGGGGGAACCGGTACCGGAAAGACCACTCTGCTGAATGTCCTTTCATCCTTCATTCCGGCCAGCGACCGGATCGTGACGATCGAGGATGCGGTGGAGCTGCAACTGCAACAACCGCATGTGGTCCGGCTGGAGAGCCGCCCGGCCAATATTGAGGGACGAGGCGAGGTCGCCATTCGTGACTTGGTGCGCAACTCGTTGCGCATGCGGCCGGACCGCATCGTGGTGGGCGAGGTTCGGGGCGGAGAATCCCTGGACATGCTGCAGGCGATGAACACCGGCCACGACGGGTCTCTGTCAACGGTCCATGCCAATTCGCCCCGCGACGCCATTGCCCGTCTCGAAACCTTGGTGCTCATGGCCGGCATGGAGTTGCCACTGCGTGCTGTCCGGGAGCAGATTTCCTCGGCTGTCGATGTGATCGTCCACTTGTCACGGCTGCGGGACGGCACCCGGCGGGTCACCCATGTCACGGAGGTCCAGGGCATGGAGGGCGATGTGGTCACGCTCCAGGATGCGTTCGTCTTTGACTTCGCTGCAGGCATCGACCCGCACGGCAGATTCCTGGGACGGCCGGTGCCGACAGGAGTGAGGCCCCGTTTCATGGACAAGTTCGCAGAGCAGGGCATCGCGGTCTCGCCCGCCGTCTTCGGTGCAGTACAAGTTCAGGGAGTGCGGCGATGAACGGTGAAACCGTATGGCTATTCGGGGCCCTCGGGATGTGTTTCGCGGCGCTGGGCCTGATGTTCTTTGTGGTATTCAAGCCCCGGTATCAGTCAGTCTCCACCATCCGCAAAGACATCCTCGCCGCCGGGGAGGCCTCCCTGCTGACCCGGTTCACGGACTCGACCGTCCATGCCGTTGACGGGGTCGTGGGGCGGACGTCCGGGCCCTTCAACCACATCGTCCTGGGGCTCGCGGGCATCAAGATGTCACCGGCCGACTTCACCGTCATGGTGATCTGCGGGTCCGTGGTGGGCGGCCTGTTCGGCGCCTTCCTCGCCAACATCTTCTGGGGCTTGCTGCTGGCTGTCTCGGCACCCATCGCGGCCAAGATTTTTCTGGTCCTCAGGACCGGCCGGCGCCGCGCACGCTTCGAGGCGCAACTGGGAGACACGCTGATGATGCTCACCGGCGGCCTTCGTGCCGGACATAGTGTCTTGCGATCGCTGGAGGCAGTGGCGCGCGAGTCCGAATCGCCGACGTCGGAAGAAATCGGCAGGGTCTTGAATGAAGCCCGCATCGGCCGCGATGTTTCCGTCGCCATGGAAGAGTCGGCGGCACGAGTAGACAGCGAAGATTTCGCGTGGGTCGCACAGGCAATCCAAATCCATCGTGAGGTGGGCGGAGACTTAGCCAACGTCCTGGATCAGGTGGGCCACACCATCAGGGAACGCTTGCAGATCAAAGGACAGGTCCGGGCTCTGAGCGCCGAAGGGAAACTCTCAGCACTGATCCTCATCGCCTTGCCGATCGTGATGGCACTCGTGCTCGCCGTCATTAACCCCGGTTACCTGTCCTTGCTGGTTCAAGACGTTATCGGGTTCGTCATGATCGGCGCCGGCGTCGTCCTGCTGGCAATCGGCAGTTTCTGGCTCAGCCGCACGGTCAAGATCAAGTTCTAGGGGGGAAGAAATCATGACACTCATGGCCTGGGGTCTCATAGCACTGGTCGTTCTACCCGCAACGTTCTTGGTCTGGTCGCTCCTGGCCCTCGACCGAGGAGCGGTCATCGCCATTCACACCAACTTGGGGCGCATTTCCCACACACCGGATGGACGGCCGGCTGGCCGGCCGCCGATTCTCCTGGGGCTGGCTCGCAAACTCACCCCGGGCAGCTACGAAGCCCGCCTGGACAAACTCCTGGCGATAGCCGGCAGACCGATGTCATTGCCACTGGAGAAAATGATCGTCGCGAAGCCGCTGCTGGCGCTTGCCGGTTTTGGCTTCGGCGTCTTCGTCTTCAGCAAGAGCCCTTCAGCGGGAATGGCGTTCTTTACCGTGGGTCTGACGCTGCTGGGTTACTTCGCCCCCGATCTGATGATTTACAACCGGGGCATCAAACGGCAGCAAACAATCGAACTCGAACTCGCGAATACCTTGGACCAGATGCTCATCGGGGTGGAAGCCGGCCTGGGCTTCGAAGCGTCGATGGCCCGAATTGCCGAAAGCGGCAAGGGACCGCTGGCCGAGGAGTTCCTGCGCACGCTGCAGGACATCCAGGTCGGAAGGTCCAGGGGCGAGGCTTACCAGGACTTGGCGAACCGCTCCACGGTTCAGGACCTGAAGTCCTTTGTCCGCGCCGTCGTCCAAGCGGACAAGTATGGAATCGGTTTGGCCACGGTGCTGCGGACACAGGCAAACCAGATGCGCGTGAAGCGCCGGCAGCGTGCGGAAGAGAAGGCGATGAAGATCCCGGTTAAGGTAATCTTCCCGCTGATTCTGTTCATTTTCCCGGTGCTGTTCATCGTGATCATGGGCCCGGCCGCCATCCGCTTGATGGGCGCGTTCGGCTGACGGTGCCAATAGACTCCCATGCCGCAGGGCACGGCGTGGGTTAGTCCGGACGGCTCCGGTTGTTGCCCTGAATTTCCTTCCGGAGCCGTCCATCTGTACAGATAGGGATGAATCTGAGGCGCCGGCGTGAGCTTCCGACCCTAGCCCTCGTCCGGATCGGCGCGTTTTGCCCGCGTCAGCTCCGCCCGGCGCAGCAGATCGCCGCCGTCGGGATAGAGCACTTCTTCCAGCACCAACGGATGCGGCGGAGCCAGTTTGCTCTTCGAATCCCGCACCTTCGCCAGCATCCGGTCGCGCAGCCACTCCGGTGCCTGCTCGCCGCCGCCGACCATCAACGATGCGCCGATCAGGGCACGCACCATGTTGTGGCAGAACGCGTCGGCTTGCACCGTGGCCACCACCACGCCGTCGGCGCCGCGGGCGAAGTCGAACTTCTGCAGTTCCCGGACAGTGGTGGCGCCTTCCCTGGGCTTGCAGAAGGCCAGGAAGTCGCCAATGCCCAGGAGCTTGGCGGCTGCCTGGTTCAGGAGATCGACGTCGACAGCGTGCTTGTGCCACAGCGTGGTGTTGCGTGACAGCGGATCCCAGAGCTCCGCCCGGTCGGCGATGCGGTAGCTGTAGCGGCGCCAGAGAGCGGAAAACCGGGCGTCGAATCCGTCGGGGGCGACGACGGCCCGCTTAACCTCGATTGCCCCGGCAAGGTCACGATAGGGTACCGGGGCGCCGACGCGGCCACCGAGCACCTTGGCCAGCACCCCGCGCAAACGCCGGACCAGGGCTTCGGCGGGATCGACCTCTCGGCCTCGGGCCAGTCCGTGCCACTCCCCCGGTTCCAGGTCGAAATGCACCACCTGCCCCCGGGCGTGCACGCCGGCGTCGGTACGGCCGGCAACCGTCAGCCGGATCGGCCGGCGGATCATGATTTCCAGCGCTTCCTCGACCGCGCCCTGCACGGTCAGCCGGCCGGGCTGCACGGCCCACCCGCTGAAGGGTCCGCCGTCGTACGCAAGATCCAGGCGGACACGCAAGAGCCCGCCGTCCCGGTCAGGGACGGGGGAGGTAGTCGGTGGCATGGATTCCATGCTACCGGGGCCCTGTGAAAGTTTCGGATGGCGCCAGCGCCCGCGGCTGGTTGTGGGCCGGTCACCGGCCGGGCGCCAGTGGACTGTCGACGCTCGCGGGCATTCGGTCTATGTTGCTGGGACAGCGCCCGAACCGCGGGCGGGACCGCCAGGTTCGGAGGAGCGATGGCAGGAAGCCCTGGAACCGCAACATCAACGGATCACAACCGCCGGATCGCTATGCCCGGCATCATCCTCGGAGTGGGGCTGGGCGGCTTCGTGGACGGGATCCTGCTGCACCAGATCCTGCAGTGGCACCACATGCTCACCAGCGCGGAAACCGCAAACATCGACGTCGGTTCGTATCCGCCAAACACCGTCCACGGTTTGGAGATGAATACGCTGTGGGACGGGCTGTTCCATACGGTGACCTGGCTGGCCGTGCTGATCGGGCTGGGGCTGTTGTACTCACGGGTGACGTCCTCGCGCGGACGGGTGTGGGCATCCCGTACCCTCTGGGGCTGGATGCTGTTCGGCTGGGGACTCTTCAATCTCGTAGAGGGGGTTATCGACCACCACATCCTTGCCATCCACCATGTCATCAGTGGCGATTACCAGATGCTGGCCGACATTCTCTTTCTGTTGTTCGGGGCGTTGCTGGTGGTCGGCGGCTGGCTGCTGCAACGGTCCGGCCGGATGGTGGACTTGAGGGATATGGGGAGGGACAACGACGCCCGCCGCCTGGGGAGGGACCCGGCATGATCGGCGCCCACTCTGCCCACAACCACCAGCCAGCCGCGTTCGACGCCGTGCTGCCGCTGGCCCTGGTTGCGGTGCTGGCCTGCGGTTACGCGGTTCTGGCGTGGCTGCGGAGCCGGGAGGACCGTGGCTGGAGCCGCTGGCGAACCGTGTCCTTCCTCGCCGGCGCACTGCTGCTGGCCTTGGGCTTCGCGCCGCAGCTGATGCCGCTGCCGCCGGGCGGGCTGCCGGCCCACATGGTCCAGCACCTGCTGCTTGGCATGTATGCGCCGATCGGGCTGGTGCTTGGTGCGCCGGTGACCCTGCTGCTGAGGTCGGTGCCGCCCCGTCACGGCAAGGCGATCGGAAGGGTCCTGCGCTCACGGCCGCTCCATCTGGTGGCCAGCCCCGCGACCGCGCTGATCCTCAACCTCGGCGGACTGGCCGGCCTGTACTTCACGCCGCTGTACAACCTCGCGGCGGACAACCCGGTGCTGCACCACGCCATCCACCTGCACTTCCTGGCCGCCGGCTGTCTCTTCGCCTGGGTGATCGCCGGGCCCGACCCGGCACCGGGCAGGCCCTCCGTGCCGGCGCGGCTGGTGGTGCTGGGCGTCGCCATCGCCGGCCATGCGGTCCTGTCCCAGCTGCTCTACGCGGGGCTGTTCGTCCAGGTCCCGGCGCACCCCGGTGAGCTGAGGCTCGCCGGTGAACTGATGTACTACGGCGGGGACATCGCCGAGCTGCTGCTGGCCTTCGCGCTGGTGTCGACGTGGCGGCCCCGCCGCAATTCCGGTCCCGGCCCTAGGCGCGGACCCGGCCGCGACGGGCACAAAGCGCGCTCCCCCAAGCCGGGCACCGCCGTCGTCATATGAGCCTTCCCGGATACGCGCTGTGAGCCTTCCCGGACACGCAAAAGCCCGCCATCCCCCGAAGGGAACAGCGGGCTTCAAGCAGTGAAGGCGAAGAACTACTTCTTCTCTTCGGCAGCTTCCTCGGCGGACTCCGCCGACGGAGCAGAGTCTGCGGACTCGGGCGAGTCAGCGGAATCGCCGGACTGCGCGGACTCGGGCGAGTCAGCGGACTCGGCCGAAGCGGTCTCTTCCTCGACCGGAGCCGGGGCGGCCTTGGCAGTGGCCTTCTCGGCCTCGTTCACGACGGCCTGCTTCGGGGACACCGGCTCCATCACCAGTTCGATGACGGCCATGGGGGCGTTGTCGCCCTTGCGGTTGCCGATCTTGGTGATGCGGGTGTAGCCGCCGTCGCGGTTGGTCATCACCGGCGCGATGTCGGTGAACAGCTCGTGCACGATGCCCTTGTTGCTGATCACTGCCAGCACGCGGCGGCGCGAGGCCAGGTCGCCGCGCTTGGCGAAGGTGATCAGGCGCTCGGCGAACGGGCGCAGGCGCTTGGCCTTGGTGACCGTGGTGGTGATCCGCTTGTGCTCGAAGAGCGCGGCGGACAGGTTGGCGAGCATCAGGCGCTCGTGGGCAGGACCGCCTCCGAGGCGCGGACCCTTAGCGGGGGTAGGCATTATGTTTTCTCCTCAATGGTGCCGCTGTGCGCTCCCGAGCGCCGTGGCGGCAGAATTCTTGCGTTTTAGAGTTCGTCCTCGAAGGTTTCGTCCTCGTCGATGGCTGCGGCGCGGGCAGCCAGATCGAACCCAGGGGGCGAATCCTTCAGCGACAGACCCAGTTCCACCAGCTTTGCCTTGACCTCGTCGATGGACTTGGCACCAAAGTTGCGGATGTCCATCAGGTCGGCCTCGGAGCGGGCAACGAGTTCACCCACGGTGTGGATGCCCTCACGCTTAAGGCAGTTGTAGGAACGGACGGTCAGTTCCAGGTCCTCGATCGGCAGGGCCATGTCGGCAGCCAGGGCGGCGTCCGTGGGGCTCGGGCCGATCTCGATGCCTTCGGCGGCGGTGTTCAACTCGCGGGCCAGGCCGAACAGTTCAACCAGGGTGGTTCCGGCAGAGGCGACGGCGTCGCGCGGTGCAATGGAAGCCTTGGTTTCGACGTCGACAATCAGGCGGTCGAAGTCGGTGCGCTGCTCAACACGGGTTGCCTCAACCTTGAAGGTCACCTTCAGCACCGGCGAGTAGATGGAGTCGACCGGGATGCGGCCGATTTCCTGGTCGCCGGACTTGTTCTGGGCTGCCGACACGTAGCCACGGCCGCGTTCGATGGTCAGTTCGAGCTCGAACTTGCCCTTCTCGTTCAGCGTGGCGATGTGCAGGTCCGGGTTGTGGAATTCCACGCCGGCCGGCGGCGCGATGTCCGCGGCGGTGACAACACCGGGTCCCTGCTTGCGCAGGTAGGCAACCACGGGCTCGTCGTGCTCGGAGGAGACAGCCAGGTTCTTGATGTTCAGGATGATCTCGGTGACGTCTTCCTTCACACCCGGCACGGTGGTGAACTCATGCAGCACGCCGTCGATGCGGATGCTGGTTACGGCAGCCCCCGGAATCGAGGACAGCAGCGTGCGGCGGAGGGAGTTTCCGAGGGTGTAGCCAAAGCCCGGCTCCAGCGGTTCGATGACGAACCGGGAGCGGTTATCGGCCACTACTTCTTCAGTAAGGGTGGGGCGCTGTGCAATGAGCACTTAGATTTCCTTTCAGCGAGCATCCGCTATATGACGCAGCACGAATTGGTGGAAAAGGGCGGCTGGTCAGCCTCCAGCGTGGAACTTTCGGCCGCCGACAGGCTCTCCCGCAAAAGTGGGAGGAATCTGTGCGGCGGCCAAAAGTATCCTTGGGCTGCTTAGACGCGGCGGCGCTTCGGCGGACGGCAACCGTTGTGCGCGCTGGGAGTGACGTCCTGGATGGAGCCAACCTCGAGGCCAGCGGCCTGCAGCGAACGGATTGCGGTCTCGCGTCCCGACCCCGGGCCCTTCACGAAGACGTCGACCTTCTTCAGGCCGTGCTCCTGGGCGCGCTTGGCGGCCGATTCGGCAGCCATCTGCGCGGCGAACGGGGTGGACTTGCGGGAGCCCTTGAAGCCAACCTCGCCGGCCGAGGCCCACGAGATGACGGCACCGGACGGGTCCGTGATGGACACGATGGTGTTGTTGAAGGTGCTCTTGATGTGCGCCTGGCCCAGCGCGATGTTCTTCTTGTCCTTGCGACGCGGCTTGCGTACCGCTCCACGAGTCTTGGGGGGCATTGCTTCTCCTACAAAGTTGGTTGGTAGCTATCTGACCGGCTGGGAATCAGCGGGTCTTCTTCTTACCGGCGACGGTGCGCTTCGGGCCCTTGCGGGTACGAGCGTTGGTCTTGGTGCGCTGTCCGCGGACGGGCAGGCCACGGCGGTGGCGGATGCCTTCGTAGCTGCCGATCTCAACCTTGCGGCGGATGTCGGCTGCAACTTCGCGGCGGAGGTCGCCTTCTACCTTGTAGTTGCCCTCGATGAAGTCACGCAGCTGCACGAGCTCAGCGTCGGTGAGGTCCTTGACGCGGGTTTCCGGGCTGATGCCGGTCTCCGCGATAACCTGCTCTGCACGGGTCTTACCCACGCCGTAGATGTAAGTCAGGGCGATAATTACCCGCTTTTCGCGGGGAATATCTACGCCAGCGAGACGAGCCATAGTGGCGGTTCTCCTTGTTGTATCCGGAGGTCTGAAGCAGCGCGTCCCCGTTGTTCGGGTCCCCGGCCTCCGTGCCGGGGGTATGCAGGTTGCCCTGCTGCGCTGCCTATATTGAGTTACTACGCGTGGGCGTGCTGCCCCTGCTGAAGCAGGAGTCTTAGCCCTGGCGCTGCTTGTGGCGCGGGTTCTCGCAGATCACAATGACGTTGCCCTTGCGACGAATCACCTGGCACTTGTCACAAATCCGCTTGACGCTCGGCTGGACCTTCATGGTTTTCCTTTGCGTTGTTAGCTGATGCTGCCTTGTAACTACTTACGGTTTTCCGCAGTTGCCTGCGGCATAAGTCTTTACTTGTAGCGGTAGACGATACGGCCCCGTGAGAGGTCGTACGGGCTGAGTTCCACCACAACGCGGTCCTCGGGGAGGATCCTGATGTAGTGCTGACGCATCTTTCCCGAGATATGAGCCAGCACAACGTGCCCGTTGGTCAGCTCAACGCGGAACATCGCATTGGGCAGAGCCTCCTGCACAGTGCCTTCAATCTCAATGACACCGTCTTTCTTAGCCATATCCTCCGCTAACGTCAGTAACCATCGCCGAAGCGGTGGCTAGTTTTTGGGTTTTGCTTGCCGCTACACCCCCACTGAGCCGTACGTTCCGGCAGGCTTTCGCGGGCGCCATGCACCCGAAGATGGGCATGAAAGTAGAGACAACCAACAGACAACTGTACTCCGGAAGCCGGATAAAGTTAAATCCGGGTAACGCCTGGGGCCCCCGCGCGCGGCAGCCCTCAGTCCGGGTGCGGATACTTTTCCAGTACGACGCCGGCCGCCTCCACCCGTTCGGCGCTCACCACGGCGTCCCAAATGGCCGCGGTGACCGCTTCCGCGGCCAGAGTGTGCAGTTCCGCCCGGGGGTCGATGGGCCCGTCCTGCACCAGCTGCTGCGCCCCGGTAGCCAGGGCGAAGACCACGTCTCCGTCCATCAGGGTGTGCGACGGGCTCAACGCACGGGCCAGTCCGGCGTGCGCGGCCGAGGCCGTCCGCTTGGCCTGCGCCGGATCCAACACGGCGTTGGTTGCGACGACGCACAGGGTTGTGTTCAACGGGGACGCCGGCCGCTGCTCGGTCAGTCCCGGTTCCCCGGCCCGCCGGCCCAGGCCGCCGGTTGCTGCCGGCACCGCGCCAAGGCCATCGGACCTCATGTCACGGCCCGCCGCATTGCCGCCATGCCCTGGGAACGTCCCCGTGAACGGCGCGCCGGCGGCATTGGCCACCGCAAGCACGCCGACAACGATGCCGTCGTTGGCGCCGCCCATCCGCAGCGAGGCAGTCCCCACTCCCCCTTTGTACTGCTGGAAGCCCATGGCCGCGCCGGTGCCGGCGCCCACGTTGCCCCGCCGTACCTCGCCAAAGTCCTGCATCGCGCCGGCGGAGGCAGCGGCGTCGTAGCCCATCTGTTCATCCGGGCGCGCCGTGATGTCGCCGCCCCGGCCCAGGTCGTAGATGGCCGCGGCCGGAACAATCGGCACCACGGCATTGTGCGTGCGGAAGCCGAGCCCCTGTTCCTCCAGCCAGCGCTGCGCACCGTGCGCGGCCACCAAGCCGAAGGCGCTGCCGCCGGCGAGCACCACGGCATCCACGGTGGGCACCAGAGTGGTGGGATCCAGCGCATCGGTCTCGTGCGTGGCCGGCCCGCCCCCGCGGACGTCCACGGCACCGACTGTCCCCGGCGGCGGCAGCACCACGGTGACGCCGGTCAGCCAGCCGTCGCCGCTCTTCTGGACCTGTCCCACGCGGATGCCGGGCACGTCGGTAATGGAAGTAGCCATGGCCTCATCTTCGCTGGCCTCCGGCGGCCCGGGCAAGGGAAGCCGGGATCTCTAGCCGGTGCCGAAGGCCAGCAGGCTCTGCTGTCCGACGTCGAGGCACGCCCCGAGGAGCAGGACCACCACATAGACGCTGACCGGCACCAGCAACGCCCACTCGCGCGCCGACCCTGCATTTCCCAGCAGCGGCAAGGCGAAGTATCCGTTCCGCCGCCAGATGGCGTTGAGCAGCGGTATCCTCCGCCACACCTTCGGGGGCTTGATCCGCAGGGGCCACAGCAGGTTCACTCCCCCGGTGGTCAGCATGTCGCCGAGCACATGCATGACGACGCCGATGCCCATGGCCAGCGGGAACCAGTTGTGCTGTTCCGGGGCGTACAGGGCGATGAACGCCGCGACTGAGAGGCCCACGGCCCACGGAATTTTCTGTAGCCCGTCGGGCAGGAACTTCAGGGCCTTGGCGGCAAAGGCCACCAGCAACACGCACAGCAGCCCCGCGCCCGGGTAGACCGTGCCGAACCGCTCGGTCTCGGCGGTCCAGAGCCCGGCCACCCACGCGATCCCGACGAACGCCGCCAAACCGATCAGCGAGTGCGTGCCCCTGCGGTGCCCGCCGGCCACGGCGCCAATGCCCGCGCAGACCACGTTGGAGAGTGGCGGCAGCGAGCGGGCGACGGTGGCGTGGCGGTGGTCGGCATCCGGGACGAGTGCGGCACCGGCGGTCACCATGGCCCCGGTGATCAGGCCCAGCGGCCCCACGTCCAGCAACCCCCAGCCGAGGGTGAGGCTCTGCCCGCCCCAGCCCAGCGGCGTCGTCAGGGCATCCAGCGGCACGTGGACCTGGCTGGTGACGGCGATCCAGGCGGCTGCGCCGGAGAGGGCGTGGTGGGCTCCCATCATGGTGGGCAAGGTCCTTTCGGGGAGTGCGGTGTCCGGGCGCCTGCCTTCGGCTGGCCGCGGCGGGATCGGCGGTGCGGGCTCCGGATTAACCTCGAAAGGCCGGGCCGGCTGGACGATGGATCCAGCGGGTCCGGCCTTTCGGTGACGTCGGGCCAAGAAAGTGGCGGCGGGCGCTTAGTCCAGTGGCACCGGGGTGACCCCCAGCGGAGCCAGCCTGGCCGCGCCTCCGTCTTCGGCAGTCAAGACCCAGATGCCGCCGTCGTGCACTGCCACGGTGTGCTCCCACTGGCAGGACCGCGAGCCGTCCGTGGTCACCACGGTCCAGTCGTCGTCCAACACTTTGGTCTCGATGTCCCCGCGCACCAGCATGGGTTCAATGGCCAGGCAGAGACCGGGGCGGATCTTCGGGCCGCGGTGGTTCGTCCGGTAGTTCAGCACGTCCGGGGCCTGGTGCATGGCGGTGCCGATGCCGTGGCCCACGTAGTCCTCCAGGATGCCCAACGGCTTGCCCGGCACGGAGGATACGTAGTCGTCGATGGCGTTGCCGATGTCGCCCACGCGGTGGCCGGTGGCGAGGGCGGCAATGCCGTGCCACATGGCTTCTTCGGTGACGTCGGACAGCCGCTGGTCTTCCGGATCGGCGGTGCCCACGATGACGCCGCGGGCGGAGTCACCGTGCCAGCCGTCGACGCTGCAGCCCCCGTCGATCGAGATGATGTCCCCGTCCCGGAGCACCTTGCCGCCCGGGATTCCATGAACCACTTCTTCGTTGACGGACACGCAGACCGTTGCGGGGAAGCCGTGGTAGCCCTTGAAATTGCTCTTGGCGCCTGCCTCGTCCAGCACCGCCTCGAAGGCCGCGTCCACATCCGCCGTCGTGGCGCCCGGGACGGCGGCGGCAACCGCAGCGTCCAGGGCGCGGCTGACCACCAGGCCGGCGGTCCGCATTTTCCGGATCTGGTCCTTGGTCTTGTATTCGATGCTGGGCTGGCCGAAGGCCATGGGCTGCCTCTAACTTTCTGGCGGGTGTCAGGCCGTGACGGACTTGAGCGCGGATACGATGCGCTCGGTGACCTCGTCGATGTCGCCGATGCCGTCAACGGTCGCGACGATCCCGCGGTCCGCGTAACGGCTCACGACGGCCTCCGTCTGCTCGTGGTACAGGGACAGCCGGCGCCGGATCACCGTTTCGTTGTCATCGCTGCGGCCTTCCTGGGCGGCGCGGCCCAGCAGGCGTTTGACCAGCTCCTCGTCGTCGGCGGTCAGCTGCAGCACGATGTCCAGCTTCGAACCGGCCTCGGCCAGGATGCTGTCCAGCTCGTCGACTTGCCCGCTGGTGCGGGGGTAGCCGTCCAGCAGGAAGCCGTCGACTGCGTCGGGCTGCTTCAACCGGTCGCGCACCATGTTGTTGGTGACGCTGTCCGGCACGAACTCGCCCTTGTCGATGTACTTCTTGGCCTCAATGCCAAGCGGAGTCTCTTCCTTCACGTTGGCGCGGAAGATGTCTCCGGTGGAGATCGCGACGATGCCCAGCCGGTCGGAAATGCGGGAGGCCTGGGTGCCTTTGCCCGATCCGGGCGGGCCAATAATGAGCATTTGGGTCATCGCAGAAGTCCTTCGTAGTGCCGTTGCTGTAGTTGTGCGTTGATTTGTTTGACGGTCTCCAGGCCCACACCGACCATGATGAGGATGGAGACGCCGCCGAACGGGAAGTTTTGGTTGGCGTTGATCAGCACGAGGGCGATCAGCGGGATGAGCGAGACGATGCCCAGATAGAGCGCGCCGGGCAGCGTGATCCTGGCCAGCACGTACTGCAGGTACTCCGCCGTCGGGCGGCCGGCCCGGATGCCCGGGATGAAGCCGCCGTACTTCTTCATGTTCTCGGCCACTTCCTCGGGGTTGAAAGTGATGGCCACGTAGAAGTAGGTGAAGAAGACGATCAGGGCGAAGTAGACCGCCATGTAGAACGGCGAGTCCCCGCTGACCAGGTAGGTGTTGATCCAGTTGACCCACTCCGGCGGCGCGGTGGTGCCGTCGGCCGGGGTGTTGAACTGGGCGATCAGCGACGGCAGGTACAGCATCGACGACGCGAAGATCACCGGGATGACACCGGCCATGTTCACCTTGATCGGGATGTAGGTGCTGGTGCCGCCGACGGTGCGGCGTCCCACCATGCGCTTGGCGTACTGCACAGGGATGCGGCGCTGCGACTGTTCCACGAAGACCACCGCGGCGACGGTCAGCAGGCCGACGATCAGCACGCCCAGGAAGACGTTCACGCCCTGTGTGTTCCAGATCTCGCCCAGCGAGCTCGGGAAGCCGGCGGCGATGGAGATGAAGATCAGCAGGGACATGCCGTTGCCGACGCCCTTCTCGGTGATCAGCTCGCCCATCCACATGATCAGGCCGGTGCCTGCGGTCAGGGTCAGGATGATCAGCGAAACCGTGACCAGGTTGTCCTCGGGGATGATCGGAACGGGACAGTCCCCCAGGAGGGCGCCGGTCCGCGCCAGCGACACCAGTGTCGTGGCGTTGAGCAGGCCCAGCGCGATGGTCAGGTAACGGGTGTACTGCGTGAGCTTGGACTGGCCCTGCGGGCCTTCCTGGTGCAGCTCCTGGAACCGGGGGATGACGACGCGCAGCAGCTGCACGATGATGCTGGCGGTGATGTACGGCATGATGCCGAGGGCGAAGATGGACACCTGCAGCAGCGCACCGCCGCTGAAGAGGTTGACGAACTGGTACAGCCCGCCGCTGGTGTTGCCCAGCGCCAGGCACTGCTGCACGTTGCCGTAGTCCACACCGGGGGCGGGGATGAAGACGCCCATGCGGTAGACCGTCATAATGCCGAGCGTGAACAGCAACTTGCGCCGCAGGTCCGGCGTCCGGAATGCCCGGCCAATTGCGCTAAGCAAGCGTCCTCCCAAGAAGTTTCTGATGCCGCTGCGCGGCAAGTCACAAGATCCGAGTCTATCGGCTCGGCCCGTTCGCATTAAACGGGTTAAGAATACGGGGTGTGCCTTTAAAGCGGCTGAACTCGTGGCGGCCGGCGTAAACCGGCCACCACGAGTTCAGTCAGAGGCTGCTAAAAGACGCCACCTGTCACGGGCTGCTAGAGCGCCGTCACGGTGCCGCCGGCGGCGGCGATCTTTTCAGCGGCACTGGCGGAGAAGGCGTCAACCTTCACATCGACCTTGACGGTGATGTCGCCGGTGCCCAGGACCTTCACGGGCTGGTTCTTGCGAACCGCGCCCTTGGCCACCAGGGCCTCCACGGTCACGTCGCCGCCCTCGGGGAACAGCTCGCTGAGCTTGTCCAGGTTTACAACCTGGAACTCCACCTTGAACGGGTTCTTGAAGCCGCGCAGCTTCGGCAGGCGCATGTGCAGCGGCAGCTGGCCGCCGGCAAAGCCAGCCTTAACCTGGTAGCGGGCCTTCGTGCCCTTGGTACCGCGACCGGCGGTCTTGCCCTTGGAGCCTTCACCACGACCGACACGGGTCTTGGCGGTCTTGGCACCGGGGGCAGGACGCAGGTGGTGGACCTTCAGAGTTTTGTTCTCTTCTGCCATCTTTACTTCGCCTCCTCAACCTTCACCAGGTGAGAAACAGTGTTGACCATGCCGACGGTCACTGCATCGGCGCTGCGGACAACGGTGTGTCCGATGCGCTTCAGGCCCAGTGAACGCAGCGTGTCGCGCTGGTTCTGCTTGCCGCCAATGACGGACTTGATCTGCGTGATTTCCAACTGCGCATCCGACGGAGTCAGATTCTTGGGTGTGGTCATTACGCACCTGCCTTCTGCATGTTGCGCAGCAGGATAGCCGGAGCAACCTCGTCCAGGGGCAGGCCACGGCGGGCGGCCACGGAGCGGGGCTCCTCCAGGCGACGCAGCGCATCGACCGTAGCGTGCACAATGTTGATCGCGTTGGCGGAGCCAAGCGACTTGGAGAGCACGTCGTGGATACCGGCGCACTCGAGTACGGCGCGGACCGGACCACCGGCGATCACACCGGTACCGGCAGCAGCCGGACGCAGCATGACAACGCCTGCAGCGGCTTCGCCCTGCACCTGGTGCGGGACGGTTCCGGCGATGATCGGCACGCGGAAGAAGGACTTCTTGGCCTCTTCCACGCCCTTGGCGATCGCTGCCGGAACTTCCTTGGCCTTGCCGTAGCCCACGCCGACCATGCCGTTGCCGTCGCCGACAACTACCAGAGCCGTGAAGCTAAAGCGGCGGCCGCCCTTGACGACCTTGGACACGCGGTTGATGGTGACGACGCGCTCGAGGAACTTGTCCTTCTCGGCATCGCGTGCGTTGTCTCGGCCACGGCCGCGGCCGCCACGGTCGTTGCCACCACGATCGCTGCCACCGCGTTCGCCACGACGGCCGCCGCGGCGGTCCTCCTGGCCGGAAGCAGCGGTGGTTTCAGCGGATCCCGCGGCAGCGGTCTCAGTTGCTTCAGTCACCTGAGTTTCCTTTTCGTTGTTCTCAGCGGTCACAGTGCCAGCCCACCTTCACGTGCGCCGTCGGCAACCGCTGCGATACGGCCGTGGTACCGGTTGCCGCCGCGGTCGAAGACCACGGCCTCAACACCGGCAGCCTTGGCACGCTCGGCAACGAGCTCACCGACGCGCTTTGCCTTGGCGGACTTGTCGCCCTCCAGGGCCCGCAGGTCGGCTTCCATGGTGGAAGCGGAAGCCACGGTGATGCCCTTGCTGTCATCGACAACCTGGACAAAGATGTGGCGTGCGGAGCGGTTGACCACCAGGCGCGGACGGACCGCGGTACCGGTGATGCGCTTGCGGACGCGCAGGTGGCGGCGGCCGCGTGCTGCGGACTTGGACTTCGAGGTCCGCTTCTTATTAATGCTGATCGCCATGGTTTACTTACCAGCCTTTCCGACCTTGCGGCGGATTTGCTCGCCGGCGTAGCGAACGCCCTTGCCCTTGTAGGGGTCGGGCTTGCGCAGCTTGCGGATGTTGGCAGCAACTTCGCCGACCTGCTGCTTGTTGATACCGGAGACGGAGAGCTTGGTGGCGCCCTCCACGGCGAAGGTGATTCCCTCGGGTGCGTTGACGATCACCGGGTGGCTGAAGCCCAGGGCGAACTCGAGGTCCGAGCCCTTGGCCTGCACACGGTAACCGGTGCCGACGATCTCGAGGTCCTTCTTGTAGCCTTCGGTGACGCCGACGATCATGTTGTTGATCAGCGTGCGGGTCAGGCCGTGCAGGGACCGGGATTCGCGCTCGTCGTTCGGGCGGGAGACGGTGATGGTGTTCTCTTCCAGGGAAGCCGTGATGGGCGAAGCCAGAGTGTGGCTCAGCTCGCCCTTGGCGCCCTTGACGGAGACGACGTTGCCGTCGACCTTGACCTCAACGCCTGCGGGAACGGTGATGGGGAGACGTCCAATACGTGACATTTAATCTCTTCCTTTCCGTTACCAGACGTAAGCGAGGACTTCGCCGCCCACGCCCTTCTTGCCGGCCTGACGATCAGTCATCAGTCCGGAAGAGGTGGACAGGATTGCGATGCCCAGGCCACCGAGTACATGCGGCAGGTTGGTGGACTTCGCGTAAACGCGCAGACCGGGCTTGGAGATGCGGCGGATGCCGGCGATGGAACGCTCGCGGTTCGGACCGAACTTGAGTTCCAGGGTCAGCTTCTTGCCAACCTCGGCCTCTTCTTCCTTCCAGCCGGCGATGTAGCCTTCGGCCTTCAGGATGTCGGCGACGCGAGCTTTGAGCTTGCTGTACGGCATCGACACTGAGTCGTGGTATGCCGAGTTGGCGTTGCGCAGACGCGTGAGCATGTCTGCGACAGGATCTGTCATAGTCATTGTGGGCTCTTGCCCTTCCTCGTAACGGTTTCCTCGCTCCGGTCAGCACTTGGCGCCGGGGCGGGACCTTTCACGTAGCTAATTAATCTTCGGTCTTGAACGGGAAGCCCAGCGCCTTCAGCAGCGCGCGGCCCTCGTCATCGGTCTTTGCAGTGGTCACTACGGTGATATCCATACCGCGCACGCGGTCGATCCTGTCCTGATCGATCTCGTGGAACATGGACTGTTCGGTCAGACCGAAGGTGTAGTTGCCGTTGCCGTCAAACTGCTTGCCGTTGAGGCCGCGGAAGTCGCGGATACGAGGCAGGGCCAGGGTGACCAGGCGGTCCACGAATTCCCACATGCGGTCGCCGCGCAGCGTCGCGTGGGCGCCGATCGGCATGCCTTCGCGCAGCTTGAACTGGGCGATGGACTTGCGGGCCTTGGTGACCTGCGGCTTCTGACCGGTGATCTGGGTCAGGTCGCGCACGGCGCCGTCGATGAGCTTGGAGTCCTTGGCGGCATCTCCGACACCCATGTTGACAACGACCTTGACCAGGCGGGGAACCTGGTTCACGTTCTCGTACTTGAACTCATCCCGCAGAGCCTGCTTGATCTCGCCGGCGTAGCGAGTCTTCAGACGGGGGACGATCTTGGTGACAGTCTCAGTCATTAGAGGTCCTTCCCGGAGGCCTTGGACACGCGGATACGCACAGTGCGCTCACGGCCATCACGCTCGACGGTTTCGGTGCGGTAGCCAACGCGGGTCGGCTTCTTGGTCTCGGGATCGACGATCGCCACGTTCGAGATGTGGATCGGGGCCTCGACGGTCTCGATGCCACCGGTCTTCGTGCCGCGTTCCGACTGCCCGGCCTTGGTGTGCTTGGTGACGCGGTTGACGCCTTCGACCAGCACACGGTTGGACTCCGTGAACACCTTCAGGACCTTGCCCTGCTTGCCGCGGTCGCCGCCGCGCTCAGCCTTGGCACCGGTGATGACCTGAACGAGGTCACCCTTCTTGATCTTGTACTTAGCCATGGACTACAGCACCTCCGGAGCCAACGAGATGATCTTCATGAACTTCTTGTCGCGAAGCTCACGGCCGACCGGGCCGAAGATACGGGTACCGCGGGGGTCTCCGTCGTTCTTGAGGATCACGGCTGCGTTCTCATCGAACTTGATGTAGGAACCGTCCGCACGGCGGCGTTCCTTCTTGGTGCGAACGATGACAGCCTTGACGATGTCACCCTTCTTGACGTTGCCGCCCGGAATTGCATCCTTGACGGTGGCAACAATGGTGTCGCCAATGCCTGCGTAGCGACGGCCGGATCCACCGAGAACGCGGATGGTCAAGATTTCCTTGGCACCCGTGTTGTCGGCGACCTTCAGTCGCGACTCCTGCTGAATCACTTATTACTCCTGTCGTCGCGCCGGTTCTCATTGCTGAGCCTTGCGGAACGGATATGGGTAGCCCGCACCGTAACTCCCCCTGACCACACGCGTGTGCGGTCCGAAGGCGGTTGCGGGAATTTGCCTATTCTGTCCATGCGGAAGGATGGATGGTCTTTCCAAACGGCACAGGCAAGATTACTAGTTTATGACCAAGACACCCCGGACGTGAAATCACGGCCAGGGGCTTGTACTTTTCAAAGGGTCTGCGGCCGAAACCACAGTCCTTCCAAACCCTTCCGGCTGCTCCGGCGGACCGGGATCCAGTTCGTGCCGGAAGGGAAACTTAAGGGTGCGGGGCCCGCCCGCTCGGCAGGCGGGCCCCGCACGCAGGACGTAAGTCCTACTTGGCCTTTTCGATGATCTCGACCAGGCGCCACCGCTTGGTGGCGGACAGCGGCCGGGTCTCGGCGATCAGAACCAGGTCGCCGATGCCGGCGGCGTTCTGCTCGTCGTGGGCCTTGCGCTTCTCGGTCCGGCGGATCACCTTGCCGTACAGCGCGTGCTTCACGCGGTCCTCAACCTCGACCACGATGGTCTTTTCCATCTTGTCCGAGACGACGTAGCCGCGGGCGGTCTTACGGTAACCGCGAGCCTGAGTGGCTTCTTCCACAGTTGCATCCTTGTTCGTGTTTTCGCTCACTTGGCCTCATCCTCCGAAGCGGGGGTTTCGGTCTCGGCGGTTTCGGCTTCGGCGGCCTTTTCGGACTTCTTAGCCTTCTTGGCCTTCTTTTCCTCGACCGGAGCTTCCGCAGAAGCCTCGACCTCGGGACGAATGCCCAGCTCGCGCTCACGCAGCACGGTGTAGATGCGCGCGATGTCCCGCTTCACGGCCTTCAGGCGGCCGTGGTTTTCCAGCTGACCGGTGGCGGACTGGAAACGGAGGTTGAACAGCTCCTCCTTGGCCTTGCGCAGCTCCTCTGCGAGACGGTCCTTATCGAAAGTCTCGAGCTGATCGGTTGCCAGTTCCTTTGAACCAACTGCCATTTCTATTCACCACCTTCGCGACGCACAATGCGTGCCTTCAACGGCAGCTTGTGGATCGCCAGGCGCAGGGCCTCGCGAGCTACCTCTTCATTGACACCGGACAGTTCGAACAGAACCCGTCCCGGCTTGACGTTTGCGACCCACCATTCCGGCGAACCCTTACCGGAACCCATGCGGGTTTCGGCCGGCTTCTTGGTCAGCGGGCGGTCCGGATAAATGTTGATCCAGACCTTGCCGCCACGCTTGATGTGGCGGGTCATCGCAATACGGGCCGCTTCGATCTGGCGGTTGGTGACGTATGCCGGCGTCAGAGCCTGGATACCCCACTCGCCGAAGCTGACCTCGGTGCCGCCGGAAGCAGCGCCGGAACGACCCGGGTGGTGCTGCTTACGGAACTTAACTCGACGTGGGATAAGCATTTAAGCTTCTCCTCCTTCTGCTGCCGGCGCTGCTGCCTCAGCGGCAGGTGCCTCGGCCTTGGCTGCACCCTCGCCTGCGGCGGGAGCGGCAGCACGGTCATTACGACGACGGCGCTCGCCACCGGCGGGGCGGCCCGGACGGTCGCCACGACCACGCGAGGACGGAGCAGCAGCCTGCTGGGCCGCCAGTTCCTTCGCGGTCACGTCGCCCTTGTAGATCCAGACCTTGACGCCGATGCGGCCGAACGTGGTCTTGGCCTCGAAGAAGCCGTAGTCGATGTTCGCCCGCAGGGTGTGCAGGGGCACACGGCCTTCGCGGTAGAACTCCGAACGGCTCATTTCGGCGCCGCCGAGGCGACCGGAGCACTGGACACGGATGCCCTTGGCGCCGGCGCGGGTGGCGGACTGCATGGCCTTCTTCATGGCGCGGCGGAAGGCCACGCGGGAGGTCAGCTGCTCGGCGATGCCCTGGGCAACCAGCTGCGCTTCGATCTCCGGGTTCTTGACCTCGAGGATGTTCAGCTGCACCTGCTTGCCGGTGAGCTTCTCCAGCTCGCCGCGGATGCGGTCTGCTTCGGCGCCGCGGCGGCCGATAACGATGCCGGGGCGGGCTGTGTGGATGTCCACACGCACGCGGTCACGGGTACGCTCGATCTCAACCTTCGCGATGCCCGCGCGGTCCATGCCCGTGGACATCAGCTGGCGGATCTTCACGTCCTCGCGGACAAAGTCCTTGTAGCGCTGGCCGGCCTTGTTGCTGTCAGCGAACCAGTGGGAGACATGGTCGGTGGTGATACCGAGTCGGAATCCGTGCGGGTTTACTTTCTGTCCCACTTACTGGTCCTCCTCTTTCTCCGGGGTAGCGACAACAAGCGTGATGTGGCTGGTCCGCTTCTTGATGCGGTAGGCGCGCCCCTGGGCGCGCGGCTGGAACCGCTTCATGGTGGGGCCTTCATCTACGAATGCTTCGCTGATGTACAGGTCGCTCTCGTCAAAGGCGACGCCGTCACGGTCCGCGATAACGCGGGCGTTGGCGACTGCCGACGCGAGTACCTTGCTGACCGGCTCCGAAGCTGCCTGCGGGGCAAACTTCAGAATTGCCAGAGCCTCATTCGCCTGCTTGCCACGAACAAGGTTGACGACGCGCCGGGCCTTCATAGGCGTCACGCGAATATGGCGCGCAATAGCCTTGGCTTCCATTGCTTTCCTTCTCTCGTCTTCTGCCGTAAGAGCAGCGCCTAGCGGCGCTTGCCCTTGCGGTCGTCCTTCACATGGCCGCGGAAGGTCCGCGTCGGGGCGAATTCGCCGAGCTTGTGCCCGACCATCGACTCAGTGACAAACACCGGAATGTGCTTGCGTCCGTCGTGTACGGCGATCGTGTGTCCGAGCATGTCGGGCACGATCATCGAACGGCGGGACCACGTCTTGATGACGTTCTTGGTGCCCTTTTCGTTCTCTGCAGCTACCTTCACGAAGAGGTGCTGATCGACGAAGGGGCCTTTCTTCAGGCTGCGTGGCATGTTCCCAGGCTCCTATCGCTTGTTCTTGCCAGTACGACGGCGACGCACAATCAGGCGGTCGCTTTCCTTGTTCGGGCGGCGGGTGCGGCCCTCGGGCTTGCCGTTCGGGTTGACCGGGTGGCGGCCACCGGAGGTCTTGCCCTCGCCACCACCGTGCGGGTGGTCGATCGGGTTCATGGCCACACCGCGGACGGTCGGGCGGACGCCCTTCCAGCGCATGCGGCCGGCCTTGCCCCAGCTGATGTTGGACTGCTCGGCGTTGCCCACCTCGCCGATGGTTGCGCGGCAGCGCACATCGACGTTGCGGATTTCGCCGGAAGGCAGGCGGAGCTGGCCGTACTTGCCTTCCTTGGCCACCAACTGGACGGAGGCACCGGCGGAGCGGGCCATCTTGGCACCGCCGCCCGGACGCAGCTCCACAGCGTGGATGACCGTACCGACGGGGATGTTGCGCAGCGGCAGGTTGTTGCCCGGCTTGATGTCGGCGCTGGCGCCGGCCTCGACCGTGTCTCCCTGCTTCAGCTTGGCCGGAGCCAGGATGTAGCGCTTGGTGCCATCAACGTAGTGCAGCAGGGCGATCCGCGCGGTGCGGTTCGGGTCGTACTCGATGTGAGCGACCTTGGCGGGCACGCCGTCCTTGTCATGACGACGGAAGTCGATCAGACGGTACTGGCGCTTGTGTCCGCCGCCCTTGTGGCGGGTAGTGATCTTGCCGGAGTTGTTACGTCCACCTGACTTGGTCAGCGGGCGCAGCAACGACTTTTCCGGCGTCGATCGCGTGATTTCAGCGAAGTCGGCCACGCTCGAGCCGCGACGGCCCGGTGTAGTCGGCTTGTATTTACGGATTCCCATAGTTCAATTCCTCGTTAAAGTGGTCTCCGCTTAAGAAAGCGGACCGCCGAAGATGTCGATTGTGCCTTCCTTCAGGGTGACAATTGCGCGCTTGGTGTCCTTGCGCTGTCCCCATCCGAACTTGGTCCGCTTGCGCTTACCGGCACGGTTGATGGTGTTGATCGAGTCGACCTTGACGGAGAAAATCTTCTCCACGGCCAGCTTGATCTCGGTCTTGTTCGAGCGGGGGTCGACCAGGAAGGTGTACTTACCTTCGTCGATCAGGCCGTAGCTCTTCTCCGAAACGACGGGAGCAAGGATCACGTCGCGGGGATCTTTTGTGGTGGTCGCGCTCACTTGGCGTCCTCCTTGGCAGTTGCTTTAGCTGCGATGAACGCCTCGTAGGCGGCCTGGGTGAAGACCACGTCGTCGGAAACCAGCACGTCGTAGGTGTTCAGCTGATCCACGTAAATGGTGTGAACAGCCTCGATGTTGCGCAGGCTCAGGGCCGCCACATCGTTGGCGCGCTCGATGACTACGAGCAGGTTCTTGCGATCGGTGATGGCGCGCAGGGCATCGGTAGCGGCCTTGGTGGACGGCTTGTCGCCGGCAACCAGTGCCTCCACGACGTGGATGCGGCCGTTGCGTGCCCGGTCGGAGAGGGCGCCGCGCAGGGCAGCGGCCTTCATCTTCTTGGGGGTGCGCTGGCTGTAGTCGCGCGGGGTCGGGCCGTGCACGACGCCGCCGCCGGTCATGTGCGGGGCGCGGATCGAACCCTGGCGGGCGCGGCCGGTGCCCTTCTGCTTGAACGGCTTGCGGCCGGCACCGGAAACCTCGGCGCGGGTCTTGGTCTTGTGGGTTCCCTGCCGGGCAGCAGCGAGCTGTGCGACGACGACCTGGTGCAGCAGCGGCACGTTGGTCTGGACGTCGAAGATCTCTGCAGGCAGGTCAACCTTGATCGTGTTAGCCATTGAACTAGGCTCCCTTCACAGCGGAACGGACGAGAACGACCGAGCCGCGGGCACCGGGAACGGCACCCTTGATCAAGAGCAGCGAGTTCTCAGTGTCCACAGCGTGAACGGTCAGGTTCAGCGTGGTCTGGCGGACGGCACCCATGCGGCCGGACATGCGCATGCCCTTGAAAACGCGGCCCGGAGTGGACGCGCCACCAATGGAACCGGGCTTGCGGTGGTTCTTGTGCGCGCCGTGCGAGGCACCCACACCGGCGAAGCCGTGACGCTTCATGACACCGGCGAAGCCCTTGCCCTTGGTGGTTCCGACGACGTCGACCTTCTGGCCGGTCTCGAACAGTTCCACGGAGAGTTCCTGGCCCAGCTCGTAGGAGCCGGCATCGGCGGTGCGCAGCTCAACCACGTGGCGGCGCGGGGTAACCCCGGCCTTCTCGAAGTGGCCGGCCAGCGGCTTGGTCACCTTGCGCGGGTCGATCTGGCCGTAGCCGATCTGGACGGCGGTGTAGCCGTCGACGTCCGCAGAGCGCAGCTGGGTGATGACGTTGGAGTCGGCCTTGACGACGGTGACCGGGATGAGCCGGTTGTTCTCGTCCCAGACCTGGGTCATGCCGAGCTTGGTGCCCAGCAGTCCCTTTACTTGGCGTGTAGTGGTAGACAAATTACTCACTCCCCTACAGCTTGATTTCGATGTTCACGTCCGCCGGCAGGTCGAGCCGCATCAGCGAATCGACGGCCTTGGGCGTGGGATCGATAATGTCGATCAGCCGCTTGTGGGTGCGCATTTCAAAGTGCTCCCGGCTGTCCTTGTACTTGTGCGGCGACCGGATAACGCAGTACACGTTCTTCTCGGTGGGCAGCGGCACGGGGCCCACTACCGTTGCGCCTGCACGCGTGACCGTCTCGACGATCTTCCGTGCTGAAACATCAATGACCTCATGGTCATATGACTTCAGACGGATGCGGATTTTCTGTCCCGCCATGGCGTCTCCGCTCTCTTTCTCAGTGCTGCTCTGTTGACTTTCTCCTGATGCGCCCCGATGGCTGGATCGCTCCTGGCCTGGCGCTCCTCCGGCAGACTGAATCCGGATGAATCCGGGTTCCTCACCCTGCTGAGGCTCCGACCCCCGCGGTCGGGCGTGTCGCGAACATTCTGCGCACTCCGCCCGCTCAAAATGGAGGGTGGGTTATATTTGGGCTTTGAAATCTGTGGAGCCTGACCCTGCCCCGGGCATTATCCCGGGCGGGACCCAGCTTCGCACGAAGACATGCAAAAGCGCTTGAACAACTCATCTAGTGTGGCAGACTTTGGCCCTGATTGCGAATCGGCCCCCGGCCCCGTGCCTTCGGACCCAAGGATCAACCAGGGAGCCGCGGCCCTGCCGCGGGCGCCGCACCCCGCCGACGGGCGGCAGGTTCCCGCCGCCGTCGTCGGCAGCTGCACCCCTCCGTCGGCAGCTGCTCCCCGCCGTCGGGCTTCCATCCGGACGCGCGGCGGCTGCGCCGCTATGGCGCGGACCTGCCGGCAGTGCGATGCTGGTGCCAGCCCGCTCCAGCGGGCCCCGCAATGCGGGAGGACCAGGTTTTATGGAGGACGACAGCGAATGGCAATGGACAGCGGGCGCCTGGCGGCATTGATCCCGTCCGACTTTACCCTGGGCGTGGCGACGGCGGCGTTCCAGATCGAAGGCGCCGTGGCCGAAGACGGCCGCGGGCCGTCCGGCTGGGACGCGTTCTCGCATGAGCCCGGGCGGATAGCCGGCGGCGCGACGGCGGATGCTGCCTGCGACCACTACCACCGGATGCCGGAGGACGTCGGGCTGATGGCGGAGCTCGGCGTGGACTCGTACCGGTTCTCGCTGTCCTGGCCGCGGATCCAGCCCGGCGGACAGGGGCCAGTCAACCAGCAGGGCATCGATTTCTACGACCGCCTGCTGGATGAACTGCTGGCGCGGGGCATCTCACCGATGTGCACGCTTTACCACTGGGACACCCCGCTGCCGCTGGAGCATGCGGGTGGCTGGCTGAACCGGGATACGGCCTACCGGCTGGCCGACTTCGCGGCCATCGCGGCGGACAAGTTCGGCGACCGGGTGGACCGCTGGGTGACGATCAACGAGCCGACCACCGTCACCCTCAACGGCTACGGCCTCGGAGTCCATGCGCCCGGCCAGGCCGGGCTGTTCGACGCCCTGCCCGCCGCGCACCATCTCATCCTCGCGCACGGGCTCAGCCTCTCGGCCCTGCGGGCCGGCGGGATCGCGGGCGAGGCCGGCATCACCAACGTCTACTCCCCCGTGGTCGGCGCCAAGGAAGGCCTGGCCCACGACGTGCTCGTGGAACTGTTCGATGTGCTGCACAACGGCATGTTTTCGGACCCCGTCCTGCTGGGCCGCTACCCGACTTTTAACCCGGTGCTCAAACCCGCGCTCCAGTACCTGCGCGAGATTCCGGACGAAGACCTGGCGGTAATGAGCCAGCCGCTGGATTTCTACGGGCTGAACTACTACTTCCCCACCAGGATAGGCATCGGACCGGGGCCGCTGACCGGTCCGGAGGCAATCCCCGAGGGCCTGCCCGAGTTGCTCTGGGAGCAGGGCGGCGACCTGCCGTTCCATCTGGCCGCGTGGCCGGGTTATGAACGGACAGAATTCGGCTGGCCCGTGGCACCCGACTACCTGCAGGTTGCCTTGGCCCAAATGGCGGAGCGCTACCCCAACCTGCCGCCGGTCTACATCACCGAGGGCGGCGCCAGCTTCAAGGATGTGGTGGTCCGCGATGCGCTGACCAAGGAGCCGTCCGTTGCCGACGTGCGGCGGATCGACTACCTGGCCACGCATCTGGAGGCCGCGCTCACCGCGACGGCACCGGACGGGCCCGCGGCCGGCATCGACCTGCGCGGCTACTTCGTCTGGACCCTGATGGACAACTTCGAATGGGCGGCAGGGTACAGCCAGCGCTTCGGCCTCGTGTACGTGGACTTCGCCACCCAGCAGCGGATCCGCAAGGCCTCCTTCCACTGGCTGAAGGATGTGGCAGCGCGGCGTCGTCGTGCCGGCGCAGGCACGGCGTCCGGGCAATCTGCGACGGCGGTGGCCGCACCGAGTCAGGCCTGACGTCCCGCCGGTGCCTTCGATACCGCAGGCGTCTTGGGCTACCGCCCGCCGTTGGCGCGCCGGATCCGGCGGGCACGGTCGAGTTCATGCCGGAAGTACCGCCTGCCCCAGGACACCGCTCCGACCACCGCGGCGACCAGGCCCAGGACGATCCACACGATAAGCCATTCCATGGTTCCGATCCTACTGGTTGCCGGTCAAAATTCGTGGTCGTCCCCCAATCCCCGGGACCGCGGCCACGACTATTCTGGGAGTGTCCACCGCAGACGCTCCCAGAAAGCCGGACAACCATGCTCAGCACCCACACCATGACGACGGTCCTGCCCGTGAAGGACATGGACCGGGCGCGCGCGTTCTACCAAAATTCCCTCGGCTTGCAGCCTGCCGGCCCGCTCGGAGAGGACTCGTTCCTGTTCTCCAGCGACGGCTCCACCGCGGTAGAACTCATCGTCCGACCGGACGCGGACACGTCGGACCACACCTCGATCAGCTTCGAGGTTGCCGACTTGGAGACCGAGATGTCCGAACTGGCCAGCCGCGGCGTCGACTTCGCGGACTACGACCTGCCGGGCCTCAAAACCGTCAACCACATCGCTGTCACCGGCCACCAGCGCTGCGCCTGGTTCCCGGACTCGGAGGGCAACATCCTCTGCCTGCACCAAAACATCTGAACCCGGCCCGAACAGGGCGGCCGGCGCGTCCCGGCCACCCTCACCGGAGGTACACCACCGCGGTTGACGGGGCCCTCCGCTTCGCCCTCGGCCCGCAAAGTTAAAAGAGAGAACCCCCGCCGTCCTGGGACGGCGGGGGTTCTCTTGCCTCCGACCGGAAATCTCCGGTCAGCAGATCACAGAGTTACTTGGTGATCTTGGTGACGCGGCCCGAACCAACGGTGCGGCCGCCTTCACGGATAGCGAAGCCGAGGCCCTCTTCCATGGCGATCGGCTGGATGAGCTCAACGGTCATCTCAGTGTTGTCGCCCGGCATGACCATTTCGGTGCCTTCCGGCAGGGTGATAACGCCGGTCACGTCGGTGGTGCGGAAGTAGAACTGCGGACGGTAGTTCGAGTAGAACGGGTTGTGGCGGCCGCCTTCATCCTTGGACAGGATGTAGACGTTGGCCTCGAAGTCGGTGTGCGGGGTGATCGAACCCGGCTTCACAATAACCTGGCCGCGCTCCACATCTTCGCGCTTGATACCGCGCAGCAGCAGGCCACAGTTCTCGCCTGCCCATGCTTCGTCGAGCTGCTTGTGGAACATCTCGATACCGGTAACGGTGGTCTTCTGCACCGGACGGATGCCGACGATCTCGACCTCGGAGTTGATGGCGAGGGTACCGCGCTCGGCGCGGCCGGTCACCACGGTGCCGCGGCCGGTGATGGTGAAGACGTCTTCAACCGGCATCAGGAACGGCTTGTCCTTGTCGCGGACCGGGTCCGGGATGTACTCATCAACGGCGTCCATCAGGTCCTCGACGGACTTAACCCACTGGGCGTCGCCTTCCAGGGCCTTCAGGCCGGAAGTGCGGATGACCGGTGCGTTGTCGCCGTCGAACTCCTGCGAGCTGAGCAGCTCACGGACTTCCATTTCGACCAGGTCGAGCAGTTCCTCGTCCTCAACCATGTCCGACTTGTTCAGGGCCACCAGCAGCGTCGGAACGCCAACCTGGCGGGCCAGCAGAACGTGCTCGCGGGTCTGGGCCATCGGGCCGTCAGTCGCGGCAACCACCAGGATTGCGCCGTCCATCTGGGCGGCACCGGTGATCATGTTCTTGATGTAGTCAGCGTGGCCGGGGGCGTCCACGTGTGCGTAGTGGCGCTTCTCGGTCTGGTACTCGACGTGCGAGATGTTGATGGTGATACCGCGCTGGCGCTCTTCCGGGGCAGAGTCGATAGCTGCGAAGTCACGCTGCTCGTTGAGATCGGGGTACTTGTCAGCAAGCACCTTGGAAATGGCAGCGGTCAACGTGGTCTTACCGTGGTCAACGTGACCGATGGTGCCAATGTTGACGTGCGGCTTAGTCCGCTCGAACTTTGCCTTCGCCACGGGTTCCTCCTAGAACGTGTTGAGAAGATTTGCTCTTCGGACGCGATTGTCACGGCCGAAACTTGAACAAGTCTACTTCGGGCTTTTGTGTTTGGTGAAATTACTGGTTCCGTCAGGTACCGGCAAAAACTTGCGCGGTTCCGTCAGTGGGTTGTGCGGGCTGCCGGCTGCGTGAGCCGACCGGCCGCCCGCACGGGGTGCCGGGTCCCTACGGATAAGGACCCGCCACCATTGGTTTTACTCGCCGCGCGTCTTCTGGATGATCTCGTCGGCAACAGCCTTCGGGACCTCAGAGTAGCTTTCGAACTGCATCGAGTACACCGCGCGGCCCTGCGTCTTGGAACGCAGGTCGCCGATGTAGCCGAACATCTCGGAAAGCGGAACGTTAGCGCGCACAACCTTCACGCCGCTAGCGTCCTCCATGGACTGGATCTGTCCACGGCGGGAGTTCAGGTCGCCGATGACGTCGCCCATGTATTCCTCGGGGGTACGTACTTCGACGGCCATCAGCGGCTCGAGCAGGACCGGGTTGGCGCGGCGTGCGCCTTCCTTGAAGACCTGGGAACCAGCGATCTTGAAGGCCATTTCCGAAGAGTCGACGTCGTGGTATGCGCCGTCGAGCAGGATGGCCTTGACGCCGACCAGCGGGTAGCCGGCCAGGATGCCGAGCTGCATGGCATCCTGGATGCCAGCGTCGACCGAGGGGATGTATTCGCGCGGAATACGGCCGCCGGTGACCTTGTTCTCGAACTCGTAGAAGGTGCCGTCGGTGGTGTCCAGCGGCTCGAAGGAAACCTGGACCTTCGCGAACTGGCCGGATCCACCCGTCTGCTTCTTGTGGGTGAAGTCGACCTTCTCGACAGCCTTCTTGATGGTTTCACGGTAGGCCACCTGGGGCTTGCCCACGTTGGCCTCGACCTTGAACTCGCGGCGCATGCGGTCCACCAGGATGTCCAGGTGCAGCTCGCCCATGCCGCCGATTTCGGTCTGGCCGGTCTCTTCGTTCAGCGAAACGGTGAACGTCGGGTCCTCAGCGGAGAGCTTCTGGATAGCGGTGGAAAGCTTCTCCTGGTCGCCCTTGGTCTTCGGCTCGATGGCCACGAAGATCACCGGCTCCGGGAAGGACATCGACTCGAGGACGATCGGGGCGTCGACGGCGCACAGGGTGTCGCCGGTGGTGGTGTCCTTCAGGCCGATCACCGCGTAGATGTGGCCTGCGTGCACCTCATCCACCGGGTTCTCCTTGTTGGCGTGCATCTGGAACAGCTTGCCGATGCGCTCCTTCTTGCCCTTGGTGGAGTTCAGCAGCTGGGTTCCGGAGGTGGCCTTGCCCGAGTACACCCGGATGAAGGTCAGTTGGCCGAAGAACGGGTGCGCCGCAACCTTGAACGCCAGGGCCGAGAACGGCTCGTCCTCGTTCGGCTTGCGGGTCAGCTCGATTTCCTCGTTCTTGGGGTCGTGCCCGATCATCGACGGAACGTCGACCGGGGACGGCAGGTAATCGATGACGGCGTCCAGCATCGGCTGCACCCCGCGGTTCTTGAAGGCAGAACCACAGAAGACCGGGTAGATCTCCGAGTTGACGACCATCTTGCGGATGCCGGCCTTCAGCTCGTCGATGGAGATCTCTTCGCCTTCGAGGTACTTCTCCATGAGTTCCTCGGATGCCTCGGCAACGGCTTCCACCAGCTGCGCGCGGTATTCCTCGGCCTTGGCCTGCAGATCCTCGGGGATCTCCCGGGTCTCGTAGGCAGCACCCATGGAAACGTCGCCCTTGGCGTCACCCTCCCAGACCATGGCCTTCATGGTCAGCAGGTCGACGACGCCGATGAAGTCGTTCTCGGAACCGATCGGCAGCTGCATGACCAGCGGCTTGGCGCCGAGGCGCTTGATGATGGTGTCCACCGTGAAGTAGAAGTCGGCGCCCAGCTTGTCCATCTTGTTGACGAAGCAGATGCGGGGAACCTCGTACTTGTCGGCCTGGCGCCACACAGTCTCGGACTGCGGCTCCACGCCTTCCTTGCCGTCGAAGACAGCGACAGCACCGTCGAGGACGCGCAGCGAACGCTCAACCTCCACCGTGAAGTCCACGTGGCCCGGGGTGTCGATGATGTTGATCTGGTTCTGGTTCCAGAAGCAGGTCACCGCGGCGGAGGTGATGGTGATGCCGCGTTCCTTTTCTTGTTCCATCCAGTCGGTCGTCGACGCACCGTCGTGAGTTTCGCCGAGCTTGTGGTTCACACCCGTGTAGAACAGGATGCGTTCCGTAGTGGTGGTCTTGCCGGCATCGATGTGGGCCATGATGCCGATATTGCGGACCTTCGTGAGGTCGGTTAGCACGTCCAGTGCCACAATGTCTCCCTTTGTAGGTGAGGGGTACGACGACGGCGGTTAGCGCCGTCGTCGTACCTGCTCTTTACCAGCGGTAGTGGGCGAAGGCCTTGTTGGACTCGGCCATCTTGTGGGTGTCTTCGCGACGCTTCACAGCGGCACCGAGACCGTTCGACGCATCCAGAATCTCGTTCATGAGACGCTCGGTCATCGTCTTCTCGCGGCGGGCCTTCGAGTAGCCGACCAGCCAGCGCAGGGCCAGGGCCGTGGCACGGCCCGGCTTGACCTCAACCGGAACCTGGTAGGTGGCGCCGCCGACGCGGCGGGAGCGGACCTCCAGGGTCGGGCGGACGTTGTCCATGGCCTTCTTCAGGGCGGCAACGGGATCGCCGCCGGACTTGGCCTTCACACCGTCGAGGGCACCGTAAACGATGCGCTCTGCGGTGGACTTCTTGCCGTCAACAAGAACCTTGTTGATCAGCTGGGTCACCAACGGGGAACCGTGGACGGGATCTACAACTAGCGGCCGCTTGGGGGCCGGACCCTTGCGAGGCATATTACTTCTTCTCCATCTTCGCGCCGTAGCGGCTGCGAGCCTGCTTGCGGTTCTTGACACCCTGGGTGTCGAGGGCGCCGCGGACGATCTTGTAGCGGACACCGGGCAGGTCCTTCACACGGCCGCCGCGCACCAGCACGATGGAGTGTTCCTGCAGGTTGTGGCCCACACCGGGGATGTAGGCAGTCACTTCGATGCCGCCGGCGAGCTTGACGCGGGCTACCTTGCGGAGCGCAGAGTTCGGCTTCTTCGGGGTGGTGGTGTAAACGCGGGTGCAAACGCCGCGCTTCATCGGGCTGCCCTTGAGGGCAGGCGCCTTGGTCTTATTGACCTTGGGTGAGCGGCCCTTGCGGACCAGCTGGTTAATCGTAGGCACTTTCGTGTTCTCCGTTTTTCTCGGGCTTTGCCCCGCCTCACTTGCAGGGCCAGGCACTGTCGGTCGTCTTCGCACCCGCTGCCGAATTGAAGCGACCGTAGGCGTGCAAAAGTGTGGCATTCTCCGCGCAAGAACCCCGCGGACCGGAAACAGGCCCCGTCCCGGTTTTATACGGAACGGCCTTCATCCACTGCCACACAAAAACAATCGAAGAAAAGTCTATCAGAGAATGCGGCCCGCGGACGACGGGGTGGCCCGGCGGCTGCCCGGCCGCTGCACAGCGGCCTGTCCGCGGCGTCATGACCGTTCCATGGCCAGCAGCAGGGCGGCTTCCAGCGGCTTGGCCAGCGTCTTCATGTAGGTGCCCGAGACATGGTTGAGGTCCCGGTACACCAGGACGTTGCCGATCACCGCGGGGCAGGTCTCCCGGTCGCAGAAGTGTGCCGACATGTCGATGACCTGCGTCCGCGGCGCCAGCCTGGCGGCATCTTCGGTGAGGTCCTTGCCGTCGAGCCCGTCGCTCCGGGGCTGGCCGCATTCGGCCGGGTCCTCGTAGTTCACCGCCACGCAGTCCCGGGCGATGGCGCCCTCACGCGGGCGGGGCGTGTCCTTCAACGCGTACACGTCGACGCCGGCGTCGGCGAGCTCGTTCCAGTACTCGGCGAAGCCCGCCGCGCCGGGCCGCTGTCCCGTGCCGGAGTCGACGAAGGAAGACTCCGCATAGTACGAGGTGAGGACCGCGTCCACGTCGCCGCGGGACGTCAGCCGTTCCATGGTCTGTTCGTTGGGCCCCTGGCAGACGGATTCCCCCTTGGCTTCCAGCTTGCGCTGCTCCGCGCTAAACGGGCAGGAATTATGGATATACGTGAGCAGGCGCCACCCCCGTTCCCGGGCAACAGGCTCCAGGGCCTTGAACCAGTGGCCCGCGTGCGAGTCCCCCACCAGCGCCAGGGTGAAGTCACCCTCCGGGTCCCCGAAGGTGCATTCCTTGGTCTCGGTCGCCATCGACTTGACGGCGCAATCGCCGAGGCCGGACTGGTCGGCTCCGGCCCGGGCGGGATCCGGGACCACCAACGGTGTCTCGGTGGCGAAGGCGCGGTGGCCCTCCTCCGACATCGAGGCAACCCCGAAGCCCGGCGGCGGGGCCGCCAGCAGCGCGGACGTCGCCTCAGCGCGTTGGGCCAGGATCCGTTCCTGCTGGTTGGCCGGCACGAAGGCTAGCGTGCAGACCAGCGCGGTGGCCGCGGCACCCGCGGCGAGCGGCCGCCAGGCGCTGGCACTGAACCAGCCAAAGCGACGCACCGGTGTTTCCACGAAGTAATAGCTCAGGGCGGCCAGGCCAAAGGAACAGGCCAGCAGCAGCGGGCTCGTGGCCGGCCCGGGTTCTTTATCGGCCAGGGCCGTGAAAAACACGATCAGGGGCCAGTGCCAGAGGTAGAGCGAGTAGGAGACGTTCCCCGTCCATTGGACAGGCCGCCAGTCCACCAGGCGGTGCAGGGACAGCGGGCCGCTGGTCCGTCCGGCAGCGATGACGGCGACGGTGCCCAGCACCGGCAGCAGTGCCGCCGCCCCGGGGAACGGCGTGCTGCCGTTGAAGAGGAACGCCGAGGCCACGATGGCGGCCAGTCCGGCTGCCGCCAGGATGCTGCGCAAGTAGGGCCAGCGCCGCGGGTCCTGGTGCAGGGCGGCCAGCAGCCCGCCCAGCCCAAGCTCCCATATCCGGGTGGGGGTGATGAAGTAGGCGGCCGGGCTGCCGCCGGCGGTGGCCCAGATGCCGTACGCCAGCGACGCTGCGACGACGACGGCGAAGATCGCGGCGGCCGTCCGTGCCACCGGCTCCTCCCCCGGGCGGCGCGCCGTTACCGGGCGGCGCTGCCGCCTGCGGCGCACCGCGAAGACGGCCAGCAAGACCAGCAGCGGCCACAGCAGATAGAACTGTTCCTCGACGGCCAGGGACCAGAAGTGCTGAAGCGGTGTCGGCGTCTCGGTCGCCGCCAGGTAGTCGACGGATCCGGCGGCCAGGACCCAGTTTTGGACATAAAGGGTGGAGGCCAGCGCCTGGCCCCCGATGCGCTCCCACTGGCTCATGGGCAGCAGCACCAGCGTGGCCGCCAGTACGACGGCGATGGTCAGCAGCGCCGCGGGCAGGATGCGCCGGATGCGGGCCGCCCAGAATGAGCGCAGGGACAGCGTGCCGGTGGCCGCCGCCTCGCGGAGCATATGGCCGGTGATCAGGAAGCCGGAGATGACGAAGAAAACGTCCACTCCGACGAACCCGCCGGGCAGCCAGCGCGGCTCCAGGTGGTAGGCCACCACCAACAGCACCGCAAGGGCGCGCAGGGCTTGAATTTCGGGCAGGAATTTCCGCCGCTGTGTCTCAGGATCCATCGCAGGACATTCATCCATGCCAAGGTCAACGACAGTTGGCGGCGGGGTGAACGTCCGGGGGCAGGACCGGGACGGCTACCTCAGGCGCTTCGGCGCCGCCAGGAGATGAGGGCGGAGCCTAGCAGCAACAGGCCCATTCCACCCGCGGCCAGCCAGACGGTGCCGGCGGCACCGGTTTCTGCCAGTGCACTGGCCGGGACGGTCACCGGCGGCACGTCCGACTGTGCTGCCGGCAGGGGCAGCGCGGCCGGAGCCACGATCGGGCTGGCCGGGCTGACGACTGTTTCCTTGGCCGGTTGACCCGATGCGGGCTCGTCGACAACCGGCCACTCGCCGAAGTCCCCGGGCCATTCTCCGATGCCTTCGAACATCTCGTACATCCACAGGATGAGTTCCTCCCCCGCAGCGGGATCGGAGGCGCTCATTTCGCGGATCATGGCGGCCAGGCCGTCCAGGTCGCCCGCCATCAGGTAGTCCAGCATGAGGTCCATCAGGTACTGCATGCCCTCGGACTCGAGCACGAGGTCGATGTTCTCCTCCATCCAGCGCATGACGGTCTCTTCGTCCGCGGCGGCGATGTCATCCGGGATGTTGAAGTCGCTGTGGGTCAGGGTGCGTCCGCCCACCACTATGGGCTCGACCAGAGCGGGTTTCGTCGTTGGAGGAGCGGGCGCAACCTCCGTGGCCGGCTCCGCTGCAGTGGCAGCCGGCTCGGCGGCGGGAGTATCGGCGGCGGGAGTATTGGGCATGGGTTCCGGGGCCGATGTCGGAGTTGATTCCTCGGCCGAGGCATCTTCCGCGGAGGCCGCCGCTTCCCCACCCGCGCCGGCATCGATCGGGCCCACGGCCCCGGCGGTGCCGTCGGCGCCGTCCAACGGCCCGCCCTCGTTATCCGCTGCGGGGGCCTCGACCAGCAGGGTAACCACGGTGCCTGCCAGGGCTTCTTCCGGCTCCGCCGAAACCGGCGCGGGAGCGGGAGTATCTTCGGCCGGAGTGGTCGCGGCCGCCGGGGCCGCCTCCGACGCGGCTGTCCCGACCGCACCAGTGTCCGCGCCGGGCGCCGGCGCGTATTCTCCGGAGCCGGGGGCCTGCTGTCCGGCCGGATCCTGGGTGCCAGCGTGGGCGGGAACGCTGCCCAGGGCGAGGGCGGCGGCAACGGTGCCGGTGAGCAGCGCAGCGCGCAGTCGTGATGTCACGTGAATGTCCTGTCCCCAACTCGGCTGACCTGGCAGGGCGGATATCGCGCCGATCCGATTGCTTAGGCGCCCTGCATCGGCCGGCATCTACCGGCCCTGGCAGAAATATAAATGATCCAGGACACATTCTGCTAACCGACACGTCGTGTACGGGTTCCGCCGGCAACCGCGATGGTCCCGCCCCGTCCGACCCAAGCCCGTCTTATCCCGGTCCGGGCTGAGTGTTGCCTCGCCCTCCAGCAGCCCGAGGGAACTGATCCACGGGAAGACGAACTCCAAGAGCACCAGGACGGCCGCCGCCAGCAGCATCAGCGACAGCAGGAGCCGCACGGCGAGCGGGCCGGGCAGGTTCCGGAAGATCCAGGCGTACACCTCAGGCTCCTGACTGCGCGGCGACCAGACCGGCGATGTCGGCGGGCGGTCCGGCGTCGGCGGGGCGCCAGGAGTCCAGCGCGGCGTAGGCGATGTAACGCTCCTTGTCGCCGAACCTCGGATGACAGGTTGTCAACGTCATCATCGCTCTGACCGGTTCGGCCCCGGGTTGTTCCGGTACGGGCAGCAGCACGTCTGTCCGGTCCGGCGTCACGATGGTGTACTCCTCGAAGACGTAGCTGAAGTACCCGTCGGCAGTACGCACATGGATGCGGTCCCCGGGGCGGAGCGCATCGATTCTGTCCAGGACCTTGCCGTAGGTCTGCCGGTGGCCGGCCACCGCGAAATTCCCGACCTCCCCCGGCATCGCTGCCCCGGCGTACATGCCCAGGCCCAGCGAATCGAGGACTTCGGGACCCACTCCCCCGGAGACCGGCACGGAGAAGTCGTCGCCGAAGCGCGGGATGTAGACGATGCCGAAGGTCTCCCCGTCCCCGGGCGGCTCGCCTGGCTGCGGCGGCCCGAAGTCCGCGGCAGCGGCGGGCTTGGTGGGACCTGCGAACTGCCGGGACAGGCTGGTGACTGCGCCCTGCTGCGCCGCCTGGGCGTCCACGTTGGTCCACCACAGCTGCCAGATGACGTAGAGGAGGAGGATGCCCCCGATGGTCACGAGCAGTTCGCCCGCCAGGCCGGCGGCAGTTCGGAGCGGACCGGCGGTTCTGCGTGTTCCCATGTAAGCGATCCTCCCTGGGGGGAACTAAATTCCTGATGGCCGCGTGGCCAACGCCCGGGCGGGCCTACTGCTGGGCGCGCAGCGCGTCGGTGATCTTGGCGGCGGCGGCCTGGAGCTTCGGCAGGGCTTCCGCGACGACGGCGTCCACGTCCCGGGTGCCGTCTGCCAGCGATGCCTGCATGGACATGTTCAACGCGGCGGCCACGGAACCGTCCGGATGCAGCACCGGCACCGCCACGGAGCGCAGCCCGATCTCCAGCTCCTGGTCCACCAGGGCCCATCCTTGGCGCCGCACCTTGTCCAGCTCCGCCCGGAGCTTGTCCGGGTCGGCGATGGTCCGTGACGTCAGCGGCTTCAGGTCGGCGGAGGCCAGATAGTCCTCCAGCTGGCCGGCGGGCAGGCCGGCGAGCAGCACGCGGCCCATCGACGTCGCGTAGGCGGGGAAGCGTGTGCCCACCATGATGCCCACGGTCATGATCCGCCGGGTATGGATGCGGGCGATGTAGACGATCTCATCGCCGTCGAGAATCGACGCGGAGGTGGATTCATGCAGCTCCGCGGAAAGCTCCTCCAGCAATGGCTGCACCAGCTGGGGCAGACTCTGCCCGGCGAGGTAGGAATACCCCAGCTGGAGCACCAGAGCGGTGAGTTCGAAGACACGGCCGTCCGTGCGCACATAGCCCAGGTCGACCAGGGTGTGCAGGAACCTCCGCGCCGTGGCACGGGTCAGGCCGGTCCTCTTGGAGACCTCGCTGAGCGTCATGGTGACGTTGTCGGCGTCGAAGGCCCTGATCACGGTCAATCCGCGGGCCAGCGACTGGACGAACTGGTCGCCCGGCGTCTTGGTCTCGGTCATGGTTCCTTTTTGCAGTTACTCGGTGGGCGGAAGCAGCTTGATGTCCATCTTGGACTGCAGTTCGTCAAGCGTGGTTCCGAACGTTTCGCGCACGCGCACGCCTTCCTCCGTAATCAGGAAGACCGCGTCATTAGTGTATATGCGGGTGACGCAGCCCACGCCCGTGAGCGGGTAGGTGCATTCCGGAACCAGCTTCGGCTTGCCGTCCTTGGTGAACAGGGACATCATCACGTAGACATCCTTGGCCCCGGTCGCCAGGTCCATCGCACCGCCAACGGCGGGGATGGCATCGGGTGCGCCGGTATGCCAGTTCGCCAGGTCGCCGGTGGCGGAGACCTGGAACGCGCCGAGCACGCAGACGTCCAAGTGGCCGCCGCGCATCATGGCGAAGGAGTCGGCGTGGTGGAAGTAGGAAGCCCCCGGCACCTCGGTGACCGGGACCTTGCCCGCGTTGATCAGGTCCTGGTCGATCTCGTCGCCCTGCGCCTCCGGGCCCATGCCCAGCATGCCGTTCTCCGTGTGCAGGGTGATGTCCTGCTCCGCGGTCAGGTAATTGGAGACGGACGTCGGCTGGCCGATGCCGAGGTTGACGAAGGAACCGGGCTTGATGTCTTGGGCCACCAGCTTGGCCAGGTCTTCGCGGCTGAGTTTCTCGCTCACTGGTTTGCCTCTCCCTCTGCGACCTGCGGCGCAATTTCGACGACGGTGTCCACGTAGATGCCCGGAGTCACGATGACCTCGGGATCCAGTTGGCCGGTCTCCACGATGCCGGAGACCTGGACGATGCTCTTCTTGGCGGCGGCGGCCATGATCGGTCCGAAGTTGCGGGCGGTCTTGCGGTAGACCAGGTTGCCCTTCTTGTCGGAGGTCAGCGCCTTGATCAGCGCGACGTCGCCGTGGATCGGGGTCTCGAGCACGTAGCCCTTGCCGTCGATCATGCGGGTTTCCTTGCCTTCGGCCAGCATGGTGCCGTAGCCCGTGGGCGTGAAGAAGCCGCCGATCCCGGCGCCGGCGGCGCGGATACGTTCGGCCAGGTTGCCCTGCGGCACCAGCTCCAGTTCGATCTCGCCGGCGCGGTAGGCCGTGTCGAAGTGCCAGGAGTCGGACTGGCGCGGGAAGGAGCAGATGATCTTCTTGACCCTGCGCTCCTTGATCAGCAGCGCCAGGCCGGCGTCCGCCTGCCCGGCGTTGTTGTTCACCACGGTCAGGTCGGTGGCGCCGCAGTCCATGAGCGCGTCGATCAGCTCCATCGGCTGGCCGGCGTTGCCGAAGCCGCCGATCAGCACGGTGGCGCCGTCCTGGATGCCGGCCACGGCGTCCTGGGCAGTAGCAGCGAATGTAGCCACTCGCTTACCTCCTTAGTTCTTGGTTGAGTTGACGTTTTCCAGCACGACGGCGAGGCCCTGGCCGACGCCGATGCAGATGGCGGCCACGCCCCAGCGGTCGCCCGATTCCTGCAGGCGGCGGGCCAGCGTGCCGAGGATGCGGATGCCCGAGGCGCCCAGCGGGTGGCCGATGGCCACGGCACCGCCCCAGGCGTTCACGATCGCCGGGTCGATGTCCCAGTTGTCGATGCAGGCCAGGGACTGCGCGGCGAAGGCCTCATTAAGCTCGACGGCGGCGACATCGGACCAGTTGATGCCGGCCCGCTTGACGGCCTGGTTGGCGGCCTCCACCGGCGCGAACCCGAAGAACTGCGGGTCCAGGGCGGACGCGCCGCGGCCGGCGATCCGGGCCAGCGGTTCGGTGCCCAGCAGCCCGGCGGCGGCCTCGCTGCCCAGCCAGGCCGCGGAAGCGCCGTCGTTCAGCGGCGAAGCGTTGCCGGCCGTGACCGTGCCGCCCTCGGGGCCGTCGCCCACCGGCCGGAAGACGGTCTTCAGCCCGGCCAGGACGTCAACGGTGCTGGTGGGGCGGATGGACTCGTCGCGGGCCAGGTCGGTGCCCGGAACCTGCACCACCATCGAGTCGTACTTGCCCGCGTTCCAGGCCTCGTCGGCCAGCCGGTGCGAGGCGGCGGCAAACTCGTCCTGCCGTTCGCGGGTGATGCCGTGACGCTCGCGCAACTGTTCGGTGGCCTCGCCCAGGGAGACGGTCCATTCCTGGGGCATCTTCTTGTTCACCAGGCGCCAGCCCAGCGTGGTGGACGCCAGCGTCATGTTGCCGGCCGGGTAGGGCTTCTCGGTCTTTGGCAGCACCCACGGCGCCCGGCTCATCGACTCGACGCCGCCGATCAGCACCAGGTCGCCTTCGCCGGCATTGATCTGCCGGGAGGCGATGATCGCGGCGTCCAGGCTGGAGCCGCACAGCCGGTTCACGGTGGTGCCCGGGATGGAGGTGGGCAGGCCCGCCAGCAGCGTGGCCATCCGCGCGACGTTCCGGTTCTCTTCGCCGGCGCCGTTGGCGTTGCCGAAGATCACCTCGTCGATGCGCTCCGGGTCCAGGCCGGGGGCCCGGGAAACTTCCGCCTTGACGACTTCGGCCGCCAGGTCGTCCGGTCGGACACCTGCGAGCGCACCGCCGAACTTGCCGAAGGGGGTGCGGACGGCGTCATACAAATATGCCTGGTTCATTCGAGGCTCCTTCGCGGCGCACTTGGGGCGTGCGCTTTTCGGTTACAGCAAACGGCCCGGTCCAGCGCTCAGGCTGGACCGGACCGCTCCGTCGACACGGGGGTCCGCGCAGCAACTTGCCGTTCGGCGCGGGACCGCCGCGGGGGCGGCTTCCGGTCTTCGCCGAGGTGTTCGCTTTACGAACGCATGTACGTCATATGAACTATATCGAGCCCTTGTGATCCTCGTCAAGGCTGGCAAAGACGCCCTTGGCCACCTTGAACGCGACGTTGGCGTCCGGAACGCCGCAGTAGATGGCCGACTGCAGCACCACTTCCTTGATCTCGTCCCGGGTCATGCCATTGGTCAGCGCCGCCCGGACATGCATGGCGAATTCCTCCCAGTGGTTCCTGGCGATCATGGCGGTCAGCGTGATGGCGCTGCGCGTGGTGCGGGGCAACCCCTCCCTGGTCCAGATGGTCCCCCAGGCGTAACGGGTGATCAGTTCCTGGAAGTCCTGGGTGAAGTCATCGATCGAGCTGTTCGCGCGGTCCACGTGGGCATCGCCGAGGACCTGCCGGCGCACGGCCATGCCCTCGTCGTAAACCTCCTGCTGTGTCTTGGCAGGATCGAAGCTGCGGTTGTCGCTCACGGCGTGTACTCCTTGGGTAGTTCAGTCATGGGTCCGGCTGCCGTTCAGGCGGCCAGGAAGAAATCGCGCAGCAGCGCCGCGGTTTCCCCCGGTGCTTCGGCGGGTGCCTGGTGGGCCACCCCGTCGACGACGGCGGAGCTCCCCTTCTGCACGCCCGCGGCCACTGCTTCGGCGAACCCGGGCGGGCACACCTGGTCCACCGCCCCGGCGATGGCGATCACCGGGGTCCCGATTTCACCGAGCCGTTCGCGGACGTCGAAGCCGGCCAGGGCCTCGCAGGCGTGGGCGTAGGAGAAGCGGTCGGCGTTCTGCAGGGTGTGCAGCAGCCGGGTGGTGCGCTCGGGGTGCTTCTCGATGAAGCCCGGCGCGAACCAGCGCTGCGCCGAGCCGGTCACCATCGTGGGCGTGCCCGCGGTGCGCACGGTTTCCGCGCGCTCCAGCCACGCCTCCGGCTCGCCGATCTTGGCGCCGGAGCACACCACGCCCAGGCCGGCGAAGCGGTCCGGGTAGTCCAGGCCCAGCTGCAGGGCCAGTTCACCGGCCAACGAGACGCCGGCGAAGTACACCTTGGCCGCGGCGTCGATGTCGCCGGCTTCGCGCAGCTTGTCCAGCATCGCCACGACTCCTTGGGCCAGTTCGGCCATGGTGAACGGTCCGGTCGAGGCGGGGCTCGCCCCGTGGCCGGGCAGGTCAACGCCCACTACCTGAAAGTCCTGCAGGTGCTCCACGGCGTCGGACCAGAGCGCCTTGGCGCCGGTGCCCAGTCCGGCGCCGGCCAGCAGCACCGGCCTGCCTTTGCCGTCGGACAGCAGGGTGGGGGTGATGTCGGGAACGGTCACGAATGGCTCCATTCTGCGTAGTGGGACGTGATTCGGTCGATCAGTTCGCTGCTTTGGCCGGTGTACCCGGCCGGATCCAGCAGTTCGGCAAGCGCCGGGTCGGACAGGACCTCGCCCGGCACAGCTTCGCGCAGCAGTTGCGCCAGGCTGCCCTGGCCGGCGAGCGACTGGTTGACCAGGCTCTGGACCTTGGACTTGCCGGCGCCGGGGGTCCCGCCGTCCAGCATCGGCGCCACCGTGGCCATGACGCGTTCGCTGACCACCAGGTCGCCGGTGATCTGCAGGTTCCGGCGCATCGTCTCCGGGCGGACCACCAGCCCGTCGGAGAGTTCGGCCAGCTTGGCCGCCGCCCCCCCGGCCAGCCGGAGCAGCTGGCGCAGCGCCTGCCACTCCACGTGCCAGGAACCGTCCGGCCGCTCGTCGATGGCCCCGGCCGCCGCGGCCTGGACCTGGGCCAGGTGTCCGGGAGCGGCGAGGGCGGCGCTGCGGATCAGCACGGACAGCACCGGATTCTGTTTCTGCGGCATGGCCGAGGAGCCGCCGCGGCCGTCTGCGGCGGGCTCGGAGACCTCGCCGAGCTCGGGCCGGCTCAGCAGCAGCACGTCGTTGGCGACCTTCCCGGCGGCCGCCAGCACGTCGGCCAGCGCGGCGGCAAGCGCCGTAACCGGCAGCCGGTTGGTCTGCCACGGCGCCACCGGATCGGCCAGCCCCAGCCGCCCGGCGAGGCGGGCCGCCAGGGCCAGCGCACCGCCGTCGTCGTCCTGCCCGGTGCCCTCCGCCGGCGGGTTGGCGGGCCGGTTGGCCAGGTCGGTGAGCGCCGCCATGGTGCCGGCCGCACCGCCCCACTGCAGCGGCAGCCCGCCGGCCACCTGCTCCAACCGGATACCGGCCTGGGCCACGCCGGAGAGCCAGTTGGCGGCCTTGAGCCCGAACGTCGACGGCAGCGAATGCTGGGTCAGCGTGCGGGCCACGGTGACGGTGGCGCGGTGTTCGTCCGCCAACCGTCCGAGGGCCGCGGCGGCTGACTTGAGGTCGGTGACGATTCCGGCCAGCGCGCGGCGGGCCATCAGCATCAGGGCGCTGTCCAGGATGTCCTGGCTGGTGGCGCCCTGGTGGATCGCCGGAACGGAAGCCGGGTCGTGCTTTTTGATCTCCGCCCGCAGGTCGGCCAGCAGCGGGATGACCGGATTGCCGCCGCCCTGTGCCCGCTCGGCCAGCCCCGCGGCGTCGTACAGGTCCGCATGCGCGGCCTGCTCGACGGCCGGGACGGCTTCCGCCGGGACCCTGCCCGCGTCGGCCAGCACGCGGGTCCATTCGAGCTCGACGTCGAGCATGACCTGGATGAATTGGTAGTCGCTGGTTAAACGGGACGCTGCTGTCCCGGCCGAAGCCGGGGACAGCAGCCCGAAATCAGCGTGGTCCGCTGGGTTCATGTGTTCCTAAATTCCCGGGTAGCTCAGGAAGACGGTCTCGCCTTCGCCCTGCAGCCGGATGTCGAAGCGGAGGTCGCCGTTGGGCTCGCGCTCGGCGATCAGCGTGTTCCGCCGCTCTTCCGGCAGCGAGGACAGCAGCGGGTCGTTTGCCAGCGCCTCGGTGTCCTCCGGCAGGTAGATCCGGGTGAACAGCCGGTTCAGCAGGCCGCGGGCGAAGACCACCATGGAGATGAACGGGGCCTTGCCCGGCTCGGTGGCACCCGGGTTGACCGTGGTGAAGGTGTAGTGGCCCACGTTGTCCACGGCCACCCGGCCGAAGCCGGTGAAGGTGTGGTTGTCGCGGACCAGGGACCCGGTTTCGCGGGAGATCTTGCCGTGCTCGTCGGCCTGCCAGATCTCCAGCATGGAGTCGGGGATCACGGCGCCGTTGCCGTCGTAGACCACGCCGTGCAGCCGGATGGCTCCGGCGTGCGCGCGGTGGACCAGCTGGCTGTCCTTCTCGTAGGGCAGCGCGAAGCCGTAGAACGGGCCGATGGTCTGGCCCGGGGTGGGCACCAGTTTGGTGGTGGACTCGCTCATCAGTGCTCCTCGCCTTCTTCCATCCATGTGCGGTTGCTGCCGGAAAGGACGATGTCCCAGCGGTAGCCGGTGTTCCACTCGTGGCTGGTGATCGAGTGGTCGTAGGTGGCGACCAGGCGGTCGCGGGCCGACTCGTCGGTGATCGACTGGTAGATCGGATCCAGCGGGAACAGCGGGTCGCCCGGGAAGTACATCTGGGTGATCATGCGCTGGGTGAAGTCCGTGCCGAACAGCGAGAAGTGGATGTGGGCCGGGCGCCAGGCGTTGTGGTGGTTCTTCCACGGGTACGGGGCCGGCTTGATGGTGGTGAACTTGTACTCGCCGTTGGGCCCGGTGATGCAGCGGCCCACGCCGGTGAAGTTCGGGTCGATCGGGGCCGGGTGCTGGTCGCGCTTGTGCACGTAACGTCCGGCGGCGTTGGCCTGCCAGACTTCCACCAGCTGGTTGCGCACCGGGCGTCCGTCGCCGTCCAGGACACGGCCCTGCACGACGATCCGCTCGCCGAGCGGCTCGCCGTTGTGCTGGATGGTCAGGTCCGACTCCAGGATGTGCACGTCCCGCTCGCCGAAGGCCGGGCTCCACAGCTCGATGGTCTCCGGGTCCGCGTGGTGCAGGTCCTTGGTGGGGTGGCGCAGCAGCGAGGAGCGGTACGGCGCAAAGTCGATGCGCGGCTGCGTTTCCTCGGCGCCCCCGGCCTCCACGGCCTTCCGGTACGCCTCGTGGCTGTCGGCGATTTCCTGGCTGATCTTCTCCTGCGAATCCGCGGTGGCGGCGGGATCCAGCAGGTGGCTGTCGTCAAACGTCTCGTCCTCGAAAGCCTCGTCCTGAGCTTTAGCGTCGCTCATCGGGACTCCTTTCCGTTGTGGCTGTGAATGGTTCAGGGTTTGCGCCCCGGGGTGGTGCGGGCGGAGCGGCTACTTGTGCGGCCAGCCCGTGTAGGACTCGGCCAGGTACTGCTGCCCGAAGCGGGAACCGGTCACGGTGGCCAGTTCGCCCAGCGCGCGCTTGGTCTCGAACGGCGAGGCATCCTCGCGGGTGTGCAGCATGCTGGTCATCCAGTAGGAGAAGTTCTGCGCCTTCCAGACCCGCTCCAGCGCCAGGTCGGAGTAGCCCTCCAGCAGCGCGTCGCTGCCGGTGGAGTAGAACGAGTCGATGGCCTCGAAGAGCACCTTGACGTCCGCGAAGGCCAGGTTCAGGCCCTTGGCGCCGGTGGGCGGCACCGTGTGTCCGGCGTCGCCGGCCAGGAACATGCGCCCGTGGGACAGCGGTTCCCGCACGAAGGAGCGGAAGGCCAGCACGGTCTTGTCGAAGATCGGTCCCTGCTTCAGCTGGAAGCCGTCCGGTCCGTCGACCCGCTTCTGCAGTTCCGCCCAGATCCGGTCGTCGCTCCAGTCGTCCACGTTCTCGGCCGGATCGCACTGGAAGTACATGCGCTGGACCGTCTCGCTGCGCTGGGAGATCAGCGCGAAGCCGTGCGGCGAGTTCGCGTAGATCAGTTCCGGGGCGCTCTTCGGGGCCTCGGTCAGGATCCCGAACCACGCGAACGGGTACTCGATCTTGTAGTCCTGCTCCCCCTTCACCGCGCGGCGGCAGAAGCTGCGGGAGCCATCGGCTCCAACCAGGATGTCGCAGTGCACCTCGAAGGCGGCGCCGTCCTTGTCCGTGAACCGGAACTTGGGCGTGGTGGTCTCCAGGTCCAGCACCTCGGTGACCTGAGCCTCGTAGCGCACGTCGCCGCCGTCGCGCCGGCGGGCAGCGGCCAGGTCCAGGAAGACCTCGTTCTGCGCGTACAGCGTCACGGTGGCGTCCACCAGGTCCTTGAAGTCCAGGGGATGCGATTCTCCGTTGAAGCGCAGATCGATGCCGGCGTGCTCGTCGCCCTCGGTCAGCACCCGGCCGTCGACGCCGGTGTCGGTGAGCATCTTGACCGAGCCCGCCTCCAGGATGCCGGCCCGGTGGGTGTTGTGGATGGTGTCGTGGTCACGGGATTCCACCACGAGGTTGTCGATTCCCTGCTGGGCCAGCAGGTGGCTGAGCATCAGGCCGGCCGGTCCCCCGCCGACGATTCCAACCTTGGTCTTGATGATCTGCGCTTGCGCCATAGGTGAGTCTCCTGGAGTCAAAGAGGAAGCCATGTCTTCCTCCAGTGTGAGCCCCGCGACACGCGTTCCGCCCAGGTGTTCTTATTGAATGAGAATTACGACGGCGATGGTTGCCGCTGCTCCGCTTACGGCAGCGCCAGGCCCAGGGCGGAGATGCCGTGCGCCGCCCGCCGTCTCGGTCACGGCAGCGCCACGCCCATGGCGCGCGAGATGCCGCGTGCCGCAGTCATCAGCGCCGGGACCACGGCGTGGAAGTTCTCGAAGCCCAGCGGCACCACCACGCCGAGGGCAGCCAACGGGCGGCCGGCCGGACCGAGCACGGGGACGGCGATGCCGGTGGTGTCCACGTCGATGCGCCCGTCGAACGCGGCGTAGCCCCGCTTGCGGATGTCGGCCAGGTGGCGGCGCAGGTCAAAGGAAACCGGGTCAGCCGATGTCACGGCCTCCGGGTGCCGGGTCAGGTAGGACTCCTGGACGTGGTTGGGTGAGTAGGCCAGCAGCACCATTCCCATCGAGGTCCGGTGCACCGGCATGCGGCCGGCTATCTGGGCCTGGTTCACCACCGAGCCGCGGCTGGAGAGCCGCTCGATCACCAGGACTTCGTCATCGCGCAGCACCGCCAGCTGGGTGTGTTGGCGCACCACGGACTGGATGTCCTCCATGAACGGCATGGCGGCCTGCCGCAGGTCGACGGCCGGCGAACTCCGGTTGGCCAGCTCCCACAGCCGGAGCCCCAGCCGGATCTCGCCGGGGCCTTCCTTCGTCAGCAGATCGTGGCGGGACAGTTCATCCACCAGCCGGTAGGTCGTAGCCAGCGGCACATCCGCCCGGCGGGAGAGCGTGGCGACGTTCATCGCAGGCTTGTCCGGCTCGAACGCAGACAGGATGCGCACCAGCCGGTCCAGCATCGAGTCACCGGACGGGGAATTGGCCATGCCCCTAGAATCTCATGTGTGCCTCGTCCGCCGGCGCCACGGGGTCGAGTGCGCATTCATGTGGGCCAGCAGACGGGAGCCTCCGGGGCGTTGCGCTCCCGTCTCCTCCCACCCGGTGACAGACGCAAAAAAACCGCCTCCCGCTGCCCCGGAATCGGGGAGCAGGAGGCGGTTTAGTGCTTTACGTTAGGGCGCTGGCGCCCCGCACCGGTGGGGTGCGGGGGCCGCAGCACCCTATTGGCTAGCGGTAGTCGCTGCCCAGGTCGTAGTCATCCAGCGGGATGGCATGGAACTCGGGCGTCAGCGAACCATCGGCGCCGGCGTAGTCGAAGTCGCCGAAGGCGCTCGGGCCGGTGAACAGGTTGGCCTTCGCTTCCTCCGTGGGCTCCACCGACACCTGGGTGTACCGGTCCAGGCCGGTGCCGGCCGGGATCAGCTTACCGATGATGACGTTCTCCTTCAGGCCCAGCAGCGGGTCGGACTTGCCTTCCATGGCCGCCTGCGTCAGGACGCGGGTGGTCTCCTGGAAGGACGCGGCCGACAGCCACGACTCGGTGGCGAGCGAGGCCTTGGTGATGCCCATCAGCTCGTCACGGCCGTTGGCCGGCTGCTTGCCCTCGGACACCGCCTTGCGGTTCTCCGCCTGGAAGCGGCTCCGCTCGGCCAGCTCGCCCGGCAGCAGGTCGGTCTCGCCGGACTCGATCACCGTGATGCGGCGCAGCATCTGGCGGACGATGACTTCCACGTGCTTGTCGTGGATGCCAACACCCTGGCTGCGGTACACGCTCTGGACCTCGTCCACCAGGAACTTCTGCGCCTGGCGCGGGCCGAGGATACGCAGCACCTGCTTCGGGTCCTTGGCACCGGTGACGAGCTGCTGGCCGACGTCCACGTGCTGGCCGTCTTCGACCAGCAGGCGTGCACGGCGCAGCACCGGGTAGGCGATCTCTTCCGAGCCGTCATCGGGGGTGACGATGACGCGCATCTGGCGCTCGCCGTCCTCGATGGACACGCGTCCGGCCACTTCGGCCATCGGCGCGACACCCTTGGGGGTACGGGCTTCGAAGAGCTCCTGGATACGGGGCAGACCCTGGGTGATGTCTTCCGCGGAGGCCACGCCACCGGTGTGGAAGGTACGCATGGTCAGCTGGGTACCGGGCTCACCGATCGACTGTGCGGCAATGATGCCCACGGCCTCGCCGATGTCCACGGTCTTGCCGGTGGCCAGCGAGCGTCCGTAGCACAGCGCACAGGTACCGACGGCCGACTCACAGGTGAGCACGGAGCGCACCTTGATCTCGGTGATCCCGGCGTCGATCAGTTCCTGAATCAGCACGTCGCCGACGTCGGAGCCGCCCGGCGCCACCACGGTGCCCTCGGAGTTCACCACGTCGGTGGCCAGCGTACGGGCGTAAGCGGAGTTCTCCACTTCCTCCGCCCGGCGCAGTTCACCGTTGTGGTCGGCCTCGGCGATGATCGTGTTCAGGCCACGCTCGGTGCCGCAGTCCATCTCGCGCACGATCACGTCCTGCGACACGTCCACCAGACGGCGGGTCAGGTAACCCGAGTTGGCGGTACGCAGCGCGGTGTCGGCCAGGCCCTTACGGGCACCGTGCGTGGCGATGAAGTACTCCAGCACCGACAGGCCCTCACGGTAGGAGGACTTGATCGGACGCGGGATGATCTCGCCCTTCGGGTTGGCCACCAGGCCGCGGATACCTGCGATCTGGCGGACCTGCAGCCAGTTGCCACGGGCACCGGAGGACACCATGCGGTTGATGGTGTTCTCCTTGGTCAGGTTCTTCCGCATCGCGTCGGCAACCTCGTTGGTCGCCTTGTTCCAGATGTCGATCAGTTCCTGGCGCCGCTCGTCGTCGGCAATCAGCCCCTTGTTGTACTGGGTCTCGACGCGGGCAGCCTGGGTTTCGTAGCCCTCCATGATGGCGGCCTTTTCGGCGGGCGCGGCGATGTCGGAGATCGCCACGGTCACACCGGAACGGGTCGCCCAGTAGAACCCGGCGTCCTTGAGGTTGTCCAGCGTCGCCGCGGTGACGACCTTCGGGTAGCGCTCGGCCAGATCGTTCACGATCGCCGAGAGCTGGCCCTTGTCCGCCACGCGTGCCACCCAGGGGTAGTCATCGGGCAGGGTGTCGTTGAAGATGACCTGGCCGAGCGAGGTTTCGATCAGCGCTTCCTGGCCCTCTTCCCAGTTCTCCGGTGCCGGCTGGTCCGCGCTGGGCACGAAGCCGGGCACGCGGATCTTGACCACGGAGTTCAGGTGCAGCTCGCCGGCGTCGTGGGCCATGATGGCCTCCGCCGGGCTGGCGAAGACACGGCCTTCGCCGGTTCCGCCTTCGCGCTTGGTGGTCAGGTGGTGCAGGCCGATGATCATGTCCTGGGAGGGCAGGGTCACCGGACGGCCGTCCGACGGCTTGAGGATGTTGTTCGAGGAGAGCATCAGGATGCGCGCCTCGGCCTGGGCCTCGGGGCTCAGCGGCAGGTGCACAGCCATCTGGTCGCCGTCGAAGTCGGCGTTGAACGCGGCGCAGACCAGCGGGTGAAGCTGCAGCGCCTTGCCTTCCACCAGCTGCGGCTCGAACGCCTGGATGCCCAGGCGGTGCAGGGTTGGTGCACGGTTGAGCAGCACCGGGTGTTCGGTGATGATCTCTTCGAGCACGTCCCACACCTGCGGGCGGAAGCGCTCCACCATCCGCTTGGCGCTCTTGATGTTCTGCGCGTGGTTCAGGTCCACCAGGCGCTTCATCACGAACGGCTTGAACAGCTCCAGCGCCATCTGCTTGGGCAGGCCGCACTGGTGCAGCTTCAGCTGCGGGCCGACCACGATCACGGAACGGCCGGAGTAGTCAACGCGCTTGCCCAGCAGGTTCTGCCGGAAGCGGCCCTGCTTGCCCTTGAGCATGTCGGACAGCGACTTCAGCGGACGGTTGCCCGGTCCGGTGACCGGGCGGCCGCGGCGGCCGTTGTCGAACAGCGAGTCCACTGCTTCCTGCAGCATCCGCTTTTCGTTGTTGACGATGATTTCCGGCGCGCCCAGATCGAGCAGTCGCTTCAGGCGGTTGTTGCGGTTGATCACGCGGCGGTACAGGTCGTTCAGGTCGGAGGTCGCAAAGCGGCCGCCGTCCAGCTGGACCATCGGGCGAAGCTCCGGCGGGATCACCGGAACGGCGTCCAGCACCATGCCCAGCGGCGAGTTGGTGGTGGTCAGGAAAGCGTTGACCACCTTCAACCGCTTCAGGGCGCGGGTCTTGCGCTGGCCCTTGCCGTTCTTGATGATGTCGCGCAGGGACTCGGCCTCGGCGGCCATGTCGAAGTTCTCAAGGCGGTTCTTGATGGCTTCGGCACCCATGGCGCCTTCGAAGTAGAGGCCGTAGCGGTCGCGCAGCTCGCGGTACAGCCCCTCGTCGCCCTCGAGGTCGGCGACCTTGAGGTTTTTGAAGCGATCCCAGACCATGTCGAGGCGCTCGATCTCGGCGTCGGCACGCTTGCGCACGTTGGCCATCTGGCGGTCGGCGGAGTCGCGCGCCTTCTTCTTCTCGGCGGCCTTGGCGCCCTCGCCCTCCAAGCGGGTCAGCTCGTCCTCGAGGTCCTTGGCGATCGCCGCGATGTCGGAGTCGCGGGTATCGGCCAGCTGCTTCTTCTCCAGGTCGTGCTCGGCCTGCAGGTTGGGCAGTTCCTCGTGGCGGCGCTGCTCGTCCACGCTGGTGATCATGTAGGCGGCGAAGTAGATGACCTTCTCCAGGTCCTTCGGCGCCAGGTCGAGCAGGTAGCCCAGGCGGGAGGGGACACCCTTGAAGTACCAGATGTGGGTGACCGGGGCGGCCAGTTCGATGTGGCCCATCCGCTCGCGGCGGACCTTGGCACGGGTGACCTCGACGCCGCAGCGCTCACAGATGATGCCCTTGAAGCGCACCCGCTTGTACTTGCCGCAGTAGCACTCCCAGTCGCGGGAAGGTCCGAAGATCTTCTCGCAGAAGAGGCCGTCCTTCTCGGGCTTCAGGGTGCGGTAGTTGATGGTTTCCGGCTTCTTGACCTCGCCGTAGCTCCAGTCGCGGATGTCGTCCGCGGTGGCAAGGCCGATGCGCATGAGGCCGAAGGAGGATTCGCTGGACATATGGTCCCTGTTCTCTCTTGTTCTCTAAATCTGAAAGTCTGTCGGGTTACGGAAAGAGGACGCCGTGCGGCGGGCCGGCCGCGGTGCGGAAGGCACCTGCGGCCGGCCGGCGCGGCTAGACCTCTTCGACGGAACTCGGCTCGGCCCGGGAAAGGTCGATGCCCAGTTCTTCCGCGGCCCGGAAGACTTCTTCATCCGAGTCACGCATTTCGATCGCGGTGCCGTCGGTGGAGAGTACTTCCACGTTCAGGCAGAGCGACTGCATTTCCTTGATCAACACCTTGAAGGATTCGGGAACACCCGGCTCCGGGATGTTCTCACCCTTGACGATCGCCTCGTAGACCTTGACGCGGCCGTGGATGTCGTCGGACTTGATGGTCAGCAGTTCCTGCAGGGTGTACGCGGCACCGTAGGCCTCCAGGGCCCACACTTCCATTTCACCGAAGCGCTGGCCGCCGAACTGCGCCTTACCGCCCAGCGGCTGCTGGGTGATCATCGAGTACGGGCCGGTGGAACGCGCGTGGATCTTGTCGTCCACCAGGTGGTGCAGCTTCAGGATGTACATGTAGCCCACGGACACCGGATCCGGGAACGGCTGGCCGGAGCGGCCGTCGAACAGGCGCGCCTTGCCGGAAGCGCCAATCAGGCGGTCGCCGTCGCGGGTCGGATTCGTCGAATCCAGCAGCCCGGTGATCTCGAACTCGCTGGCACCGTCGAACACCGGCGTGGCCACCGTCGTCGGACCCGTCTGGCGCGGCAGGTTCGGCAGGTCCTTGGCCCAGTCCGGGTTGCCCGCGATGTTCCAGCCCTGCTTCGCGGCCCAGCCGAGGTGGATTTCCAGCACCTGGCCCACGTTCATGCGCCCGGGAACACCCAGCGGGTTCAGCACGACGTCGACCGGGGTGCCGTCTTCCAGGAACGGCATGTCCTCGACCGGCAGGATCTTGGAGATGACGCCCTTGTTGCCGTGGCGGCCGGCGAGCTTGTCGCCGTCCGTGATCTTGCGCTTCTGCGCCACGTACACGCGCACCAGCTGGTTCACGCCCGGGGGCAGCTCGTCGTCGTTGTCGCGGTCGAAGATCCGCACGCCGATCACGGTGCCGGACTCGCCGTGCGGGACCTTCAGGGAGGTGTCGCGCACTTCGCGGGACTTCTCGCCGAAGATCGCGCGCAGCAAACGCTCTTCCGGGGTCAGCTCCGTCTCGCCCTTCGGGGTCACGCGGCCGACGAGGATGTCGCCGGCATCGACCTCGGCACCGATGTGGATGATGCCGCGCTCGTCCAGCTGGGAGAGCACTTCCTCCGACACGTTCGGGATGTCACGGGTGATTTCCTCGGCACCGAGCTTGGTGTCGCGGGCATCAACCTCGTGCTCCTCGATGTGGATGGAGGTCAGCACGTCGTCGGAGACCACGCGCTGCGAGAGGATGATCGCGTCCTCGAAGTTGTGGCCTTCCCAGGACATGAACGCCACGAGCAGGTTCTTGCCCAGCGCCAGTTCGCCCTGGTCGGTGGACGGGCCGTCGGCGATGATGCTGCCGGTTTCCAGCCGCTGGCCCTCGGAGACGAGGACGCGCTGGTTGTACGCGTTGCCCTGGTTGGAGCGGGCGAACTTCATGATCGGGTACCGGGTCTCGGTGCCGTCGTCGTTCAGGGCGGTGACCAGGTCGGCGGAGACCTCGGTGACCACGCCCGGCTTCGCGGCAACCACGGAGTCGCCGGCGTCGACAGCCGCGTAGCGCTCCATGCCGGTGCCGACCAGCGGGGCTTCCGAACGCAGCAGCGGCACGGCCTGGCGCTGCATGTTCGCGCCCATCAGCGCGCGGTTGGCATCGTCGTGCTCCAGGAACGGAATCAGGGCGGTCGCCACCGACACCATCTGGCGCGGGGAAACGTCCATGTAGTCGACTTCGGTGGCCGGCACGAGTACCGGCTCGCCGCCGCCGCCGCGCTCACGGCTGAGGACCAGGTCCTCTTCGAAGTGCAGGTCCTCGGTGAGCGGAGCGTTCGCCTGGGCGATCACGCACTCGATCTCGTCGTCGGCCGTCAGGTAGTCGACCTGGTCGGTGACCTGGCCGTTGACCACCTTGCGGTAGGGGGTCTCGATGAAACCGAACGCGTTGATCCGGCCGTAGGAGGCCAGCGAACCGATCAGGCCGATGTTCGGGCCTTCAGGGGTCTCGATCGGGCACATGCGGCCGTAGTGCGAGGGGTGCACGTCACGGACTTCCATGCCGGCACGGTCGCGGGACAGGCCGCCCGGGCCCAGCGCGGACAGGCGGCGCTTGTGCGTCAGGCCGGCCAGCGGGTTGTTCTGGTCCATGAACTGGGACAGCTGCGAAGTGCCGAAGAACTCCTTGATCGCTGCCACCACGGGGCGGATGTTGATCAGGGTCTGCGGTGTGATCGCTTCGACGTCCTGGGTGGTCATGCGTTCGCGGACCACGCGCTCCATGCGGGAGAGGCCGGTGCGGACCTGGTTCTCGATCAGTTCGCCGACCGCACGGATGCGGCGGTTGCCGAAGTGGTCGATGTCGTCGATCTCGACGCGGAGGTCGTGGTCGGCGCCGTCGCGCTTGCCCGGGATGGTGGTCTCGCCGGCGTGCAGCGCCACCAGGAACTTGATCATGGCGACGATATCGTCATTGTTCAGGACCGAGGCGTCCGGATCCGTCAGCGGCTTGTCGATGCCCAGCTTGCGGTTGATCTTGTAGCGGCCAACCTTGGCCAGATCGTAGCGCTTGGGGTTGAAGTACAGGTTGTCCAGCAGGGACTGGGCAGCCTCGACTGTCGGCGGCTCGCCCGGACGCAGCTTGCGGTAGATGTCCAGGAGGGCTTCCTCCTGGGTCTGGGTGGCGTCCTTCTCCAGCGTGGCGCGGATGGAGTCGTACTCGCCGAAGGTCTCCAGGATCTGGCCTTCGGTCCAGCCCAGGGCCTTGAGCAGCACGGTCACGGACTGCTTGCGCTTGCGGTCAAGGCGCACGCCGACCTGGTCGCGCTTGTCGATTTCCAGCTCGAACCAGGCGCCGCGGGACGGGATGATCTTCGCGGTGAAGATGTCCTTGTCGCTGGTCTTGTCGGCGGTCTTCTCGAAGTAGGCGCCCGGCGAGCGGACCAGCTGGGAGACGACGACGCGCTCGGTGCCGTTGATGACGAAGGTGCCCTTGTCGGTCATCAGCGGGAAGTCGCCCATGAACACGGTCTGCTGCTTGATCTCGCCCGTGTTGTTGTTCATGAACTCGGCCTTGACGTACAGCGGCGCGGAGAACGTGGCGTCGCGGTCCTTGCACTCGGCCATGGTGTACTTCGGATCGGCGAACTCCGGCTCCGAGAAGCTCAGGGACATGGTGCCCTGGAAGTCCTCGATCGGGGAGATCTCTTCGAAGATGTCGGCGAGGCCGGAGGTGGTGGCCACGCCCTGGCGGCCTTCTTCCTGGGCCTTGGCTACGCGCGCCTTCCAGCGTTCGTTGCCGACCAGCCAGTCGAAGCTGTCGGTCTGAAGGGCGAGCAGATTGGGAACGTCAAGAGGTTCGTGAATCTTGGCGAATGAGAGCCGGCGGGTTGCTCCGTCGTTCGACGAGGCGTCCAGCAGGCTGTTAGCGGTATCGGTATTAGAGGTGCTCGAGGCGACCAAGAGGGATCCTTCCACAGACCTTCAGGCTTGTCCTGCGCTTCCGCACCGCCGGCACCCCGAATGGGGCCCGGACATCACCTGGATCCGCTATATGATCCTTGCCCGCCGCACGATCTGCAGTTAAACACAGATAGGGCGTGGCGAAGCCCACCGCTATATGAAGGCCAAAGGTTTTGAGGGAAGACGCAAATACCAAGTGTACGGCACCGCGCGGCGGAATGTCCAGCGTGCAGGCAGGCGCAGTTCACCGCTGCGCCCATCCCCGGGCCGGGGCGGCGCACCGGGTGCGCGGTGCAAAAGAGCGTCTTCGCGGTTGTCCTCCCCCGGACAACGCCATCAGCATATACCCCGTGCCCGGCTTTTTCCGGCCTGCGCGTCAGGCGAGTTGCCCAAACGCGGGTAATCTGTGAACCAGATCACACCGACGGCAGCAGCCGGCGGCCCGGGTCAGCCGGGCAGGACGGCACGGAAAGAGGCATCGACACCATGGCCGAGAACAACAGCAGCCGAGACGACGTCGTCATCCTGAACGGCGCGCGGACGCCCAATGGACGACTGAACGGCCAGCTCGCATCATTCACCGCGGTCGAGCTCGGAGGCAAAGCCATCGCGGCCGCGCTGGAGCGCTCCGGCGTCGCGGCCGAACAGGTGGACGCGGTCATCATGGGCCACGTCATCCAGGCCGGAGCCGGCCAGAACCCCGCCCGGCAGGCAGCGGTCGCCGGCGGGCTCGGCTGGAACGTCCCCACCGTAACGATCAACAAGGTGTGCCTCTCCGGGCTGGCGGCCATCACCGACGCCGCCCGGCTGATCCGTTGCGGCGAGGCGCAGGTGGTGGTGGCCGGCGGGCAGGAGTCGATGACCAACGGCCCGCACCTGCTGCCCGGTTCCCGCCAAGGCTGGACCTACGGCAGCCTGACCGCCCTGGATGCCACGGCCCACGACGGGCTCACCGATGCCTTCGACCACGAGTCCATGGGCGCCTCCACCGAGCGCCGGAACAGCGAGCTGGGCATCGGCCGCGAAGCGCAGGATGCAGTGGCCGCCGCGTCCCACCAGCGCGCCGCCGCGGCGGCGGAAAGCGGGGTCTTCGACGACGAGATCGTTCCGGTTACCGTGCCGCAGCGCAAGGGCGGGGACCTGGTGGTCGACCGCGACGAGGGCGTCCGGCCGCAAACCACCGTGGAGAGCCTGGCCCCGCTGCGCCCGGCCTTCGCCAAGGACGGCACCATCACGGCTGGAAACTCGTCCCCGCTGTCCGACGGCGCGGCCGCCGTCGTGGTGGCGAGCCGCGGTTTCGCCGAGGACAACGGCCTGGACTGGCTCGCCGTCGTCGGCCGCCCCGGGCAGGTGGCGGGACCGGACACCTCGCTGCAGTCCCAGCCCTCCAACGCCATCTCGCAGGCCCTCAAGCGCGCCGGCTGGACCACCGCCGACCTGGATTTCATCGAAATTAACGAAGCCTTCGGCGCCGTCGCCGTGCAGTCGTTGCAGGACCTGGACCTGCCGCTGGAGAAGTGCAACATCCACGGCGGGGCCATTGCCCTCGGCCATCCGATCGGCGCCTCCGGTGCCCGGCTGGCGCTGACGGCCGCCTGCGAGTTGCGCCGGCGCGGAACCGGCAAGGCCGCTGTCTCCCTGTGCGGCGGCGGCGGCCAGGGCGAGGCGCTGCTGCTCTACCGGGACTAGGACCCGGCCCGGCCCCGGCGGCCCGGCCGGGAATACCGGCCCGGCGCCGGGGCTTGAACCGGACATGAACAACGAATCCGGTGCCCCTGCCCCGCCGGCCGGCCTGCAACGTTTCCTGGCCGGCGCGGAAGCCCACTCGCTGAAGGTCGAGGTCGCCGAACGTTCCGGCGCCCGCAGCCTCGCGGAGGCGGCGCAGCTGTTGGGCATTGCCGAGGCCGACATCGTCAAGACCCTGGTCATCAAGCACAAGGACGGCTCGTTCCTGTTCGCCCTCATCCCCGGGGACCGGCAGATCTCCTGGCCCAAGCTCCGGTCGCTGCTGGGGGTCAACAAACTGTCGTTGCCGCACGCCGATGTGGCGTTTACGGCGACGGGCTACCGGCGCGGCACCATCACCCCGCTGGGCAGCAGCACGGCGTGGCCGGTCTACGCCGACGAGTCCATCCGCGGCCGGCGGATTTCGCTGGGCGCCGGGGAGCACGGTTACTCCGCCTTTGTCGACGCCGATGCGCTGACGTCCGCGCTCGGCGCCACCGTGGCCGACATCTCCGACCCGACCTGAGCCTGGCGCGGCCCACCGGCTGCGTGCCCGGGCGCAACCAGCACAAAGCCCCGCCGCCCGGTGAGGGCGGCGGGGCTTTGAAGAAGCTGAAAAAGCTTACTTGAGGGTGACGGTCGCGCCGGCAGCCTCGAGAACTTCCTTGGCCTTCTCGGCAGCTTCCTTGGTGGCGCCTTCGAGGACGGCCTTCGGAGCGCTGTCGACCAGGTCCTTGGCTTCCTTGAGGCCCAGGGAGGTCAGGGCACGGACTTCCTTGATCACTGCGATCTTCTTGTCGCCGGCAGCTTCGAGGACGACGTCGAATTCGGTCTGCTCCTCGGCAGCGGCTTCGCCGCCGCCGGCGGCGGGGCCTGCAACGGCAACAGCAGCAGCGGTGACCTCGAAGGTCTCCTCGAACAGCTTGACGAACTCGGAGAGCTCGATGATGGTCAGTTCCTTGAAAGCTTCAATGAGCTCTTCGTTGGTGAGCTTCGCCATGGTTGGCGTCCTTCCTGATAGGTGATGCGGCTGGTGTGTCCGCACCAAGAGTTGGTTGGTGAAGAGTCTTACTGCTCTTCGGCGGCAGCCTCGGCCGGAGCCTCGGTTGCTTCGGCAGCGGGAGCTTCGGCTTCGGCAGCTTCGGCCGGAGCTTCGGCAGCGGCGCCGCCGTTCTCCTCCTGCTTGATGCGCAGCGCATCGAGGGTGCGGGCCAGTGCGGACATCGGCGCCTTGAGGACGCCGGCGACGCGGGCCAGCTGGTGCTCGCGGGACTCGAGAGCGGCCAGCGCAGCAACGGCGGTTGCGTCCAGGGCCTTGCCCTCGAAGACACCGGTCTTGATGATGAGCTGCGGGTTGGACTTTGCGAAATCCGTCAGGGACTTGGCGGCTGCAACGGCGTCACCCTTGATGAAGGCGATAGCAGTGGGTCCGGACAGCTGGCCGTCGAACGCGTCGATGCCGGCTTCCTTGGCTGCAATGCCAGTCAGGGTGTTCTTTACGACCGCGAACTTGGTGTCCTGGCCGAGAGAAACACGCAGCTCCTTGAGCTGTGCAACGGTAAGCCCGCGGTATTCGGTTAGGACTGCAGCGCTGGATTCCTTGAAATCGGTGGTGATTTCTTCAACGGCTGCCACCTTGGTTGGCGTTGCCATAACCCTCCTTCCGGGGAATAGTGCCGGTGGTTCGGGTCGCACGCATAAAAAACGCCCCATGCAGATGCACGGGGCTTCGTTCCCGCACCGACGTTCCGGCAGCGGGGCAATGCTTCGTTCACCTGCGCAGGCCGTCCCACGCATGGGACTTTCGGTTGAAAACGTGGAGGATTTCAACGACCGACGGTCTTTGGTTCTTCAAGGTTACGGGATCCTGCCGCCGGACTCCAAATCGGCGGCAGGCAAGGGGCGCTAATTGGCCCGCCGGGACGCGTCAGACGGCGGCCGACGGACGGGAGAGGCTTTCCCCGGGCCCGCGGCACTGCCCTCGAGGTCGTCCTGGACCTGGTTGACGTGGTCCTCCATGGCCTGGCGTGCTTTCGGGGAGTCCCCGCTTTCGACGGCGGCGAGCACCCTGCGGTGCATGGCCAGCGTGCGGGTACGGACGGCCTGCGCCACAAAGGCTTCCCGCCGCGCGTCCGCCAGCACCCGGGCCATCGGCACGAAGACCGCCGGAAAGAGGATGTTGCCGGACGCTTTGAGGATCGCAGTGTGAAACAACCGGTCGGCTTCGACGAAGGCACCCGGGTCATCCGCGGCATCCGCCGCAGCCATCGACTCCAGCTCCCCGCGCAGCAGCTCCAGGTCGGCGGCAGTGCGGCGGAGGGCAGCCAGCGCAGCGGCGCCGGATTCGACCAGGCGCCGCACTTCGAGCAGTTGCCGTGAGGCGGCGGAGTCGCTCATGCTGTACGCCGCGGCGCGGACGATGGCTTCGACCGAGGTCCATTTCTCCGCGGGGTTGATGAAGGTGCCGCGTCCCCGCTGGATGCTGATCACGTTCATGGCCCGCAGCATGGTGAGGGCCTCCCGGACAGTCAGCCGGCTGACCTGCGACCGGGCGGCGATCTCGGCTTCCGTCGGCAGCGCGTCTCCGGGCGCCATCCGGCCGGCGATGATCTGTTCCAGCAGGTCTTCCGCCACCGTGTCAACCAGCGTCCTGCGTTCCATCGGCCCTCCCGCCACACCCGGCAGCGTGCCGGTGCGCTGTCATCGTAACCGCCCTGGTGGTTACCGACGCGTAGCATTACGGGCGGGCGCCATGCCCGGACTTACGGTGTCATACGGCACGGCCGGGGGGGGGGGGGGTTACCCGGCCTGCTGCCCCGGACGCAGCTTCTTCTGCCAGGCGGCCTCGTACCCCGCCGGAGCGAAGCCGAGTGCGGTGTTGATGTCCAGCATGTGGCTGTTTTCGTCGGCGTTCCAGGTGTAGAGACGGCGCCCCTGCGGCCACGCTTCCGCCACCCGCTGCAGGTTGCGGGCCTTGATCCAGATACCCAGGCTGTGGCCACGGTGGGCACGCAACACCAGCGTGTCCTCCTGGAAGACCACCTCGGGCTGCTCCGGGAAAAATTCCAGCACGGTATGACCCACCAACTGGCCGCTGGGCACATGTCGGGCCGTGACCACCAGGCAGCGTCCGCCCTTGCGCCGCAGCTCTTCCTCATGGTGGCGGACCCGTGCCGCGTCCCACGCTTCTTCCTCGTAGTCCAGTTCACCCAGCGGGACGTCCGTGCTCATCCGCTGCCGCAGCGCCGCATACTGGTCCACGTGGTCGGGCGGGCAGCTGTCGGCCCACTCCAGCAGCCGGTAGTCCCCGCCGGCCTTCCCGGCGGCTGCTGCCACCTGGGTTGCCAGTCTGTCCTGGTCGACGGGAAGCGGCATCCTGCTGCAGCGCTCCACCTGTTCGAGCCGGAAGCCGCCGGCCAGCGCAAAGCGCACGGCCGGCGCGGACGCCGGCAGGGCCCCGGCCCCGGTCCCGGGCCGGAGCATGTCCGGCCCCCCGGGATCGAAACCGGCAGGATGCTCGCTCCAGGCCTGCAGCGTGGTCCGGCCCTGGCTGACCGCGCAGGCCTCGGCCTCCGCCAGCAGCCTGCTTCCCACGCCACGACGGCGGTACTCGGGGTGGACAGCCACAAAGACGTACCCGTTCCGTTCGTTGTCCCGCAGCGACAGTTCGAGCACGGCACGCCCGACGTGCCGCTCGCCGTCCTTGGCCGCCCAGAGATGCGTTACCGAGTAGTCGCTCGCCCGCGATCCCTCGAGCCTGACCGCCGGGCTCACCCAAAAATCGTTGTTTCCCCAGATCAGCCCGTTGACCAGGTTGGCCAGCTCGGCGGATGCGACGAAGTCCGCACCGCCGGGGCCCTCCAGGGTAGGCGGGATCCGCAGCGGGGCGATCGTGATCGAGGTGGCGGGCATGCGTGCTCCTCGGCAGTGAGACAAGTGATTGGGCAGTGCCAATCACTTTACTGCATTCCGCCGGACGGCACCATTCCCCGCTTAAACGGACTATGGCCGCAGCTTCATGCTGCGGCCATAGTCTAAGCGGTCGCCGTTGCCGGCGAACCTGAAGTCCTGGCTAGGCCTCCACGGCCACCTTGGTGACGTTCGGGTCCACGGCGATGCCGGGGCCGAAGGTGGTGGTGACGGTGGCCTTCGCGATGTACCGGCCCTTGGAAGCGGACGGCTTCAGGCGCAGCACCTCTTCCAGGGCGGCGGCATAGTTCTCCACCAGCTTGTTGGCGTCGAAGGACACCTTGCCGATGATGAAGTGGAGGTTGGCGTGCTTGTCGACGCGGAAGTCGATCTTGCCGCCCTTGATGTCGTTGACAGCCTTGGTAACGTCCGGGGTCACCGTACCGGTCTTCGGGTTCGGCATCAGGTTGCGGGGACCGAGGACCTTGCCCAGGCGGCCGACCTTGCCCATCAGTTCCGGGGTCGCCACGGCGGCGTCGAAGTCGGTCCAGCCGCCCTGGATCTTCTCGATCAGGTCGTCGGAGCCAACGAAGTCGGCGCCGGCGGCGATAGCGGCCTCGGCCTTGTCGCCGGTGGCGAAGACCAGCACGCGGGCGGTCTTGCCGGTGCCGTGGGGCAGGTTGACCGTGCCGCGGACCATCTGGTCCGCCTTGCGCGGGTCGACGCTGAGGCGGAAAGCCACCTCAACGGTCGCGTCGAACTTGGACGGGTTGGTCTCCTTGGCGAGAGTGATTGCCTCGACCGGAGCGTAAACCTTGTCCGCCTCGATCTTGGCTACAGCTGCCTCATATGCTTTGCTGCGCTTTGCCATCTGCTTTTTCTCCTTGTGCAGTTGTGGTCTGCGGACCGCGCTCGGCCCTGCCACAACGACGGCGGTGTTCCCACCCCTGGCGAGCTGGGTCGCCGTCGTTTTTTGAATTGTCTTGGTGGGGTCCTGCAGGACGAACGTCCTGGCACGACCACCCGGGGTCGAGGTGCTTAGCCCTCGACCTCGATGCCCATGGAGCGGGCGGTGCCGGCGATGATCTTGGCCGCAGCCTTGATGTCGTTGGCGTTGAGGTCTTCCATCTTGGTGCCGGCGATCTCATCGACCTGCGCCTGGGTCAGCTTCGCAACCTTGTTGGTGTGCGGGGTAGCCGAGCCCTTCTGCACGCCTGCAGCCTTCTTGATCAGCTCTGCGGCCGGCGGGGTCTTGGTGATGAAGGTGAAGGAACGGTCTTCGTAGACCGTGATTTCAACCGGGATCACGTTTCCGCGCTGGGATTCCGTGGCGGCGTTGTACGCCTTGCAGAATTCCATGATGTTGACACCGTGCTGACCAAGCGCCGGACCGATCGGCGGGGCCGGGTTGGCGGCGCCTGCCTGGATCTGGAGCTTGATGAGGCCGGTGACCTTTTTCTTGGGGGCCATATCGGGTCCTTCTCTCACATTACGTACCGGCGGCACAGGAGCGTGCCGGCGGTGGTTGGCCGCCATGGCGTGGCGGCCGGCCGTGCGGATTCGGACAAAGCGGGTCCTGGTCCGCACGAAGTCTTGGTTAGTGGATCTTGGTGACCTGGCTGAACGAGAGCGTCACCGGGGTTTCGCGCTCAAAGATGGTCACCAGCACCACCAGCTGCTGGGATTCCGGCTTGATTTCGGAAATCGTTGCCGGCAGCGTCTCGAACGGCCCGTCGTTGACCGTGACGGACTCGCCGACCTCGAAGTTGACGGTGATCGGCGTGCTCGCGGCAGCCGACTTGCCGGCAGCCTTGCCGCCGGCTTCCGTCTTGGTGCCGGTGATGGTGTGCTCCAGCATGGAAGCAACTTCCTTCAGGCTCAGCGGCACCGGGTTGTGGGCGTTGCCGACGAATCCGGTCACGCCCGGAGTGTGGCGGACGGCGCCCCACGAGGCGTCGGTCAGGTCCATCCGGACCAGCACGTAACCCGGGATGCGCACGCGCTTGACCAGTTTGCGCGTGGTGTTCTTGATCTCCACGACCTCTTCCATCGGGACCTGGATCTCGTAGATGAAGTCTTCCATGTTCAGGGTCTGGATGCGGGTCTCCAGGTTGACCTTCACACGGTTTTCGTAGCCGGCGTAGGAGTGGATGACGTACCAGTCACCGGGCTGGCGGCGCAGCTTGGCGCGGAATGCTTCGAGGGCTTCCTCTTCGGTCTGCTCGACCTCTTCGGCCTGCCCGGTCCCTTCCGGGGCCTCGTCGGCGGCTTCGGCTTCGGTCATGTCCGCCTCGGCGGCGGCTTCGGCGGCCTCGTCGAGGACGGGGGCGTCTTCGGCGGCCTGGTCAAGCTCGCTCGCCAGATCGGTACCGGCAGCCTCGTCTGCGGCGTCAACGCCAGAAGCCGGCACCTCGTCGGTGCCGGTCTCGGTAACCTGCTCGTCGGCTTCCAGCTCCGCGTTCTCTTCGGAGTTCTGGGCTTCGAGTTCCTGGTCGGACACTTAGCTTCCTGCTTTCTTCTTCAGCTCACTTGACTCGCGGCGGCTTTGCGCCGTCGTCGTATCCATCCGTACGGCTGCCGCAACGCGGACGTTACTGTTCGGGTATGCCGTCTCCGAAGACGAAGAACGCGGCCTGGCCGAAAACCAGATCCAGTGCCGTGACGATCAACATCATGACGGCCACAAAAGCGATCACTACAAGCGTGTAGTTCAGCAATTCCTTGCGGGTCGGCGTGACGACCTTTTTGAGTTCGGCAATGATCTGGCGGACAAACAGAATGATCCGGGCGATGAGACCGCGCTTCTCGGTCTTTCGTCCGGTGGGGCGCCCCTGGGGACTGCTGGCAGACGTATCGGTCAACCTGGCCTCACTCATTCTGTCCGGTGTCCGGCCCCCGGACGGCCTCGGCCGGCCTGGACCGCTGCTTCGTGCTGGGATGCTGAACTGCTGCAGTTATGCCTGCGGCTGTTCTGCGCAGGGCAGACAGGACTCGAACCTGCAACCTGCGGTTTTGGAGACCGCTGCGCTACCAATTGCGCCACTACCCTATGGAGCCGAATACCGCCGGATGCCCCCCGCCGTGCGGGCATGGAACATCATGGCGTTTTCAACACCGAAGATCCAGTTTACGCCAGCGATGCGCCGACGTCGAACCGAACCCCGTTTGCCGCCCAAAAGGCGACTGATCCATTATGCAACATTTCCGCCGGCCCGCTGACCAACAGGACCGCCAACAGGACCCGCGGGCGCCAACCGAGGGCGCGCCAGGGGGCCGCGGCGCCGCCGGCAGGACATCCCCGACGGGCTGCACCTAGACTATGGAACAGTCCTACACGCTACTGAAGACGGGAACCCCATGCCTGCCAACGCCCGCGTCTCCCGGCGCATTGCGTCCATCGCCGAATCCGCCACCCTCGCCGTCGACGCCAAGGCGAAGGCGCTGAAGGCCGCCGGGCGCCCGGTGATTGGCTTCGGGGCGGGCGAACCGGACTTTCCGACCCCGGATTACATTGTGGAGGCCGCCATCCAGGCCGCACGCCAGCCGCGTTTCCACCGCTACTCCCCCGCCGGCGGCCTCCCCGAACTGAAGCAGGCCATCGCGGACAAGACGCTGCGCGATTCCGGCTACCGGGTGGATCCCGCCCAGGTGCTGGTGACCAATGGCGGCAAGCAGGCCGTGTACGAATCCTTCGCCACCTTGTTGGATCCGGGCGACGAGGTCCTGGTCCCCACGCCGTTCTGGACCACCTACCCGGAGGCGATCCGGCTGGCCGGCGGCGTCCCGGTGGAGGTCTTCGCCGGGCCGGAGCAGGGCTACCTGGTCACCGTCGACCAGCTCGAAGGCTCGCTGACCGAAAACACCAAGGTGCTGCTCTTCGTCTCCCCGTCCAACCCGACCGGGGCCGTCTACCAGCCGGAACAGGTCGCCGAAATCGGCCGGTGGGCCGCGTCCAAGGGCTTGTGGGTCATCACCGACGAGATCTACGAGCACCTCACGTACGACGGCGTGCCCTTCACCTCCATCGCGACGGCCGCGCCGGAGCTGGGCGACAAGGTCGTCATCCTGAACGGCGTCGCCAAGACCTACGCCATGACCGGCTGGCGGGTGGGCTGGATGATCGGCCCGAGCGACGTGGTCAAGGCCGCCACCAATATGCAGTCGCACGCCACCTCCAACGTGGCCAACGTGTCCCAGATGGCAGCGCTGGCCGCCGTGTCCGGACCGCTGACCGCGGTGGACGAGATGAAGGTGGCCTTCGACCGCCGCCGCAAGGCCATGGTCGAGGGCCTGAACGCCATCGCCGGCGTCGAATGCCCGACGCCGGAGGGCGCGTTCTACGCCTACGCCGACGTCCGCGGGCTGCTGGGCAAGGAATTCACGACGGCGGACGGCACCGTCCGTCCGGCGACCTCCGCGGAGCTTGCCTCGCTGATCCTCGACGAGGTCGAGGTCGCCGTCGTTCCCGGCGAGGCCTTCGGGCCGTCCGGCTTCGTGCGGCTGTCCTACGCCCTCGGCGACGAAGACCTCGCCACCGGCGTCGGCCGGCTGCAGGACTTCCTGGCGAAGGCCAAGTAGCCGCCGGAAACAGTGCCGGCCGGGCTCCGTGCCGGCCGGGCTGCCGACGGGCAGCCCGGCCGCGGCGTGCCTGCTACTTTTCCGGCTGCGATTGATGGGCCGGATTGCCGTGGAACGGCGGCACGACCTGCGGGCCCGAGGTTTCCGGCCGCGCCGCGGAGCCGCCCTGGGTTTGGCCGACCTCGGGCATGTCCGGAGTGGTGGTGCCGCTCGGCTCTGCTCCGGCGCGCAACTCCTCTAGCCGGCGCTCGAGGACTTGGACGACCGGGAGCCGGTTCCCGTGCTCACGTTCGTAGGCCAGAAGCTCCGTCATTCCCTGCTCGTCCAGCCCCGTGATCCGGGACGGAAGAGTGCCCAGGGGTATGTGGTCGTAGTCCGGCAGCGGCAGTTCGTCGTGCTGCGGGGAGTCGGTCATGGATCCTCCTGCGCGGTCGTCCTGACAGTGCCACCAAGCTACCACCGGCGCCTGAGGCACAACAGGGTCCGGTGCCCCTGCGTCCCCTGCAACAGGGTCCGGCTCCCCGGCTACAGGATCCGGCGGTCAACGGCCCAGCGGGTCAGCTCGTGCCGGGAGGACAGCTGGAGCTTGCGCAGCACGGACGAGACGTGCGTTTCGACGGTCTTAATGGAGATGAACAGTTCCTTGGCCACCTCCTTGTACTGGTAGCCGCGGGCGATCAGCCGCATGACCTCCAGTTCACGCGCGGAGAGCTTGTCCAGTTCGTCGTCGACATTGGCAACGGCCGCCGTGCCGAAGGCATCCAGGACGAACCCGGCCAGCCGCGGCGAGAAGGCAGCGTCGCCGCCGGCCACCCGCTCCACGGCGTCGGAGATTTCGGCGCCGGAGATTGTCTTGGTGACGTACCCGCGGGCGCCGGCCCGGATGACGGTGACTACGTCTTCGGCGGCGTCGGACACGCTCAGGGCCAGGAACCTGGTCTCTCCCAGCAGATCCGCGCAGCCCGCCACCACCTCGGCCCCGCCGCCGCCCCTGCCTCCGGGCAGGTGCACGTCCAGGAGCACTACCGCGGGCCGCTGCTCGTGGATGGCCGCGATCGCCTGCTCCACGGTCGCGGCCTCGGCGACCACCTCGATCCGCCCGTCCAGGTCCGCTTTCAAGCCGGAACGGAAGATGGCGTGGTCGTCCACGACGACCACGCGGATGGGTTCGGTCACGATGCGGTTCCTTCCTGGGGGTGCTGCAGGCTGAGGTGGACTTCGGTGCCGCTGCCGGTGTTGCGGATTTTTGCCTGGCCGCCGTGGCGCTCCATCCGGCCGATGAGCGATTCGCGCACGCCCATCCGGTCCGGCGGCACGGCGGCTAGCTCGAACCCGGGACCGCGGTCGCGGACGAAGATTTCGCTGCTGCCCGGTGTGCATTCAACGTATACGGAGATGCCGCCGCCCGCATGTTTGGCCGCGTTCTGCACCGCTTCCCGGGTGGCATGCACCAGGACCTCGTGCCGGTCGGTCATGGCGCTGTCGCCCACGGCCACGACGTCCACGGGGTGCCCGTAGGCGTCTTCGATTTCCGCGGCCACCGCCTTCACGCGGTCCACCAGGTTGCCCTCTTCCTGCCGCTTGTCCCGGTAGAGCCATTCGCGCAGTTCCCGTTCCTGGGCGCGGGCCAACCGGGTGACGTCGTGTTCCGAACCGGCGCGGTTTTGGATCAGGGCCAAGGTCTGCAGCACCGAATCGTGCAGGTGCGCGGCGATTTCCGCGCGTTCGGTTTCCCGGATGCGGCCGGAGCGTTCGGTCTCCAGGTCCCGCCAGTACTTCAGCACCCACGGTGCCAAAACCAACAGGACCCCGGCCAGCACGGCCAGCGAGGCGAACAGCGTGGGCCACATGGCCTCCCAGGTAATCGACCCGGACACCATGGTGACGATGCCGGCCACCACCAGGACCAGCCCGGCCAGCAACCGGACGGCGCCCTGCGCCCCGGTTGCGCCGGCGCGGTCCATCAGTCCGCTGCGCCGGGAATCGTCCAGCTGCATCCACGCGATCACCGCGCCGGCCGCGATGGCGAGGACGGGCAGCCAGGTGCCCCACGGCAAATTGATGCCCGCGAGCTGGGCGACGACGGCACCGCCTGCGAGGACCAGGGCCGCGCCGATCAGGATTTCCTTGCCGCCGCGCTGCATCAGCCGCGGGGCGCCCGTCCCTCCGGGGCCCTGCGGAAGCGCTCCGGGCTGCCCGCCGGGGCGGCCGACGTGCGGGGCCGGCAGACCGTCGGAGTAAGCGGGGATCCCGAGGGGGTGGCCCGGCTGCCCGCCGGGCCGGCCCCTGGGCTCCTGGCCGGGACGCGGCGCGCCGCATCCCCGCGCGAAGTTCTCCGCGATGTCGCGGGGTTTGAAGGCGCGCTCGGCGGCCAGGGCCTTATCCGCCGCGGTCGGCACCAGCAGCCAGAGCCAGACGTAGAGCAGCACACCCGCTCCCCCGGCGAGCGCCAGGACCACCATGCCGACCCGGACGATCGCGACCGAGGTGTTCAGGTGCCGGGCCAAACCCGTACACACGCCCGCAATGATGCGGTCCTCGGTGGAGCGGACGAGCGGTTCTCTCATGGGTCAATCCAAGCACGCGCGGGAGCACCCGGCCTACCGTGGGGGGCTTATTCAGGGGAACCCCGGCCAACCGGTCAGGGAAGGGTCAGGGTGGCACCCCATAGAGGAGACGGCTGCCGGTTGGAATGATCAAACCATGACCTCACACGCACCGATTCCCTCGGATAACGACGGCACCGACCGAACAGACGAACCGGACCAGCAACCGGCCGCACAGGAATCCGCCCCGGCAGCGAACCAGTCACCGGCTCCCGGCGAGCGCGAGACCGTCCAGCCGGAAACCGGCGAAGCAGGGGACGCAGGGACCGATGACCGCGCCGACGACGGCGCTGCCCCGCGGCCCGACGACGCTTCGCGGTATGGGGCCGGGGCACAGCCCGCGGATGCCCCGCGGCCCGACGACGCGGCACGCTACGACGACGGGCCTGCCAATCCGACCGAACCCATCCTCCCGCGCACCAACCCCACCATGCCGCTGGGCGCGGGCTACACCGATGCGGCCCATGCCGACGCGGCCGGGGGCGACGGGCCCGGTCACCCCGGCCGCGACGGAGGCGGCGGGGGCTTCCCGCCGCCTCCGTCGGACAGCGCCGGCGCTTACCCGCCGCCGACCGGCGGCGGCTTCCCGGCGCAGAGCAACGCGTTCTTCACCTGGTTCCGCAACCTGGGCGTTGCCCGCGGGCAGGACCGCTGGATCGGCGGCGTAGCCTCCGGCGTCGCGCACCGGATCGGGCTGGACCCTATCCTGGTCCGCGGCCTGTTCATCCTGCTGGCCGTCTTCGGCGGCATCGGCGTGCTGCTCTACGGCGTGGCCTGGGCCCTGCTGCCCGAGCCGGACGGCCGGATCCATGCGGAAGAAGCCGGCCGCAGCAACTGGACGGCAGGCATGACCGGCGCGGTGATCTTCACGGCCCTGGGCGTGTTCAGCCGCCCGTTCAGCTGGATATTCGGGTTCGACAACGACGGCGGCTGGGGCTTCGGCGGCTTCCTCTGGGCCGTCCTCTGGCTCGGGGCGGTGGGGTTCTTCATCTACTGGCTCGCCACGCGCAACAAGACTGCCGCCGGCTCCCCCGGCTTCGCCGCACCCGCGGCACCGGCCCCGGGCAGCCATGCCGGCCCGGCCCACACCGCCGGCGCCGCCTACGGTTCGATGCCGGCGTCCGCGGCCGGGTACGGCGACGCGGGCCGCGGCGGCCCCCCGGGCCCGCCGCGGCAGGCCTACCCGCAGCCGCGCCCGTATCCCCAGCCCGCGCCTCGGCCGTACAAACCCGCCCCCCGCGGTCCCTCGGGCGCGGCCATCGCCCTGACTCTGGGCGCGGCCATGCTGGCCGCCGGCGTGGTCCTGGGACTCAACGCGCTGGAGTTCATTGACCTGGGCCGGAACGTCGTACCGACCGCGATCGCCGCGGCGCTGATCGTGATCGGCAGCGGCGTCGTCGTGATGGGCGCCGTCGGCCGCACCTCCGGCGTCCTCGGTTTCCTGGCTGCCGTGGGTCTGGTCCTGGCGCTGGCCTTCTCCGCGGGAACGCAGTGGACCGCCTCCAACTTCGCCATCGCCTCCAGCCGCACCTGGACCTCGGCCACGGCGCCGGCCCAGGGTGACGGCTACAGCGTAGTGGCGGGCGACGGCACCGTGGACCTGCGGGCCGTCTCCGGTTCCCGTTTCGGCGGCCCCGCCGTCGTCCCGGTCAACGCCGTGGCCTCCTCCCTCACCGTCATCATCCCCGACGACGTCCCGGTGAAGGTGGAAACGCAGATGGCGCTGGGCAACGTCGAATACGTCACCGGCGCGGACAGCGGACGGCAGTCCGGCGTCTGGCAGCCGGGAAGCTACATCATCAACGACGACGGCGGGGCGCCGGAGATCATCCTGGCCGTCCGGGGCGTGGCCAGCAACGTCGACATCATGACCGTCAGCGAACTGGAGGAAATCCGATGAGCAGCCAACTGAACCACGACCAGGATCGCCGTCCCCGCGCAGGCACCATCATCTGGGGGCTGATCGCCGTGGCCGTCGGCCTGCTGGTGCTCGCCGGAACCTGGTGGGACATCAGCTTCAACTGGGCCTACGTCATGATCGCCCTGTTGATCGGCTCCGGGATCGCCCTGGTGGTCGCCGGCGTCCTGAGCGCCACCCGCAACCGGGACCGCTAGCCCAGGACCGACAGCCAATCATCGCCGGCCAAGCACCGGCAGCCAAGGATCGACAACCCGGCGGCCCGCGCCACCCGCGCGGGCCGCCGACGACGGTCCGCCAGTGACAACAGCTCCCGAACACGAAAGCATGGTTCCATGGATACCTTTTACCGAGTGCTCCGCTCCAGCCCCGTCCGCCGCGGCCCCGACCGCTGGGTAGCCGGCATTTGCGGCGGCATCGCCGCAAAATTCGGCTGGGACGTGACGTGGGTGCGGATAGCCACCCTGCTGGTCTTCCTGTTCCCCGGCGTCGGCGTCGGCACCTACCTGGTGTTGTGGCTGCTGCTGCCGAAGTACGACGGCAGCATCGCGCTGGAGAAGTTGCTCGCCAGCAAGTCCTGACCCGCTGTCCACCGCACGGAGGACAGCGGGATCGGCAGGACGGACGTGCCGGCAACGCACGCCGCCCGGGCATGCTGGAAGCATGAGAACACCAGCCACCGCCCGCGCCGCACGGGACGCCAGGGGCACGCCGCCCCCGGACATCCCGCCGTACTCGGGCCTTCCGTGCCGGAACCTGCCGAACCCACTCCCATCGGCGCCGATCCTGCCGGGCCGGGCACCGCCGTCGTCCTCGACCGGTTGGTGAAGGAGTACCGCCGTCCCGGGGCGGTATCTTCCGCCCCGTGGACGGCATCACCCTGCGGATCCGCACGGGCGAAACGTACGCGCTGCTCGGACCCAACGGCGCCGGCAAGTCCACCACCATCGAAATGATGGAGGGCCACCGGAAGCCAAGCTCTGGCCGCGCCACCGTGCTCGGCGTCGACCCGTACCGGGCGGCGCCGGCGTTCCGTGCCCGCATCTGCCCGCTTGAGCCGCCGTCCCGCGGGCCGGGCCGGTCGACAGCAAGGCCGCCGCTCCCCGCCGGAATGACTCCGGCCGGGGTTCCTGCATAGAATCGAGGCGGGCTCAATGGGGTGCTCGCGCCGACCGGCCAGCACCCGAGAAGGAGTACCCATGAGGATTGGAATCATGACCAGCGGCGGGGATTGCCCCGGCCTGAATGCGGTGATCCGCGGCATCGTGCTCAAGGGCATCACGGCGCACGGGCACGAGTTCGTGGGCTTCCGCGACGGCTGGCGCGGCGTGGTGGAGGGCGACATCATGGAACTGCCGCGGCACCAGGTGCGGGGCATTTCCAAGCAGGGCGGCACGATCCTGGGCACCTCGCGCACCAACCCGTTCGACGGACCGAACGGCGGGCCGGAGAAGATCCAGCAGACGCTGGACCGGCTGGGCGTGCACGCGGTGATCGTGATCGGCGGCGAGGGCACCTTGGCCGGCGCCTACCGGCTCACCCAGGCCGGGCTGAAGATCGTCGGCGTGCCCAAGACCATCGACAACGACCTGGAAGCCACTGACTACACCTTCGGTTTCGACACCGCGGTGCAGATTGCCACCGAGGCGATCGACCGGCTGCGCACCACGGGCGAATCGCACCACCGCTGCATGATCGCCGAGGTGATGGGCCGCAACGTGGGCTGGATCGCGCTGCACGCGGGCATGGCCACCGGCGCGCACGCCATCCTGATCCCCGAGCAGCGTGTGACCATGGACCAGGTGTCCGACTGGGTGCTGCACGCGCAGAAGCGCGGCCGCGCACCGCTGGTGGTGGTGGCCGAAGGCTGGGTGCCCGACGGCGAACTGGGCCCGCATGCGGAGCGCGGGGTGGACAGCTTCGGGCGGCCGAGGCTAGGCGGCATCGGCGAACGGCTGGCCCCCGAGCTGGAAACACGCACCGGGATCGAAACCCGAGCCACCACGCTGGGGCACATCCAGCGCGGCGGGGTCCCCTCCGGCTACGACCGCGTGCTGGCCACTCGGTTGGGCATGGCGGCGGTGGATTCGGTGGTGGAGAAACGATGGGGCAGCATGGTGGCCCTGAAAGGCACCGACGTTGTGCACGTGGGCTTCGAGTCGGCGCTGAACAACTTAAAGACCGTCCCGCAGCATCGTTACGACGAGGCAAGGGTTCTCTTCGGCTGAGCGTTCAGTAGTGTGAATGGTATGCGATTGGACGCAGGGACGGCTGACATTGTGCTGCTGGCGTGGGCGCGCTTGCTCGGATTTTCCGACAGCGCCTTCGCCTCTGCCGGCGATCGGCTGACTCGGATTAACGAGGACGCCGGGACGCTCACCTTCGTGCGGTTGTTCGGCCGGTCGGCGCTGGTCGGGCCGGAATGGGCCGTTGCGGCGGCAGCCCGGTACTCGGACGACGACCTGGCCGAACACCAGACGCTGATGCAGTTGAGCCGGGAGCACGGCGGGCACGGGCTGGGCAAGGCCGTGCTGTCCTACGCCGAAGACCTTCCGGTGGTGCAGCCGGAACGGGAGGCATTGGTTTCAACCGCGGGCAGCGACGTCGCCCGCCTGGAAGACATGTGCCCGCCCGATGACAAGCACGAAGCGGCGCTGGCCGGCATGGACAAGTCGTTCGTGCTGCTGGACGCGAGCACCCCGATGGCGGGTGCGGGCTACCAGGAGTGGCAGCAGATCCTCGGCCACGTGGGCGTCCTGACCGCCCCCGCCTACCGGCGCCGCGGAGCCGGCGCGTTGATCGCCGCGATCGCGGGCCACGAGGCGCTCTCCTCCGGACTCATTCCGCAGTGGCGCTCGCACGAAGAGAACAGGGCCTCCCGCGCGCTGGCCGCGAGCCTGGGATTCTGGGACGCGGGCACCCAAACATCGGTGATCCTGCAGAAGCGGACCTGACCCCGGCGGCCCGGGCTGCAACCTGGCTCAGCGCGGCGGGCGCAGGAACCCGGTCTGCCGACCGACCACCTGGCCGGCGTCGGGAGTGACAATGACTTCCTGGGCGGCGTCGTAGCTCTCGCCGGCGTCCAGCACCGTCAACTGCGCCTGCGGATCGACCGAGCGCTTGACTACGGCCAGCGCGATCGGTCCCATCTCGTAGTGTTGCGCCGCGGAGGTGACCGCGCCGACGCGTTTGTCGCCCAGCATCACGTCGCTGCCCGGAACCGGCAGCGTGTGCTGCGAGCCGTCCAGCTGCAGGAACACCAACCGGCGCGGCGGCCGGCCCAGGTTGTGCACGCGGGCGATCGTTTCCTGGCCCTTGTAGCAGCCCTTCTCCAGGTGCACGGCGGTCCGGATCAGGTCCAGTTCGTGCGGGATGGTCTTCTCGTCGGTCTCCGCCCCGACGCGCGGCCGCCAGGCGGCGATCCGCAGCGCCTCGGCCGCCCAGACGCCGGCCAACTGCAGCCCGGAGACGGCCGTTTCCAGTTCGGCCGCCGGCAGCAGGTATTCGTACCAGGACCGTTCCAGGCCGGGGTGCTTTGGTTCCTCGATCCCGGTGTAGGCATAGCCGCCGGAACCGATCTGCGGCCACGGGTCCTGCCACACGAGGCTGCCCTCGAAGGCCGGGACCGGCCTGACCGACCCCACCACGGCCCAGTCGGCGGAGACATCGGCAACCTCTACCCGCAGCATGAACTTCATTCTGTCCAGCCATGCGGCCAGCGGCGCCGCCTCGAAGGATTCGACGATCAGCCAGGTGCGTTCGCCGTCGTCGACGATGCGGGCGTCGTATTCGATCCGGCCCTGCACCGTGAGCAGCAGCGCTTCGCTGGACTGCCCCGGGCGCAGATTCAACAGCAGCTGCGACGAGAGCGTGTTCAGCCAGCTCAACCGGTCTTCGCCGGCCACCGTCACCACCCCGCGGTGCGAAAGGTCCGCGACGGCCTCGCCGCGGGCCAGCGCGCGCTGTTCGCGCAGCGGGTCTGAGTAGTGGGCGGCGACGCCGGCGTCGGCCCCGGAGGCTTCGACGGCGCCGTGCTGCAGGAGCAAAGGGCTGCGGTAGGTCATACCGGCGTCAACTCCTGGCGGCCGCGCCAAATTCCCGGCCGGCTAGGCGCGCTTGGCGAGGATCGCCGAAGCGTGCGGGGCCAGGTCCTTGCCCTTCGCCTCGGCCACGTCCCAGCGCCAGTAAAGATCGTTGTTGACCAGGCCGAAGATGCGGGTGGCCGCGCTGTAGTCCTTGGACTGCGAGCCGCGCATCACCATGTCGGTGCTCAGCTGCACGCGCGGGCCCTTGATCTGCCCGTAGTAGAGCTCGGAGATGCCGCCCGGATGAACGATGGTCGCGGTGATGTCGAACCCGCCGTCGGCGTTGCGCAGCTCTTCGACCTCGTCCGCGGACCTCAAGGCCGGCACGATTTCGGCGGGGACCAGGCCCGGGCCGACGTCGGCGTCGTTGAGCTTGCGGTCCAGCGCCCAGAAGCCGGTTTCCACAGACAGCGGGCGCAACCGGTTGCCCTCCTCGTCGGTCAGCCAGCTTTCGGCGGTGTACTGCAGGTAGGGCAGGCCGTTCTGCGTGAACGTGGCCTTTTGGACGAAATGTTCGTCCCCCTCCTCGCCCGCGCCCAAGCGGCCGGCACCTTCCCAGGTGCCCAGCAGCCAGGACAGCGGCACCAGCTCCGGGGTCAGCTCCGTCGGGAGTTCAATCGGCATTGTTAAGCGTGGGTCGCTTACTTCTGGCCCTTGAACAGGCGGTAAACCACCAGCGAGGCGACGGCCGCGATGCCAAGGCCGGCGAGGACCAGCAGGGACAGGTAGAAAATTTCAAGACCGAGATACGACATGGCTCCATAGTAACGGCCCGGACCGCAGGATGCCTGTTCGAGACGCCGCCCGCGCTGTGACCTCGCTCATTCAGCGCAGCAGCATCCGCTCCAGGAAGTAGACCAGCGATCCGGCGGCCATGACCGGAGCGGCGCCGACGGCGAGCATCGCCAGCAGCCGGGTGGGACCGCCGTCGGCCAGGACGAGCCGGCGGAAACTGACCAGGATGATGCCGGCGGCGGCTCCCACGGCCGCGGCGGGCAGCATCGGGACGGTGGAGAACAAGGGTGCGGCCAACGCCCCCGCGAGCGGGGCCAGGACCACGCCCAGCGGCGCCACGATCCGGTCTGGCCAGGGCAGCAGGCAGACGCCGATGGCCACCAGCATGCTGATCCCGGTCACCAGCATCATGCCGCCGTTGTTGGAATTGGCCGAGAGCCGGTCGGCAGCGACCCAGCCGGCGCCCAGCGAGGTGAGCACCAGGCCGGCACTGGCGCCGAAGGTCGATTCGAGCCGCCGGGGCTGGCCGGTGCCGCGGAGCAGCTGGATCAGGAAGACGGCCATCACGCCGAGCGCGATCACCACCGCCATCCACAGCAGCGGCATGCCGGCGGGCGCGAGGCCGGCAAGCACCGCCGTCGCAATTCCTGCCAAGGAGATGACGGCGGCGAGGGTCTTTTTGGCCGGCACGCCCAGCAGCACCGGCCAGCCGATCCCGATCACCACCGCGGCGACGCACACCACTGCCGTCAGCACCGGGAGGGACAGGTAGGAGGCACCGATGACGGCGCACAGTACGGCGGCAGCGGCTGCGGCGACGATCCACGTTTTCACGCTAGTCATACTGCCCTATGACGCAGGGGCGGGGCGAGAAACCGCGGCGCCGCAGGGCGCGGCGCTATACTTATGCCACCGTCCGGCAGGGTGCGCCTGCGTTTGAGGACCTACCGGGCCCAGCCCGATGATGTGCGCCGCGAAAACCCCCTGGAGGAACCATGCCGCACATTCTGCTGTTGACCAACAGTTCCGGCTCGTCGATCGACGTCCTGCCCGCCCTCGAGCTGTTGAACCATAAGGTCCACATCCTGCCGGCCGAACCGACCGCCCTGCTGGAAACCGACCCGGCCGACGTGGTCATGGTGGACGCCCGCAAGGACCTGGCCGCGGCGCGCTCGCTCACCCAGCTGCTGAAGGCCACCGGGCTGGGGGCACCGCTGATGCTGGTGCTCACCGAAGGCGGCATGGCCGCCGTCAGCGCCAACTGGCTTGCCGATGACGTGGTGCTGGTGACCGCCGGACCGGCCGAAGTCGAGGCGCGGCTGCGGCTGGTGATCGCCCGCGCCCATGCCGGCGAAGAGGACACCGGGACGGAGATCCACGCTTCCGGCGTGGTGATCGACGAGGCCAGCTACAGCGCGCGCGTCGGCGGACAGCCGCTGAACCTGACCTACAAGGAATTCGAACTGCTCAAGTACCTGGCCCAGCACCCGGGCCGGGTGTTCACCCGCGACCAGCTGCTGCACGAGGTCTGGGGATACGACTACTACGGCGGCACGCGCACGGTGGACGTGCATGTCCGGCGGCTGCGGGCCAAGCTGGGCCCGGACCACGAGCAACTAATCGGCACGGTCCGCAACGTCGGCTACCGCTTCACCCTGGTGCGCGAGGCGGAAGAAGAACCCAGCGACGTCAGCGGCTGACGGAGACGGCGAATCACTGAACCGCAGCGCCCTCCCGCGCCAAGAGGCTGCTCGGATAGTCTGTGCTCATGACTGCATCGGATTCGGACCTCTGGCCCGTGCTGACCATCAAGGGCGCCCCCGACGCCGAGACCCTCGCGGACATCAAGGCGCTGACCGCCGCCGCCGAAGAGTCCGACGGCAATCCCCCGCTCTCCGAACAGACCTGGGTGAATCTGCGTTCCCCCGAGTCGGCCGACGTGATGGTGCTGGCGACGTATGCCGGCGAGGAGCGCTCGGATCCCGCCACCGCGACCGCGCTGGCGGGCGTCGCCGTCGTCAGCCTGGCCACCGCACCCGGCGCCGAAAGCGTGCTGGAACTGGTGGTGCACCCTTCCTACCGCGGCGAAGGCGTCGGGACCCGGCTGGTCGAGGCCGTTCAGCACCACACCGAATTGCCCAACCTGAAGGCCTGGTCGCACGGCGGCCATGAGGCCGCGGGTCGGCTGGCCGCGCGCTTCGGTTTCGCCCCGGTCCGCGAGTTGTGGCGGATGCGCCTGACCCACCCGACGGGTTTGCCCGCCGCCGAACTGCCGCCCGGCGTCGCCATCCGTTCCTTCGTGCCCGGCCGGGACGAGGAGGCATGGCTTGCCGCCAACGCCGCAGCCTTCGCCGACCACCCCGAACAGGGCGCCATGACGCTCGCCGACCTGCAGGCCCGGATGGCCGAGGACTGGTTCGATCCGGCCGGCTTCCTGTTGGCCGAGCGCGAGGATGGCGGCGGCCTGCTGGGGTTCCACTGGACCAAGGTGCACCCGCGCTCGGGCAGCCACCCGTCCATCGGCGAAGTCTACGTCGTGGGCGTGACGCCGCAGGCGCAGGGCACCGGGCTGGGCAAGGCGCTGACCATCGCCGGCATCAAGCACCTGCAGGACGCCGGCGAGCACGCCATCATGCTCTACGTCGACGCGGACAACGAGCCCGCCGTGGGGCTCTACCGCAGGCTTGGTTTCACCCGCTGGGATACGGATGTGATGTACGCACCGCAGGGGCAGGCCGGCGCGCAATAGTCGGTAACCTTATAGCTATCTGGCGCCTCTACGATGAGGCATGTCCGGCCCGCCCCAACGCCGCAGGAGAGAGCATGGTCATCGAACCCGAAGTCGCAGCCATTCCCCGCCTAGGGTCCTCCGAGATGGTTCCTGCCCGCGCCACCCAGGACCGCATCGACATTCCGGAGTTCGCCCCCTCGCTCGCGCCCGACGGGGACTTCACCCTGGAACGCTTCCTGGACCGGGAAATCAGCTGGCTGGACTTCAACGCACGGGTCTTGGAACTGGCCGAGGACGAAGACCTCTACCTGCTGGAGCGGCTGAACTTCCTGTCCATCTTCGCCTCCAACCTGGACGAGTTCTTCATGGTCCGCGTGGCAGGCTTGAAGCGCCGGATCGCCACCGGGCTGGCGGTGCCGTCCGCCGCCGGGCTCTCCCCAAGCGAGCAGCTGGAGCAGATCAAGATCGCCGCGCACAAGCTGCAGCAGCGCCATGCCCGGATTTTCGCCGAGCAGATCCGCCCGGCGCTGGCCTACGAGCACATCCACATCGTGCGCTGGGATGAGTTGGATGAGGCGGCGCGCACCGAACTCTCCGTGATGTTCCGGGAGCGGGTGTTCCCGATCCTGACGCCGCTGGCCGTGGACCCGGCCCACCCCTTCCCGTACATCTCCGGGCTCTCCCTGAACCTGGCCGTGGTCGTGCGCAACCCGGTGAGCGAGAAGGAGCTCTTTGCCCGCCTCAAGGTCCCGGACCAGCTCTCGCGGCTGATCCCCGTGGACGGCCCCCGCGCCGGCTCGGTCCCCGGCCGCACGGCCCGCTTCATCACGCTGGAAGACGTCATCGCCCAGCACCTGGACCTGCTCTTCCAGGGCATGGAGGTGCTGGAACACCACACCTTCCGGGTGACCCGCAACGAAGACCTGGAAGTCGAAGAGGACGACGCCGAGAACCTGCTCCAGGCGCTGGAAAAGGAACTGCTGCGCCGCCGGTTCGGACCCCCCGTGCGGCTGGAAGTGGCCACGGACATCAACCCCAGCGTGCGCGAGCTGCTGGTGCGCGAACTCGGCGTCGATGAATCCGAGGTGTACGCGCTGCCAGCGCCGCTGGACCTCCGCGGCGTGGAGGCGATCTACCAGATCGACCGGCCGGACATGAAATACCCCAAGCAGCTGGCGCACACCAGCCGCCACCTGAACGAAAGCGAAACGTCCAAGGCCGCGAACGTCTTCGCGGCCATGCGCCGGCGCGACATTCTGCTGCACCATCCGTACGACTCGTTCTCCACCTCCGTGCAGGCCTTCCTGGAGCAGGCCGCCACCGACCCGAAGGTGCAGGCGATCAAGCAGACGCTGTACCGGACCTCGGGTGATTCGCCGATCGTGGACGCGTTGATCGACGCCGCCGAAGCGGGCAAGCAGGTGCTGGCGCTGGTGGAGATCAAGGCCCGGTTCGACGAGCAGGCCAACATCGACTGGGCGCGGAAGCTGGAACAGGCCGGCGTCCACGTGGTCTACGGCATCGTGGGCCTGAAGACCCACTGCAAGCTCTCGCTGGTGGTCCGCCAGGAAGGTGACGGGCTGCGCCGCTACTGCCACATCGGCACCGGCAACTACCACCCGCGCACCGCACGCTATTACGAGGACCTTGGCCTGCTGACGTCGAACTACCAGGTGGGCGAGGACCTGTCCAAGCTGTTCAACCAGCTCTCCGGCTACGCCCCGAAGTCCACGTTCAAGCGCCTGCTGGTGGCCCCGCGGTCGGTGCGCTCCGGACTGATCGACCGGATCGAGAAGGAAATTGCCAACAGCAAGGCCGGCCGCGCCGCCCGCGTGGTGATCAAGGTGAACTCGATGGTGGACGAGGCCGTCATCGACTCGCTCTACCGCGCCTCGCAGGCCGGCGTGAGGGTGGACGTGATTGTCCGCGGGATCTGCGCCGTGCGCCCGGGCGTTCCGGGGCTGAGCGAGAACATCCGTGTCCGTTCCGTCCTCGGCCGGTTCCTGGAACATTCACGCGTGTTCGGTTTTGCCAACGGCGGCGAGCCGGTGGTCTACATCGGTTCCGCCGACATGATGCACCGCAACCTTGACCGCCGCGTGGAGGCGCTGGTGCAACTGAACTCCCGCGAGGACATCAACGACCTGCTGGCCCTGATGGACCGCTACATGGACCCCGCCACCGCCAGCTGGCACCTGGACAGCGACGGCACGTGGACCAGGCACCACAAGGACGACGACGGCAACCCGCTGTCCGATATCCAGTCCTGGCTGCTCGCCTCCCGTTCCCGCCAGCGCACCGCCACCCGCCGCTGATGACGCAGAGCAAGACCAGCGACGCCGGCGCTCCCCCGGGCGTCAAGATCACCGCCGCCGGTGCCTTGTGCTGGCGCGTCCGCCAGGGCCGGCTGGAAGTGCTGCTGATCCACCGGCCGCGCTATGACGACTGGTCCTGGCCCAAGGGCAAGCTGGACAGGGGCGAAACCACACCCGAGTGCGCCGTCCGCGAGGTCCACGAGGAAATCGGCGTCCAGGTGCGGCTGGGCATCCCGCTGCCCACCATCCGGTACCGCGTCAGCGCCGGACTCAAGCAGGTTGTGTACTGGGCCGCCAAGCTGGAGAAACAGGACCCCGTGCCCGACGGCGACGAGGTGGACCGCGTGCTGTGGTGTCCGCCCGCCCGGGCCCGCGAACTCCTGACCAACCGTTCCGACGTGGAGCCGCTGGACGCGTTGGAGGCCGCGCACCGGCGGGACGAACTCGATACCTATCCGTTCGTCGTCGTCCGCCATGCCAAGGCCAAACCGCGGTCCGCCTGGTCGCAAGCCGAGGGCGAGCGCCCGCTGGTGGCCACGGGGCGGCGGCAGGCGCTGGCGGTGTGCCGGATGCTGTCCGCGTGGAAACCCAAGCGGATCGTCTCGAGCCCCTGGCTGCGCTGCGTGCAGACCGTCACCCCGTACGTGCTGCACACCCAGACCAAGCTGCGGACCGTGGAAGCCATCACCGAGCACAACAACGAGCGCAACCCGAAGAAGGCCCGGGCCGCCCTTGTCCAGATGCTCGACAAGGGCAAGCCCACCGCCGTCTGCAGCCACCGGCCGGTGTTGCCGAACCTGTTCAACGTGCTGGCGGACCGGATGGATCCCGAGCTCGCCGCGCAGCTGCCCACGGACGACCCCTACCTGCGGCCGGGAGCCGTGCTGGTCTGCCACATCGCCAAGCACCGGCGCGGGCGGATCGTCGCGCTCGAAATCCTCGAGGCCTACGACGACTGAAGCGCCGTCACGGGCACAGCGACAGCCTCTTGACCGCCTGATTGTTTGTATCAATAGTTGATCCATTGATGCAGCACGAGGGGGAACGTGGACTCGCTCACCAGCACCATTACCGGGTTGCTGATCGGCGCCGTCATCATCTACGCGGTGTTGCGGTTCATCGCGGGCCGCAGCGATGCCGCCCGCGCTCCGGCCACCGGCCCGTCCAGGGCTTCGGGCGCATCCGATGCTTCCGCGCGTGACGCGGCCCGGATGCACGCGTTCTGGACCGCGCTCGTGGCGTTCTTCGCCAGTGGCCTGTCCGCGGCGTCGGAGGTCGGGCGCATCCCTGCGTACTACTACGCCCCGGGCCACGCCCCGCAACCGTCCTGGCTGGCCGGGCTGCTGATCCTCCTGGTGCCGCTGGTCAGCCTGCCCGGGATCTACATCATCGGCCAATACACGTGGCCGAGGCCCCGCGGCAGCGTCCGCCGGGCCGACATCACCGCCCGGCGCATCCGCGACTACCTCCCGCGGGGGCTGCTCACGGTGATGGCCGCGACGGCGGTGCTGGCCGTGGCGGCGGCGGCGGCCACCCGGGAGCTGCCGGGCATCGAAGGCTTCAGCGGCACCCGAACCTTCGACGCCGTCGAAATTTCCGGGGACTTCACCGGCCGGCAATCCGGCGGCTACTTCGCCCCGATCCTGCTGACCGGCATCCTCACCCTCGCCGCCGGCGTCGCCGCAGCGACTGCGGTCATCGTGCGCCGACGCTCCCTGGACCCGCTCAGCCGCGAGGACAACGCCATCCTGAGACGGATCCTGATCAACCGCTTGTTCCGCACCGCTACCTTGCTTTTCGCCTCGCTCGGCACCATGGCGGTCAGCTTCGCCAACGTGCAAGGGCCCCACCTATCCCCCGACGGACCCGCCGCGACGGAATGGGAACCCGTCCAGCAGCTTGCCGGCGGAGCGACCGTCGCGCTGATGATCGCCATGGCCCTCTGGCGGCCGCCGCTCCTGTCAAAGGCCGGACCCCCGGGGGATGCTTCCTCCCCGCCTGTCATATACCGCGGCAGCTTCGCCGCGGGCCTGGACATCACGACGACGGCGCGCACCGCCGGGACCATCGTGACGGTGCTGGCGCTGCTGCTCTTCGGGAGCTGGGCCAGCTTCGCCGCGCCCGTGACCGTGGTCGACGGCGCACCCGCCGTTTCCCCCGCTTCGCCGCTGCCCTTGCTGCCACTGGCGATAGCCGTTCCGGCCGCCCTGTTCCTCGGCGCCATTGCCGCCGGAGAGATCCGGCTGTGGCGCGGCCACACCAGGCCCGCCGCCCCGTCCATCGCCGGGCACGGCCCCGCGGTCCGGCCCGTTCCAACCGCCAAGCCGTGGCCCACCGTGCGCCTGGTGGCGCGGCCGATGCTCACCGCCGTGGCCGCCGGGGCGGTGCTGCTGGCGGCTGTTGTCGGGTTCAACCTGGCTGCGCCCGGCCGCGTGCCGGACCTGCTGGCCGCCTTCGCCGTCGTCGGGCTGGCGCTCCCCCTGCTCGGTGCCGCCGCCCTCCTGCTGGTACACCGCCGCCCGCCGCTGCTCAAGGCAACTCCGGAGGCGGACAACCTGCTGCGCCGGGTCTCGGCCTTTCGGCTGGCCCGGATGACCGCCGCCGGGCTGACTGCCCTGACTGCCCAGCTGCTCACCTCGCATCCGGCGGCGTGGGGTTGGTTCCTCGACGGCGGTGTCGTACTGCACCTGCACCAGCTCTCCCCCGGCGCGCATACCGCGTTGCGGATCACCGCCGCCGTACTGTACCTGGCCGCGATCGTGCTGGCGCTGCTGCCCGGCCCGTCTCGCCCGCACCGGTCCGTCGCCGCCCACATCGGCCAAAGGGTGCCGCCGCCCCACGGCCGGCACGGGAACGGCCGCCACGGCAACGGCCGGTCCAGTCCGCAGGAAGCCGCACCGGCCGTGAGCCGCCGCGCCCTGCCGCCGCCCGGCTGAGCCAGGCACCTCAACTAGACTGGACGCTGTGAACGCGATTCCCACCCCGTACGAGGACCTGCTGCGCGACGTCATGGCCCACGGCACGGCCAAATCCGACCGCACCGGCACCGGCACCCGCAGCGTCTTCGGCCGCCAGCTCCGCTATGACCTGGCCCAGGGGTTCCCGCTGATCACCACCAAGCGCGTGCACTTCAAGTCCGTGGCGCTGGAGCTGCTGTGGTTCCTGCGCGGCGACTCGAACGTGAAATGGCTGCAGGAACGCGGCGTGAAAATCTGGAACGAATGGGCGGACGCCGACGGCGAGCTCGGCCCGGTCTACGGGGTGCAGTGGCGGTCCTGGCCCACGCCAGACGGCGGGCACATCGACCAGATCGCCCAACTGGTCGAAGACCTGAAGAACAATCCGGATTCGCGCCGGCACATCGTGTCCGCGTGGAACGTGGCGGAGATCAAGAACATGGCCTTGCCGCCGTGCCACGCGTTCTTCCAGTTCTATGTGGCGGACGGCAAGCTCTCCTGCCAGCTGTACCAGCGCAGCGCCGACATGTTCCTCGGCGTGCCCTTCAACATCGCTTCCTACGCGCTGCTGACCCTGATGCTGGCCCAGCAGGTGGGCCTGGAGCCGGGCGAATTCGTGTGGACCGGCGGAGACGTGCACGTCTACGACGACCACGTGGACCAGGTCCGCGAGCAGCTGTCGCGCGCCCCGTATCCTTACCCCACGCTCAACATCCTGCGGAAGCCGGAGAGCATTTTCGACTACTCGCTGGAAGATTTCGAGGTGGTCGACTACCAGCACCATCCGGCCATTAAGGCACCGGTGGCCGTATGAGCGCCGACCACCTTGCCGCGCGTCCGTACCCGGACAGCGTCGCCGAAGCCGTGCTCGGAGCCGGACAGTCCGGACAGTTCGCCGCGCCGGTGGTCGGCATGATCTGGGCACAAACCAGCAACGGCGTCATCGGCCGCGACGGCGGCATGCCCTGGCACCTGCCCGAGGACCTGGCGCACTTCAAGCGAACCACCCTGAACCATCCCGTAATCATGGGACGCAAGACCTGGGAGTCCTTCCCGGACAAGTACCGGCCACTGCCCGGGCGCACCAACATCGTGGTCAGCCGGCGGCTCGAACTGCGCGCGCAGCTGGCCGCGGAGGGCGCCGTCGTCGTCGAAACCATCGAAGACGCCCTGGCGGAGGCGGCGGCCAGCCCGGGCAGCGACGAAATCTGGTTTCTGGGCGGCGGCGAGATCTTCAACCTCGCCAAGCAGCATGCCAATGCGGCCTCGGTGACGGTCATCGACATGGAGACGGACGGCGACACGCACGCCCCGCAGCTCGGCCCGGACTGGAAGTTCGACGGCGTCACCCCCACCGAGGACTGGCACACCGCGGCCAACGGCACCCGCTACCGCATCTCGCTCTGGGTCCGCGGCCAGGAGTAGGCGCGGCCGGATAAGGCCCGACGTGTAGCGGCCGGAGCGGCGAAAGGCCTGGCCGGGGAATCGCCGGCGGCGGGCACCGTCGTCGTACGTGTGACGCCAGCGTTCCACTCGCGCTGTGTAACTCCCAGCGCCCGCGCTTTCTAACCCGCAGCACCCACCTCGTGTAACTCGCAGCGCTTAAATTGACCCCGTCCGTAAAATGGAATGCATGACTTCCCCTGCAGCCACTTCATCTGCCCAGTCCGTCGGCCTGATCGGTTGGCGCGGCATGGTCGGCTCCGTCCTCATGCAGCGCATGCAGGACGAAGGCGACTTCGACCTCATCAACCCAGTGTTTTTCTCCACGTCGAACGCCGGCGGCGACGCCCCGGCCTTCGCTGCGGGTGCCGGCAAACTGCAGGACGCGTACGACATCGAGACGCTGGCAAAGCTGCCGATCATCGTGACCGCCCAGGGCGGCGACTACACCGCCGAGGTCTATCCGAAGCTGCGCGACGCCGGCTGGGACGGCCTGTGGATTGATGCGGCATCCACCCTGCGGATGCAGGACAGCTCCATCATTGTGCTGGATCCGGTGAACCGCGATGTGATCGACGCTGGTTTGGCGCGGGGCGTGAAGGAATTCATCGGCGGCAACTGCACCGTCTCCTGCATGCTCATGGGCCTGGGCGGCCTGTTCAAGAACGGCCTCGTCGAGTGGGGCACGTCCATGACCTACCAGGCGGCCTCCGGCGGCGGCGCCCGGCACATGCGCGAGCTGCTGAACCAGTTCGGCACGCTGAACGCCGCGGTGGCCGATGAACTGGCTCAGCCCTCCTCTGCCATCTTGGAAATCGACCGCAAGATCCTGGCCCAGCAGCGCAGCCCCGAACTGGATTCCTCCCAGTTCGGCGTTCCGCTGGCCGGTTCCGTTATCCCGTGGATCGACAAGGACCTGGGCAACGGGCAGTCCAAGGAAGAATGGAAAGCCCCGGCCGAGACCAACAAGATCCTGGGGCTGAGCGACGACAAGCGCATCCCGTTCGACGGCCTGTGTGTCCGCATCGGCGCCATGCGGTCGCACTCGCAGGCCCTGACCTTGAAGCTCACCGAGGACCTGCCGGTGGCCGAAATCGAACGGATCATTGACGCCGACAACGAGTGGTCCCGCGTGGTTCCCAACACCAAGGAAGCCACCATGGAACACCTGACGCCCGTGGCGGCCAGCGGCACGCTCGAGATCCCGGTAGGCCGTATCCGCAAGCTGGAAATGGGGCCCGAGTACATCAGCGCCTTCACCGTGGGCGACCAGCTCTTGTGGGGTGCCGCAGAACCGCTGCGCCGCATGCTGCGCATCGCCACCGGCAACCTCTAGAACCTGCTGCCGGCAGGAGTGCCGGCGAGGGCCTTTGAGCGCCCGGAGCCGCGGTGACGTGAGGCCGTGAGTCCGAACGTGTGAGAAGCCCGGTGCTGTGGAGCCCGGTACTTTGAAGCTTGGTGCCACGTGGAGCCCGCCCCTATGGGGCGGGCTCCTGCTGTCGGCTGGGATGATCTCTTCCTTCGGCACAGCGCCGCCCATGAAAGTCCTGCTACGCCGACCTTTCTCCTGAGCCCTCCGCATCACCGACACTGCACGCGACTTGTCCTCCACAGGCCTTAAACGGCTCCGCATCGAACCGTTCGCCTGGCGACTCTTCCTCCACAGGCAAGGGACGACGGCAGGTTATGCACTTTCGTCGAATGTCCGTTCTACCCCGGGCTTCGGCTGCGTAGCGTTGAAGTATGGCAGCGGAACCGTTGGACGAGGCGCAGGAGCCGGAGGAACACTCCGGCATTCCTGCCCTGCCCGACGACGGTACCGCCGACGACTTCGACAAGCCCCTGGGGCCGCCAGAGAACGTGATCTCCAGCTCTCCCGTCAGTGCCCCTTCGCCCGGTGGCTCAGGCCACGGTGCTGCCACGCACGGCGCCGCCGACGACGTTGAGGAACCCGTCTGCGCGGACACCGGGCGGCCGGGAACGGGCGACGCGGCGCTTACAAACTCTCCGGTCGCCGCCGCGGTTGCGGTACCGGATCGGCAGGGGTGGGCGGAGGATTGGCAGGAACTGGGACCGGCGGAACTGGCCGGCCTGCTCGCGGGCACCGACCCGGGAACCCTGGACGACTGGTCGACCCTCGACTACCTCCAGGCCGTGCGCAAACACGAGGCCTGGACCCAGTCCCGCCGGTTGCGGGCCGTGCACCGCCTGGCGGTGCTCCGCCCGGCCACCGGCGCCGACGCCGGGGCACCGGACGGGATTTGCCGGCACGCCGCCCACGAGCTCGCGCCCATCCTGGCCGTGCCCTGCCAACGCGCGGCAGCGGAACTGGCCGACGCCCACCAGATCGCCACCTGCCTGCCCGCCACCCTCGCCGCCCTCGACCACGGCGACCTCGACCTGGACCGCGCCACCGCCATCGCCCGCAAAGGCGCCGGCCTGCCGCCCGAGGTCTTGGCAGGGTACGAAGCCAAGGTCGTTCCCGGCGCCGGGACCATCACCCTCGAATCCGTCCAGGCCCGGGCCCGCACCGCCCGCGACCGGCTGCACCCCGAACCCCTCGAAACCCGGCACCAGGCAGCGATGGAACGCCGCACCGTCCAGTACCTGCCCCAGGACGACGGGATGGCCGAGCTCTACATCCGCACCAGCGCCGACAAAGCCCTGCTCGCCTACAACCTGATGCAGGCCCACGCCCGCAAACTGCAGACCGTCGACGAAACCCGCACCCTGGGCCAACTCCGCGCCGACGTCTTCACCGACATGCTTCTCCGCTACCCCGACCACGCCTACCAGCCCGCCACCGACACCAAAACCACCGGAACCGCCAACGGCGAAACAACCGCCAACGGCGAAGCAGCCGCCAACGGCGAAGCAGTCGCCAACCAAGCGGCAACCGGCCCGGGATTGGCCACCGATTCCGGAACGGCGGCCGAATTCGGGACAGCGCCAGGCGCCGCCCGAGTGGCCAGAGAGACCGGGACCGCAAGGCAGGGGCCCTGTACCTGCGGGGGCGGGAACGTGACCGCGTCCGTCGCTGTGACTGCGCCCCTTGCAACCTTGCTGCGGCTCTCCGAAGAACCCGGTGAACTTACTGGCTACGGGGCCATCCCGCCGGGCATGACCCGGGACCTTGCGGCGCTGGCCAAGTCCTGGCTGATCGTGCTCACCGACGATTACGGCAAGGCAGCCGCCGCCGCGAAAGACCTGCGCCACCCGCCCGAATGGCTCAAACGCCTCGTCCGGCTGCGCGACCGCCACTGCCGCGACTACGGCTGCACCGTCCCCGCCGACCACTGCGACATCGACCACACGATCGCTTGGGAAGACGGCGGCAAAACCGTTCCCGAAAACCTCAGCGCCAGATGCAAACCCGACCATAAAACCAAACACCACGCCGGCACCGCCGTCACCCAAGACCCGGACGGCACCCTCCACTTCACCACCCGCTCTGGACACACCCACAGCACCACCCCCGACGACGGCTGGGCACTCACGCTCCCCTCGGCGCCGAGCGAAGGAGATGCCACAGAAAGCCCGGACGACGGAGCCAACAGTCCCCCAGGCGACAGGGGCGGCGACGGAGTCACGGACGGTCCATGGGACGACGCCGCGCCGCCGTTTTAGCAACCCGGTCATCGATCTAACCGATCGGAAGCGAAACACACATCAAGAGGACCGACAGTGACAAGATACGCGAGGCCCAAGGCAAGAATTGACGACGCGCTCCGGGATTTCTTCGCCCAACAACGTCAGGTAAGACCGATTCGAGCCGACCGTTCACTCAGGTTGGAGGCTCACTTGCGGTGCTTTCTGGAAACCTGTGGTCCTGCCTACCTCTCCGAAGAATGGTGGATGATGCTCCAGTTGGAACGGTGCTTTGAGCCGCGAGGTTCCTTCGCACGGCTACTGCCTGCCGAATATCTGCTGCCACCGATGCATGAGTTCTTGTCGCCCGATTGGCTAATGGACCACGGCACGGACCGGTTGGTTCAGGTGAACCACAGCTACCGCCTGGTCTGCTGGCTTTGCGGCAGCGGTCTGGTCAATCTCCGTGCGCTTCGCCCGAGCATCATCCGGTTCATGATCCGGCATGACGAACTCGCCGCACGTTCCAAGGGCCGCATGGAACAACAGCGCACTCCACGGCCAGCAGGGGCTCCGGAAGTCGACGCCCGGCAGACTGGGGCGGCGATCACCCGGGAAGACCTGCCATAGGGGCAACCGCGCCGGACCGCAACTCCGAATGTTCGAGGCCTTCCCCCACGACGCGGCCTGGACGCCCGCCGCAGGGTTATCGCTGTTGATGGTCGGTAGGTAGCACGGTGGGGCCGTGACGGTTGCCGCTGTGGACCACCATGGTTCCCGCCCGTACTCTTTTGGTGGGGCCGGGCTTGCAGAGACATCCCGGCCGTTTCCACGGCGAGAGACCCTGCGAAAGGTGGTTGCATGCGCACATTCGGTGTCGAAGAGGAGTTACTGCTGGTCGACCCCGCCACCGGTCTGTCGGTGCCGCGCGCTGCAGCCGTGATGGACCGGTACCGCCGCACTACGGCAGAAGGCCAGGAACCCGGACATACGGGCGCCGCCGCTGCCGCTCCCTCCACCGGCCCGACGCTCGCGACCGAACTACAACAGGAACAGATCGAGGTTATCGGCCCGCCGCGCTCCACCTTGTCCGATCTGGCAGCGGAAATTTTGGCCGGAAGAGCCTTGGCCGACGCCTGTGCCCGCGCCTCCGGAGCCAGGGCCGTCGCGCTGGCCACATCGCCGTCCCCGGCCGCACCGCATCCAGCGCCTGATGCCCGCGTCCAGACGCTGAGGGCACAGTTCGGGCTGACCGCCGAAGAATCCTTGACTTCCAGTTGCCACGTCCACGTCAGTGTGGATTCCGAGGAGGAAGGGGTGGCTGTGCTGGACCGCATCCGGATTTGGCTTCCCGTCCTCGCCGCCCTCAGCAGCAACTCCCCGTTCTGGCACGGCCGCGACACGGGGTACGCCGGTTACAGAACCCAGGCTTGGCTGCGCTGGCCGGGCACCGGACCAACGGAAGTATTCGGCTCGGCGGCCGCCTATCACCGCTCGCTCAGGCAGGCCCTGGACAGCGGCGTCGTACTCGATCACGCCATGCTTTATCTCGACGCACGGCTGTCCCACAAGCACCCGACGGTCGAGATCCGGGTCGCCGATGTCTGCCTTCAGGCCGCCGACACCGTGTTGATCGCCGGTTTGTCGAGGGCCCTGGTGGAGACGGCAGCGAGAGAGTGGAGGTCCGGGCTGCCCCCTGCACCGGTTCCGGCGTCGATACTCCGGCTGGCCGCCTGGCAAGCCAGCCGCTGGGGCATCGCCGGCAATCTCCTGCATCCCCTCACCGGCGTTCCTTGCCCGGCCGGCGCTGTGATCGCGATGCTCTTCGAGCACACCCGGGAGGCCCTTGCCGACGCCGGGGACGAGACCAGCATCATGCTCCTGTCCCAGCAGGTCCTGGCCCGGGGAACGGGCTCCCAACTGCAGCGCGAAGCCTTCGAACGCGGAGGTCTGGTGGCCTTAGCAGGCACAGCGGCCTACTTCACCCACCTCACGGGGCAGGAACCTGCGCCAGCGGACCACAACCTCATGTCCGAGATGCTCGGGCATTCATAGGGCGCGCGCACTCCTGCCGGCACCGGGCACCCGGTCCGGGCCCCCGGGCGCTCGTGGACTAAATCAGGCAGACAGGAGGCCAGGCGGACAGGGGGCCTGCAGCTACAGACTGCAGCCAATCAGAAGCGGCTCGGGCTGAAGCCGGATGCCGAAGGACCGTTCAACTCCGTCCCGGACTGCCCGTGCAATCGCCAGGATGTCCTCGGCGCTGGCACCGCCGCGATTGGTGATCGCCAGCGTGTGTTTGGTGGACAGGGAGGCGCGGCCGCCCGCCACCTCGTAGCCGCTGAGGGGACCGTTCGACGTTCCGGAAAGTCCAAAGCCCTTTGAGAAGCCTGCGTGGTCAATCAGCCAGGCAGCACTCAGCTTGGCCTTGTCCTCGGCGGGCCAGCGTGGCGCGTTCGCCGGCAGTTTCTCCGCGATGTCCATGTCGACTATGGGGTTCGTGAAGAACGAGCCGGTGCTGAACGTATCCCGGTCGGCTAAATCGTGGACCATGCCCTTGGAAGCGCGGAGCCGAAGCACCTCACGGCGAACGTCGGCGGCTTTGGCCACGCCTCCGACGTCAACACCAAGCACGCGTGCCAACTCGGCGTAACGGACCGGATGGCTCTGGCGGCTGAGGGCTAAGCGGAACTCGACTTCCAGCACGACGAAGCGTGGAGATCCATTGGACGTGCTCTGTTTCAGGATCGAATCCCGGTAGCCGAAGTTGAGGTCAAGGTTCGCGAATTCCTGGACAGACCCAGTCTTCCGATCCCAGGTTCGGACCCGAACGATGGTCTGCGAGACATCGTTCCCGTAAGCGCCGACGTTCTGAACAGGCGTTGCCCCTGTCAGTCCGGGGATGCCGGAGAGGGCTTCCAGCCCGGCCCATCCGTTGTCGACCGTCAGCGCTACCAGTTCGTCCCATGGCTGGCCCGCCTGTACCGTCAGCCCGACGGCGCCGTCATGCTCCCGGACGCTGTAGCCGCGGTTGGCGATGCCCACCACGGTGCCGGGGTAACCGTCGTCGGAAATCACAAGATTGGATCCGCCGCCAATAACGAGCAGGTGGTCTCCGGACTCATCGGCGGCACGGACAGCCTCGATGATCTCGGACTCCGTGCCGGCCTCGATGAAGCGCCGGGCGGGCCCGCCCACACCGACGGTAGTCAGCGGCGCAAGAATCGTTTCGGTCACGGTGTGGGCCTCTCCAGCGCCGTGTGCGCGGTGTGCGCGGTGTGCGCGGTGCGGTTTACCAAATCCTGACGACCGCCTGGGCTTTGACCAGTACTTTCACGCCTGCAGCGGTCACGGTCAGGTCGACGCGCGCCGTGCCGTTGTCCTGGTCGACGGCCCCGATGGCACCGCTGACCTCGATCGTGGCGCCGGGTCCGTCAAGGTCCTCCACGAGGACCGGCTTGGTGAAGCGTGTCTGGTAGTCGACGACGGCGGCCGGGTTGCCGATCCAGTCCGTCACCAGCTGCACCGCGGCGCCCATGGTAAACATGCCGTGCGCAATGACGCCGGGGAGGCCCACCTGCTCGGCGAAGCGTCCGTTCCAGTGGATCGGATTAAAGTCGCCGGACGCTCCGGCGTACCTGACCAGGTCCGCGCGGGAAACCTCGATGCTCCGCGAACCAATGTCCTGTCCAACAGTCAGTTCGTTCAGTTCAACACTCACTGGCCTTCCCCTCTCACCAGGATCGACGACGTGGTGGTGGCCGTTTTCTCGCCGGCGACGGTGCTGATTTCCGCACGGGTGGTGATCATGGCCCCGCCGCCCATGGCGCGCACCTGGTCGACGTGCAGCTCGGCCACCAGTTCGTCGCCGGCGACGATCGGCCGGTGGTGCACGAACCGCTGGTCCGCATGGACCACGCGGGAGAAATCGATGCCGGAGTCAGGGTCCTCGATCAGCTGGGCATCCGCGCGCTGGGCCACGATGATCGCGAAGGTGGGAGGAGCCACCAGGTCGCCGTAGCCCAGTTCCTGTGCGGCTTCGACGTTGAAGTGCGCTGGATGCGTGGCCTTGACCGCCGAAGCGAACTCCCGGATCTTCTCGCGGCCTACGGTATAGGCGGCGCCGGCCGGGTAGGTACGGCCGGCGAGGTCGGGGTTGACCCCGGCATGCTCGGACATGGATCTCCTTCAGATGGAGTGGAAGGGACTATCGACGCTTCGCTGGAGGTGTGCCCCGTGGGCTGGCGGCTGCTTGCCGGGCCCGGGCATCACGGAACCGGACCAGCAGCCCGGCCAGATGGGTCAGCAGGCCCGTGATGATGGCGGCCAGTGCAGTCCAGATCAGCCATTGGATGCTTGCCGAGGCGGCGATGACAGACAGGAGGATCCCGACGCCGATCAGCACCATGGCAGAGATCACCAGCTTGCGGTAAAGCGGCGAGCCGAGGTCCCAAGGATTCATACCTCAAGGTTACCGGCCACGTCCCCTACCGGCCGAACCGCGGACCCGTGCGCCCGCCCGGGCAACGCCTGCCCTCGTTCGCCTGCACCACCTGCACCCCCCGTCCGCCTAGAACAGCTGTTCCTGCAGGAGGGGCTGCTCGGAGACGTAGTCGCCGACGGCGATCCGGCGGCCCTTCAACCCACCCAGGTCCACCAGGAAGATGGGTCCGTCGTCCTGGAGCCGCGCGGCCGCAACACTGCCCAGGAGGCCATCCACGATGAACCCGTGGTCACCCGAGGAGAAGCTGCCGGGGTAGCCCCTTTTGACGCCATGCGCCAAGACCGGCGCCGCCAGCGCCGGAACGTGCCATTGTTCGTCGACGACGTCGAAGCCCTCCAGTTGAACGGCAGGGAGCAGTTCGCGCACCGTGGCCGCGTGGCCGGAGTTGCGCCGGTCCACCTCGGCCAGCGGCAGCGGGGCCAGCAGCCCGGCGAACTTGGCGGCGCTGCGCACGGCTTGCGTCAAAGCGGTATTTCCCGAGACCGCGTCCTCGAGTACCCGGACCACCCGTCCGTCGCGCGCCCGGGCGACGTAACGGGCGGCCACTGCGCCTTGTTCGGCCAGCCGTAACGATTTCCGCACATGGGCCGCCGTTCCCACCTTGCTGGCACCGTTGGCAAACGTCGCCACGTACAGCCAATGGGGTTGGGCGAGGTAGGCCAGCAGCCCCTCGGGTGCCCGGCCGCTGCGGTGGCTGTCATGCATGAAGCGCAGGTCGTCGTTGAGGAAGCAGTTCACACATTGGTGACCCCGCTCCGCCGGAGCCTGCTGCCGGCACGGCACATGCGTGCGCTCATCGGCGGACCGGACCCGGTGGCTGCCCAGGCAGTAGCGCTGGGGGTCCAGCACCCGGAAGCCCAGCCTCAACCCCTGCGTCACGGGCAGGTCTTTCGGCGTGCCGTCCGGAGCTGCAAGGCGCAGCAGGGGGCCCGCGGGGGTCCAGGCGATGCCGTGGGCGAGATACAGGGCGGGCATGGCGTCCACTCTAGTAAAGGAAGTGAGAGCTCCCCTTACCCGCGGGCTGCAGCCTCCAGCCGGCGTTTGGGGCCGGCGGCGGGCGCTTTAACGGCCGAAGGGCCCGGCCGGAACCAAAGTTCCGATCGGGCCCCTCAGGGTCTCGGTAGCGGTGCCCGGACTCGATCCGGGGACCTCACGATTATGAGTCGTGCGCTCTAACCAGCTGAGCTACACCGCCACGAATGGGAGCGCCCGCGCTGCGTCTCGCGACGCAGACGCGGGCTTTGCCATTCAGAGCCCCCCACCGGAATCGATCCGGTGACCTCGTTCTTACCAAGAACGCGCTCTACCACTGAGCTAGGGGGGCAACGGAGAAATACATTACCAGCAATTTGCCCCGGGATGAAATCGGAATCGCGCCCCGTGGCGAAGGACACACGCCCGACGGCGGTCTCCTCCGCGGACTGTCCCGGGCAGCTTGTCTCCGGCGTCGTTTCGGGCGCACGGACTGCAGACGAGATCACACCGAGGCGGCCACCGGACGCGGCCACCGGACGCGGACGAAAGGGTACTCTGGCGTCATTCGAAAGGACTCCACATGCAGGTTTTCCAGCCATTGGCCCGGGACGAAATCGCGACCCGGCTACGCGCCGCAGGCTGCGTCTTCGCCGAGGAAGAGGCCGACCTGCTGCTGGCCGAAGGGGGTCTCCGGGAAGCCATTTCCGCCAGGGTGGAACAGCGGGCAGCCGGGACGCCTTTGGAACATGTTCTGGGTTGGGCCCGGTTTTGCGGCTTGCGCATCTCGGTGGCCCCCGGGGTTTTTGTCCCCCGGCGAAGGACCGAGTTCCTGGTCCGGCAGGCCGCGGCTTTGGCCCCGGCGCCCACCGGCGTCGTCGTCGATTTGTGCTGTGGCTCGGGGGCCGTGGCGGCGGCGTTGGATGGACTGCTCGAACCCGCCGAACTACACGCCGCAGATCTGGATCCGGCGGCGGTGGCATGCGCGCAGACAAACCTGCCGGCGGCACAGGTGCACACGGGCGACCTGTACGCCGCGCTGCCCGTGGCCTTGCGGGGCCGTATCGACGTCCTGACCGCGAACGTTCCCTACGTGCCCACGGGGGAGATCAAGTTGCTGCCGCCCGAAGCCCGCCTCAATGAGGCGTGGTGGGCGCTCGACGGCGGCCCTGACGGCCTGGCGGTCATGCGGCGGGTCGCGGAGGGGGCACCGAGCTGGCTCGCGCCGGGCGGATCCGTGCTGGTGGAAACGAGCGAGCGGCAGGCCGAGGCAGCTGCCGGCGTCTTCGAAGCGCGCGGACTGGTGCCGGCCATCGCCCGTGCCGAGGAGTACGCATCCACGGTGGTCTCCGGCACGCTGCCCGTTGGCTGAAAAGGGGGCCGGGTCCGTTGCTTGAAGGGGCCGGGCCTGCTGCTTGCAGGGGCGGGGCCGTTAAATGCCTCCTGGGCACCTGTCCATGACCGATGCCCCGGAAGGGTTATGACTAGCTGGAAGCCGATCCGGCCAGGTCAGCCGCGGGTGTGGCGCGGCTTGCGCGCGGCGCCAAAGCCACGGTCGCTGCGCTCCCCGCCGAATCCACGGTCGCTGCGGTCCCCGCTGAAGCTGCGGTCGCCGCTGAAGCTGCGTTCGCCGTCGTTCTTGTACGGACGGTCGCCGTCAAACTTCTTCTTGTAGGGGCGGTCGCCGTCGAACTTCTTCTTGAACGGCCGGTCGCCCCGGTCGCTGCGGAAGCCGCCGCGGTGTCCGCCGGCGACGTCGTCGCGGTCCCGGCGCGGCTTGCGGCCGCCATCCAGCTCCAGGTGGATCAGCTCGCCGCCGATGCGGGTCTTGGACAGCGCGCGCAGCTGGTCCTTGCTCAGGTCCGCGGGCAGCTCGACCAGCGAGTGGTCGGAGCGGATGTCGATGCCGCCGATCTGGGCGGCGGACAGGCCTCCCTCGTTGGCGATGGCGCCGACGATTGATCCGGGCATCACGCGGTTCCGGCGCCCCACCGCGATCCGGTACGTCGCATTGCCCTCGGTCAGCGTGCGGGACGGGCCGCGCGAATTCATGCTGTCGCGTCCGCCGCCGGCACGCTCGCGCTGGCCCTTCGGTGCTTCGGGCAGGTCCTGGACCAGCAGCGGACGTCCGCCTTGGGCCATGACCGCCAGCGCGGCCGCAATCTCGGCGGCCGGCACGTCGTGCTCGGTCTCGTAGTTCGCGATCAGGTCGCGGAAGATCGAGACGTCCTCGGATGCCAGGGTCTCGGTGATCTGTTCCGCGAACTTGCTCATGCGCAGGTTGTTGATGGTCTCGGCCGAGGGCAGGTTCATCTGCTCGACGGGCTGGCGCGTGGCCTTCTCGATCGCCCGCAGCAGGTACTTCTCGCGCGGGGTCATGAACAGGATGGCGTCGCCCGAGCGGCCTGCACGGCCGGTGCGGCCGATGCGGTGCACGTAGGACTCGGTGTCGTGCGGGATGTCGTAGTTGACCACGAGGGTGATGCGCTCGACGTCCAGCCCGCGGGCGGCAACGTCCGTGGCAACCAGGATGTCGATCTTGCCGTCGCGCAGGGCCTCGACGGTGCGCTCACGCTGCTGCTGCGGGATGTCGCCGTTGATGGCGGCGGCCCGGTAGCCGCGGGCCTTGAGCTTGTCGGCCAGGTCCTCGGTAGCCATCTTGGTGCGCACGAAGGCGATGACGCCGTCGAAATCCTCGGCTTCCAGGATTCGGGTCATGGCATCCAGCTTGTGCGGGCCCATGACCTGCAGGTAGCGCTGGCGGGTGTTGGTGCCCGTGGTGGTCTTGGCCTTGACCGTGATCTCGGCCGGGTCCTTCAGGTACTTCTTCGCGATCCGGCGGATGGCGGTCGGCATGGTCGCCGAGAACAGGGCGACCTGCTTGCTTTCCGGGGTCTTGGAGAGGATCTGGTCGACCTCTTCGGCGAAGCCCATGCGCAGCATCTCGTCGGCCTCGTCCAGCACCAGGTACTGGAGTTCGGACAGGTCCAGCGAGCCCTTCTCGATGTGGTCGATCACGCGGCCGGGGGTACCGACAACCACCTGGGCGCCGCGGCGCAGGCCGGCCAGCTGGGGGCCGTATGCGGAGCCGCCGTAGACGGGCAGCACGGTGAAGTCGTCCATGTGTGCGGCGTAGGAGGAAAAGGCCTCGGCCACCTGCAGGGCCAGTTCACGGGTGGGGGCCAGCACCAGGATCTGGGTGTTCTTGGTCGGCGGCAGTTCGGCCATCCGGGAGAGGGCGGGAACGGCAAACGCCGCGGTCTTGCCCGTGCCGGTCTGGGCCAGGCCGACGACGTCGCGGCCTTCGAGCAGCACGGGGATGGTGGCGGCCTGGATGGGCGACGGCTTCTCGTAGCCGACGTCGGTCAGTGCTGCCAGGACACGGCCGTCAAGGCCGAAGTCGGTGAAGAGTACGGTGTTCTCGTCTTCGACGGCCGGGGCGTCGGTGTTTTCGGGCAGGGCATTAACAGTGTTTTCGGACACGGGGCAGTTCCTCGTATTCAGCTGGGGACCGGTGGCCGCGGCACATTGATGTCCGCGGTCCTCTGACTCAAAGCCCGGCGCTATTCCAATCCCGTGGCAGGGCTTTCCGCCGCTTCGCTGGCCACCCGCAAACTGCGGAGAGACCTGGCGGCGTTTTCTTTAGCCGGCGCTCCCAAACATGAAACTGCCCGCCGCTTAGAGGCGGGCCCACACACAATCAGACGCTTCGACAAGACCGTAAACGGCATTATCGCGCAGAACTAAGGGAATACCGACAGTGGGGGATGTATCCAGTGTACGGCACGCTCCGGCTGGCCAAGGACAGAGAGCACGACGACGGGCGGTGACCTTTGGCACAGCGGCGCCCGGCGCCGTGTGACGGTTCGTGTTCCTACTCCCCTTGCAGGGTCTGCTCGGCCCACTCGATCCAGGCCTCCTCGAACATGATGCCCGCCCGCAGCACGGCCCGCTGCAGCCGGTTGGCGTCGGTCCAGGTGCCCCGCTGGTCGAGCTGGCGGTAGGCCTCGAGCTGCGCGCGGTGCAGGCCCAGATGCCGCTCGATCTCCCCGGCGATCGGGACGTCTCCGAGCACCGAGGAGGCGCGGAGGCGGATCATCAGTTCCTCCCGGACGGGGCGGGGGTTCTGCTGTTCGTCGGTCCAGCGCCGCAATTCCTCCCGGCCCACGGCAAGGACCTGGTACTCCTTGGCCCGCCCGCGGCTGGAGTCGCGGCCCGTCGATTCGACCAGGCCGTGCTGTTCCAGCTTGGCGAGCTCGCGGTAAATCTGCTGGTGCGTCGCCGGCCAGAAGAAGCCGAACGACTTGTCGAACCGGCGGGCCAGTTCTGCCCCGGATCCGGGTCGTTCCAGCAAGGCGGTGAGGATGGCGTGCGGCAAGGACATGACAGCTCGTTCCGTTACAGGGCCGCAGCCAGCCGGGTCGCCTGGTCGATGGCGCGTTTGGCGTCGAGTTCGGCCGCCACGTCGGCGCCGCCGACCAGGTGGACCGGCAGCCCCGCGGCTAACAGCGCCTGCTGCAGCTCCCGCTGCGGCTCCTGGCCGGTGCAGAGCACCACGTTGTCGACGGCGAGCACCGTGTCGGTGCCGTCGACGGTCAGGTGCAGTCCGTCGTCGTCGATCTTGCGGTAGGTCACGGCCGGGATCATCTGCACCCCGCGGCTCTTGAGCTCGGCCCGGTGGATCCATCCGGTCGTCTTGCCCAGTCCGGCTCCGAGCTTGGATTCCTTGCGCTGCAGCAAATAGACGCTGCGGGCCGGGCGTTCGAGCCTGGGCGCGGCCAGGCCGCCGCGCACCGCCGGGTCGTCGTCCACCCCCCAGTGCTCGCGGAACCGGTCCGGATCCAGGGTGGCGCTGGGGCCGGCCTGGGTGATGTATGCGCTGACGTCGAAGCCGATGCCGCCGGCTCCCAGCACCGCGACTGTTTCACCCAGCTGCCGATGGTCGCGCAGCACATCCAGGTAGCCGAGCACACTCGGGTGATTCACTCCGTCCAAATCCGGAAGCCGGGGCACCACGCCGGTGGCGAGGACGACCTCGTCAAACCCGCCCTCGGCCAGGGCCGCCGCGGTGGCCCGGGTGTTCAGCCGCACCTCGACCCCGAGCAGCTCCAGCTGGCGGCTGAAGTAGCGGATGGTCTCGTGGAACTCTTCCTTGCCCGGGATCTGCTTGGCCAGGTTGAACTGGCCGCCGATGCCGTCCGCCGCTTCAAAGAGCGTGACCCGGTGGCCGCGCTTGGCCGCGGTGACGGCACAGGCCAGCCCGGCCGGTCCCGCCCCGACCACGGCCAGCGATTTGGGCTCGGTGGCGGGCGCGATCAGCAGTTCTGTCTCGTGGCAGGCCTGCGGATTGACCAGGCAGGAGGTGGTTTTGCCGACGAAGGTGTGGTCCAGGCAGGCCTGGTTGCAGGCGATGCAGGTATTGATCTCGTCCGCCCGTCCGCGCGAGGCCTTGAGCACGAAAGCCGGATCGGCGAGCAACGGGCGGGCCATGGACACCATGTCAGCGTATCCGTCGGCCAGCAGCTGTTCGGCGGTATCCGGGTTGTTGATCCTGTTGGTGGTTACCAACGGAATTCCGACGGCGCCCATCAGCCGGCGGGTGACCCAGGAGAAACCGGCACGTGGGACCGAGGTGGCGATGGTCGGCACGCGGGATTCGTGCCAGCCGATGCCGGTATTGATGATGGTGGCCCCTGCGGCTTCGACTCCGCGGGCCAGTTCGGCGACTTCCTCGAAGGTGGATCCGCCTTCCACCAGGTCCAGCATGGACAGGCGGTAGATGATAATGAAATCCTCCCCCACCCGCTCGCGGGTCCGGCGGACAACCTCCAGCGGGAAGCGGATCCGGTTGCGGTAGCTGCCGCCCCAGCCGTCCGTCCGCTGGTTGGTGCGGGCGGCGATGAACTCGTTGATCAGGTATCCCTCGGAACCCATGATCTCCACGCCGTCGTATCCTGCTTCGCGGGCCAGCGCGGCCGCGTTCGCGAAGTCCTCGATGGTTTGCCCGATCTCCGGTTCGGTGAGCCCGCGGGGCGTAAACGGGCTGATCGGAGCCTGCAGCGGGCTGGGGGCTACCGGAGCGGGATGCGCGGCGTAACGTCCGGCGTGCAGCAATTGAAGCGCTATCCGCCCTCCCGCGGCATGGACCGCGCCGGTGATGATCGTGTGACGGGCGGCGTCCTCCGCCGTCGTCATCATCGCACCGCCGGGCTGCAGCCTGCCGTCGGCGTTGGGGGCGAAGCCGCCGGTCACGATCAGCCCGACGCCGCCGCGCGCGCGTTCGGCGTAGAAGGCCGCCATGCGCTCGAAGCCGCCGGGCAGTTCCTCGAGCCCAACGTGCATGGACCCCATCAGCACCCGGTTGGGCAGGACCGTGAAGCCGAGGTCCAGCGGTTCGAACAACTTCGGGTAGGCCTCGGCCACGATGCACTCCTTTGCACAACAAGTTGCATAAAGCCTACGTCGCGATGGTCGGGCGAACAACCCCGGACGAGGGGTGCGGCCGGTGTCCTCAGGCGTGGACGCGGCCGCGGTCGAGGACCCTCCGGACTGCTTTGCCGACGTTGCCGTGCAGCGCAATCTCGCCCGTGGCCTCTGAAGCCCGCAGCGCCTGCGCTTGCTCAGGGCTTAGCCCCAGCGATGATTCCGCCACGCTGACGCCGTGCGCGGGGCGGAAGAGGACGTGGATGCTGTCACCGGCGGCGAGGGAGCCGGGGGTGACGACCTTGAGATAGGCACCGGGCAGCCCCTTGCGCAGGAAGCGCTTGACCCACTGTGGCTCGCCCATGTGGCGGGCGAAGGTGGCGCAGGGTATCCGCGGCATCGTCACTTCGACGACGACGTCGGGGCCGACCTGCCACCGCTCCCCCACCAGCGCGCCGCTGACTTCCAGGCCCGTGGTCCGCAGGTTTTCGCCGAACAGCCCCGGCGGTATGTCGCGCCCGAGCTCGGCCGACCACGCGTCGGCATCTTCCTGGGCATAGGCGTAGAGGGCCTTGAGCTCTCCGCCGTGGTTTTTGCGGTCCGCCTGAACATCGGCGCGCAGCCCCATCGGGTGGACCGGCACCCGTTCGTCCACCGGGCGCTTATCGATCCCGGTGATGCCCACCTTGCTGGCATCGGGTTTCAAGGCGTGCAGCCGGCAGACGGCCAGCAGGGATCCGGAATTCATGGGGCAATCATATGATTGTCCGGATGCTTGCTCAGGCGTGGCCCTCGTAGCTGATGTCCTGTTCCTTGGCGCCGTCGGCCGGCAGCGGTTGGCCGCGGTATTTTCCGATGGCCCAGAGATTTCCATCCGGGTCGTTGATGCCAAAGCCGCGGTCGCCGTAGTCGGTGTCCTGCAGGTCCCGGATGATCGACGCCCCGGCTGCCTTCATGCGCGCGTACGCGCCGTCCGGGTCGCGGGTGTAGACGTTAAGCTGGGCCGAGCCGGGTTCCCGGGCCCACAGGGTCCCCTCCGCGTGGCTGGAAACCATCACCATGCCGCCTTCGGGCCAGAGCAGCTCCGCGTGCACCACCAGGCCGTGTTCCTCGAACCGTGCGTGCTCGGTGAATCCCATGGTTCCGGTCAGGAACTCGATCAGTTCGTGGGCCCTGCGCGACTGCAGACCGGCGACAACGCTAGCCGGAGGGTACTGCTTGTTCGCATCCATGGACACAGTATTCTCTTCCGGCCCCGGACGCGCCAGAGGCGGCGGCCCGGCCTGCCGGTACCGCAGCCTCTTGCGTGCCTAGAGCTGGCCGAACGCCTTTTCCAGGTCTGCGATCAAGTCGTCGATGTCCTCGATGCCCACCGACAGCCGGATCAGGTTCTCCGGCACCGCCAATTCGGTGCCTTTCACCGAGGCATGGGTCATCTCCGACGGGTAGTTGACCAGCGACTCGATGCCGCCCAGCGATTCCGCCAGCGTGAACACCTCGGTGGACTCGGCCACCTTGCGGGCCGCCGCCTCGCCGCCCGTGAAGGAAACGGAGACCATGCCGCCGAAGCCGCGCATCTGTTTTTTGGCCAGCTCGTGGCCGGGGTGCTCGGGCAGGCCCGGGTAGTAGACGGCCTCGACTTCGGCCCGGCCCTGCAGCCATTCGGCCACGGCCTGGGCGTTCGCCGAGTGCCGGTCCATCCGCACGCCCAGCGTCTTCAGGCCGCGGGTGGTCAGGAAAGCGTCCAGCGGGGCGGAGACCGCACCCACCGCGAACTGCACGAAACCGACCTTCTCGGCGAGCGCGTCGTCGTTGAGCACCACGGCGCCGCCGATCACGTCCGAATGTCCGCCGATGTACTTGGTGGTCGAATGCACCACGACGTCTGCGCCGAAGGCCAGCGGGTTCTGCAGGTACGGAGAGGCGAAGGTGTTGTCCACCACCAGCAGCGCGCCGGCGGCGTGGGCCAGCTCGGCGAGCGCGGCAATGTCGGTGACCTTCATCATCGGGTTGGAGGGGGTTTCGACCCAAAGGAACCGGGCCTTGTGCTCGCTGACCGCGGCGGCCACGGCCGACTCGTCGGACATGTCCACCACGGTGTGGCCGATCCCCCAGGCACCGAGCACGCGGTTGATCAGCCGGTAGGTCCCGCCGTAGGCGTCGTTGCCCAGCACGATGTGGTCGCCCGGGGACAGCAGGGCACGGATCAGCGCATCTTCGGCGGCCAGCCCGGAGGCGAAGGAGAAGGCGTGCTTGCCGCCCTCCACCGCCGCCAACTGCACCTGCAGCGAGTCCCGGGTCGGGTTGGTGCCGCGGCCGTACTCGTAGCCGTTCCGCAGCCCGCCGATGCCGTCCTGGGCGTAGGTCGAAGACTGGTAGATCGCGGGCACCACCGCGCCGGTGGCCTGGTCCGGCACCTGGCCGGCGTGCACGGCGCGGGTGTTGAACCCCTGGTTGTTCTCTGCGCTCATTCTTCTCTCCTTCAGCTCGTCAGGTAGGACAGCAGGTCGTGGCGGGTCAGCACACCCACCGGGGCACCGGCCAGCGTCACCAGCACGCCGTCGACCGCCTGCAGCTTCTCGCGGGCGGCAGATACCGGCTCCAGCGCACCGACCAGCGGCATCGCCGCACCCAGGTGGTCGCCGACCTTGTCTGTCAGCTTCGCCTCGTTCTTGAACAGCTTGGCCGTCAGTTCGCGTTCGTTCACGGCTCCGACCACCTCGCCCATGACCACCGGCGGCTCCTGCGAGAGCACCGGCAGGGTCGAGACGCCGAACTCGTTCATGATCCCGATGACGTCGCGCACCGTCTCGTAGGGATGGGTGTGGACCAGGTCCGGCAGCACGCCGCTCTTGCCCCGCAGCACCTCGCCCACGGTCGCTTCGTCGCCGCCGGCGATAAAGCCGTAGGACTTCATCCAGTCGTCGTTGAAGATCTTGCCCAGGTAGCCGCGGCCGGAGTCGGGCAGGATCACGACCACGATGTCGTCCGGCCCCAGCCCTTCGGCCACCTTGAGCGCGGCCACCACGGCCATGCCGGAGGAACCGCCGACCAGCAGTCCCTCTTCCTGCGCCAGCCGCCGGGTCATCGCGAATGCTTCGGCGTCGTTGACGGCCAGCACCTCGTCCGGAACCGACTTGTCGTAGTTGTCCGGCCACATGTCTTCGCCGACGCCCTCGACGAAGTAGGGCCGTCCGCTGCCACCGGAGTAGACCGAGCCCTCCGGGTCGGCACCGATGATTTTCACGGGACCGGCGGCGCGGTCGGCGGAGATCTCCTTCAGGTAGCGGCCAGTTCCCGTGATGGTTCCGCCGGTGCCGGCGCCGATCACCACATGGGTGACCCGGCCGTCCGTGTCGCGCCAGATCTCCGGGCCGGTCGACTCGTAATGGCTGGCCGGCGCCGCCGGGTTGTTGAACTGGTCCGGCTTGAAGCCGCCGTCCACCTCGGTCACCAGCCGGTCCGAGACGCCGTAGTAGGACTCCGGGCTGTCCGGCGCCACGGAGGTCGGGGTGACGACGACGTCGGCGCCGTAGGCCTTGAGCACGTCGCGCTTTTCCAGGCCAACCTTGTCCGGGGTCACGAAGATGGACTTGTAGCCCTTCTGCTGGGCCACCAGGGCCAGGCCCACCCCGGTGTTGCCGCTGGTGGGTTCGATGACCGTGCCGCCGGGCTTCAGCCGCCCGTCCTTTTCGGCTTCTTCGATCATCTTCACCGCGATGCGGTCCTTGATCGAACCGCCCGGGTTGAAATACTCCACCTTCGCCAGGACGGTGGCGGCAAGACCTTCGGTCACTTTGTTCAGCTTGACCAACGGGGTGTTGCCGATCAGGTCCAGAACAGAATTGGCATATTTCATGGGCCCAAATCTACCCGCCAGCGTATCCGGGGGCACATCCGGCGTAAGACGGGTTCATGCCCGGGCCCCGCGTGCGGCTGCGCCCGCCCGCCCGCCGGGGCCGCACCTTGCCTGAACCGGGCGCGGGTGAAGGAACTGTCCGGAGCGCGTGGGACGATTAATCCATGCTGTCCACCGCCACCGCGCCCGCCACCGGGCTCACTGCACTGGTGGAGTTTCCGGAGCCGTATGACCTGCGCGGAACGCTGTCCATCCTGTCCCGCGGCACGCAGGATCCCACCGCCCGGATTGACGACGCCGGTGCCTGGCTGACGCTGAACACCTCCTCCGGCGCGGCAACCCTGCGCCTCGCCCGCGGTCCGGGAGGGCACGACGGCAGCCGGGGCACCGCCGTCGTCATGGGACGGGCATGGGGGCCGGGTGCCGAGGAAGCACTGGCCGGGCTCCCCGCGCTGCTGGGGGCGGACGATGACTGGTCAGGATTCGACACTCCGGATTTCCACGCGGGCCTGCCCCGCCTGGTGCGTGAGCCGCGCCGGCGGCATCCCGGGCTGCGACTGCCGGCGACCGGACGGATGATTGATGCGCTGGTGCCGGTGATCCTGGAGCAGAAGATCACCACGATCGAGGCGCGCTACTCCTACAAATACCTCGTCCGCCGGCACGGGACTCCGGCACCGGGGCCCGCACCGGGCGGGCTCATGGTCCCGCCGACGGCACAGGGGTGGCGGCGTATCCCGTCCTGGGACTGGCACCGGGCGGGGGTGGACTCGAAGCGTTCGGCCACCATCATGCGGGCTTGTTCCTCGGCCGGCGCCCTGGAACGGCTGGCGTCGTTGCCGGCCGGCGAAGAGCTGGCCGGCAAGCTGTGCACCGTGCCGGGGATCGGACCGTGGACCGCCGCCGAGACCGCGCAGCGCACGCACGGGGACCCGGACTCGGTGTCGGTGGGCGACTTCCATTTGGCTGCGTTCGTCGGCTACGCCCTCACCGGCCGCAAGACGGACGACGCCGGCATGCTCGAACTCCTGGAACCGTGGAGGGGCCACCGCCAGCGGGTGGTGCGGATGCTGGTGCTGAGCGGTTTCCGCAAGCCCGCGTTCGGACCGCGGCTGGCGCCGCAGGACCACCGCCGGCACTAACGCCGCGAAACCACGGCTTGCCTTAAAGACCGAGGGAGCAGGGCATGCGCCCCGCTCCCCCTGGAGTCCTGACCCCCGTGCGGTTACTCGGAAGCCTGGCCGTCCTGCGCCGCCTGCTGCTGGGCAGCCACCTGGGCGTGGACTTCCTGCATGTCCAGGCCCTTGACTGCGTCCACCAGCTGCCCGAACTGGCTGGAATTCAGGGCGCCGGGCTGGGAAAACACCAGCACCTTTTCGCGGAAGGCCATGAGGGTCGGAATAGAGGTGATGCCGGCCGCGGCGGCCAGGCCCTGTTCGGCTTCGGTGTCCACCTTGGCGAAGACGATGTCGCCGTGTTCCTCGGACGCGGCATCGTAGACGGGGGCAAACTGCTTGCACGGGCCGCACCAGTCGGCCCAGAAGTCAACGAACACAATGTCGTTCTCTTCGATGGTCTGCGGAAACTGGGCCTCGGTGATATCAATGGTTGCCATACCTCCACGCTAACGCGCCGGGTTGCGGCCTGTCGCCCCCTGTTCGCTCAGCGCATGGCCTGCCGCCCGGCCGTTATCCACAATCCGCTACCGGGGCTACCGGCTGCGGTGGCCGGATCCCTAAGGTCGATCACACCAGAGACCGCGACCGGAGGAAAAGCCATGAACCGCTGCACCGTCCTGATTGTGACCGACGGACTGGAACTCGACGCCGCCATTTCCAAGAGCATCGCCGTGATGGACGAGCTTCAGGAGCATCTGCCGTTTGCCCATGACCCGTCACGGAACGAGCTGTACGCCGTGGGCGAGGGCGCCTCGCTGAAGGAAAGGATCGGACTGCCGCACGGCAGGCCCGGCGCCGGCCCGGCGGCCACCTACGTGGGCGACCTGCACTGCATCTGGAGCGATGGAAAGTGGTACACGCCCGCCGACTGTCCGCCCGCTCCGGCGGACCATAACGACGCAACTGCCTGGCAGTGGCTGTACTACAACGTCATGCACAATTCCGGCCGGAAAACGTACTGCTTCCTCTGGGACATCCACCCGCTGCCGCTGGCCGAAGCGGCCTGAGCAAGGGCTGCCCGGGCGGCTACAGGGCTGGGCGGGCTGTTGCGAGGTGCCGGGTCTGGGGTCGGCGGCGCCGCTCAGTAGAAGGGCTGGTGGCGGCGGCGCACGTAGAGGCCGCGGGCAATCTTCTCCCCGGCAGCGGACCACACTTTGTACTTCAACGGGGAGATCACCTGGTCATAGCAGCCGACGAAATCGGTGATGGTCTTGGTGAAGCTGGTCTTGAACAGGCCCAGCCCGTAGTACTCGTGTTCGGTATTTTTGAGTTCGGACGCCGGCGGTGTTCCACACAGGTCGTAAGTAGTGATGCCCAGCTCCTTGAGCTGGTTCATGGCCGTCCACTGGATCAGGTGGGAGTCCCCGTACTGCTTGCGGCGCGGCAGCGATCCGCCGTCCTTGTAGGTGCCCTTGCGTCCGTAGTTGACCACGAACGCGCCCACCGACGGCTTGCCGTCTTCGTACGTGAACAGCAGCCGGCCCTGCCCCGCGGCAATGAAGTTGCCCCAGAACGCCTTGAAGTACTCAAAGGAGCGGACCTGTACGTTCTTCTGGCCCTGCTGCACCTGACCCATCAGGTTGAACATCGCCCTGAAGTTCTCTTCCGTCGGTTCGGCCGTCACCACTTCGGCGCCCTCGCGGATGGCGCGGCGTACGGCGTTGCGCCCGCGCGACGAGAAGCTCTTGAGGACGACGTCCGGCTCCGGGGAGATGTCGACGATAGCGGTGTGGTCGTTCGGCTGCAGGTCGGGCATTTTGACCAGGCCTTCGCCCGCCAGCAGAGCGCGGGTTCCGTCGGTGGCCTCGATATCCGGCTCGATCCGGATCGCGAAGACCCCGCGTGCATGCTCCCGGCAGAAGTTACGGTTGGCCTCGAAGATGCCGGGCAGGTCCTCGGGCGAAGCAACGTCCGGGCCCTTGATCATGTACCAGTATTTGCCCAGCAGCGGGACCTGCTTTTCCAACACCAGGTTGTAGCTGGTGTAGTCCTCGGTCTCATACGCGAGGTACAGCGGCTTCCACCCGTGGTCCGCCTTGACCAGGGCGTAGGCCTTGGCCTGCAGCATGTTGCCGCCGTTGGGATTGGCCGTGACATGGCTGTCCCATGCCTCGATTTCCTCCGGCGTCGCGAAGCGGGCGGTGAATTGTCGCAAGAGAACTCCTCGTCGTGGCAGCTGGTCGCCGCCGGTCACATCCGCGGTCAAGTCTATCGACGCCGGTCCCCGACCCTGTGCCGGGGAGTGAACCAGCGGCGGCCGGCATGGCCGGCAGGTATGGAAAAACCCCGTCCCACCAGTAATTCACCTGGTCAGACGGGGTTTCCCGTTCGGTGGCAGATGAGGGATTCGAACCCCCGTAGGCAATGCCAGCTGATTTACAGTCAGCCCCCTTTGGCCGCTCGGGTAATCTGCCGAACGCCTTCTTCAGAAGAAGACCGCTTCCCCGTGAGGAAGCAAGACAACTTTACACAAAGATCGGCCCAAGAATCGAATCGGGCCTCGCGCAGTCTACAAACCGCGGGAAATACGCTCCTGCATCTGCCCGACGAACCGCTCTGCCTGCTCCGCGGTGACCAGCTGCAGCCGTACCGCCTGATCCATCTCACGGCGGATGCCGTCCAACCGGGCGGCGGGCCCGGAACCGGACGCGTCGCGAACGGCACTGGAGGGGCCGCCCAAGCCTGCCGACCCGCCACCGCCCGTGCGGCCATAGCCGGCGGGGCCATAGTCGGCTGCGCCATCGAAGAGGGTTCCGCTCGTGACGTCTTGCCGAAGTTCACGCTCCAGCTCTTGGGTGTCCCGACGGATCAAAGAAGCGGCGCCGGCCGCCGCCGCGGGCGCCTGGACGGACGCCAGGGAGGCAGTGCCCGCCGAGGCCGGCGCGGAGCCCATCACAACCACGGTGGCGACGGCCGTTACGGTCAGGAACGAACCCGCGGCAACCCTCATCGACGTGACTATGTACCGCGGGCGTGCTCCCATGCGTGCTTCTCCTGAAGCTTCGTGATTGATACGGCTTTGTGATTCTCGCGGATCGGGATGAAGGAACGATGGATGGAACCTGCGTCCCAGCTGGGAAAGCCGCGCGTTCGGGTGCGATTCAGTAGGCTGGTGCCAAGACACATACGCCCCGACCCAGGAGGAACCATGGCCAGCGATTCTTCGTTCGACATCGTCAGCAAGGTGGACAAGCAGGAAGTCGCCAACGCGTTGAACCAGGCGCAGAAGGAAATCGCACAGCGCTATGACTTCAAGGGAGTCGGCGCCGAGGTTGATTTCAGCGGCGAGAAAATCCTGATGAAGGCCAACTCCGAGGAACGGGTCAAGGCCGTTCTGGACGTGCTTCAGTCGAAACTGGTCAAGCGCGGCATTTCGCTGAAGTCGCTGGACGCCGGCGAGCCGTTCGCTTCGGGCAAGGAGTACCGGATCGAGGCCGGCGTCAAGGAGGGCATCGCCCAGGACCAGGCCAAGAAGATCTCGAAAATTATCCGCGATGAGGGCCCCAAGGGAGTGAAGGCGCAGATCCAGGGAGACGAACTCCGCGTCACCTCGAAGTCCCGGGACGACCTGCAGGAAGTCATTTCGCTGCTTAAGGGCTCCGACCTGGACGTCGACCTGCAGTTCATCAACTACCGGTAGCCCAGGACATAACGCTCAGTTAAAGCATGATTACTAGGCGTTAGTCCGCAGAGAGTCCGCAGGAGTGCCAAGGACCGCAGCCATAAGACCAACGGCTGCGGTCCTTGTCTTGTCATCGGCACTGCCGCCACCCGCACCGCAGCGACTTCCTCTGTTGACGGAACGGCCAGTTGCAGCTTCAGGCTCGACGTGCGGAAGCTGAAGACCCTTCCTGAGTCCACCCTTGAATTAAACTATGCCCACGTCCTCCAATTGGTTAGGCAAGAGCCGTACAAGGTTCCCGCTATCGCGCGCCCCAAGGCTGATCAGCCGTGCGTGCGAGGAATTGACCCGAGCGGAAAAAATCTTTTATGAGAAATAGGCTCCCGATCAGCAAGAGGAATATCATACCTGCAAAGACCCAGCCGAATGGATCATTCCCTCCGGCACCGTTGATAGCTTGAGCAATGAAAACCAAAGGGTAGAACGGCATTATCAACAGCTGCGTTGCAAGAGCCTTTCGCATCTGCACAGCCGCGCCGCGCGTTACCGTGAGATGCTCCGGAACGACTGCCGCCTTTCCTGCTACCTGCCGGCGGACTTGCTTTCGTTCCTCGCTCGTCAGCGAAAGGGTCACGTCGACGTTTCCATATTCGGCTGCCGGTACGACCTTCTTCGAGTTGAAGATCAGACCTCCGATCATGGTGCCTAGCCCCGCAAGCATGCAGCCGAACGTTAGGTACGAGGGCCAGTCGCCATAAGAAGCCCCAAATGCCAGAGCCGCCGCCACGGAACCAACCGCGACCAGGACGATCACACCCATTAGCCAGAACCGCGTGTAGTAGACCTTCACGGCGGCGCCCAGTCCGTTGTCCGCCAACCCCTGAGCTCTCTTGGCTGCTTGAGCCCAACGTTCGTTGGACTCAGCCATAAGTTTCTCGATTCCGCCCAATTTCCATTCCTCGGTATGAGGCTCCCAACACCGGTGAAATCCGGTTTGTGTTGTTGGCTTTAGTTACTGCTTCGCAACGTTCATTTCCTCCTACGCTTATCGTTTCCCCGCTAGCGTGAGACAAACGTTGTTCCAGCAGAGACGGGGAGACAATGCACACGCTAACCAAACTGGGCGCTGCAGCCGCGGTACTGCTGACGCTGGCAGGCTGCACCAACCACCAGGCTCCCCGGGTGTCAGCACTGTCTGCCCCGTCCAGTACCGAGGACGAAATTCCGGCGGAGCGCTTAGAAGAACTGGGCGTAGTTTCGGACAGCGTACGTTTCTTGACGGAAAAGGACGGCTACGCGTTCTACACCGCCTTGATGGACACCCCCGACCCCCGCGAAATGTGCTTAATCATGGACAACCCGGCATTCGATGTTTACGCCGCTGGGTGCGGCCGACTCGAGAATACGGGCGTACTTACACTCGAAGCATCCGGTATCAAGGCCAAGCTGATCGCCGATGGATATGACGCGAAAACAGCACTGGCCAAAGGCTGGCTACAACCGCACCAGAACCTCCTGGTGCACGGACTCTAGCCGCCTCAAGTAGCCGTCCGGCTTCGGCACCGCGCGAAGGCTGCCGCCCTCCTGGTGGAAGGCGGCAGCCGTCAGACCCGCTTAGGGGTTTATGCCGAGCAGCGGTTGGTCCGCTGCTCTGCGTTAGAGGGATTGTTGTAGCAGGTCTGCCCGGTGCTGCGGACGTCGGTCGTCACGATCGGCGCTCCCGGGGCTTCGGTCTCGACGACCAGCGGCTCGATGTCCTCACGGGTCACCGTGACAATCGGCTCTGCGGGCACGGTCGCCGTCGTGACTTCCTGCCGCGTTTCCCCTTCGGTGACCGTCACCACCGGGGCGATCGGCGCGCACTCGGTGTCCGATTCCTCATCGCCGGGCCGGGTTCCGGTGGTCACGATGGGCGTGCCGGGAACCACTGCTTCCGTCACCACCGGAGTCCCCGGAGCCGTCGACTGCGTCACCTCAGGCGCGCCGGTGGGGGTGGGGACGTCGGTGCCGCGCGGGAAGTTGAACGTGGTTTTCGTCGTGGTGGTCGTCCGCGTTGTCGGCTGCGTAGTCGTCGCCGTGCGCTCCGTCTGCTGCGTCGTCGCCGTGGCGATCACCGTCTGGTAGGTCGTGGTGGTGCACATTTCACGCTGCTGGGTGCTGGTGAAGACCTCGGTGAACGGCGTCGTGGTGGTGATCAACGTCTCCCGCGGCTGGGTCGTCGTGGTGACCCGTTCCTGCGGGGTGGTCGTCGTGGTGACGATCGTTGTGGGCGTCGTCGTCGTAGTCAGAACGGCCCGCTCGCATCTCTCAACGGGCTTTGCTGCCCGCTCGTTGTTTACCCTGCGGCAGTTGGTGGTCGTGGGCGTCTCGGTGCTCGTCGGCGTGCCCCGCTCCGTCCGGGTTGTCGACGTCGGCGTGCCGGGAACAACGACATCCTCGCTGGTCGCCTCGCCGGCATTGCGCTCTTCCTCGGTCACCACAGGGGTGCCGGCGCGCTCGGTCCTGACGACAGTCGCATCGCCGACGTTGCGTTCCTCGGTTGTCACCGTGGGATCCGGCTGGCGGGCTGGAAGCGACGTGTCCACGGTGACCGGATCGCCCACGGGCCGGTCTGCACTGAACGTGGTGGTCGGGGTTCCAGATGGAACATCAGGGCCGACGACGACAGTTGTCACAGTGCAGATCTGATTATTGCCGTTGCCGCTGAGCGTTCCGCCCAGCGCTGTACAGTTGGCCTGCCGTTCGGCGGGACCGGCGAGCGCCGGACCTGCTGGCGCCAATGCGACGACGAGCCCCAACGCCGTCGCGGCCACCAATGACGAAAAACGCATGATGAACTCTCTTCCCCCAAACGGACCCCGCGCCGGCGCGGATCCGGTGACACTAACAGGCCGACTAAACCGCGGGCAACGAAATCGAGGCGGATCCGAGGAGTTCGAGTAGTGCGCTGGACACCAACCGGTAATCGCCTGCGTACAACAGGTAATTGCCCCCGCACACACCGGTAAAGCGGCGGAATACCGAGTACCGCGCGCCTCCGTTCGGAACCCCGTTCGGAGGGTGCCGCCGTTATTGTGCCGCGGCCCTGCGCGGGCCGCGGGGCCAGCTGTACGAACCGCTGCGTCGCAGTTCGCCCCGGAGCCACGACAGCGTCATGCGGCACACCTGTTCCTTGACGAACGCGCCTCCCCGGCGGCTCAGGGCAAACCGTCGCGGGGTGTCGTCCGCATGCACCGGCTGGACCAGCCCGGACCGCCGGCCCAGACTGATGCAACGCACCATAAACCCGACGGACAACTCCTGAGGGGCCCGCTGCCGGATTTGGGCGATCACGTTCTCAGCGGCGTGGGCGCCCATCGGCAGGGCCACCGCACACCCCATCCGCAGGTGCAAGGCAACCGTGGCCTGCGCGCGAACGGCGTCTCCGGCACCGACAATCTCCGGAAACCCGGGGCAGGACAGGGTCGAGTCGACGAGCAGCCTGCCGTGGGCATCGGTGGCCAGGCCGCTGGCTTCGGCGAGGCCGGAAACCGTGAAACCGGCCGCCCAGACAGTGCAGTCCGAAGCCAAGGCTGTGCCATCAGACAGCACGATGCGCGGCCCCTCCGCCCGGTCCACGCGGGTGTTGTCCATGACCTCGACGCCGATGTCCGCCAGCTGTGCGAGCAAGGCCCGGCGGCCGCCGTCGGACAGGTCCGCCCCGACCCGCCCGCGCGAGACCAGCCGCACCATCAACCGCGGAAGCGCCGCGGCGATTTCGGCAGCTGCCTCGATGCCGGTCAGGCCACCACCGATAACGCTGACGACGTCGCCCGGAGCCAGCTGCTTCAATGCGCGCCGCAGCCGCTCGGCGGACCGGGCGTCCTGCAGTGTGTAGCCGCCGGATCCCGAAGGGACGGGCTGGCTGGTGCTGCCGGGAGCGTAGACCAGGAAGTCATAGTCCAGCGCGGGCCGGCCGTCGTCGAAGTGGACGGTGCGCTTCCGAGGATCGATCCGGGAGGCCCGGCCGACCACCAGGGTGGCAGCCGGGTGCAGCAGCGATTCCATTGGAACGGAGGCCGATTCCCGGCCGCCCGCCGCGACCTCATGCAGCCGTATCCGCTCCACGAAGTCGGCCGAAGGGTTGACGACGCTCACGCAGATCCTGCCTGCCAACTCCTTGCTGCCGGCCAGCCGGTTTGCGGCCATGACTCCGGCGTAGCCCGCTCCGATGATGACGATCCGATGCTGTGCGCTCACCGCGAACTCCCTCTGTTGTGTGGTTGCAAAGATAGGACACCGCCGCCGGCAAATGTGTGACATGCTGGCGGCCGCTGCGGGTCCGCGCGGTTTTTTGCTCGTCAGTCCCGGGAGTCGGAGGGGACGCTCCCAGGGCTCATCGGATCGGCGGTGGGGCCGTCGGTGAGCGGGTCGGCCAGTTCGGGTCCGCCAACGGCCTGGCCCATCCAGGTGAGCGCCTCCCAACCGTCGGGACCGCCGTCGAGCACGACCACCCCGGTGTTGCTCAACTGGTTCCGGGCCACGAACGGGACCGACAGGTTGGACGCCCGGGCACCGGCCCAGCATCGGATCATGGCGCCGTGGCTGACCACCGCCAGGGTGCCGATGCCGGAGCTTCGGGCTTCTTCGATGACGGCATCGAAGCGCCCGAACGTTTCGTGGCCGTCCGGGCCGCCCGGCATCCGGCGCTCCAGGTCTCCCGCCGCCCAGGCGAAGACCGTGGTCATGTAGGCAATGATGGAGTCCCGGTCGCCGCGCATTTCCAGCTCGCCGGCCGAGATCTCGCGCAGCCCGTCGCGCACGTCCGTCTCAAGCCTTCGGGCGGCAGCCAGCGGGGACGCCGTGAGCTGCGTGCGCACGAGGGTGGATGCGAGCAGGGCGTCGATCGGTTCGCCGTCGAGGGCCTTCGGCAGCGCCCGCGCCTGTGCGTGTCCCAGCTCGGTCAGCTCAGCCCCGGGGGCACCCGTGTCCAGCAGCCCGCGGACGTTGGAGTAGGTCTGCCCGTGCCGGATCAGCAGCAGCCGCATGCCGGCCTCAGTAGCCCAGCGGGCGTCCGGCCATCCGTTCCAGCCGCGCCACACGGTCGTCCATCGGAGGGTGGGTGCTGAACAGCTTCTTCGCGCCGCCGCCCTTGAACGGGTTGGCAATCATCAGGTGGCTGGTGTTGACCAGCCGCTGGTCCTGCGGCAGCGGCGCCTGCTGCGTGCCGTACTGCAGCTTGCGAAGCGCCGACGCCAGGGCCAGCGGATCGTTGGTCAGCGAGGCGCCGTCCTCGTCCGCGTCGTATTCGCGGGTGCGGCTGACGGCCATCTGGATCAGCATGGCCGCAATCGGGGCCAGCAGCGACATGGCGATCAGCGCGAGCGGGTTGGCGTTGCGGTCGCGGCCGCCAAAGAACAATAGGAACTGCGCGACCGAGGTGATCACGCCCGCCACCGCGGCGGCGACGGAGGAGGTCAGGATGTCGCGGTTGTAGACGTGCATCAGTTCGTGGCCCAGCACCCCGCGCAGTTCGCGCTCATCCAGCAGGCGCAGGATGCCCTCGGTGCAGCAGACGGCCGAGTTCTTGGGATTGCGGCCGGTGGCGAAGGCGTTGGGGGCCATCGTCGGGGACACGTAGAGCCGGGGCATCGGCTGGTTGGCCCGCGCGGACAGTTCACGAACGATCCGGTACATGCCCGGCTGGTCGGCTTCGGTCACGGGGTAGGCCTGCATGCTGCGGATGGCGAGCTTGTCGCTGTTCCAGTAGCTGTAGGCGGTTGTGCCCACGCCGATCAGGGCCATGATCCAGATCCAGTTGGCGCTGCCGGTCCCGCTGGCCAACAGCGCGCCAATTGCCAGCAGGAGGGCGAAGAGTCCGCCGAGCAGGCCGGCCGTTTTCAGTCCATTGAAGTGGTTGTGCACCGCGTATGAGTCCTCTCCCGCGCCGATCCGGCTCCGTGCCGATCCAGGCACGGAGCTCCGTATGTCAGTGTATCCACCGGTACCTATTCCAACGCCGGAGCCCGGCGCCATGTTCCGCGGGCTCCCATCTGCCTCCGTCAGCCGAGGCGCCTAGGGCTCGGGGTGCCTGTCGTTGTAGCGGGAGAACCGCGGCTGGAACCTGTGCAGCAGCCCGACGGCGCACACACAGGCGACACCGCCGGCGAGCGCGGCAAAACCTTCGCCCAGCCATTGGCCGCCACCGCCGGCGACGGCATCGCCGAGCCTCGGGCCGCCGGCCACCACCACTATGAAGATGCCCTGCAACCGTCCGCGCATGGCGTCCGGCGTCGCCGCCTGCAGGATGGTGTTGCGGAAGACGCCGCTCACTGTATCGGCCGCACCGGCAGCGGCGAGGCAAAGGGCCGCGGGCAGGAGCCATCCGCTCACGTCTCCGGCGGCCGCGGCGTTTGTACGCCCGGCCATGACGACGACGGCGCCGAACCCTGCGACGGCAATCCCCCACACCACCACGCACCACAGCACCGCCAGGCCCTGCCGGCGGACCCCTCCCAGCGGCCCCGACAGCACCGCCGCAATGAACGACCCGGCAGCGACCGCGGCCAACAAAATGCCAGCCGTCGCCTCGCCGCCGCCGATGATGACCGCACCGATGGCGGGCATCAGCGCGCGCGGCTGGGCCAGCACCATCGCGACCATGTCCACCAGGAACGTCATGCGGATGTTGGGACGCGTGCGCAGGAACCGGAACCCTTCGGCCACCGACCGCAGGCCGGCCTTCCTGACGTCGCCCTCGGGCGGGATCGGCGGCAGCTTGACCACCGCCCAGATGGCCGCGGTGAACGTGAGGACGTCCAGGGTATAGGTCCAGCCGAAGCCGACCCCCGCAACCAGCACCCCGGCGGCCAGCGGACCGATGGTCATGCCCAGTCCGAACGTCATCATGGTCAGGGCATTGGCGGCCGGCAGCATCTCGCGCCGGACCAGCCGCGGCACGATGGCGCTGCGGGCCGGCTGGTTGAGCCCGGCCGCGGCCGAATGCACCGCGATCACCAGGTACAGCAGCCACACCTGTTCCAACCGGAACCACGCCTGCAGGGCGAACACGGCAGTGCAAGCCCACAACACCAGGCCGGAATAGAGCGCCACCTTGCGGCGGTCGTACGCATCCACCACGGAACCGCCGTAGAGGCCGGCCAGCACCAGCGGGATCAGCCCGACGACGCCGACGCCGCCCACGGCCAAGGTTGACCCGGTGAGCTGGTAGACCTCGAGGCTGACCGCCACTGCCGTCAGTTGCGCGCCGATCGCGGAGAGCGATGTTCCGATCCACAACCGGCGGAAATCCGGGCTCTCCTTGAGCGGCGCCGTATCGGCGAACAACTTGGGCATGGCGGAGATTCTAGTTGCCCGCAGCACCTTTTCCGGGCGGTCCGAGCCCGGGCTGCAGGGCGTGGCGCCCCGGCCGGCCGGCGGGCGGCAGCGGACGGCGGGCGGACGGCGGCGGGCAGCAGCGGCGGGCGGACGGCGGCGGGCAGCAGCGGCAGGGGGCAGCAGCGGGCCCGCGCGGGCGGCGGGCGGCGGCGGGCGGCGGCCGAGGTACCCGCTGGCGGCGGGCTGCGGGCGAGGTACCCGCTGGCGGCCGGCGGCGGGCGAGGTACCCGCTGGCGGGGAGCACCGCCGTCGTCCTCTCTGGACTGAGTCCAGATCATTTTCTGGACTCGGTCCAAAAAAGGTGAGAGAATCGTTTCATGGTCGAGATGAGGGATCCGGAGGACTTGTTGCGCGAGGCGTCGCTGCGCGTAACCCGTCCGCGGGCGGCGGTGCTGGAAGCAGTCCGCGCGCACCCGCATGCCGACGCCGACACCATTACCGGTGTGGTGCGGGACGAACTGGGCGGCGTGTCCAAGCAGGCCGTCTACGACGTTCTTGCGGCGCTGACGGACGCCCGGCTGCTGCGCCGGATCGAGCCCTCGGGGTCCCCGGCGCGCTATGAGGCCCGGGTTGGCGACAACCACCACCACGTGGTGTGCCGGTCGTGCGGCAATATTGCCGACGTCGACTGCACCGTGGGCGAGGCACCGTGCCTGACGGCGGCCGACAACCACGGTTTCGCGATCGACGAAGCCGAGGTCACCTTCTGGGGCACCTGCCCCGCCTGCACTGCCACGAAAGACCTTCAATTGGAAGATCCGACAAGGAGCGATAACTAAATGGCTGATAACACCATGCCGTTGACAACCGTTGCGGGCGCGCCCGTAGCCGATAACCAGGACAGCCTGACCGCGGGTCCCCGCGGACCGATGCTGCTGCAGGACGTGTGGTTCCTGGAGAAGATGGCCCACTTCGACCGCGAGGTCATCCCCGAGCGCCGCATGCACGCCAAGGGCTCCGGTGCTTTCGGCACGTTCACGGTGACCAACGACATCACGAAGTACACCAAGGCCAAGATCTTCTCCGAGGTCGGCAAGAAGACCGAGCTCTTCGCCCGCTTCTCCACCGTCGCCGGCGAGCGCGGCGCGGCCGACGCCGAGCGTGATATCCGCGGCTTCTCGGTCAAGTTCTACACCGAAGAGGGCAACTGGGACCTGGTGGGCAACAACACCCCGGTGTTCTTCTTCCGCGACCCGCTGAAGTTCCCGGACCTGAACCACGCAGTGAAGCGTGATCCGCGCACCAACCTGCGCAGCGCCGAGAACAACTGGGACTTCTGGACCAACCTGCCGGAGGCCCTGCACCAGGTCACCATCGTCATGTCCGACCGCGGCATCCCGGCGTCCTACCGCCACATGCACGGCTTCGGCTCGCACACCTACAGCTTCATCAACGACGCCGGCGAGCGCTACTGGGTGAAGTTCCACCACCGCACGCAGCAGGGCATCAAGAACCTCACCGACGCCGAGGCCGCAGCGCTGGTCGGCGAGGACCGCGAGTCGCACCAGCGCGACCTGCTCGAGTCGATCGACCGCGGCGACTTCCCGAAGTGGAAGCTGATGGTCCAGATCATGCCCGAGGCTGACGCGGAGACCTACAAGTACCACCCGTTCGACCTGACCAAGGTCTGGTCCAAGAAGGACTACCCGCTGATCGAGGTTGGCGAGTGGGAGCTGAACCGCAACCCGGAGAACTACTTCGCCGACGTCGAGCAGGCTGCCTTCACCCCGGCCAACGTGGTTCCGGGCATCAGCTTCTCGCCGGACCGCATGCTGCAGGGACGCCTGTTCTCCTACGGCGACGCGCAGCGCTACCGTCTGGGCGTCAACCACCACCAGATCCCGGTGAACTACCCGCGCGGCGCCGGGCTGGTCAACTCCTTCCACCGTGACGGCGCCATGCGCGTTGACGGCAACCAGGGCGCGACCCCGGGCATCAATCCCAACGGCTACGGCCGCTGGCAGGAACAGCCGGCCTACCGCGACCCGGCCCAGGCCGTAGGTGCCGTGGCCGACCGGTTCAACTTCCGCGAGGACGACGACAACTACTACGAGCAGCCCGGCATCCTCTTCCGCGAGAAGATGACCGCCGAGCAGCGGCAGGTCCTCTTCGAGAACACCGCCCGTGCCATTGACGGCGCTTCCCAGGCGACCATCGAACGCCACATCGCCAACTGCACCAAGGCCGACCCGGCCTACGGCGAAGGCGTGCGCAAGGCCATCGAGGCCCTGCAGGCCGGCAAGATCTCCCCGGTCGACGTGAACACCGACTCGGCGTAACACCCCAGTCTCATCCGACGGCATGAAGCTGCCCGGGACCGCCTCCATGGCCGGTCCCGGGCAGTTTTTTGTTGCGGGCCCTACTTCTCCAGGAGGTGCTCGCGGCCGAACATCTTGGCGGCATCGCGCGCGCTCGGGGTGCCGGCATCCAGGTCCGCCCCGGCCGCCAGCAGCCTGGACACCACGGCGTCCTCGCCCTTGAACAGGGCGCCGGCGATCGGCGACTGGTCGCGCACGTTGCGGATATCGGGGTTGGCCCCGCGTTCCAGCAGCATGCCCACGGTCTCTTCCTGCCCGTGGTAGGCGGCCAGCATCAGCAGGGTGTTGTGGTCGGAATCCAGCGCATCCACGGGCAGCCCGTGGTCGAGGAACTCCACCAGCTCGCCGGTCTTGCCCTCGCGGGCCAGGTCCATGGCGAGGGCAACCACGCGTCGGGTCTGTTCTTCATTCAGCGGTATATCGTTCGTCACTCCCCCAGAGTATGCGAGCCTCTCCCGAATCACGACGGCGGAGCGCCCCCGTCCGTCTGCGACGGAGTCTGCACGGCGCCTCGCCACGGCGCCGCAGCACGGCGACGCAGGACGGCGCCGGCACGGCGCCTCGGTCTTCTCAGGCTGCAGCCGCCAGGAAACGTTCCAGCAGCAGGTTGAACGCCGCCGCCGGCTCTCCGGCCTGGTCGGCAACGACCTGCCCAAACCACAGCCCGCACACGCCGGCAGCGAAGAGCGTGCCTTCGGCCGCTGCCGTCTGCTCCCCTGCCCCGCGGCTCCTGAGCCAAGCGGTGGCGGAGTCGCGCCACCGGATGAACCCGGGCGGTCGCAGCGGCGGCGCCGAATGGGTGGTGTGCCTGGCGGCCGCCTGCTGGATGGCCGCTTCGAACCCCAGGCGCTGCAGGGCGCGGCTGTGCGGGGACTGCGAGTGCTCCCACACCTGGAGAAGCAACTGCCGCAGCTCCGGAACCGCCAGGCCGGCCAACTGCTCCGGCGACGGCGCGGAGAGATCGGTCTCGACCCGTTGCACAATCTCCTCGAGCAGCTGTTCCCGGTGCCCGAAGTGATAGACCAGCATGTAGCTGCTGATGCCCAGGGCTTCGGCCAGCGGGCGAAAGGACAGGTCCGCCAGGTTCTTGTCCTGCAGGTAGGCCAGGATGTCCTCGAGCAGCTGCGGCTTGCGCTGCGGATTCTGCGGTCTGGCCATGCGGGTGCCCTGCCTCCTTCTGCTTGGGACCTGACGCGCCCCGAAACGGATCGGGGGCACGGGTGGACGCGGCCGGGCATCGGCTCGGCTTCAGCGCGGCCGGCCATCGACTCGGCTTCAGCATAGTCGTTGGGGGCCGCAACACACGTGCTTCCGCGACTTGCCGGAACGCCTCGCAGATTAAGGGCCGGAGGCTCCCATACTGGGTGAAAGGGCAGAAACGCGGAATTGGACCGGCCGGCCGCCGGCAGTGAAGCGAGCGAGGATGGCGATGGTGGCTCCAGTACAGTCCCTGCTGCGGCGGTGCGGCGGCCGCTTCCGGGCGTGGCTCCACCGCCCGGCACCGGGAAGCCTGCCCGGAGCGGATGCTTCGCCTCCGGATCCGTACCAGGCGCTGCTCAGCAGCCTGCGTTCCGCCTATCCCGAAGCGCACCTCAGCACGCCCGGCGAGGACAAGGTACGCGTGGAACTCCCCGGCGGCGACATCCTGCGCTTCTACGTCAAGCGCTAGCGGCACCGTACCGGCGCGTCCGGCCGATACGTTCCGGCCGCCTGTCACCCGACGGCGGGGCCGGCAGGGTCGGGCTGGCTCCCCGGACGGCCGGGGAAGCCGGTCCCGTGGATCAGGGCTGCGAGATCTTCACCATCTCTTCGCGCGGGACCACCTTGACGCGCTCGCGCTCGATGGCGGGAGCACCGCCGTCGTTGTTTTCGGGGACGAAGGAGGCCCCGAGCTCACGCTCATGGGCATCCAGCTTCAGCCAGCCTTCCCACGTGGTGTAGGCGACGCCTCGCTCCTCGAGCAGCTTGATGATGGCGTCCTCGGCGGGATCGGAGGCCGCGGGCAGGTCCAGCCGGTCCTCGAGCAGGAAGCCGATGGTCTCCAGCGCATCGCCCTTGGTGTGCCCGATCAGGCCCACCGGTCCGCGCTTGATCCAGCCGGTGGCATAGATGCCCGGCACCGGGTTGCCGTCCTCGTCCAGGACGCGTCCGCCCTCGTTGGGGATCACGCCGCGGCGGGCATCGTAGCCGACCTCGGGCAGCTCGGAGCCGAAGTAGCCGATGGCCCGGTAGACCGCCTGGACGGGGTACTCAAGGATTTCGCCGGTGCCGCGGACGTTGCCGGTGCCGTCCAGTTCGTTGCGCTCGAACTTGATCGCCGCCACGTGCCCGGTGCCGTCGCCGGTGCCTTCCACGATCTCCACCGGGGTGTGCAGGAAGTGCAGGTGCAGGCGGCGGGAGGCGCCGGTGTCCTGTTCTTCCACCAGCCAGTTGGTGAGGGTGTTGACCATGGTCTTGGTCTGGTTGTTGGAGCGGATCGCCTCGTCGGAGCCCTCGTCGAAGTCGAAGTCCTCCGGGTAGAGCACGATGTCCACGTCGCGCGAATGTGAAAGCTCGCGCAGCTCCAGCGGCGTGAATTTTACCTGGGCCGGGCCGCGCCGGCCGAAGACGTGCACGTCGGTGACGGGCGAGTTCTTCAGGCCGCGGTACACGTTGTCCGGGATCTCGGTGCTGAGCAGGTCGTCGGCGTGCTTGGACAGCATGCGTGCCACGTCCAGGGCCACGTTGCCGTTGCCGATGACCGCGATTTCCTTGGCCTCCAGGGGCCAGTCGCGGGGCACGTCCGGATGGCCGTCGTACCAGGACACGAAGTCGGCGGCGCCGTAGGATCCTTCGAGCTCAACGCCGGGAATGTCCAGCGCGGCATCCTGGATGGCGCCGGTGGCGAAGATCACCGCGTCGTAGAAGTGCCGGAAGTCGCTCAGGGTCAGGTCCCGGCCGTAGTCGACGTTGCCCAGGAAGCGGATGTCGCCGCGGTCCAGCACCTTGTGCAGGGCGTTGACGATGCCCTTGATCCGAGGGTGGTCGGGCGCCACGCCGTAGCGGATCAGGCCGTAGGGCGCGGGGTAGCGGTCGAAGAGGTCGATGCTGACCTCGAAGTCCCGCTCGGCCTTGGTGAGGATGTCAGCGGCGTAAACGCCGGCTGGTCCGGCGCCGACGATAGCCACCCTCAGGGGACGCTGGGTGATGGCCTCGGCAGAGTTAGACACGGGCAGTCCTTCTTCTTCGGGAATCCTCCTGCGCAATAAGCGCACAGTTTCCTATTCTAAATGCCCGCCCGTTTCCCTCCTAACAGTGTGCCGCGTATCTCACTGGCTCCCGGTCGCCGGCGGCAGGCCGCGGCCGGCGGTTTCCAGCCGGTCCGGGCCGAACAGCGGCGAACCGTCGTCCGACTCGATCGACGCCAGCAGCTCATCGATCGGCGCCCCGGCGTAATAGGACAGATGGCGCGCCCCGGTGCCGGTCGGGAAGAAGGCCCGGAACTCCCCTTGCTCACTGGTCCCGGTGAGGGTGACGGGGTAGGCCACGCCAGGATCCTCGGCCCGGCAACCGTATCGGTCGGTGTAGGGCAGGAATCCGTCCCCGGCGTCCGCTGCTTCCAGGAACCGGTTCGCCCGGCCGCTGAGGAACAGCAGGCAGCGGGTGAGTATGTCAGGGTCGTCGGTGCGCACGTAGGACCTCTTCCGGTCAGCATTGTCATGCGGCATTTCGAAGTCCAGGATGTACCCGTCGGCGGTCGCGCTGACGGTCGTGCGCTCTCCGGCCGCGTTCGTGAAGGCCCATTGATCTTCACGGACCAGCGGTTCGGCTATGGCTGCGTACTGTACGGCCTTGTCCATCCGTTCGGGCGGCAGCCCCGCCAGCCGGCCCGGCAGCTCGGAAAGCATGTGGCCGGGCCTGCCCGGCCCAAACAGCGGGGCGCCGTCCGCCGCGACGAGTGACACCGCGAGGGTCTCCAGCGGAAGTGCCGCATACCGGGTGAAGATCCGCGCATCCCGCGCCACTGGAAAGCCAGCGGTGACGGTGCCGCTCGGCCCCGTACGCTCGAGCACTGCAGGCGACTTGTGGGGCTTGGTGCGCATCGCCCAGCCGCTGGAGTCGTCCGTCCCCTGGTCGGACAATGCCAGAAAGCGCAGGCCGCGGCGTTTGCGATGCCAGAACGCCGCCCGGAACAACAGGCAGCGCAGCAGGACCCCCGGGTCCGAGGTGTGGACGTATTCCCGTCTCCCGGGCCAATAACGTGCGATGACGTCCCGCAAGATGAACCCGTCGGCCTCGGCCGCGATGGACATCCGGACGCCGTATTCGTTCCGTACGGTCCAGGCGCCGTCCTCGATGGTGCTGTCGCCCCCGAACCACTGGGCAGCCGTGGCCAGCAGGGCGTCGTCCAGCTGCTCCAGGTGGGCGGCCATGTCAGAAGTCCGAGGCGCGGAGCAGCGCTTCCGGGCCGGCGGGGTCCACCACCATCGACAGCTCGGGCCTCTGGCGCAGCATGTCGATGGCCCAGGTTGCCGGCACTTCCCTGAACCTCGCCGAGGGCTTGAAGGCGGCGACTTCCGGCCCGGATGAGAACACGGGAAGAATCGGTCCCCCGTCCTGCCCCTTGAGCAGGACCGGGCCCCCGTCTGATCCGCCCTCATCGGCACGATCGGCCGCCAACACGACGGCGCCGGGCCGCTTGAGCTGTTCCGCCACGGCGTTAACGCCGGCCTGGCCGGCGACTGCCCGCTTCAGGCCGACATTGGCCAGGCTCCCGACGGCGAAGCCGATCTCCTGGCGTCCGAGGGCGCAGGTCGGGCCCGCCGGGTTGATGCAGAGGTAGGCAATGTCCGGGTGGCTGTCGACGAACTTCAACAGTTCCTCGCCTGGCTGGACCCAGGACACGGGGGCTCCCGGTCGGCCAGTGGAGGCTCGGAACTCGGCCAGTTTCTCCTGCGAGGTGAAGGCGAGCACGGACGGCGAACCGTGGACTTCGACGACGCTGATCCCGGGACGCCCGGGGTTATCGGTGGCATCGAGCAGCAGTTCGCTGCCGATCAGGTGGCGCAACACATTGACTGCCGCCGCCTTCCCCGGATTCTCGCTGAATCTGGCCACCGCGTCCGCGACCAGGCGGTTGTCCACGCCGTGCCGGCCGGGTTGTTCATGCTCCGGTTCTGATGCGGACGCCTGGCCGGCCGGTTCCCCCAGACCGAAATCGGGCACGGGCTGGTCGAAATTGAAGTAGGTGTCCAGTGAGTATTTCGGTTCGGGCCAGTCCCGTGCGGAGAGGTTCACGGCGGCCGAGCGCCAGGACTCTCCGTTGTCCCCCACGCCGAGCCTGTGCAGTTCGGTGGCGGCGTCGAAGGGCGCGGTTCCGGGCTGCAGGGCCCCGGCATTGGCCGCGGCCCTTCCGCCGCGCTCTTGGGTGATGCGCATGAGCATGGCATCGGCGGCGGGCTTCAACTCCAACACCATCCGGTCCCATCCGGGCTCGCTGTTGACGGCCTGCAGCATCCAGCCGGCGAGTATCTCGGCCAACTGCTGTTGGCGGAGCAGCACAGGCGTCTGTTCGGACATGGGGTGTTTCCTTCTTCCGGGAGGGTGCGGGGGAGCTACTGGGCGGGGTCCTGGAAGGGAGCCCGTTCACTGCCAAGCACCAACTCTTCGGTTGCCGGGTCAAGATACGGCACGTCCAAACCGCTGCTTTCGAGGATGTCGCGCATCCATCCGGGAATCCCTTCCTGCTCGCGCGGGAACAAGGCCAGCTCGGCCTGGACCGCAGCGGGCGATACCGGAATTTGGAGGGCGCCCGGGGTGGGCTCCAACGGCTCCGTGTCGAACCGTTCGAACCGCGGTTCTTCGTCCGGGACCAGGGTCAGCCGGGCGGCGAACCAGGTGCCCTTGCCCTTCGTGTAGCTGGCGGCCTTGTCCGACTTCAGCGCCCTGCGGTCCAGGGGTACGGCGTCGGAAAAGTCAATGCTGACCCATGCGCCTTCGGCCGTACGTGCCATCTCCGTCCAGGAGACGGTTGCACCGTAGATCTCGAACTCCAGCCGGATCTCCTGATAGGTCCGGAACCGCGAAGAGGCCGCGGTTGCCATGGCCGACAAGAACTCGTCGGAGAGCAGCTGTGATGTCACGGGGAGTTCATTCCTTAGTTTTCGAAGTCGAAGCGCCGGGTTTGGCCGTTGACCGTTACTTTGAGTTCCACCATATGTGGAACACGGTTTCCGTCACCAGCATCGTAGATCGGGCGGACGTCCCACGTGACCGAGGGCTTGCTGCCGTCCGAAGACACGTCACGGAGCCGGTCGCGGATCCATAGCTCGGTGTCATACCAGGTCTCGGCGGCCCCCGTCAGCCGCAGCCGCTCGATGGGTGTCAGGGCGCCCAGGCCGAGGTTCCGGTTTTGGATGTTCAGCTGGGGAATCAGGTTGATCTTCTCCCCCGGGCCGCCGAACATTGCCGCGAGGAGGTGGCCGCCGTCGTAGTCGCCGCCGCCGTGTCCCCCAACGTGGGTCTGGTTGCCCGGATGCCGCCAGGTGTCGGCCCGGTTCTTGGGAAAGTACTCAAGGTCGTGGGCGTGCAGTGCCGTGGGGCGCCCGAACCCGTCCGTGTGGACCACGATGTTGCCGTCGATGTGGTACCTGATGTTGGGCCTCGGGTTGTTCAACTCGGGATTCCAGTTGCCCTTGGATCCGCTGGGAGCCTCGATCTGCTGGATATGGCCGGCGGAGTTCGTGTAGAACTTGCCGCGGCCGTCCACCTCGTAGACGGTCGTGCGTTCCAGCGTGATGCCCTGCTCTTCGACCGCGTCAACGACGGATTTCCGTGCAGACAAGTCGAGGTCGTGCTCGGCCAACAGGTCCACCGGGTTGTCGGCGTTGCGCGCCCACGGCGGGTCGAATTGGCGGGGTCCGGTCTCGCGGAGGCCTTCCCTGCGGATCAGTTCGTCGACGCCGATGGCTTTGGGTTCCGACCCCTGGGTGATGTCGAGGAACCGCAGTTGGGTTCCGCCGCCCGGGCGTCCGAAAGCCGGGGCGATTTCGGAGACCTCGATCTTGACGCCCTCGGGCAACCGCTCAAGCTCGAAGTGGTGCAGCGGCTTGCCGAGGGTATCGACCGGCAGGCCGCGCATGTGCCACGGGGTCCCCTCGATGGCCAGGTAGTCTCCGCCGTTGGGACCGATCCGGTCCAACTTGACCTGTCCGAAGTCTGCCTGCAGGTCGTCGTACGACGAGTACGTCCGGATGGTTCCCTCGGCCGCTCCGGCGTTGTCCGGATAGGCCGCCCGGTACTCGTCCGGCCGGAACTCGTCCAACTCGCTGTAGCGGTTCGCGTACTCGCCTTTATCCAAGGGGTTCCCGAACTCATCCGTGCCATAGGCAGGCTGGGAACGGTCCACGATGTCGTCGAGGTCGCTGTTGATGTCCAGGCGGCCGTGCTGGTCCTTGGGCAGGTCCGCCCAGTCCGGGATCGCGACGTCCTGGTAGAGGTCATCGGCCCGGTGCTGGCCGTACCTCGCGTGTGATTCCGGATTCTGGATGACGTCAGGCATGGCAGCGCCGTGTTGTGGTGACTGCGGATGGCGGAAGTTGTCGTCGACGCGCTGCCCGTTCACGTCATAGCCGTTGACACCGTCGTTGGCCTCCGCAGCGGGCGCCTTGGAGGTGGTGGGATCGGGTTCCGGAGCCTTGGGGGTGGTGGGATCGGGTTCCGGAGTGCTGCGGGGCGCCTCGGTGTCGGGAATGCGTGCCGGCGCCGGGTTGGTCTCCGGCGTCTCGACCCGCTGGCCATACTGCGGCGGGCCCGAAGGTTCCGGCACTGTGTAGCCGCTGTTGCCCGGCGACGGCTTGGGCCCGTCCGCGTCGAAGTTCATGATGGTGCTGGTGTTCCGGCTGGACGGCATGTCCACGTCGAACCGGTGGGCAGGGGTGTAGCCACCGCCGGCGGTGGCCAGGCGCGGGCCCCCCAGCGCATTGGCCAGGTTGTCCGCGCCGGTGCGCAGCGACGTCGTGAGGTTGTCCGCGCCGGTGCGCAGCGACGTCGTGAGGTTGTCCGCGCCGGCGCGCAGGCCGGAGGAGGCGTTGCGCAGCCCGTCGGTGAAAACGTGGCCGGCGGTGCTGACGTAGGGGCGGACCGTGCCCGTGACCGTCTTGAAGCCGTTGGTCGTGACGTCAATGGCCGTGAATTTGAAGTTGGTGGAGAAGTCGATGGCCCTGGTGGTCAGGCCCGCGGTCTTGGACAGGCCGGAGAAGTCCAGCACCTTGGACGCTGCCCCGCCGGCGCGGCTGACCGCGGTGATCTTGTTGGCCACGCCGCCGGCCTTGGCCACGGCGCCGCCGCCGGCCGTCAGGAGGATGGCCGATAGATCGAACGCCGTCGCGCCGGCGGCATAGGCCGGGTCGCGCTGCCAGTCGTCCCAGTGGATGGCTGCCTTGCCGACGGCCAGCAGTTCCTCGCCCGCCTTTTTGACCGTTCCCGGGCCGCCGATCGATTCGGCGACGGCGGCGGTGATCGGGCTGGAAACGATGGCTACGTTCAGGGCGATCTGGCCGATGCCCTTCCAGGTGGCGGCGAAGGTCTCGCCGTCGGTGAAGTTGACCATGTTCCACAGGCCGGTCACCGTGCCGGTGATGCCGCTCCAAACGCCCTTGCCGAAGGACACCATGCCGTCCCAGACGTCCGCGTACCAGGGCTTGTCCCACTCGGTCGGCTTGCCCCAGGGAATGTGGCCCTCGCCGGTAGCCGAATCAAGCTGTTCTGCCGAGTAGCCGTACGCCTGCTCGCCGGTGCCGGGGCCGTCCTGGGTGGTTTCGACCAGCGTGATACCGCCGTAGAGCGCAGCAATCGCGTTGGCGCAGGTGCGCTCGGCCGCCATGTGCTCGGCCGCCAACGCGTTGGCGTCCCTGAGGATCCGATTGTCGTCGTTGACCAGGTCCTCGTCCTTGCGCCAGTCGCTGCCTTCGTCCGCGATCCGCGCCCGCACGCCGTGCCAGCGGGCCACCAGCGCGTCGTAGCGCGACGTGAAGGTATCCGCCCAGTCGGCGAATGCCTCGATGGCCGCCTTGATGGCTGCGGTGTCGGACTTGATGTCCTCGGTGGTGGTCTTGATCGGCTGGACCGCGGCGTAGACCTGCGGGGCTTCCGGCGACTTGTAGACCGCTTCCAGCCCGCTCCAGTCGCTCTCGATCAGTTCGACGGCGTCGTCAATGTCTTCGGCCTTGTCATCCAGCGCCTTGGCATGGGTGCGCAGCAGTTCCGCGTCGGGACGCTGCGGGTATTCCTCGGAGTAGGGATCCCAGGCCGTCATTGATTCCCCTTATTCGGTGCGTGAGACTAGATGTTCGTGAAAGTGGCGGACCGGTTGATCAGAGCGCCAGCGGAGTGGGTCCGTGCGGTCGGTGCGGACGCGACGTGTCTTCCACCTCGGGCAGGGTCCCGATCAGGTTTTGGGCGTCTCCGGCCATCTGCGCGTCCCCCATGACGTAGGAGTTCACCGCGTCCATGGTGCCCTGGAACGTGGTCTGCAGCCGTCCGGCAACACTGTTCAGTCCGGGTTGGACGGTCTTCTCCGCCCACCCGTTGAGCGCATCCATCACCGGTCCGGACTTGGCGGCGGCGACGATGTCGCCGACTGCGGTACCCAGGGCCGGGAAATCCCTCTCAAAACTGTCGGCCCGCCCGCTGGCGGTAGTGACGATTGTTTGGACTTTGGTGGGTTCGATGTCCCAGCCGTCGAGTGCCACTGCTGTTTGCCTTCCGTGCCGGATGTTGGCGGTCTAGATGTTGGCGATCTTCCCGCCGGCCGTCTTGATGGTGTTGCCCGCGGTGCTCTTGGCGTCCTCCAGCAGCTTGTGGACGTCCGCCATGATGCCCGCAAACGCGAAGCCGGCGTCTGCCCAGGCCTGCTCCACCCGGTCGTACTGCTCTGCGATGTCGGTGGCCTGGAACTTGGCCTGCAGGTCCGCGGCGTCCTTCTTGCGGGTTTCCACCAGCGCGTTGAGCTTCTTCTTCACCCGGTCCAGGTTGTCCTGGGCCTGCGATGCTCCGCCGTCGGAGAAGGCGTATGAATTCTGGTCTGCCATGATGTTTCCTTCCTCATGCCCGGCCTCGGCCGGAAAAAGATCGTCTGTGAGTCAGTCCCGCTTGAGGGGCGGGGCCGTGGGGGCGCTGCCCTGAGGCCCTAAGCCGGTGCCGCCCGCCGGGGCCACCTGCCGGGGCCACCTGCCGGGGCAGGCTAGCCGCGGTTGCGGAACACCGCGTCGTCCCAGGCCGCCTTGCCCTCGGTGGCATCGGCGTCGTCGGCCTGCTGCTGCTCGCCCAGCTGCATGGTGGTGTTGACCTCGGACTGGCCCTGCTGAATGGAGACCAGGGATTTCTGCAGCCCGGACGCCACCATGTTGGCCCGGCCCATGATGCCCTTGAACTTTTCCCAGAAGTCGCCGGCGGTGTTGCCGCGCATGGGCTCGGGGACTGCCTCAAGTTCCTTCATCAGTGCCTGGAGTTCGGTGTCGGCCGCCGCGCTGGCCTTTCCGGCGTCGACAAACGCGCTCTTTTCCATCTTGATGAACTGGTTGCCGCTCATTGCTCCACCTCCGTGCCCCGTCACGGGGCTGTAGCTGCCGCTTGCGCCGGCGGACGCCTGCTGCGTCCGCGGTGCGCCGGGTTGCCGCCCGGCCGGTTGTCCTCGAGCGGTTCCCCGCCTTTACCATAGAACGCGCTGGCCCGCATTGCGTCAATCGAAGTTAATGGGTACATCTCCCCATCCTGCGCGGGACACGCGGGAATTAATCCATCACTTGGAGCGATAAGCTCGGTAGGCGACGCACCGCTTGGGAGGAGAGACGTGGCCCACGATTACGACAACCAGCTCATTGAGTCCGTGGCTCTCCGGCGTGCCCGGCTGACCGCGGCGCTGCTGTACGGCGCGAATCCGCTGCAGCGGCGCTGGAAGTCCAGCGTGCGCACCTTCTTCTTCAGCATCGCCATGGCGGCGGTCATTGCCGCCGTCTGCGTGGGCTATTCGTTCGTGACCAACCTGCTGGAGGACCTGCGGCAGGAACGGCAGCAGCGGGCGCAGTCCGCCGTCGTCCTCCACCTCAGTGGCGATCCGGCGGACGACGGCGGCGCCCGCCTGCCGCTCGTCCCCCACCGAGGAGCCGCTTGAGCATGGCCGAAACCTTTACCCGCGTCACCGTGGCCGGACCGCAGCGCCACGTGGACGTCCTGCTCCCGTCGCAGACGCCGGTCGGCCTGTTGCTGCCCCAGGTCTTGGAGCTGCTCGATGACCAGCCGGCCGCCGCCGTCGCCGTCAAGACGCTGATCACCCCCGCCGGCGATCCGGTCCGCGAGGACGCGTCGCTGACGGACGCGGGCATCGCCGACGGCGCCATGCTCCGGCTGGTGAATGTGTCCGAGGCCCCGCCCGCACCGGTGGTGTACGACATCACCGACGCCGTGGTGGAACAGACCGAGGACATCGGCGGCCGCTGGACCGAGCGGGTCCGCCGCGGGACGGGGGCCGTCTTCGCCGCCGTCGGACTCCATCTGGGCGTGCATCTGCTGCTCGACGGCGCCGCCCCCGCCATGGCCGCCGCTGTCTTCTTCGCGCTGGCCGCGGTGCTGCTGGGCGCCGGCATCTACCTGGGCCGGGCGACCGCAACGGTACTGGGCCCGCTGCTCGTTGGCACCGGCTGGCTGCTGGCCGTGGGCGGCGTGCTGCGCCTGCCGGCCGCTCCCGGGACGCACGCGCTGCTGGCCGCCGCGGCGAGCGCCGTGGCACTGGTCTGTGCCGGCCTGATCTCGCAGCGTCCGCGGGCGCTGATGTCGGCCGCGGGCCTGCTGGCCCTGCTCACCGTTTTCTGGGCCGCCTCGCTGGCTCTCTTCAGCGACCCGGTGCGGGCTGCCGGCGTGGCCGCGCTGCTCAGCTGCGCAACCCTTGGCCTGCTGCCCCAGATCGCCCTCTCCACGTCCGGACTGGCCACGCTGGACGACCGGCGGGCCAAGGGCGGCCGCATCGGCCGCACCGACGTCCACGTGGCCATCGCCTCGGCGCACCGCGGGCTCAGCTTCGGCACCGCGCTGGCGGCGCTCTCCGTGGCCGCCGGATTGTGGATCCTGGGCACCGACACCGCGTCGCAGGTCTGGACGATGCCGCTGATCGGCTGCCTGGCCCTGGCCACCGGGCTGCGCGCGCGTGCCTTTCCGCTGGCCACCGATCGGATCGCGCTGTACCTGGCGGCCGCCGTCGGCACGCTCGCCCTGGCACGTTCGGTGCTGGCCTTCGCTCCCGGGCACGGCTGGTTCGTGGCGGCCGGCCTGCTGGTGCTGGCCATCGCCGTCGTGATCTCGCTGACCGCCACGCTCGCCGACCATTCCGCGGCGAAACTGCGCCTGCTGGCCAACCGACTGGAGACGCTGGCCATCCTGGCCGCTGTCCCGCTGGTCATCGGCTTGTTCGGCGTCTTCGCCTCGCTGCTGACCACCTTCGACTGAGACAGGTTGGAACCGACTCCATGGAACCGATTTCGCGCAGGGACCTGATCGCCCGGGAGAACACCGCCACCGGCCACGTCCCGGCGGGCCCGCCCGCTCCGGGTTCCATGCCCCCGGCGGCCCCATCCGGTGCAGGCCGCCCCGGCCGGACGCAGCTGGCCGATCCGTGGAGCACGCCGGTTCCGTCCGCCGAACCCGCCGGGCCCGGTCCGTTCGAGTCCGATGCCGAACAGCGCCGCCGCCGCCTGCGCAGCCGGCGCGGCGAGCCCTGGCTGGTCCGCACCTTCCGGGCGGCGAAGGGCCTGGTCTCCTCCGACGACTACCCGCAGCGGCTGGTCGCCGCGACGGCCGGCGCGCAGGCCGCCGTCAGCACGGGGCGCCGGATCGCGGTGATCGGCAGCCGGGGCGGGGCCGGGAAGACCACGACGGCGGCGCTGCTGGCATCGCTGTACGCGGCGGCCCGGCAGGACACGATTGCGGCCGTGGACCTGGCACCCGCCGGCGGCACCCTGGCGCTGCGCCTCGGGGTGCCGGACGCGCCGGCGATCGACGACGCCGCCTCCGTCCTGCAACACTCCCCCGCCGCGGGCGCCGACGACCTGCGCCGGCGGCTGGCCGCCGCCGGGCCCAACCTCTGGGTGGCCGGAGCACGTGCCCTCGGCGGGCATGCCGGGAACACCGCGCTCTCCGCCGCGGGCCAGAACATCTCCCGGTACTGCCCGGTGGCGGTCTACGACTGCGCCACCGGCCCGGGCGAAAACCCGGACACGAACTGGGCCGTCGGCGCCGCGCAGTTGGCCGTGCTGGTGGCCCCCGCCTCGGTGGCCGGCGTCCAGGACGTACGGCGGACGGCGGCCGCGTGGGCAGCCACCCCGGAGCTGGGCGGGACCGGCCTGCTGGCCGTGCTGACCCAGACGGATGCCGACGCCCCGCTGGATCCGATGTCCGAAGCCAAGCTGCTGGCCCGGGACGGGATCCCCGTGCTGCCCCTGGGGTATGACCGGCACCTGGCCAGCGGGGTCGAAATCGACCCCGGCCTGATGTCCCGTGCCGTCCGGCTGCAGGCGGCGGAGCTCGCCTCCACGGCGCTGGCCTTGGCGATGGAGCATACCGGCCGATGAGCGTGAAGATCTTCCACCGGCCGGCCCGGACCACCGCCCCGGCCCGTGAGGCCGCGCCCTTCAGCCTGGAGGCCCCGCCGCCGATGGCCGAAAAGTCCGGCAGGATGAACGCCATGGCGCTGATTCCGCTGCTGGGCGCCGGATTGTCCATGACCGTGATGATGCTCTTCCGCGGCAACAGCCTGGCCGCCGTCGGCGCCATCGCGATGATCGTGACCGTCGTCGCGTCCATCGTCATGATGCTGGGCCAGCGCGGCCGTGCGGCCCGTACCCGGGCCGAGGAGCGCGACCGCTACCTGGAGTACCTGGAGGAGTCCCGGGCCACGCTCCGCGCCGACGAGCAGCGCACCATCACCACGGCGCGCACCAGCAACCCGGAGCCCACTGCCCTCTTCGACATTGTCCGCAACACGGAACGGCTGTGGGAGCGGCGCCGCGGCAACGAGGACTTCCTGCACGTGCGGATTGGCTCCGGAGAGCGGATCAGCCGGCAGATCACCATCAACGAGCAGGGCCCGGCCACGGCCCAGCGCGACACCTTCATGGACAACGAGGTCCGTATCCTGCAGCGGCGGTATGAGAGGTCGCCGGATTTGCCGCTGACCCTGCCGCTGGACTCGGCCGGCAACGTCAGCATCGTCGGCTCCCGCGCGTTCGTGCTCAATGCCGCCCGCAACCTGCTCGCCGAGGCCTGCGCCTTCCACTCGCCCGAAGACCTGCATGTGGGCATCGCGGCCGGCGAAGACCGGCTGGGCGACTGGGACTGGGCCCTGTGGCTGCCGCACCTGGCGGACCAGAAGCAGGCCCACGCCACCGGTCCGGTCCGCCGGATGGCCCGTTCCCTGGACGAACTCGGGGCCGTGGTGGCCGACGAGCTGAACCGCCGCGCGGTGGTGGCGGCCGAATCCTCCAAGAACCTCAGGGGCGCCAGCCAGCACCTGCCGCGCCTGCTGGTGCTCGCCGACTGCTACGGCGGGCTGCCCGAAGAACTCGTGCTGCCGGACCGGCACGCCGGACTGGCCCACCTGGGGATCACCGTGGTGTACTTGGTGGCCGACCGCGGCCAGGAACCCGGCGAAGTCAGCGTGCGCGTCACCCAGGACGGTGCGGCCGCGAACGCCGCCCCGTCCGGCGCGCGGACGGCCCTCCCCCGGGCGGGCCGCGCGGCAGGCGCCGCCGCCCCGGAAGCCGGCGCCCCGCCGTCGGACTCGGGATTCTTGATCCAGAACTACCGCGAGGATCCGGTCGAGCCGGTCGTTGAACAGGGAACCCTCGACCCGCTGGCCGTGGCGACCGCCCAGGCGCTGGCCCGGGAACTGGCGCCGATGCGGCTCTCGGCGGACTCGCTGGAACACAACACCGCCGCCAGCTCGGACAGCTTCCTGGACATGCTCGGCCTGAGCCCGGCACTGGACGAGGCGGACATCAGGCGGCTCTGGAAGCCGCGCAGCGAAGTGGACTTCCTGCGGATCCCGCTGGGCCCCGACGACCGCGGCCGGCCCGCCCTGCTGGATCTGAAGGAATCGGCGCAGTTCGGCATGGGCCCGCACGGGCTCTGCGTCGGCGCCACCGGCTCCGGCAAGTCGGAAATGCTGCGGTCGCTGGTGCTGGGCCTGCTGGCCACCCATCCGCCGGAATTGCTGTCCATGGTGCTGGTGGACTTCAAGGGCGGCGCCACGTTCGCTCCCTTCGCCGATGCGCCGCAGGTCTCCGGCGTGATCACCAACCTGGCCGACGACGCGAGCCTGATCGAACGCATCTACTCCAGCCTCAACGGCGAGGTCGTCCGCCGGCAGGAAGTGCTCAAGGCCGCCGGCAACATCGCCAACATCACCGACTACCAGCTGCACCGGCAGGAACGGCTGGCCCGCGGCGAGGCCATGGAGCCGCTGCCGCACCTGGTGGTGATCATCGACGAGTTCGGCGAACTGCTCACCGCCCGGCCGGACTTCATCGACCTGTTCCTCTCCATCGGCCGGATCGGCCGGTCCATCGGCGTGCACCTGCTGTTGAGCAGCCAGCGGATCGAGTCCGGCAAGCTGCGCGGGCTGGAGACCTACCTGTCCTACCGGATCGGCCTGCGCACGCTCTCCGAATCGGAGTCCCGCACCGTGCTGGACACGCCGGACGCCTTCCACCTGCCGCCGGTCCCCGGGTACGGCTACCTGAAGGTGGATACCACCGTCTACACCCGGTTCAAGGCCGGCTACGTGTCGGGCCCGCTGGAGGATGTCCAGGCCCGGGAGGCGGAGGAAACCGCCGACGACGACGGCCCCCGGGTGCTGCCGATGCCCACCTATGCGGCCAGCCTGGAGCGGGCGGACGACGCCGGCGCGGCCGCCGCCAAGCCGGCCCGTACCGGGGCGTCCAAGCGCACCACCGGCCCGACCGTCCTGTCAGCGCTGATGGCCACCCTGGCCAGGTTCCCGCGCGCCATGGATCCCATCTGGCTGCCGCCGCTGCCGGCGGCGCTGGCCTTGGACACCGCCGCCGGTTCGGTGACCACCACCAGCCAGGGCATCCGGCTCGCCTCCGGCGGCGGGCTGAAGGTCCCGATCGGCCTGCTGGATGACCCGGCCAAACAGTGGCAGGGCGTCTGGGAACTGGACCTGAAGACGGCGGGCGGCAACGTGGCCATCATCGGCGGACCGCAGTCGGGCAAGAGCACCGCGCTGCGCACCATCGCGGCCTCGCTGGCCCTGACCCACAGCCCGCAGGAAGTGGGCATCTACTGCGTGGACCTGCTGGGGAACTCGCTGATCCCGCTGGAGGGCCTGCCGCACGTGGGCGGCGTGGCCGTGCGGACCAACCGCGAGGTGGTCCGCCGCACGGTCGAAGAACTGCTGGCCATGCTGGGCGAACGTGAGATCGTCTTCGAGAAGTACCAGGTGGACTCGCTGGCCACCTTGCGCAGGTTGTGCGCCCAGGGCAAGATTCCCGAACTGCCCAGCGCCGACGTCGTGCTGGTCCTGGACGGTTACGGCCTGCTGACCGATGAATTCGAGGACATCGAGCCGGCCGTGCATTCGCTGATCGCCCGCGGCGGCGGCTATGGCATCCACGTGGTCACCACCGCCAACCGGCAGAACGAGATCCGGCTGGCCCAGCAGTCCTTCTTCGGCACCAAGATCGAGCTGCGCTTGGCCGATCCGGCAGATTCCTCCTACGGCCGCAAACTGGCCGAGACCATGCCCGCCGACCGCCCGGGCCGCGCGCTGACCGACGCCAAGCTTTTCGGCCATTTTGCGCTCCCCCGCATCGACGGCGTGGCCGACGCGGACACGGCCACGCAGGGCACCCGGGACATGGTGGCCGCCGTCGCCGCCTCCACCGATGCGCGCGCCATGCAGGTGCGCATCCTGCCGCAGGTGGTCGAAGCCGCCCAGCTCGAGGTCCCGGCGCTCCAGGGCCTGCTGCCGCTCGGCCTGCGCGAGACCGATCTGGGCCCCGAAATGCTGGACGTCGTCCGCGGCGAGCACCATCTGATCGTGATGGGCGACGAGCAGTCCGGCAAGACCAACCTGGTCCGCTCCCTGGTGGCCTCGCTGGTGGCGCAGTACCCGTCCCGGGACCTGGTCTTCGCCGTCTTCGACCCCCGCCGGGCGCTGGCCGACGTGGTCCCGGATGCCTACCTGGGCGGCTACGCGCCGAGCGCGGCCCAGGCCGAGCCGCTGGCCAACGCCATCGCCTCGGAGCTGTCCAAGCGTGCCGCCGGCGGCGACGCGATGCAGGACAGCATCGGCGAGGCGGACAGCATCCCGCGGATAGTGCTGCTGGCCGATGACTACGACATCCTCACGGCCGGCGGCGCCGGACCGCTCCGCTCGCTGATCGAGTACCTGCCGATGGGCCCGGAACTGCAGCTGAACGTGATCCTCACCCGCCGGGTGCGCGGGGCTGGCCGCGGCATGTACGAACAGTTCTTCGCCGCGCTGCGGGACTCCGGCAGCACCGGGCTGATCCTCTCCGGCGACCGCTCCGAAGGCGGCCTGCTCAACAACGTGCGCGCCCGCCGCTTGCCGCCCGGCCGCGGACTGCTGGTCCGCTCCGGCGGCCCGGTGCAGACCGTGCAGACCCTATGGACGCCGATGGAGGCAACCGCCAATGTCTAACACCGTCACCGTCGTCGCGCTCGATGAACCGGGCCAGGACGTGGTCATGGTTTCGCTGCTGGCCGTGGTGCCGCAGGAGTACGTCCGCCAGGTGGCCGGCAACGCCCTGCTGGAAGTGGAGGACGGCCGCGGCACCACCATGCTCGCCGTCGAACTGCCGCGCCTGGTCCGGGTCCCCGGCGAGGTGTCCCGGCTGCTCGCCGGCGCCACCGTCAAGGCCATCGAGGGCACCCCGATCCCGTCGATCTTCTCCGACGACCCGGACTTCGCCGAGCCCGAGCACCAGGACCTGTGGTGGCAGGAGATCACCATCCGCAACGGCATCCCCGACGGCGACCAGCTCGGCTACCGGGTGGCGCAGAACATCGCCGTGCGGTGCCGCGGCGCCGTCGTCGTCCACCAACTGCCCGGGTCCGGAGAATAGTGATGGACATGCACGCTTCCGCCTTCGATTTCCACACCGGGCGGACCGCCGTCGTCTTCCAGGACAAGCCGCTGGCGTTCCTCTCCCCCACCCTCACCCGCGCCTATGAGGCCGCCCGCGCATCGGAGCGCCAGTTCGTGGTGATGACGCCCAGCACCAGCACCCTGACGCTGCCGCTGTACCAGCTGCTGCAGCGCGAGGGCTGCATCTGGATGGCCAGCGCCGCGGACGGCACGTTCTACAACGGCTTCACCGGCCAGCAGTACCGCTGGAGCGGTGACGTTTTCGCCGCCGAGGAACAGTTGGCAGCGGACTACCTCCAGGCACCGGCCGGATCCGACGGCGTGATCCAGGCCCGCGGCGAGATTTTGCATCCGGCCAGCGAGTCCACCCGGATCGGCGACTTCACCGCCGCGCTGTTCACGGAGCTGACCGGCGCCGCGCCGGTGGGGTGGGGCATCCACGAACCGGTCAGCGAACCGTGGGACGCGGCCGAACTCACCAGCTACTGCTTCCGCCTCGCGCCGATGACCAGCAACATCGTCGTGGTCGGCCGCCCCCGTCCCGGCACGGAGGTGCCGTCCATCGGCGTGCTGACGGTGACGCGCTCGTCGACGGGTGTCCACGAGTCGGTGGAGCTGTTCTGCGAATCGGTGGATCCGCTCAGCGACGACGAGCTGGCCTCCTTCGGTTCGGCCATGCACCGCGCACACGCCCGCACCGCGCTGGCCGGACACACCATGCTGCTGGACCGGCTGGCCTTCCCTGCCCGCTTCACCGGCGTCAGCGTCCCCGCATGCTCGTTCTTCGGGCCGGAGGCGCTTGCGCAGTTCGGTCCGCAGCAGGCCCTGGCCGCCGCCGGCGAGCGCGCGCGGCTGGTGGGCGTCCCGCCGCTGCAGTCGCTCGCCGTCACGTACCACCGCGATCCCTCCGGGGGCCGTCGGCATCCGCTCGACGAGTTCAGCGAACTGGTGGGAAAGCTGGCCGGCGGGAAGTTCTGACCGCCGCGGCTGCACAGGAGTACGGTGGGTGGAATGGAACCCACTGACCGGAGGTTGTCGCCAGCGTGTCCATGAACGACGGCGGTGCCTCCTCCTCCCGATCCTCCGTCCCTGCGCCTCGGGCCGAGACACGCAGTGACGGCGTCCCCGCATCCGCACCGCGGCGGCGGACCACCGAGACCCGGGCCGGCATGGCGTATGGCCTCTCGGCCTACGGCCTCTGGGGCATCCTCCCCCTGTACTTCACCGCCCTGATACCCGCCGGGCCGCTGGAGATCGTGGCCAACCGGATTGTTTGGTCGCTGCTGTTCTGTTTCCTGCTGATCACGGCGCTGCGCGGCTGGCGCACCTTCCGCGCCGCGCTGGTCAACAGGCGCACCTTCGCCACCTTGTCCCTGGCCGCGGTCCTTATTGCGGTCAACTGGTTCACCTACACGTTCGCGGTGCTGAATGAACACGCCATCGAAGCGGCGCTGGGGTACTTCATCAACCCGCTCGTGTCCGTGCTGTTGGGGGTCATCCTGCTCAAGGAACGGCTCCGCCCGGCCCAGTGGGCCGCGATGGGCGTGGCGTTCGCAGCGGTACTGGTGCTCGCGTTCGGGTACGGCAACGTCCCCTGGATTGCACTGATCCTGGCGCTCAGCTTCGGGTTTTACGGCCTGGTCAAGAAAAACATTGGCGGCCGGGTCGATGCCGTCACCAGCCTCAGCGTGGAAACGTTGGTGCTGGCCCCGGTCTCGGTGGTCATCATGCTCATCCTGATGGCCGGCGGCCAGGCCACTGTGCTGTCCGAAGGCACCAGCCACTTCTGGCTGATGGCGGCCAGCGGACTCATCACCGCGCTGCCGCTCCTGTTCTTCGGCGCCGCCGCCCGCCGCCTGCCGCTGAGCACCGTCGGCATGCTGCAGTATCTGGCCCCCATCCTGCAGTTCATCATCGCGCTCGTCTTCCTGCACGAGCCCATGCCGCTGGAACGCTGGATCGGTTTCGGCCTGGTCTGGCTCTCCCTGGCCATCCTGACCACCGACATGGCCGTTGCCCTCAAGCGGGCGCCCAAGGCCGGGGGCGAACCCGCGGCGGCAGCCGCGGGTTAGGGCGGCCGGCTAGTAACGGATCGCGTCGATGACCTTGACCCGCACGGCAACCACTGCCGGGATCACGCCGGCAAGCGCGCCGACGGCCGTCGCAGCGCCGATGCCAAGCAGCGCCGCTTCCACCGGGAACGGCGGCAGTTCGCTGATGCCCTGGGCGATCAGGTCCTGGATCCACGGGCTCTTCACCACGGCGACGGCGAGCATCACCCCCACCACGCCGGCCACGAACGTCGCGACCACCGACTCGAGCATGACGCCGAAGAAGATCCGGCCGGAGGTCGCTCCGAAACTGCGCCGAATGCCGATCTCCCGCACCCGGTACCTGACCGTGACCATCGAGATGTTGAGCAGTCCCACGGCGCCCAGCAGCAGCACGAGTCCGGCGATGCCGCCCACCGCCCACTGGATGCCCTCGAACGGGTCGCCCCAGGCGGCATAGTCGCTGCGGTACACATGCGCCTGGGCATCGGGAAACTGGGCCTGGAGGTCACCGGCGATCGCCGCGCTCAGGCCTGGCTCGAGTTCGACCGGGAGCCACATTTCCAAGACGGGAGGAGGACCCGCCGCCCCGCCCAGGCCCATACGCTCGTACTGGCTGGTGAGCATCATGGCCCGGGCCATGGCACCCTGGTAGAAGTCGGGCATCACGCCCACCACGGTGGCCGCGATCGGCCGCTGCTGGAAGATCTGCACGACCGGATTCAGCGCCAGATCGGGCTCCCCCAGCTGCCGGTGGAATGCTTCGTTGATGATCACCGCCGGTGCAAGCGCCGCGGCGTCCGCTTCCGTGAACCAGCGGCCGGTGACCAGGTTGACCCGCCGCATCTCGCCATAGCTGCGGTCCACCACCGTGGTCTCGGCGGTCACGACTCCGTGGGGGAATTGGAACGAAACCTGGGCGAAGGCCCGGCGGCTCGCGTATTCCACGCCGTAACGTTCCACGAGCCCCTCGAAGGCGGCCTGCAGGACCGCCGAATCCTCGGTTCCCGTCGGCGTGTGAACCTCAACCGTCACGGTCGCTGCGCGGCCTCCGGTTTGCTCCTGCCCCTGCACCAGGCCTTCCCTGGCCATGTTGCCGAGCCCGACGACGGTGGTCAGGGCCGCGACGGACAGCGCCACGCCGATCAGGGCCAGGAGGATCCGGGTCTTGTTGATGCGCAGCTCGGCCCATGCCTCGACCAGGAGGGCAACGGCGCCGGTCATGCCGCAAACTCCGATGCGTGCAGAATCCCGTCGCCGAGCCGGTAATGACGCTGGGCCAAGACCGCCACATTCGCATCGTGCGTGATGGTCACCAGGGCCGCACCCGATTCCTGAACCACCTCGTCCAGCAGGGCCATCACGCTTTGCCCGGTGTCTATGTCCAGGGCCCCCGTGGGCTCATCAGCGAGGATCAGCCGGGGCGACCTCACCAGCGCCCGCGCGATGGCGATCCGCTGCTGCTCGCCGCCGGAGAGCTTGTGCGGCCTCTCCCCCAGCCGCGGGCCACGGCTCGCTGCTTCTCCCCCATGGTAGAAACCGCCCGCCCCTCAAAAAACATCTCGCCGGTGCTGGGCACGTCCAGCAGGCCCAGGATGTTCAGCAGCGTGGACTTTCCCGACCCGGACCGGCCGACTATCGACACATGCTCTCCGGTACCGATGCTCAGCTCGATGCCCTGCAGGATGTGCAGCGGGCCGCGGTCCGGGATGTGCACGCTCCGCGTCACCCCCTGCAACTCCAGCAGCGGGGCACCCGTCGCCGCAGCGCTCATCCGCCCACCATGCCGAAATCGGCTTCCATGCCGGGCATCATCTGGTCCCCGGGCGCGCCGGGAATGAACTGCAGGACCATGTCGCCCTCTGCCAGCCCCTCGACGATCTCCACCTGCATCCCGTCGTTCAGTCCCAGGGCGACCGGACGCTCAACCGGCGCCCCGCCGTCGTCCTCCACTACCCACACCAGGCCGGTGTCCACGGAGCCCTGGACCGCCGTGGTGGGTACCACGATCACGTTTTGGGCGGTTCCGGCGGTGATGTCGATCGTTGCGCCCAGCCCGGCGAAAACCTTGACGTCGGCTGGCACGGCGCAGCTGACAGTGCCCGTCGCCGCAGCCGGGGCTGCCGGTCCGAACGGATCCCCGGGCTGCTCTTGGACCGGGCCCGCGGCGCCGACTGCCGGGCTTTCCCCGACCGTCACTGCCTTGCACTCGAAGGGAGCCGGACCGCCGGTGACCGCCACGGTGGCGGTACTGGGCCGGTCGAGCAGCCGGAACTGCTGGTCAGCGGTCAGTGTTCCGGTCACCGAGAACGTGCCCGGGGAAATAATGGCTGCTTCGGCACCGACCGAGACCTGCTGATCCACCAGCACGGACAGATCGGTGAGCTTGCCCGCAGCGGGGGCCACCACGTTCACGTAGGTGTACGCAGGGGCAGCCGGTGCAGCCGGCTCGTCCTCCGAATCCGGCTCGAGCGAGACCTGCTGCACGGCGTCTGGCTCCAGGAGCTTCTGCACTTGGAAGAGCGCATCACCCTTGGCCACGTTCGCGCCGGCCGCTACGAACAGGTAGTTCACCGTGCCTTCCGCCGTGCTGCGCACGGTCACGGCCGGGTCGCTGGCAACCGTGCCCTCAAGCTGCACCACATTGTTCACGGTGCCCAAGGCCGCCGGGACACTGGGCGTGACCAGTTGGGCGGAAGGCTGCCGGGTGACCGCCTCCGCGCGCATGCCATCCACGAAGGCGAGCTTGAAGAGTGCAGCAGCTATGACTGCGAATATCGCCAGCCAGACCACCGGCAGAACATAGCGGCGCACAGCGCTCATGCGGAATCCCCCTTGTCGACGTGCGCGCCGAGGCGCGTGACAACGGGAGTTGACACATGACGTGAGACAAATACCCGCTTGTGACGGAGGTTACCAGCACCGGACAGCGGCCACCGGCCAAGACACGGTTGGACCGGACGGCCGGACCGTACCGTCCGGGCGGCGACCGGAGTGGCCGGCGCCGCAGCAGGCGGGAATGTGCCGGTGGAACGGTCAGCGGCCTGCCCGCCGGATTAGTCCCGCACCCCGTCCACTTCCTGCGGAACCACCACCATGGGTACCGGCAGCGAGCGCAGCACCTTGTACGCCGTGGCGCCGAGGAACAGGCGGTTGTGCTGGGCCAGCCGGCTGGATCCCATGACCACCAGTTCACCCTCGTCCCAGTCCAGGGAATCGATGGCCTCTTCGATGTTGCGCCCATGGGCCACGGTCACCGTGGCGTTGCCTGCCGGCAGTTCGGTGGCGGCCTGGGCCAGCACGGAGTTCGCGTGCAGGTGGGCACTGTGGATGGCCTCGCCGCTGTCCGAGTCTTCACGGGTGTCCAGGGAGACCAGGGAGACCAGGCGCAACTGCAGGCCGCGGCGCGACGCCGCGTTCAGGGCAACGTCCCGAGCCGCCTGTGCGCCCTGCCGCTCCCCGATGAATGCGGTCAACCGGGTCAACGGCTCTGTCCGCTGGTAGCCGCGGGGCGCCAACGCCACCGGAATCGGCGAGGCGTGCAGGAGTGCATTCGCCACGCTGCCCACCGTGAAGCGCTTGAACAGGCTGTTGCTGCTGGCGCCGATGACAATCAACCTGGCGCCGGCTTCTTCGCCCGCCGCGATCAGCCCTTCGGCGAATGACTCGGCGGACCGCACCTTGAATTCGGCATTGACGTCTGCCGGGACCAGCTTCAAAGCCTCGCGGCGGGCGGTGAGCACTTCCTGCTCGCTGGCGCTGACGCGGCTGCCTTCGGGGTTCAACGCCACGTAGGGAGCGCTGTCGGCCACCACGTAGACGATATCCAGCCCCGTCCCCTGGGTCCGGGCGATTGCCACGGCCAATGCCACGGCATCGGCTCCCCGCTCGTCCGGCTGGTAACCCACCACATAACGCATGCAAACTACCCCTGTCCCTGTCCGTGCAGCAGCGGATGCGGCGGTGCCGGCAACATCCGCACCCGATGAGGCGATGATGGTTCCGACTCTAGCCGGAGACTGCCGGCGTCGACAGGCTGGAAGCCGGGGCCCGAGCGGGCGGCTGAAGCGGCTCGAAACGACCGCGGGCGGCCGCCGGACCCCGCCGCCGATGGCGGGGGTTCCGGCGGCCGCCCGTTCGGACGGTGCCCGGGTGCTAGGCCGCTGCTACCTTGCGGATGGCTGCTTCCAGCACGTCCAGTGCATCGGCCAGCAGGTCGTCGCCGATCACCAGCGGCGGCAGCAGGCGCACCACGTTGCCGTAGGTGCCGCAGGTGAGGATGATGACGCCTTCCTGCAGGCAGGCTGCGGCAATCTCCTTGGTGGCCTCGGCGTTGGGCTCCTTGGTGGTTTGGCCGGTGCCCGGCTTGACGAACTCCATGGCCAGCATGGCGCCGCGGCCGCGCAGTTCGCCGATGATGTCCACTTCCTCGGCCAGCTTCCGCAGCCGGCCCATGACCTGCTCTTCGATGTGGCGGGCCCGGGCGTTGAGGTCCTGGGTCTGCATGGTTTCGATGGCAGCGAGCGCGGCGGCACAGGCCACCGGGTTGCCGCCGTAGGTACCGCCCAGCCCGCCCGGGTGCACGGCGTCCATCAGCTCGGCGCGGCCGGTGATTGCGGAGAGCGGCATGCCGCCGGCAATGCCCTTGGCCATCGTGATGATGTCGGGCACCACGCCGTCGTGCTCCGAGGCAAACCAGGCACCGGTGCGCGCGAACCCGGACTGGACTTCGTCGGCGATGAAGACAACGCCCTTGTCCTTGGCCCACTCGGCCAGTGCGGGCAGGAAGCCCTCGGCCGGGACAATGAAGCCGCCCTCGCCCTGGATCGGCTCGATCAGGATGGCGGCCACGTTCTCGGCGCCGATCTGCTTCTCGATCATGGTGATGGCGCGGCGTGCCGCGTCCTCGCCCTTGATGTCGGCTTCCTCGCGGTACGGGTAGCTCATCGGCACCCGGTAGATCTCCGGCGCGAAGGGACCGAAGCTGCCGGCCGGGCTGGACTTGTACGGGGTTGCCTTGGCGGTCAGGCCCATCGTCAGGTTGGTGCGGCCGTGGTAGGCGTGGTCAAAAGCGACGACGGCGGTGCGGCCGGTGGCTATGCGGGCCACCTTCACTGCGTTCTCCACGGCTTCCGCCCCGGAGTTGAACAGCACCGAACGCTTCTCGTGGTCGCCCGGGGTCAGCTCGGCCAGCTTCTCGGCGACGGCGATGTAGCCCTCGTAGGGGCTGACCATGAAGCAGGTGTGGGTGAACTTGGCGACCTGCTCCTGCACGGCGGCGACGACGGCGGGGTCGGAGGCGCCGACGCTGGTCACGGCGATGCCGGATCCCAGATCGATGAACGAGTTGCCGTCCACGTCGGTGATGATGCCGCCGTCGGCGTCGGCCACGTAGACCGGAACGCTGGAGGCGACGCCGCCGGCAACCACGGCGCTGCGGCGGGCGGCCAGTTCGGCGGACTTCGGGCCGGGGAAGCCTGCGGAAACATCCCGCTTCTGCTCCAGCCGGAACTGGGGCTGGGTCGTCTGAGTGGTCATGATGTGCCTTTCACGTTGAGGTGGGAATGCCGCGGACAGCCCGAAGGACCCGCACACTCGCATCGCAGCCGCGGCTTCGCAGGAGGCCGGCGGGCAGGCCGGACCACGGGGAAGCCGCGCTCTACAGCGAGATTACGGTTCCCGGCCCGAAGCTGCCTATGGCGGCCCGCACATAAACGGCGCCACCTTGCCGTGCAATTGGCCAGAAGGGAGAGCCCGCAACAGCGGCATGGAGGCCGCGGGACGCCGCCGGGGCGGGCAGCGGTTCAGAGCTCGGGTGCGTGGTCCGTCGGCAGGGCACCCTCGTCTTCGGGGTGGCGGCTGAGGTTGACCAGGGCCAACGCCAGGCCTCCCCAGACCGTCAGGATGGAAATGATCAGCATGACAATCGCCGCGGTGCTCATGGCTGTGTCTCCTTCAGGGTGTGCGCATCCAACTCCGGGTCATTGGCCGCCGACTTCTTGCTCCAGGGAATTAGCGACAGGATGAAGCCGACCACGATCAGGGACCCCGCCATGCCCCAGCCGAAGACGTTCACGAACCAGTCGGGCATGGGCGGGTCGCCGTAGCCTTCCTGGATCCTCTTGATCAGTTCGCTGATCAGGATGTAGCCCAGCACGATCGGCGCGATGATGCCCACCATGATGCGCCACCACAGGCCCAGCTTGATGGACGAGACTTCGCTGACGTGTCCGCCCAGCAGCGGCAGCTTGCGGAATCCGTAGGTCACCAGCAGCACGGTCGCCAGGGCACACGCCATGATGCCGAAGCTGTTGACGAACGCGTCGGTGACGTCCAACAGGTTCAGGCCGGTGGTGGTGGGGAACAGCAGGATGGAAATCAAGGCCAGCGGGATGCCGACGGACCATGTGGTCTTGATGCGGCTCATGCCGAGCTTGTCTTGGACCGCGGAGATGATGACTTCAATGATGCTGATCAGCGAGGTGAATCCGGCGAACACCAGCGAGCCGAAGAAGAGCACCCCGAGCAGTCCGCCCAGCGGGGCCTCCGAGATGATGGTGGGGAACGCGATGAACGCCAGCCCGATCCCACCGGCGGCCACATCGCCGACCTCGGCACCTGCGCTGAAGGCCATGAAGCCGACCGCCGCGAAGACGCCGATGCCGGCCAGGATCTCAAAACCCGAGTTCGCGAAACCCACCACGAACCCGGATCCGGTCAGGTCTGTCCGGTGCTTGAGGTAGGACGCGTAGGTGACCATGATGCCGAAGGCAACGGACAGCGAGAAGAAGATCTGCCCATAGGCCGCGGCCCACACCGTCGTGTTGGTGAGCGCACCCCAGTCGGGAGTGAACAGGGCGTTCAGCCCGTCGGCGGCGCCCGGGAGGAACAGCGACTGGATCACCAGGAGCAGGAACATGACCAGCAGCAGCGGCAGGAACACGATGTTCGCCCGCCCGATGCCCTTTTGCACGCCGGCCGCCAGCACAAGCAGCACCACTACCCAGACCGCCACCAGCGGGATGAGGACCGTCGGCACGAAGTCGAAGCCGATGTTCACGTCCTCGCTCACCTGCAGGAACGACCCCAGGAAGAATCCGGCGGGGTCGTCACCCCACGCCTCGGTAAAGGAGTAGATCATGTACATCGCGGCCCACGCGATGATGACGGCGTAATAGACGCAGATGACGAAGCAGATGGCCACCTGCCACCACCCCAGCCCTTCAGCACCGCGCGCCAGCCGGCGGAAGGCCAGCGGGGCGGACCCACGGTGGCGGTGTCCGACGGCGTAATCCAGGAACAGCAGCGGGATGCCGGCCGTCAACAGCGCCACCAGGTAGGGAATGATGAAGGCGCCGCCGCCGTTTTCGTAGGCAACATATGGGAAGCGCCAAATGTTGCCCAGGCCGACGGCGGAGCCGATCGCCGCGAGGATGAACACCTTGCGGGTGGACCACATCTCGCGTTTGGGCTTGGCGCCCGAGGCTGCCTGCGGTGAAGGGGTACTCATGAAGAAACCTCACGGTGTAGGGCTGGCAGGGGTGTGACGCATGTGACGCCGCGGACCATCCTAGCGCCGTGGCAGCTGCCCCGAAAACCGTGACCGGCACCCGGCGCCGCGCAAAAGCACGAAGGTCTGGGTGCCCGCCCCGTCCGCCTCCGTCGAGCCTCACCCCGGACGCGTGTCACCCATAGTGCAGCTGCACAACGGCTGGCCGTATAGTGAAGGCATGGCTGTCACTCTTGCCAAACTACTGGCCTCCCCCGCGCTGCACCTGAAGCTCGTCGGCACCGCGCAGGGCGACCCTGACGCGCCCATTACCTGGGTGGCTTCGACGGAACTCGAGGACCCGTTGCCCTTCCTAACCGGCGGAGAAGTGGTGCTGACCACCGGCCTGCGCCAGAAGACCGTGGCCGCGCAGCGCAGATTCGTGGAGCGGGTGCACGAAGCCGGTGCGGTCGGCATGGGCTTCGCACTAGGGCTCACGCACCGCCGGGTCCCACCCGGCGTGCTCGCGGCCGCCAACGAGCTTGAGCTTCCAGTCTTTGAAGTTCCCTACGAGACCCCGTTCGTGGCGATCAGCAAGATGGTCGCCGACGCCATTTCGGCCGACCACTACAACCGCCTGGAGCACCTGCTCAAGGACCACCAGGCGCTGGCCGCCTCGCTGTTGGGCGGCGGCGGCCTCCCCGCGCTCCTGCGCACCCTGGCAGCGATGGTGGGCACCGACGTCGTGCTCTCCCAATACGGCACCCGGCTGTACGGGACCGGCGGCGGCGAGGGAACCAGCTGGCACGAGGTTCCCATCGCCACCGGCCTGAAGGACCGCTGCACGCTGGCCCTGGGCAAGCCGTACGAGCGCAACGCCATCGTGGACTACGCGCAGAGCCTTATCAGCCTGGAGCTGAGCAACCAGGCGCACCGCCGTGCGGCCGACCGCAACTCCGTGGGCCAGGTGCTGCTGGATGTGGTGCGCGGCGTGCTGCAGGGCGGCGACGCCTCCCTGCGGCTGAGCAACGTGGGGATCGACGCCGGACGCCGGCAACTGGTGGTCATGGTGCAGGTGGCCGCCGGCCAACGCCGCGCGCTGCCCACGTTGCCGCTGCCGGCCGCCTTCGACGGCGTGGTCACCGCCCTGGTCGACGAGCGGCTGGTGCTGGTGGTGCAGGGCACCGAATCGGGTGACGCGGTGGGCCGGGAGCTGAGTGCGTACCTGCAGAACGCCGGCCTCTCCGCGACGGTGGGGGTAGGCGGCAGCTATGCGCAGGCGAACGGGCTGCGCTGGAGCTACTTCGAGGCCAAGGAGGCCGTGGGCCGGGGCGAGCGGCTGAACGTGCCGCAGCGGCTGTCCCTGACCTCCTTGCTGCTGGCATCGGAAGACGTGCCGCTGGCCGATCTTGCGGCCGAGGCGCTCGACCCGCTGGCCGAGTTCGACGCGGCCCACGACGCAGCGCTGCTGCCCACGCTGCAGACCTACTTGGAGTTGAACGGCTCGGTGGCGGCCGTGGCCGAGGAACTGGGCCTGCACCGGAACTCCGTGCGCTACCGGCTGTCCCAGATCGTGGAGCTGACCGGCTACGATCCCGCCCTCACCGCGGACCGCGTGCACCTGTGGCTGGCCCTGACGGTGCGGCGGCTGGGTTCGGACTCCCGGACGAAGGGCTAAGCGGCTGCCATCCCTTGCCAAGGCAGCGCACAGACACAAGGCTGGGGGCATGGGACACGAGACGCACGAAAGCCGGACGGTCACCTGGGTGGGAAGCGACGATCCGCAGCGCGCCGACACGGCAACCCTGAATCTGGAACCGGAACGTCTTAGCGCACACGGCGCCTCCCGCACCGCCGACTACGCCGCCAGCTGGTCCCTCACGACCACCGGCAACTGGTTCACCGAAAACCTCACGGTTTCCGTCCACGGACGGGGCTGGAGCCGGCACCTCGTGCTGGACCGCGCGCCCGACGGCACATGGAGCGCCGCGACCAGAGTGTCCGGCGACAGCGACCTGCCGGAGCCGGGCATCGCCGATCCGGAATCCCTGGTCGGGGCGGTGGACTGCGACCTGGGTCTGTGCCCGGCCACCAACACCATGCCGATCCTGCGGCTGGGCCTGGTCCACGACGCCGAAGCCGCCGCGGAACTGACGGTCGCGTGGGTGGAGATGCCGAGCCTGCGCGTGCTCGGCCGGCAGCAGATCTACAGCGGCTCCCGCGCTTACGACGACGGCACCGGCACCGCCGCGGTCACCTACACCTCCGGGGACTTCAGCGCCGAGATCGTGGTGGATTCGGACGGCATCGTGATCGACTACCCGGGCCTGGCCGCCCGCCGCCGGGACTGAGGGCAGGCGCGTCGGAAGGCACCCGCCGGCGGGCGCCGCCGTCGGGCGCCGCCGTCGGGGTGCATTCAGCACAGTCGGTGCCGCCGCATAGGATGGAACCCAAGCCCTCCAATCAACCGTTCCAGGGAGAAACCATGCCCGAAATGTTCGTGGACAAATTCCGTGACCTCGTGCCCAAGTACCTGGACCGGAAGTGGACCGAGGACGACGGCATCTCCTACGACGAACTCGAGGGACTGCTGGGCGGTCACAAGTTCCAGGTCCCGCAGGCGTTGGTGGAGTTCTACCACGCGCTCGGCGGCTGCGAAGACCTGATGGAGGCGCACGACTTCTTCTTCGACCCGGACGAGCTGGAGATCGAAGACGGCTACCTGCTGTTCCTGGACGAGATGGACGAAGAAGCGAACTGGGGCTTCAGGACGGAACATCTGGATGTACCGGACCCCATCGTGTGGATCCGTACGAACGGCCCCAAGCCGCAGTGGCAGAGCGAGGAAGCGACCTTCAGTGAGTTCGTCTTCGACATGTTCGAGTGGGTCTTCGGCGACGACGAGGAAGACTGAGAAAGCCTGGCTCAGCGGCCTTCGACTGCCAGCCCGACGCCGAAACCGACCAGCACGGTGCCCGTGATCCGGTCGATGGAGCGCGTCACGGCCGGGGTGCGCAGCCACTTCCGGGCCAGGTGCGTGCCCCAGATGATGGCCGAAAAGAACACCAGCCCCTCCAGATTGTGCACCAGGGCCAGCGAGGTGCCCATCAACGCCGGGGAGACGCCCGGCGGGATGAACTGCGGGATCATCGCCACATAGAAGACGCCGACCTTCGGGTTCAACAGGTTCGTCCCGACGCCGGTGAGCCACGCACTGACGTACGACGACGCAGCGGCCGGCGCACCGGCGTCCGGAAGGTACGCTGCCGGTTTCCGGAACGACCTGAACAGCATCCGGGCGCCCAGCCAGACCATGTAAGCGGCGCCGGCCAGCTTCAGCACCGTAAACGCTGTCTCGGAGGCAGCCAACAGCGCCGACGCCCCGACTGCGGCCGCGATGCCCCAGACCAGGGCTCCGGTGTTGATGCCCAACGCCGTGGCGTACGCCTTGCCCCGACCTTCGCTGACGGCTGAGCGCAACACCAACGCGGTATCCATCCCGGGAACCAGGGTCAGCAGGCCGGCCACCAGGGCGAAGGACAAGAGTGCTTGTTCTACGGTCACTCGTTATTCCTTGCAGGACGGCGCAGGCACGGCATGTCAGATCTCGCGGTCCACCACGGCCTCGGCGAAGGCTGTCAGCGCGGCCTTGACCGTGCTCTCGGGCAGCGGGGCCAGCGACACCTTGGCGGCTTCGGCCCATTCACCCGCAATGGCCCAGGCCTTGGCGGTGACCGGGTGTCCGCGCAGCGCGGAGACCGCGTCGGCCAGTGCCTCGTCGGACGTCAGGTCGGCGTCCACCAGTTCCAGCACGGCGGCTGCCGACGCATCGCCGTCGGCAGCGGCCTGGCGCAGCAACAGGACCGGCAGGGTAGGGACGCCCTCACGCAGGTCGGTGCCGGGGGTCTTGCCGGACTTGGCCTTGAGGCCGGTCACGTCGATCACGTCGTCGGCCAACTGGAAGGCCACGCCCACCTTCTCGCCGTATTCCAGCATCACGTTCACGGCCTGCTCGCCGGCGCCGGAGAACATGGCGCCGAGCTGGCCGGAGGTGGCGATCAACGAGGCGGTCTTGTCCGCAATCACGGAGAGGTAATGCTCCACCGGGTCCTCGTCCTCGCGCGGGCCGACGGTCTCGTGGAGCTGGCCCAGGCAGAGCCGCTCGAAGGTGCGCGCCTGGATGCCCACTGCTTCGGGCCCCAGCTGGGACACCAGCAGCGAAGCGCGGGCAAAGATCAGGTCGCCGGCCAGGATGGCCACCTGGTTGCCCCACACCTCGTGTGCGGTCGGGGCGCCCCGGCGGTACGGCGCCGAATCCATCACGTCGTCGTGATAGAGCGTGGCCAGGTGCGTCAGTTCGACGACGACGGCGGCCTGCACCACGTCGGGAACCGAACCGTTCCCCAGCTGCGCGGCCAGGATGGTCAGCAGCGGACGGATCCGCTTCCCGCCGGCTTCCACAAGATGGCGGCTGGTGGCATCGGCGAACGGATCGGAATGTGCAATGGCAGCACGCAGCTGCTTCTCCACCCTCGCCAAGGCGGTGGAAACCGCGGGACCGAGCACGGCGTCCTGGGCCACCGGGGCGAATCCATCCGGCAGGTTCAAGCTGGTGGCAAGGGCGGCAGTCGCGGTATCCAGCTCCGGCGACTCCGGCGGGTTCTGGCCGGCGGGAGTCCAGCTCGGTTTGGCGTCAGTCACTGTTCAACACTAACTAATCGTGGGGGCGGTATGGCCGGCAGGCTTGTGGCTGCCGACCTGGTTGGATGCCGGCGGCGTCAGTTGCTCCAGCAGATGAATAACTCTATCCTCAAATCCCTTGCCGCCCGAGTCGGTCAGATTGGCCAGCATCCGCACCACGAAGCGCATCAACGGCGGCACCGGCATTCCGGTCCGCAGGGCCAGTTTCATGATGGCCGGTTTGCCGATCAGCTGGGCAAAAATGCGGCCCAGGGTGAAGTGGCTGCCCCAGTGCCCGCGGATGATTCCCGGGTACCGGGCCATCGCGGCGTCGAAGCCGGCCATGCTGAGCAGCTGCCCGCCGGTCCCGGACAAGCGGCCATGCGCGTCGGCGATCAGCTCCGCCGCGTAGCGGGCTGACTCCATGGCGTAGGAGATGCCCTCTCCGTTAAACGGGCTGACCATGCCGCCGGCGTCGCCGAGCAGCAGCAGCCCGGGGCTGTAGTGCGGCGTGCGGTTGAACCCCATCGGCAGTGCCGCCCCGCGGATCTGCCCCACCTGGTTCTCCTCGGTGAAGCCCCAGTCCGCCGGCATGCCCGCGGTCCACTCGCGGAGCACCTGCCGGTAGTCCAGCTTGCCGAAGGACTTGGACGAGTTCAGGATGCCCAGGCCCACGTTGGATGTGCCGTCGCCAACACCAAAGACCCAGCCGTAGCCGGGCAGCGGATTGCCGGCCGCATCCGGAAGCTCCAGCCAGCCTTCCATCCAGTCGTCGTCGTGGCGGGGTGAGTTGAAGTAGGTGCGGACTGCCACGCCCAGCGGCCGGTCGTCGCGCTTCTCGATGCCCAGGCTCAGGGCCGTCCGGGAGGAGTTGCCGTCGGCGGCCAGCACCACGTCGGCGAAGAAGTCCTTGGTCTCGCCGGTCTTGCGCCCGCGCCCGTCCAGCAGGTTGGCGCGCACCCCGGTGACCCGTCCGGCCTCGTCCCGGAGGGCGGTGGAGACGGAGTGGCTTTCCAGCACGACGGCGCCGGCAGCCGCCGCGTGGCGGGCCAATTCCTCGTCAAAGCCGAGCCGGGTGCGGATCAGCCCGTAGTCCGGGAAGTCGCTCAGTTCCGGCCAGGGCAGCTCGAGCTGCCGTCCGCCGGCAATCAGCCGCAGCCCCCGGTTGCGGCGCCAGCCGGCGGATTCCTCGTGCGGCAGTCCCAGCAGTTGAACTTCGCGCACGGCGCGGGGCGTCAGGCCGTCGCCGCAGACCTTTTCGCGCGGGAACGCCGTCTTTTCCAGCACCGTCACGTCCACGCCGGCGCGGGCGAGGTAGTACGCGGCCGTGGATCCGGCCGGTCCTGCCCCAACAATGAGAACTGACATGGCTACAGGGTGTGCCTGCTGCTCTGGCGCCGCAGCGCGGCCTGCGCGTCGGCGTTGGCCGCATCGTCGCGGCCCGGTTTGATGGCGCGGTGGACGGCTACGATGCCGCCGGACAGGTTGCGGTACGCCACGTCCTGCCAGCCTTCGCCGGTGATCCACTCGGCCAGCTGGTCCTGGTTGGGCCAGGCGCGGATGGACTCGGCCAGGTAGACGTAGGAGTCGGGGTTGGAGGAAATCTTTGACGCGATCGCGGGCAGCGCGCGCATCAGGTACTCGGTGTAGACGGTGCGCCAGACCGGGAGGGTCGGGTGCGAGAACTCGGCGATCACGAGCCGGCCACCGGGCTTGGCCACGCGCAGCATCTCGCGCAGCGCCAGTTTCGGATCGCTGACGTTGCGCAGGCCGAAGGAGATGGTGACCGCGTCGAAGGAGTTGTCCGCGAAGGGCAAATTGGTCGCGTCTCCGGCCACGAAATCGATGTCCGGGCGGCGGCGCTTGCCCACGCGCAGCATGCCCAAGGAGAAATCGCACGCCACCACATGGATGCCGGCATCGGCATACGGTTCGCTGGAGGTACCCGTTCCGGCGGCCAGGTCCAGGACCTTCTGGCCACGATTGGCGCCCACCGCGTCCACCACGATCCGGCGCCACCGTCGGGTCTGGCCCATCGACAGCACATCGTTAACCAGGTCGTACTTCGGCGCCACGTCATCGAACATGGCGGCTACTTCATCCGGGCGCTTCTCCAGCGATGCACGATTCACTGGCCCATTGTCTCAAAGACCGGCGCCCGCCCGCGAACCCGGGCGATCGAGGGCGGTGGCCTTTGCCCGGGCAGAGTAGGCTTAATGACCATGACCTCCCCCCTGTCCCCCTCGTCCGGCCTGCCCGGAACCGGGCCGGCCGCACCGGCCGGCCGCGCGGTACCGGAGGCTGCGGACCATGTGCCCGGCGGTACGCTGCGCGGCATCACGGTCGAGTGGCCCGCGGTGCCCGACGCCCAAGGGCTGCTGGAGTATCTGATGCGCGATGACGTGCTCTGCTGGGTGCGGCGCGAGGGCGGGCTCGCCGGCTTCGGCGAGATTGCGCGGTTCACGGCCAGCGGCCCGGACCGCTTCCAACAGGCGGCCGCGTGGTGGCGCGGAATCCAGGCCACCGCCAACATCGACAACCGGGTGGGCGGCCCCGGCACCGGGCCGGTCGCCTTCGGTTCCTTCGCGTTCTCCTTCACGTCGACCCACAGCTCCCGCCTGGTGGTGCCGGAGGTGCTGGTGGGCTTGGACGGCGACCGCGCGTGGCTCACCTATCTGACGTACGACGGCGATGCCCACCTCAGCGCCGAGACAGCCGAGGCTGTGCTCGCGGGCTGGCTGGAAGAGATCTCGGTAGAGCGCAGCCCCGATCCGGCGGACTCCCTCGTTCCGGGACAGGTTTCGGAGCAGGCGTACATGGATGCCGTCGCCGCCGGGGTTAAGCGCATCCAGGCCGGGAACCTGAGCAAGCTCGTCGTGGCCCGGGACGTGGTGGCCAACCTTGCCTCGCCCATCGCCACCGCCCAGGTGCTGCGCGAACTGGCAGCACGGTACAAGGACTGCTGGACGTACTCCGTGGATGGGCTGATGGGCTCCACGCCGGAGATGCTGATCAAGGTGGAGAATAATGTGGCCCGCGCCCGGGTGCTGGCCGGCACGCTCGACCGCTCCCGCACCCACGGCCACGCCGGCGAATCGGACACCGACTACGCCCAGCGCGTGCTGGCCGGCTCCGAGAAGCAGCTCCACGAGCACCGGATCGCCATCGACTCGCTCACACGGAAACTCGAGCCCTTCACCACCGCGATGAGCTCGCACAGCGAGCCGTTCGTGCTGGAGCTGCCCAACGTATGGCACCTGGCGTCCGACGTCTCGGCCGAGCTGGCGCACGACGGCGGGCAGCCGCCGTCGTCGTTGGAACTGGCCGAAGCGGTGCACCCCACCGCGGCCGTGTGCGGCACCCCCACCGAGGTTGCCGGAGCCCTGATCCGCGAACTGGAGCAGATGGACCGCGGGCCGTACGCCGGTCCGGTGGGCTGGACCGACGGCGCCGGCAACGGCGAATGGGGCATCGCGCTGCGCGGCGCCGTGGTGGAGAGTCCGCAGCGGGTCCGGCTTTACGCCGGCTGCGGCATCGTGGACGGCTCCGATCCGGAGGCCGAACTGGCGGAGACCTGGGCCAAGTTCCGGCCCATGATCGAGGCGCTCGGCCTGCGGCGCAGATAACTATTCACCGACAATCGTGGCAGGCGGGAGCAAACCCGCCTCCCGCCGACTACGCTGTTTTCCAATAGGCAATGACTGTAGCCTGTGGTGCATATCACCTGTGGCGGGCAATGCCGCTACACTTAAGCCGGATTTCCAACGAGACAAAGGTAGTAACTATGCGCAAAAACGCATCCAAGGCGGTCCAGGGGTTCTCCCTCCTGGCCGTGGCGGCACTCGCTTTGACCGCGTGCGGTGGTTCGGACGACGCCGGCGGCAACGGCAGCACCGGCAGTCCCGGCGCGGGTTCCGAGCTGCCCCTGGTCCAGCCGGGGAAGCTGACCGTCTGCTCCGACATCCCCTACCCCCCGTTCGAGTTCGAAGAGGGCGGCGAGTACACCGGCTTCGACATCGATCTGATCACGGAAATCTCTTCGGAGATGGGCCTCGAAGTGGCCATCCAGGACGTCGGTTTCGACGCCCTGCAGTCCGGTGTCACGCTGGCCGCCGGCCAGTGCGACCTCGGCGCCAGCGCGATGACCATCACGGAGGACCGCAAGAAGAACATCGCCTTCTCCGACCCCTACTACGACTCGCTGCAGTCGCTGCTGGTCCCGAAGGACTCCGACATCAAGGCTGTGGGCGACCTCTCCGGCAAGAAGGTGGGCGTCCAGCAGGGCACCACCGGCGAGGCCTACACCCGGGAGAACGCACCGGAAGACGCCGAAATCGTCGCCTTCCCGTCCGATGCCGAGATGTACCAGGCCATCCAGGCCGGCCAGGTCGACGCCTTGCTGCAGGACCTGCCCGTGAACATCGGCCACACCGAGGACGGCAAGTTCACCATCGTCGAGGAGTACAAGACCGACGAGTCCTACGGTTTCGCGGCGAAGAAGGAAGGGTCCGAGGCGCTGATCTCGGCCGTCAACGATGCCCTCTCGACGCTGCGCGACAACGGCAAGTACCAGGAAATCTACGACAAGTACTTCACCGAGTAGCACGCCCTCCGGCCCCCGTTCCCGTGCGTCAGCAGCGGGAACGGGGGCCGCCGACTTACAGCTGGAAGGCATCACCAGTGAAACCTTCGACCCGCCGCCGACTTTTCCGCGGGGTCCTTTACGCCATCTTCATCGCGGCCGTCGCCGCCGTCGCCCTGGTTGCCGATTGGGAGGCCATCCGCACGAGCTTCCTGAACCCGGAAGTCTTGGGCGAGCAATTCCCCACCATCATCGTTACGGCGGCCAAGAACACTGTCGTCTACACTCTGATCGCCTTCGTCGGTGGTCTGCTTTTCGGTCTCCTCCTGGCGCTCATGAAGCTCTCCCCCGTGGCGCCCTACCGGTGGGTGGCGACCGCCTACATCGAGCTGTTCCGCGGACTGCCTGCCCTGCTGGTGATTTTCGGCTTTGCCTTCGCGGTCCCGATCGCTTTCGACTGGCGTCCGCCGGGAGGCAGCACCGGCGCCGGGCTGATCGGTTTGATCGTCGTCTCCGCCGCGTACATTGCCGAGACACTCCGCGCCGGCATCGAAGCCGTGCCCACCGGCCAACGGGAGGCGGCCCGCTCGCTGGGCATGAACCCGACCTGGACCATGGTCTCCGTGGTGCTGCCGCAGGCGGTGCGCATCGTCACCCCGCCGCTGACCAATGAGCTGGTCATCCTGATCAAGGACACCTCCCTGCTCTTCATCGCCGGCATGGCCCTGGCCAATCGGGAGCTCACGACTTTTGCCCGCGACGGCGTCTCCCAGTTCGCCAATGCCACGCCCTTGGTCGCCGCGGCGCTCATGTACCTGATCATTACCTTGCCGCTCACCCAGCTGGTCGCGTGGCTGGAGAAGCGCAACAACAGGAGCCGGTAACCCATGACTGAAGAATCCCTGCGCCAGGACGCGCCGGCCATCGAGGTCAAGGACCTCTGCAAGAACTTCGGCAACAACGAGGTCCTCAAGGGCATTGACTTCCATGTGAACCAGGGCGAAGTGGTCTGCGTCATCGGGCCCTCGGGCTCCGGCAAGTCCACCCTGCTGCGCTGCGTGAACCGGCTCGAGGAGCCGACCAGCGGCACCGTCCTGGTGGAAGGCGTGGACATCACCGATCCGGAAACGGACTTGGACCGGGTCCGCACCCGGATCGGCATGGTGTTCCAGCAGTTCAACCTGTTCCCGCACCTGAACGTCCTGGACAACCTCACCTTGGCCCAGCGCCGGGCCAAGGGACGCGGCAAAGCCGAAGCCATGGAAGTCGCCCGGAAGAACCTGGAGAAGGTAGGGCTGGCAAACCGCGAGAACGCCTACCCGGCCCAGCTGTCCGGCGGGCAGCAGCAGCGGGTGGCCATTGCGCGGGCGTTGTCCATGAACCCGGACATGATGCTCTTCGACGAGCCGACCTCCGCGCTGGACCCCGAACTGGTGGGCGACGTGCTTGAGGTCATGCGCAAGCTGGCCGACGAAGGCATGACCATGATGGTGGTCACGCACGAGATGGGCTTCGCCCGCGAAGTGGGTGACCGCGTGGTCTTCATGGACGGCGGCGTGGTGGTGGAGCAGGGCAAGCCCGAGGACGTGCTGGCCAACCCCCAGCACGAACGCACCAAAGCGTTCCTCTCGAAGGTCCTCTGAGCAGGCTCAACCCAACAGACGGGAGGTGGCGGTCGCGATGGCGGCCGCCACTTCTGCATGCACGACCCGCAGCCGGCTTCGGTCGGTGCGGATTTCCACCACGCTCCGCCCGGCCACCGGCTCGGAGAGGACGGCGTCCAGCTCGTCCGCGTCCTTGACCAGCCGGTGCCGGACCCCGTAGCCACCGGCCAGCGAGGCAAGGTCCGCGCGGTGCGGGGTCCCGAAGAGGCGTTCGACGGCGGAGGTGAACGTCTCGTGCTCCCCCACCTTCCCGTGTTCGAGGGTCGAGAAGATCCCGCCGCCGGAATCGTTGACCACCGCGATCTGCAGGTCGGGCTCGGGCTCCCCGGGTCCGAGCAGCAGCGATCCGGCGTCGTGCAGGAAGGTCAAGTCACCCATGAGTGCCCGGGTTCCGGTTCCTGCTCCCAGCGCGATGCCCGCCGCCGTTGCCACCGTGCCGTCGATGCCGGCAACCCCTCGGTTGGCGTGCACGAAAGCGTCCGGGATGTCGATGGGCGTTCCGGCCAGGTCCACATCGCGAATCGGGTTGGACGAACCGAGCACCAGCCGGCCGCGGGTATGGAGCCATACCGATCGTGCGACGCGCAGGCCCGTCAGCTCCGGTTCGGCGTCCAGGCGTTCAATCAGGGCAACGTCGGCCGCACCGGCGGCCTGCCGCCAGAGCCGCAACCACGCGTCGGGCCCCTGGCCGGAGAAGATCGACAGATCCCCGGGCTCGGAAATCACCCGCTCGCGGCGGCGTCCGGGCTGGAACCAGGCCACCGGTTCCGGCTGGAACAACGCGGTCTGAACGTCCTCACGTGCGAGCAGGGCGGACACCGGCCGCGAGAGCGTCGGCCGGCCAAAGACCACGACACGTTCGATCTGCGTCCCGAGGTGGCCCAGCAGCAGGCGGTAGGGGCCGATGGCGTTGGGGCCGAACCTCGCGTTGGAGGACGGTTCGGCCAACAGCGGCAGCCGGTGTGCCCGCGCGAAGGCTTCGGCCCTTGCGCCGGCACCGTGGCCGGCCACGACCACCGTGCGGCGTTCCTCGGTCGAGTGGACCGGCGGTTCCGCCAAACCCGCGGGCCAACTGATGGCCCGCCCGGGTGCCGTTGCCGCGGTTGCCGAAGCACCGCCGTCGTCCGTTGCATCCACCGGCGCCGGAACGGGATCCGTATCCGGGAACAGCGGATCCCGGAACGCGAGATTGATGTGCACGGGACCGACCGCGCCCTGGTGCACCACCGTTTCGGCCGCCGTTGTAGCGGCGCTTGCCGCCGACGGCGTGGCCGCCAGCGCGCGCAGGTCGGCCGTCGCGGCCGCCGGGGCCGGCGGGATGCCTTTCGCGGTCAGGAGGCTGGTGCGGATGGCGTCCGTCGGGTCGTCTCCGGCCGGGATATCGACGGCGGAGCGCACGTGGATGCCGAACAGACCGGGCTGCACGGTGGTTTGGTTGGCGCCGGTGCCGCGCATTTCGGCCGGGCGGTCGGCGGAGAGCACCACCAGCTCCACACCGGCGTGATTGGCCTCCATCACCGCCGGCATCAGCTCGGCCACTGCCGTTCCGGAGGTTGTGACTACCGGGACTGGGCGCAGCGAGCCCAGCGAGAGCCCGAGGGCGGTAAACGCCGCGCCCCGCTCATCGATGCGCACATGCAGCCGCAGGTCACCGTGTGTTTCGGCCTCGGCGAGCGCATACGCGAGCGGAGCGCTGCGCGACCCCGGCGCGATGACGACGTCGCGCACTCCGCCCCAGACCAAGGCCTTCACGGCCAGTCGGGCGGTTTCCATCGAGGTCAGCTGCGCAGTCACCCCCTCATGGTAAGCAGACGGCCGCGCCCCGAGGGACGCGGCCGCCAGGCCTTCCGTCAGGCACGTGCTGACGGATCAAGCTTTCCGTCAGCGTTGCCCGACTAGCGCTTGATGTGCCCGTTCTTGCCCTTGAACATCTGGATCACGGCCGGCCGGGGCAGCGCGGCGTCGCCCGGCTTGGCGCGGCGCCCGTCCCCGACGTAGTCCGGGAACAGCGAGCGCTGGGCACCCCAGCTGCCGTCCTCGCCCGGGTGCTGGACGGCGACGAACACCAGCCCGTCGTCGTCGTGAATCAGCGGTCCGCAGGTCTCGGCATCGATCGGAACGGCCATGAACTGCTCCACCTTGCCGCGTTCCTGTCCTTCCAGCGTGACGCGGAAGAGTGCGTCGTTGCGCTGGATGGTGCCGGGCTGCCCATCGGTGGAGACCCACAGGTTTCCTGCCGAATCAAAGGCCAGGTTGTCCGGGCAGGAAATCGGCTGCACCTGGTCCGCCGGGTAGCCGCTGAAGTAGACCGAATCGTCCGCTGCCGGATCGCCCGCCACCAGGATCAGTTGCCAGGTGAATTCGGTGGAGGTCTGGTCACCGGTCTCGGTCATTTCGACGATGTGGCCGTGGCGGTTGTTGGCCCGGGGGTTCGGCTCGTCCACCTGCGCGCGGGTCCGGGCGGTGTTGTTGGTGCAGGCCATGTAGATCTTGCCGGTTGCCGGGTTGATTTCCACGTCCTCCGGGCGGTCCATCTTGGTGGCACCCATGGCGTCGGCGGCGAGCCGGGTGTACACCAGCACCTGGTCGATCCGCATGCCCGGCACCAGCGACTCGCCGTCGCGGGTCAGCTGGATCCAGTGGCCGGTGCCGTCGAACGCGCCGTCGGAGGGCAGCACACCGGAGCCGTCGATCTGGTTTTGCGGGGAATTGCCCTTGAAGCTGGCCACGTAGAGGTCGCCCTCGGTCAGCAGGGTCATGTTGTGCTTCTTGTCGCCCTCGCGGTAGGTGCCCTTGGAGACGAACTTGTACAGGTAGTCGAAGCGCTCGTCGTCGCCGGAGTAGGACACCGCGTGGCCGGAGGCGGCGATGGTCACGTTGGCGCCCTCATGCTTGAACCGCCCCAGGGCGGTGTGCTTGCGCGGGGTGGAGGTGGGATCGAACGGGTCCACCTCCACGATCCAACCGAACCGGTTGTCTTCGTTCTTGCCCTCGGGCCGGTCGGTGTCGAAGCGCGGTTCCGGGATGTGCCAGCCGCGCGACGGGTTGGCGCTGGTCAGGCCGTAGCGGCGCTGCTCGGCGGTCGGTGCCGACACCTTGAAGTACTGGTTGAAGTTCTCTTCGCCCGAGAGCACGGTCCCCCACGGGGTGGTGCCGCCGGCGCAGTTGTTCTGCGTCCCCAGCACGATGCGGCCCGTGGGATCGGCCTTCGTCTTCAGCAGGTCGGAGCCGGCAGCCGGTCCGGTGAGTTCGTATTCCGTGTCCATCAGGAACCGGCGGTTCAGCCTGGCGCCGCGGACGTAGGTCCACGGCTGGCCCTTGCCCTTGCGCTCCAGCTCCACCACGGACAGCCCGTGCGCGGCCATGGCTACCTCGCGCTGGCGCTCGACGGGCATGTCCGGCGGGAACATGATGCCCTCGTTGGTGTACTCGTGGTTGGCGAACAGGACCGCACGCTTGCCCTTGCTGCCCGGGATCTCGATGATGTCCAGGTAGTCGTTGTTGTAGCCGAACTGGCCCGACTGGGACTCCTTGGTCTGGTTCTCCGGATCGAATTCCGGGGCGTCGTGGAACAGGGGATCGCCCCAGCGGATCACCGGATCCCAGTTGTAGCCCTTGGGCACCACGACGTCGTCCACGTTGTTCGGCACGGCCTGGATGCCGTCGAACTTGAGCTTGCTTGGATTGCCCGGCCCGCGCCCGGCCTTGGCGGCCGGGGCCAGCCCAACCTGTGCCTCCGCGGCCGCCCCGCCGCCGAACATCAGCGCCAGCGCACCGGCGCCGCCCAACCCCATCATCCGGCGGCGGGAGTATTCGGCGGAGACGATGTCCCGGAAGTAGTTATTGTCCGAGGTGTTGCAGACGCCCTTGGCACAGGCGTTGTCGCACTTGAGCGCGCAGGTCACGGCGCTGCGTTTTCCGGACACATGGCCCAGCATCGGCAGGTAGCGCTTCTTGGTTTCGGTCACGTCTTCACCTTCTGCTTAGAACTGTCGGATCGTCCTCCAGTGTGGTGAACGAATTCGACCGGCAGGCCGAGCAGTGGTGAATTTTCGGCCAACGGCAGGCAAAACACCTTGCCGCGCGGTTCCGTGGCGGCGAGGCTTCGAGTTTCATGGCGCGGGGTTCGAGTTTTCCAGGACTCCATCCGATGGAATCGGCCCGTGCCCGGCAAGGTACCGGACTCCTGGCTGAGTCCCAGCAACCTGGACGTGACTGGCATGCCCGGACCCGCGACACCGTTGCCGGCTGTAGAAGCGCCACCCGTGAGGCCTTCAGGTGCGATGCAGCGCCGGAGTCAGAAGATGCAGCGCCGGAGTCAGAATGGGGGCGGCGCATTCGGATCGGCGTCCCCGTCGTCGGGCAGCTCGATGCCGCCCAACGTACGGCGGGGCTTCCGATTCCGCGTACCACCGGTGCTGGCCCCGCCGGCGGCCGCGTCTCCGGCGGTATCTTCGGCGCCGTCGGTGTTGTCTCCGCTTCCGCCACCGCCGTTGGCAGCGGCTTCCGTTTCCTTCGGCCGAGGCAGGAGGGTGTCCCAGCCCTCGTCCGGATGCGTGGTCTTGCGGTGGCCGGTGCGCGTGGTCCACGTGATCTCGCCGTGTGGCCCGGCAGCGGCGCGGACGTGCCCGCCGGTCTTCGCCGCATGGTGCGCGCTGCACAGGCACTGCAGGTTTTCCAGCACGGTTGGCCCGCCGTCGTCCCATGCGAGGACATGGTCGATCTGGCAGTATCTGGCCGCGCGGCGGCATCCGGGGAAGCGGCAGTGCCGGTCCCGGACACGGACCAAGCGTTTGAGCCACTCGGGCGGGATCCGCAGTTTCCGGGCGGCCGCGATCGCCTGACCGTGGTCGTCGGTGAGCACCAGCAACCAGGATTTCGCCAGCTGCGCCAGTTGCCGTCCCACGTCCGGTGGAATCGGTCCGTGCCCGGCCAAGTCCCCCGGCTCTTCGCTGAGTCCCAGCAGCGTGGTCAAGGGCATGGTGACCAGCATCCCCGGCCCCGCACCGGCGCGGTCACCGCTGCCGGATGCGGCCCGGCCACCGCCGCCGCAGACAGGTGCAACCCGGCCGCAGCCGCCGGCCGGTGCCGGCCCGGGAACCGCAACACCGCCGTCCCCGGACGTGCCTCCAGCGAAGCTGCTGCTGCCGCTTCCGCTGCCGTTGCCGGCGGATATCTGTGCAGGTGCCGGTGCTGCCGGTGCCGTGTCTTCCGCCGTCGCAGTCTTCGCGGGGCCAGCCGCGCCAGTGATGTCGCTCAG
>NZ_JBNHHW010000010.1:0-49459 GCF_059092625.1 Arthrobacter sp. Y3221114
GCACTCGGGAGGGTGTGGGAGAGTAGGTCGCCGCCGGACATTCTTTGAACACGGGAAGGCCCCGCCAACGATGGCGGGGCCTTCCCGCGTTTAACCACCAACCACCCCACCCAACCGGACTAGGCTGGGGCTATGAATTCGTCCTTGTTCTCCCATGCGCCGCGCGAGCCGGAACCATCCAAGAGCGGGGAACCGGTCCACTGCCGCGTCACCGTTCCGCGGGACAGCCGGGAGGCCTTCAGCGGTTTCACGGATCTCATTCATTTGTGGTGGCCGGTAGACAGCCAAAGCGTGGCCGGTGAGGGCAGCCACGTGGAGTTCGAAGACCACGTGCTGACAGAAACGACGCTGGACGATGAGGTCCATGTCTGGGGCGAGATTGTGGAATGGGCTCCCGGCAGCCACTTGCGCTGTACCTGGCACCCGGGCACGGGTCCCGGGTCCTCGGGCCTAGTCGACGTCGACTTCGTGGCCGCCGGCGATAACCGCACGGAGGTGCGGCTGACCCACTCCGGCTGGGAGGACATGCCCGAGCGCGGGCGGGAGCGGGCCGCCTATGCCGAGAGCTGGCCGCAGGTGCTCGGCCGCTACGTCCGGTTCATGGGAGGGACCGCGTGAGCAGCAAGCATCACGGAAGTGCCCCCGGCGGCATCGAGCGCGTGACTGACTCTTTTCTTGAGGACCTTCAGCGGGCGTTGCCCACAGGGTTGGTCAGCACGGAACCGGCGGATTTGGCTGCCTGTGCCACCGACCAAGGCCCGGTCCTCGACCATCAGCTGCCCATCGCCGTCGTCCGCGCGCAGAGCGTGGCGGACGTGCAGGCCGTGATGCGCGCCGCGCATGCGGCGGGAGTGCCGGTAGTGTGCCGCGGGGCCGGCACCGGGGTGTCCGGCGGCGCGCACGCGTCCAAAGGCTGCCTGGTGCTGAGCCTGGCGGCCATGAACCGGATCCTGGAGATCCATCCGGAGGACGAGATCGCCCGCGTGGAACCGGGCGTGATCAACGCCGACCTGAACGCCGCCGTCGCCGAGTATGGGCTGATGTACGCGCCGGACCCGGCCAGCTATCGCAGCTCGACGATTGGCGGGAACATTGCGACGAACGCCGGCGGGCTGCGCTGTGCCAAGTACGGGGTGACGCGCGAATCCGTGCTGGCGCTGGACGTTGTGCTCGCCGACGGGACGCTGATCCACACCGGCCACAGGACGTTCAAGGGCGTCGCCGGTTACGACCTGACCGGACTGTTCGTTGGCTCCGAGGGAACCTTGGGCGTGGTGGTCGGAGCGACGCTGCGGCTGCGCTATCTGCCTGCCGCCCTGGAGACGGTGGCAGCGTTCTTCCCCGACGTGGCAACTGCCGCGGCCGGGGTTTTGGCGGTGGGGCGGGCGCGGGTGCAGCCGGCGATCATGGAACTGGTGGACGGAAACACCCTGGCGCAGCTGGACCGGGAGCAAGGTTCCAACCTGCGCAGCCGCGGCGGGGCGCTGTTGCTGATCCAGACGGACGGCTATGCGGCCGAGGTGGAAGCCGGCATCATCCGCGGGGTCCTCACCGGGCTCGGCGGCGAGATCAAGGCGGCGGACACCGCCGAAGCGGTCCGGCTGATGGATCTGCGCCGGCACAGCCGCGGCGCCGAGGTGGACGATGATTACCGGGTGGGGGAGGACGTCGCGGTCCCCCGGTCCCAGCTGGTGCACTACATCAACGAACTGCAGAAAATCGCCGAGCGCCACCGCGTCGGACTCAAAGTGGTGGCACACGCCGGCGACGGCAACCTGCATCCGACCTTCTGGGTCGGACGCGGGGACGCGGCCAAGGTGGCAGCGCTCAACGAGGCGCTGGACGAATCCATCGACGTCGGGCTCGCGCTAGGCGGCACGATTACCGGCGAGCACGGCATCGGGCAGTTCAAGGTGCGGTGGCTGGGGCGGGAGCAGCGCGAAGAGGTGTTGGAACTGCAGCGCCGGCTGAGGGATGTGTTCGACCCGCGGGGGTTGCTCAATCCGGGCAAGGCGTTGCCGGCGCGGATCTCCGAGCCCACGTCGGCCTGAGCCGGTCCGGTCGCGCGACATGCGGGCCGGCCGCGCGCCCGCCACGCGTAGGCTGGTGGCATGAGGAAAGAGACGTTGTGGGAAGAAATGAAGCGCCGAAATCCGGGCCATTCGGCCTGGTACATCCAGCGCTTCGAGCAGATGCGCGCCGAAGGCACCGACCTGCACGGTGAGGCCCGGCTGGTGGACGCGATGGTGCCGCGCGGCAGCCGGATCCTCGACGCCGGCTGCGGACCGGGGCGGCTGGGCGGCGAACTGGCGCGCCGCGGACACACGGTGGTCGGCGTCGACATTGATCCCGAGCTGATCGAAGCGGCCCGCACGGACCATCCGGACTGCACCTGGCTGGTCGGCGACCTGGCGGAGCTGGACCTGCCCGCCCAGGGCATCGCCGAGCCGTTCGACGTGATTGTCAGCGCCGGCAACGTGCTGACCTTCCTCGCCCCGGGCACCTCGGGCGAGGTGCTGCGCAACCTGGCTGGCCACCTGGCTCCGGCGGGCCGGCTCGTGGCCGGGTTCGGCGCAGGCCGGGGTTACGACTTCGACGAGTTCTTCTCCGACGCCGCGGCGGCGGGCCTGACGGCCGACCTGCGGTTGACCACCTGGGACCTGCGGCCGTTCACCCCGTCGTCGGACTTCCTCGTGGCAATCTTCAGCAAGACCGGAGGGCAGCAGCAGCCCGGACCCGCCTGAGCGCAGTCAGCCTTCGTCGGTCTCGGCCGCGTCCAGGGCGGCGGCGGTTCGCGCATCCGGATTGAGCATGATGGCGGCCTCGTCGCGGCGGTGCCGCAGCACCGTATCGACGTACGACTGCACTGCCTCCGCCAGCGGCACGTTCCGGTCCTGCGCCTCGGAGATATACCAGCGGTGCTCAAGCACCTGGTGGACCACCTCGGCCGGTTCCAGCTTGCCCGCCAGCTCGCGCGGGATGGCCCGGACGATCGGTTCGAAGACATGACGGACCCAGCTGTGGGCGCTGATCTCCTCGCTCTGCTCCGGCTGGTTGTCCGCCCGGTAGGCATCCAGGTCGTTGAGCAGCCTGCGTGCCTGGTTCGCCTGCACATCGAGGCCCGTGAGCCGCAGCAGCCGGCGCTGGTGGTGTCCGGCGTCCACCACCTTGGGCTGGAGTTGGATGGTGGCTCCGTCGGCGGTGGTATTGATGGAGAACTCCTCCACATCGAACCCCAGGTCGTTTAGGCGGCGGATGCGGGCGTTAACCCGCCACCGCTCACCCAGGTCGAACGATTCCTGCGCCGTCAATTCCACCCACAGCTTGCGGTAGCTGTCCATGATCCGCTCGCTGGTCGCCACCGGATCCACTCTTTCCTCGAGCAGCCCGCCCTCGACGAGGTCCATCATCTCGCCGGCGATATTCACCCGGGCGATCTCGAGGTCGTGCTCGCGCTGGCCGTCCGAGAGCCGCTGGTGCAGTTCGCCGGTTTCGGCGTCCACCAGATAGGCAGCGAACGCTCCGGCATCCCGGCGGAAGAGCGTGTTGGACAGGGAGACATCGCCCCAGAAGAACCCCACCAGGTGAAGGCGCACCAGCAGCAGCGCCTGCGCGTCGATCAGGCGGGTCAGGGTCTCCCGCCGCAGCGTCTGGGAAAACAGGGCGCGGTACGGCAGCGAGAAACGAAGATGCCGGGTGACCAGCACCGGTTGCAGGGGAGTGCCGTCGGTGCGCAGCCGCCCGGTCATCACGGCCACCGGTTCCACACAGGGGATAGCCAGCCGCTGCAGCTTGCGCAGCATCTGGTATTCGTGCCGGGCGGCGTCTTCGCCGGTCTCCTTGATCGCCACCACGCCTGCGCCCAGCGGAGCGAACCGGACCACGTGCCGGGACAGCCCGCGGGGCAACGCGGCCAGGTTTTCCGGGGGCCAGTCTTCGAGGGCCATATGCCACGGCAGATCCAGCAGCCGCTCGTCGGTGGTAGCCGCGGTGATGCTCAGGGACGCTATCGACGCGGCCCCGCCGGACAGGGCCGTGTCCGCGGCCCCCTGGACGGGGCCGCCGGTGCCGGGATGGTCAGCCATGATGACTACATCCTAGGCTCGGAGACCTAGTCGGCCGTCTTGCCGGCTTCGATCGGAGTATTGAGGTCCGCCACCGACGCCGGCGGGGTGTCGGGGGCATGCTCGCCCAGCCGCAGCCCGTTCTGGGTGTCGAACAGGTGCACGTGACCCTCCTTGGGCCGCACATACGTGGTGCTGCCGGCCGGCGGCGGGGTGCGTCCGTCCACGCGGCCGGTGATGTCGTAGCGCTTTCCGTCCAGCTCGGTGTGCCCGTAGACGTATGCATCGGCGCCCAGTTCCTCGACGACGTCCACGAACACCGCGAGCCCCTGGCCGTCCTCGGCGCGCTCCAGGTCCTCCGGCCGGACTCCCAACGTCACGGTGTTTCCGTGCGCGGCGTCCAGCAGGTCGCGCGGCACCGGGTATGTCAGGCCGCCGAACTGCACACCGCCGTCGGTCACGGGAAGTTCGAGCAGGTTCATGGCCGGCGAGCCGATGAAGCCGGCCACGAAGACGTTTGCCGGCCGGTCGTAGAGGGCGCGCGGGGTGTCCACCTGCTGCAGGATGCCGTCCTTGAGCACCGCCACGCGGTCGCCCATGGTCATGGCTTCGACCTGGTCGTGGGTGACGTAGACGGTGGTGACGCCCAGCCGGCGGGTCAGCGAGGCGATCTGCGTGCGGGTCTGCACGCGCAGCTTGGCGTCCAGGTTGGACAGCGGTTCATCCATCAGGAACACCTGCGGGTTCCGCACGATCGCCCGGCCCATCGCCACGCGCTGGCGCTGGCCGCCGGAGAGCGCCTTGGGCTTGCGGTCCAGGTACTCCTCCAGGTCCAGCAGCTTGGCTGCCTCGCGGACCCGCTCGATGCGTTCTTCCTTGGACACGCCGGCGATCTTCAGGGCGAAACCCATGTTGTCGGCAACGGACATGTGCGGGTACAGCGCGTAGTTCTGGAACACCATGGCGATGTCGCGGTCTTTCGGCGGTACGTCGGTGACGTCGCGGTCGCCGATCAGGATCCGTCCCGAGTTGACGTCTTCCAGGCCGGCCAGCATCCGCAGCGAGGTGGACTTGCCGCAGCCCGACGGGCCTACGAGGACCAGGAACTCGCCGTCGGCGATCTCCAGCTTGAGGCTGTCCACCGCAGGCTTTTCGGTGCCCGGGTATAAGCGCGTGGCATTGTCGAACGTTACCGTTGCCATGTCGTTTCCCTTCACGGGCAGGTACGTGCCCGACGATCCGTAGTGATGGGTGCGTATTCAGTTTCCGAGCCCGCCGCACAACGGTGTGAGGCGGTTCACGCCCTCAGTATGCCACGGCTGTCAACGCGCCCCGGGCCGGCCGTGCGTACGCCGCGCTAGGCCGGCCGGGCAGCGGCCCGCAGCCCGGCCAGCAGGGCCAGCGCGGCGGCGAACGTCTGCGGCGAGTCCACCCGGTAGGCCGCGGCGGTGTCGCCTGGCCCCACCTTGACGCCGACGTCGGAGTCCCGCAGCACGGCGAAGGCGTGTTCGTCGGTGACGTCGTCGCCGGCGAAGAAGACCGCCGTCGCGCCGGTGAAAGAGCGCAGCAGTCCGAGGCCCTGGCCCTTGTCGGCACTCAGCACCGACGTCTCCAGCACGCGCTTGCCGTCGCTGATGTGCAGCCCGGGGACCTCCCGGAGCGCGGCGCGGGCCCGCTCCGTGGCCGCCGCCGCCACGTCGTCGGCGGCCGTGCGGGTATGGAGTACGACGCCGGCCGGCTTGGTTTCCAGCCGGGTGCCCGGGTGGGCGGCCACGACTTTTTCGACGACGGCGGTCGCCGCCGCCAGCGCCTGCTGCTGCACTTCGTCCAGCACCAGGGGAGGGCTGTCCGGTCCGGTGAAGACCTCCCCGCCGTGCGAGCCGATGAGCAGCGTCCGGTCGTCCGGGGAGGCGACGGAGCGCAGGCTCGCCAGCGCCCGGCCGGAGATGAAGGCCGTGGACGTCCCCGGCAGGGCAGCCAGCGCGGCCACGGCGGCTGCCGAGGCCGGCAGGGGACGGGCGTCCTCCGCCCGCGGCACGATCGGCGCCAGCACCCCGTCGAAGTCCAGTGCCACCAGCAGCGTCTCGGTGCGGGCGAGATGCTCCAGCGCCGCCCGCAGCTCCAGCGGCACCAGATCCCGGCCGGCACCGGCACCGGTGCCGGGGACACCGGCGTTAGGGGCACCGGCGTCGGGGGCGCCGGCGTCGGGGACTGCGGGCACGCGCGGCTGCCCCGCGTCGCGGCGCTCAGTCATCGGCCTGCGGCTGTTGGAGCGCCTTCAGGAACGCGCGCGACCAGTGCTCGACGTCGTTCTGCAGGATCTGCCGGCGCATGGCCCGCATCCGGCGGGTGGCCTCGGCCGGCGGGATGTTGATCGCCCGGACGATGGCATCCTTGAGCCCGTCGATGTCGTGCGGGTTGACCAGGATGGCCTGCTTGAGCTGGTCGGCGGCACCGGCGAATTCGCTGAGCACCAGCGCCCCGTCCACCCCCTTGCGGGAGGCAACGTACTCCTTGGCCACCAGGTTCATGCCGTCGCGCAGCGCGGTCACCAGCATCACGTCCGCGGCCAGGTAGAGCGCCACCATTTCCTCCACCGGGTAGCTGTGGTGCAGATAGCGGATGGCGGTGTTTTCCAGGGTGTCGAACGTGCCGTTGATCCGGCCCACCGAACCTTCGATTTCCTCGCGCAACAGCCGGTAGGATTCGACGCGCTCGCGGCTGGGCGAGGCCACCTGGATCAGCACGGCGTTCTGCACGTCCACCTTGCCGTCCTCCAACAGCTCGCCATACGCCTTGACCCGGTGCCTGATGCCCTTGGTGTAGTCCAGCCGGTCCACGCCCAGCAAGACGGTGTCCGGGTTGCCCAGCTCCTGCCGGATCTGCTCGGACCGGGCGATCACATCCGGCCTGTTGGCCAGCTCGCTGATATGGGCCACATCGATCGAGATCGGGAAGGCGCCGGCCCTGCAGAGGCGGGCACCGCCGTCGTTATCAACCACGTGCACCTGCTGCTGGCGCACATTGAGCCCGCTGAAGCGGCGCACGCAGCGCAGGAAGTTGCTGGTGTCGCTGGGGCGCTGGAAGCCCACCAGGTCCGCGCCGAGCAGGCCCTCAATCACCTGCCGGCGCCAGGGCAGCTGGGCGAAGATCTCCAGCGGGGGGAACGGGATGTGGTTGAAGAAACCGATCTTCAAATCCGGGCGCATCTCGCGCAGCAGCTTGGGAACCAGCTGCAACTGGTAGTCCTGCACCCAGATGGTTGCGCCTTCGGCGGCGATCTCCGCCGTGGCCTCGGCGAAGCGCCGGTTGACCGCTTTGTAGCACTCCCACCAGGCGCGGTGGAACTCCGGCGGAGCAATCACGTCATGGTAAAGCGGCCAGAGCGTGGCGTTGGAGAAGCCTTCGTAATACAGCTCTACGTCGTCGGCGCTCAGGGTCACCGGGACCAGGTGCATGTTGTCGTGGTCGAACGGGTCGACTTTCTCGTCCGGCACCCCCGGCCAGCCCACCCAAGCGCCGTCGCTCTTCGCCATCACCGGGGCCAGCGCCGTGACCAGCCCGCCGGGCGAGCGCCGCCAGGGGCCCTGGCCGTCGTCCTCGGGGGCGCGGTCCACCGGCAGGCGGTTGGAGACGACGATCAGGTCGTACTCCCCGTACTGAGGTCCTTCTGCTTCCAGACCGTTCATCTCTGCGGAATTCGCCAACTGACCTCTCCTTTGTGTATACCGTCCTGTTCATGACTTTATAAGGAATGGCAACCTGAGGCTTCTCCGGGGCGCACTGAAGCAGTAAACGTGAACGCGGCCACTCGTTCCGCCTGAACATTGAAGTTGCAACTAAACTAGATCTGTAGTGCCCTGCCTGGGCGAAGCAGACCAACAAGACGCGAGGATCCATGGCTACCCAACACAGCCCTAAGCCGACCAAGGCCGAGCGCACTGCTGCGGCCCGCGAGAAGGCCCGCCAGATACGCGAAGAGCAGCAGAAGCGCGAAAAGCGGAACTCGCTGCTGGTCAAGGGCGGGGTGGTCGTCGCTGTCCTGGTGATCATCGCTGTGATTGCAGGGGTTGTGATCACCAACCAGCGCGGGCAGGTAGCCGATACCGGTGCCGCGCCGGCCCACGGCAATGAGTTCGGCGGGTACACCATCACCCAGGACGGGCTGGCGGACACCGAGCCCATCCAGGTCGACGTGAACAACATCCCGGAACCGGCCGCCACCGAGGGCGATACCATCGTGCCGCCGGGGGTTGCTGCCGCACCTGAGGGCGAACCGGCCAACATCGTGGTGTACGTGGACATGGGTTGCCCGGTCTGCAAGGACTTCGAAGGGCAGTACGGCGGGTACCTGACCGACCTCACCTCCTCCGGCGAGGCAACGGTGGAGTACCGGGTGGCGACCTTCCTCGACCGCGTGTCCACCACCAACTACTCGTCCCGTGCGGCCAACGCCGTGGCCTGCGTGGCCGACTCCCACCCCGAGGCCTTTAACGGTTACCTGACCCAGCTCTTCGCGCAGCAGCCGACGGAAGGCGGGGCCGGACTGGACAACGCCACCCTGGCGAGCATCGCCGAGTCCGCGGGAGCAACCGACGTTGCCTCCTGCATTGACGACGGCGAATTCCGCCCCTGGACCGCGTTCGTGAACCAGACGTTCAACGAATACCAGGTTGGCGGCACCCCGGCGGTCTTCGTTGACGGCCAGAAGTGGACGAACTCCGGCAACTTCCAGGAGTTTGCCCAGGGCATCATCGACGCCCGCGCCTAAGCCATCCGCCGGGCTGGTCCCGGCCAGCATCCAGGCGGCGGTTGCTGCGGTTTCACGCAGGGCCGCCGCCTGGGCTAACCTTATCTAGCCGGTTTTGTCCGGCACGCTGGCTCTTAGGCCAGCACGCCTCCTTAGCTCAGTTGGCCAGAGCACCTGTCTTGTAAACAGGGGGTCGCCGGTTCGAATCCGGCAGGGGGCTCCGCGAACCCCTCTCTGACTAGTCAGAATGCGAGTCGAGAGGGGTTGCTTTGCGTCTGGATTAGCGAAATCCAAGAATATTTTAAGAATTGGTAACTGCTCCGGACCTTGCCCAAGGAGCGCGAGCACGGTGCAGTGGAGAGGCGTCGGTACAGGTCCGGACACATGGGCGGAAAGCAGCCAACAGGGCCGCTGACCGAGTGAAACAGGACCCCATGGCATCCAGCAACGATCCGACTCGCATTGCGCCTTCGTCCGCTGACCTGCCGAAGCAGCTCCTGACACGGGCCGAAGTTGCCCAGTGTTTGAAGATGGCACCAAAGACCCTCAAATATGGCATCAAACCAAGCCGACTCTGGACTTTGTCCATTGCCCGATACCTTCTGGGTAGGGTGCGTTCCCTCCCCTTTTTGCATATCTGAAGTATGGAAGAATCGTATTGCCAATGTTGCGTGAGCCTGCTTAGTGGGGTGCGTCAGGGTGGATGCTGCGGGTCTCGGAGCGCTGGTTCGTTCTGCGGATCCAGTCTGCGGGGTAGACCTTGGGTAGGATCTTGGCCACGGCCAGCGCGGCATACATGACGGTGTTTATGGCGACGAAGGCGGCCAGGACAGCAAACAGCTCGGAGTAAAGGATTGATTCGGGAAGCAGGATTCCGGCAGGCAGTATGAAATAGGCGCCAGTCATGATTGGGCCGCCTTCGCTGGCGCGGGGACGCTGCGCGTGACGTGCTTCCAAGTGGCCTTCCGACCCAGGGATATGTCGATGATCCCCTTGACGTAGACGATGTTCAAAAACATGTCGAAGCACAGTTCGGGCAACAGCGTGAGTGCCAGCGCGCGAGCCCGCCAGCCGCCCTTCCACACCGTGACCGTCCGTTCCAGGGCGAACAGGGCACCCATCCCGAGCCAGAATGGGAACAAGATCCACTCATCAATTGAGAGCGCCATCAGCGCGATGAGCAGCAGGTAGGAGCCCAGGGCGATGACGCCGTAGCCGATGCCCAGTTGCTGGGCCCAGTAACGAAGCGTCTGTGGAGTGACGCCGTAGGCGCCGATGTTCTCCAGGGCACCGCGCTGCCAGCGCAGGCGCTGTGCCCACAAGGTGCGCCAGCTCGGCATCAGTTCGGTGACGACGGTGCACTGCGCCGGGGAGATCGTCAGGGCGCCGAGGGACTTCAGTGCGATGGTCAGCTCGTTGTCTTCCGTCAGCGCCGCGGTGTCATAGACGTCACCTGGCTTTCCTGGAATCGACTGTCCGCGCTGCAGTGCCACCGCGCGCAGCGCAGCGGGACGAAAGAGGGAGGCGGTGCCGGTGAGCACGAACACCCGGCCGCGCCGGCGGCGCATCTCACGGGCGTAGCGGATGTACTCGTTGCGTTGGAACTGGCCAAGCAGCCCGTGCCCTTCCTCGCCGTAAAACAACCCGCCCACCGCCATCAGCGCGCGGTCGTCTGTAAAGCGTTGGACCGCGGCCGCCAGAAAGCCGTCGTCGAGTCTGGTGTCGGCGTCCATCACCATCACGACGTCGTTGTCGCCTTGGCCCGGCAGCAGCTTATTGAGCGCCTGGTTGAGCGCTCCGGCCTTCTTCTGCGTGTTGCCGACTGTTTCGAACACTTCGACCCCGGCTTCGGCGGCAAGGCGGACGGTAGAGTCGGTGCAGTTATCGGCGACGACGATAATTCTTTCCGGCTTGTGCGACTGCGCCAGCAGGGAAGCGATGGTTTCGGGGAGGGAAGCCTCCTCATTGTGCGCCGGGATCAATGCGGTCACCGTAACCGGGCCTGCGTAGACACCGCGGGTTGTGGCCATCACCGGCCTCGGAGCCAGGGGAGTTGCCCGGTGGTCGGTGGAGCGGCGCGATCTGGTCGACACGAGCCGCTCGAGCAGCGCTAGGCCGGTCACCAGCAGAAGCGCCAAGGCTGCGGCCGCCAGAATCACCCGCGCGGGAGGAACCTGCGTGTCGTAGAGGAAGCTCCATAACCCGAAAATCACGCCTTCGGAGGGGGGAGCGGGCGCTTCCGGACCGTTTGCGGCAACGGCGGACCAAAGCGTCGCAGCCGCGCCAGCCGCAGTCACCGCGATGACTGCGCCAACTCCTCGTTGGAACCGCCCCCGTCCCATACGCCCGCTCTCTGCTGAAATAAACGTCTCAGCTGAAGGATAGCGGGTACCGGTTGCGGGCCTGCGGAGTTGACCTTTGCGTTTGCTTAAGTTGTTATGTGACCCGCGGTGGTGGCAGGTGAACACGTCGGAGCACCCCCAGGCCGCAACCATCGATGACCGCAGTGCGGCATTCAGATGGACGCGGAGCAGGGCAGGTACCGTTAGCGCGATGTTGAGCGCGGCGGGTGGTCCGGACACATGGGCCGCCATGAGTTCCCTCCGTTCCCGCACCGCCGTCCCTGCTGCGCTTCTTGCGGCCGCCGTCGTTCTAGGGTCGGCCCCGGCCGCCTTGGCATCCGAAACCGCGGCTTAGGAGAAGCACGCGCAAGAGCGGGAGATCAAGATCAATCTGGGCACCCTGTTTGGGGCTCCCGCGGCCAAATAGGCGCCCCAGCGGACAGCGGAAGAAGGGGCAGCAGGCGCCGGCCGCGCCGGCGGAGCATCCCGCGGGCAGCGTCGCTGGTCGCGGCGATCGCCCGCTCGATGGGTGTCGACGAGGCGCTGGCCTTGGCGTTCGGCCGAGCAGGAAGGGGGCTTCGCTCCGGGTGCCGTTTCCTCCGCCGGGGCGCTGGGCGTCATGCAGGTGATGCCGTTCAACCAGGAGTGGGCCTCGCAGCTGGCCGGCCGGCCGCTGGACCTGGCCGACACGGAAGACAACATCACGGCCAGGGTGATTATCCGGCATCTGCTGGAGATCAGCCCGGATCTCGATACCGCGATCGGCTCCAACTACGAGGGCTTCCATGGCGTGACGTCGGACTACCCGCTACCCGAAACGGTTGTTTACACGGAATCGGTCAAGTCACGGATAGCGCAGTTCTCCTGACCCCTAGCGGCCAAACTGGGCATTGAGTGCATAGCAACGGCCACCTGAAAGGAGGCCACCTTGGCCCTTGGCAACAAACCCGATTCTGACCAGGCTAGCGTTATGTGATGAAAATCCCACTGCTTTGCTGGGCCGTTGACCGTTAGGCCAGTGCCTTGGTGAGGTGGCAAGGCCGTCTGCTTGTCGTGCAGCGCTATGCAGCCAAAGCAGCCAGCCAGCGCGGTCATATGGTTGGTGTCTTGGGTGGGCACCATCGTGCTACTTGGCATCTGGATCAGTCGACTCGTTGCGGCTGCGCCATGACGACGAATTACGGGCGGTCTCGGGAATGGGTCCGTGCACGGAGAGAGGACCAGGCTCGCAGCGGTTGCAATCTTGGTTGGCCCTGGCGCGACTTATCTCAGTGGGCGATCAGAAGTTTCACTGCAACGATAACGCTGGCGACGATGGCAAGAGCGATACCGCCCCACAGCGCACCTCCCTGGGCGGCCCTGCCGGTCAGCCTTTGGACGACAAGGCCGATGGAGGCAAGTCGGACCAGGATCAGCACAGCTGCCGCGGCAAGTCCAAGCCGATCGTCAAACCGCCCCACTGCAGAAAGGCTGACCATAACCGCTGGCATCAGCCCCGATGTCAGGATCGGGCCGGCATCCATGACTAATCGAAGCATTTCCGTTCGGGAGAGTTTGCCGCCCACTGCTGATGCACTGAAACCGTTCGCGAGGATGTGAGCGCAAAAGGTGGTCAGCGCTGTTCCTAGGATGTAGATGAGAGCTTCACCCGTGCGGACCGCGGACGGAGTGGAGGCGACAATGGCCGCCAGCACCAAGACATTGCCGTACACGTAGGCGGAGATTCGGCTTACTGCTCTTGGGCGATTCACCAGTCCGTCGGTCCGGCGGCGCAAACCCCGAATGAACAATGGTTCGCGGTTGGTCATGTCTATAGCCTATTCCGGTGCAAAGCCGCACTGTTTCCGGTCAGGACTGACTGCACGGCATAGGTGTTCCTGCCTGGCTTCCGCTCGTGCTGCTAGCCTTGATGGCTTACTACGAGGACCGACGACCCCTTGCGTCACGTCAGCTTCGAAAGCGCTGCTTGGTCCTTGTGTATCCTGTCCGTGGATGGAGGAGTGCTGACGCCGGACCGAAAGCGCTTCTCGCCTTTGATCATCCTGCGTTAGCGTCTCAACTGCGAATGACACGGATGCTGTAGTCGACACTGTCCAGCATGCTGCGGTTGCCGAACCTTTCGTCCTTGATCCAAACGACTCCCATTTCCGGGGCAGTCTCTTCCACCCAGCCGCGATAACGTGCGCCGTCGGGGCTAGTGGCTTCAATCTGGTCCCCGCGACGAAGAGCGGAGACGTCATTCAAGCGGGCAGAACCGGGAGTACGTTCGACCGGATCGGTCTCGGAAGTCATAGAAGTTTTCCTTTCTCTAGCTGTATGGGGACGCTGTTGCAAGGACGACCTCGGTGCTGTCCACCTCCTGCCCCTAGGTCGTTCTCCGCAAAATGAGTCCAGCCCACGGTTATCATGGCCATCCCTAGGGGCGTTCTGCGTTTTACATGAAATGGCTGAACGTGTCCGCGCCGAAACTCAGTGCCCGCAAAGCTGATTTTGGCCTTGGTCTGACCGCTCCGGCCCAAAGTTTTTTGCTCTGCTCCTGCCTGTGTTGGCTATGGCGATGGTCAGTCTGGAGAGTACCTCCGCCGGCGTACCATTGGAGGCCAGTTCGGTGAAGTGCGCGTATTCGGGAAGCGAACGGTAGGCGGCGCGGAACGAGTTGAGGTCATTGAGAGTTTCCTTGTCCGTTCCGCGTGCCAAGACTCGGCGATGCGCCTGTTCGGGGTCGATCACGAGGTGGATGATCAGATCAGGTTTTGGCAGCTTCCTTAGGAGGAAGGGAAGAAGGCGTCCTCGGGGGAGGCCCCGCGCCTGCCGCAACGCCAACTGGCAGTGCAGGTGACGGTCCATGATCACCAAGCCCGGATAGTTGCGGATCCGGGCATGGGAGATCAGCACATTGCCAGTGCGGATTATTGTCTCCACCGCATCCGCAAACCGCGGAGGGATCCGGACCCCGCACCGAGCGCTAAGCAGCGCTAACCTGCGCCGGCCGGCGTAGTTCCCGAGCAGGAGTGCGTCCTTGCCGTCTCGCCGTGCGGCAGTAACCATTGCCCGTCCGGCCGTTGTTTTTCCCGAGCCATCAATCCCCGTCAAAACAACCAGCAAGATACCTCCTTCTCCTCATAATTCGCTCCAACGGCACCCGGACCCGACGCATGCAACTTCGGCGAAGTCCGTCGTTCGGAAGGCGCCACAACACCCATACGTCCCGGGAGGTGGGGGACGCCTATCAACGCCGGAGTGCACCCATTACCCCAACGATTAGTGCCGCCGAGTCGTCCCCATCGGCACCTGATGCGCTGTTATCGCTGCTGCGGGTAGATACGGACGGTTCCTGCAGCGATGTCGTTTTCACCGTGGCGGTGACCGGGCCCGATCATTGTCGGCTCTCTGAATGATCCGATGATCTGGTTGGATGGTGCTTGGTGTGGGCCGCTGCTGGCCTACCAGCAGATTGGTATAGCCTTCTTCTGAGCTTGACCCTCCCGACAGATTGGACCAGTCGTGCAGACTGAACGAGTTCACGCACAGGCAGCGGAAGAGAAGACGGGCAAGCTTGCCTTGGGACTATCTCTCTTGGGCCTGGCACTCTTCCTGGCCGGCCTGCTGCTGCCGACGGCCTGGGCGCTCATGTGGGCGTCGTTGCTGCCGTTGCTGGCAGGCCTGATCGCCGGCCTCATGGCGCTATCGACTGGTTCAGGCAGAAAGCCGGGAGTATGGGCGATCATCATCGCAATGCTGCCGATTCTCGCGGCAGCCGTCTTTGGTGGGCTCGTCTGGATGGCGCTCTCCAGCGTTTCGTTCCTGTAGCGGGAGCCCGCACCCGCTGTGCGTGCGGGCGCCCTCTGATCATCAGGAACCAGCAGAGTGGTCGATAAGGGAGCCAGCGGGGCTGCGCTAGGCTGCCGCGGCGGATTTCAGCTCGGGGCAGGGCCATTCAACGAGCCGGACGAAGTTGCCGTCCTCGTCATAGCAGCAGTCCTCGCAGATCACGGGTGCGGGCAGTTCGTCGCAGGCATCGCAGCGGCCGCACGAGTTGGGATCCATGAAGTCGATTCCGATGCCGCGGGAATGTGTCTTGGCCATCTCGTCCTCCTTTTCTCCATCTGAGGTTGCTGCCAACCTAACACCGGCCTCTGACAGGATCGGAGATTTCAACCGGCGTTGTCCGGACCGGCCGGGAACCGGGGCAGCGAAGGCAAAAGGACTTACCCTTTGGTGCCGTTAGGAGTGAGGAGAGGCATCACGGTAACCCTCCGCCGTCGCCGGTTGACATGCAATTTGGGCGATCCGAGGCACTGTCGTGATCTGCCCTGGGCTGGCACCTCAACCCATTGTGTGCCCGCCAATCGGAGCCTACCCTAAAAGCCAAGGGTAGGAGTTGGCCATGGAAGTCACCCTTTTCGTTATCGACCTCGTACTCGCCTTTGCCCCTTTTATGGTGCTGGTGCTCGTGCCGAATCGACGGGAAGGCAGACCCATGGCCCCGCACCGTCGCTCCACTTCCGGCTTGGCAGCTTCCCGACGGGCCAGGAAGAAGGTAGTCCCGGAAGGGGCCGGGAATCCAGTCCTCCCAGCGCCGTCGGCTGTCGGTGCAGGAACCGCGGCCACAGTGCGGCTGCGGCCAACCCGGCGGCCCACCCGACCTAGATTCCGCCGAGGCCCAGGACGCCACGCCCGCGGACCGCGATGAACGGGAGCATGGCGCCGGTGTGCTGGAACACCTTCTATTGTGCTGGCCTTGTTTGCCTTCCCCTCCCGCTCCGGAGCCCCTGAACCCACGGAACCGATTCTTGTCGGCGGCCTCTTCCTCGACCGCGAACACTAATGATCCGTGAGCCAGCGATTCCTTTCCGCTCTCGTCACCTTCATATGCTCGGCGCTCCGGCGTGTCCGCCGGGACGGGATGAGGCGTCTGCCGTAGACATGAAGGGACATGGAGAAGAAAAAGCCCCTCGCATTAGCCGGCTTGGCGCTGGCCGTCCTGCTGTCCGCCTGCACCTCGCCCGCCGAAGCAGATCAGCCCCTGGCCGCCCCCACCATCGAGGTGACCGGCAGCCCCGAACCGACCTTGGTCCCCGAAACCACGGAACCGGCCAAGAAGACGGAGGAGCCCAAGGGCCCACAGTCCAAGGAACCGGCGGAGGAGGCTGCCGCCGCCGGCACCGCCCTGGAACAGCTGGAGGGCATCGCCATCAAGGGCCGCGCCCCGAAGACCGGATACTCGCGAGATCAGTTCGGTGACGGCTGGCTGGACCCGGACCGTAACGGCTGCGACGCGCGTAACGACATCCTCCAGCGCGATCTGGAATACACGATTCTCAAGGCCGGCGGCTGTGTGGTCACCTCAGGGGTGCTGGCCGATCCTTTCACGGCCACGACCATTGACTTCGTCCGCGGCAATAAGACCAGCACCGCCGTCCAGATTGACCACGTTGTCTCCCTCTCGGACGCCTGGCAGAAGGGTGCCCAGCAGCTGGCCAAGAACCAGCGTGAAGTCTTCGCCAACGACCCGCTTAACCTGCTTGCGGTCGACGGGCCCACCAACGGCTCCAAGTCCGACGGCGATGCCGCGACCTGGCTGCCTCCGAACAAGTCGTTCCGCTGCGAGTACGTGGCCCTGCAGACTGCCGTCAAAGCCAAGTATGGACTCTGGATGACCCAGGCAGAGCACGACGCCATCAAGAACATCCTCTCCAGTACCTGCCCGGACCAGCCGGTCCCGGCCGACGGGGGAGTGGACGTGCCCGTGGCCGCCGCGCCGGCGGCGCCCAAGCCGGCACCAGCGCCAGAGCAACAGCCTGTACCGGCACCTGTCCAGGAGGCGCCGGCCGGCGGGAACGTGTTCTACAAGAACTGCACCGCCGTGAAGGAAGCCGGTGCGGCCCCGATCCGGGCCGGCGACCCCGGCTGGGACACCAAATTCGACCGCGACGGCGATGGAGTCGGCTGCGAGAGCTGAGGCGGGCGGATTAAGGAAGGGCCCGACGCCCCCGTACCTTTGGGCGGGCGGTCAGTAGCGGCGCCGCAGTCTCAGCCGGAGGGGGCGGCCGTCGGGGTCGAAGAGGAGGCGGTAGGCCGGGGCGGCGAACCGGCGCTGCCAGGGCGACCCCTTTGCCGGGGTATGGCAGCGCAGCCGTCCCTGCGGCCGCGGCAGCAATCGGCCTGCACGGTACCAAGCGTCGAGCTCGTCGGCGCTTGAGCGGACGGCGCGGACCGCCTCGCGGGGATCGAGGAGGTCTGCGTTATTGCCGGGAACGCGTCCCAGATGTTCGCAGAGCAGCCGCAGGCGCAGGTCGCGGGCGAACGGGCGGGCGCCGTCACCGAGTTTGGCCGGGTCTGGCGGGTGCCTTGGGTCGCGCTGTTCGTCGAGCACGGCGGCCGTGAGTTCGGAATCGTGGCTCCAGGACCGCCGGTTCAGGTTGGCGCTGCCCACGGCGGCCCAGACGTCGTCGACCACACAGACTTTCGAGTGGACGTAGATCGGCCAGCCGCTCCCGTTTTCGATGTCCAGCATCAACAGCCGGTCGCCTCCGGCCTCGTGGACCATGCGCCAGGACAATCCCTGACCGAACAGCGCCGGGGGAACCTTGAGCCTGCCCTCCTGGTCCGGGAACCGGGGGCAGACGGCGATGACATGGAGGCCGGGATTGCGGCGCAGGGCTTCCGCGAAGACCCGGCCGACGTCGGCCGACCACAGATATTGGTCCTCCACGTACACCAACTGTCGTGCTCGTTGCAGCGCCTTCGCGTAATCGCGGGCCACGCTGCGCTCCCCAACGGGTGCGAACGGGTACCCCGCGGAGCGCTTGGGGTACGTGCGCAGCAACTGCACCTGGCAGCGGCCCGCGGCCGGCGGTGCCGGCCGCTCTGGAGGCAATCGGGAGGCCTTCTGCGGCAGGCCTCGCATCACGTCTGGCAGCCGGTGCCAGGGCAACCGCGTCATCGGTGCGGGATCGTTCCAGCGCTCTCGAAACACCTTTTCTACTTCGAGGACAACCGGTCCGCGCAGCAGCAGCTGGACGTCGTGCCACGCTGGAGTCGGTCCGTAGGCGCTGGCGAAGTTGCGGGGCTGCGGGTCCCCCTGATGGGTCTCGTCGTCGCCGCGGGAACGGGCCAAATCCATCCCGCCCACGAAGGCGACGTCCATGCCGGGATTGGCCGCGCGCCGGATCACCACGAATTTTTGGTGGTGGCTGCCGAAGCGGCGAACGCGGTGGTCGAGCAGCATCTCGGCGCCCGATGCGTTGACGTGGGTGGCCAACGCCCGGTTCTGTCTCAACGTGCCCACTATCCACGAGGGATGGGATCGCCAGAGCAACCCCCTGACCTGTGCTCCGCGCCGCGCGCTGCGGCTCAGCGCCTCCGCCACGGTCAGGTCGGCGGTGAGAATCTCTTCGGCGTCCATGCGCCACCCGGCAACGAGGATGAGGTCCCCTGGCCCTGTCGCATCCAACTCGGCGGCCAAGAGCGGGAAATACTCCCGGCCGTGCAGCAGCACGCGCACCTCGTTGCCGGCTGACCACGGGAGCAGCCGCGTAGCGTCGTTGCCCCGCTCGGCTCGCGACAGCAGCCATTGTTCGAGGCAAGGGTCCTTGGCTCCTCCGGCCGGTCTCATCCCAGCATCATGCCCGCCCGTCCGGCACCGGGCAATGCACAGTCCCCCGGGCCGGTCCGTGATACCCGACCCAGGCTCGGCTCAGCGGCTCCACTGCGTGCGATAAGTGCTCCGATCGACAGTGCCGCCCACGTTGTTGCCACAGTGGCCAGCGGACACGAACGCCTCTACGGTGGTGAAGTCATTTGCGGGATTCGGGGTCCTCGTCTCCGATGTGTCCGGCGGCGTTGGCGTCGAGGACGCGCTGGACGAAGGCGGAGTACTCCTCCATGTAGTGGCGCAGGAAGGCCTGCGTGGACTCGTCCCTGACGTCGCCGTCGGCGCCGTAAACGTCCGGATTGAAGCTGATGTAGGCCTCCGGTGCGTTGAGCTGCGGGGCGTCGAGGAAGCTGAGAACGCTGCGCATGTTCGACTGCATGACGGCGGTGCCGATGCCTCCCGGGGAAGCGCCGATGATGCCAGTCGGTTTGCGGGCGAAGGAGTTGGTCCCCCACGGGCGGGACCCCCAATCGATGGCGTTCTTCAAGGCGCCGGGGATGGACCGGTTGTATTCCGGCGAGATGAAAAGGATGCCGTCCGAGGCCTCCACCGCTTCCTTCAGCGCCCGGCCCTCGGCGGGGTAGTCCGCGTCGTAATCCGAGTTGTAGAGGGGGAGGTCCCGGATGGGGATCTCGTTGAATTCCAGATCCTCCGGGGCGAGCTTGATCAGCGCCTTCGAGAGGGTGCGATTGATGGAGCCACTGGCCAGGCTCCCGACAAAGTATCCGATCCGATAGTTGGGCACGACGATTTTTCCTTCCAGTCAGCCAGCCGGAACCGGCTTTCTTCCTGTGGCCGCAGGGACCCGGGCCCGGCTGATGTCAGGCCCCTCCCGTACTAGCACGGCGTGCCGTGCACCACCAGACCAGCCGACGGGAACAGGTCCAGCGATCGGAAAGAACTTCTGCACTTTTCCGGGGAGGAGTTCAGCTGAGCTGCGGCCCTCGGGGGAGGAATGCACGGGTGCTGGCCGGACCCTCGACAGCCCGGCTGCCCCCGTCGAGAATGGACAGACCCGGCCCGCCGGCAGGCGGGCACACCTCGATCGGAGGAGCACGCGGTGACCGAAAGCAATGTCGAGGCAGAGACCACGGCCGCGGCCGCCGTCGTTCGCCACCACACCGAGATGTTGGCCCGGCTGCAGGCAACGACGGCGGAGCTCACCCGGGGCATCGACACAGGAGACGAAGACACCGTCTACAACGCGCACGGCATCCTGCTGGAGTGGGGCGAACGGGAAATGTTGCCGCACAACGAGTTGGAAGAAGCCAAACTCTTCGGGCCGGCCGGTGCGACCGGAGAAGCTCGGCTTTTGGTGGAGTCGCTGCTGACTGACCACCAGGCGCTGGCCTCGCTGCTGGATGAACTGCGGGGCGCCGAGGAACTGGAGGCGGCCACGGTTGCCGCGTCGATGCGCAGCGTGTTCGCACTGCACATCGAGAAGGAGAACAGGCTGCTGGTGCCTTTCATCGCCCGGACTCCGGACTTGTCCCTGTCCACTGCGGTGGAAGGCCTGGTGGAACTCGTCGGCGAGGCACATGTGCATGCGCCGGACGAGAGCAAGCACGCCCACGGCTGAGGGCATGCAGGCAGTAAGCGTCACGGAAGGGAGCAATGTTGTGAGCGAAGACCGCCCGGAACTGGATCCGGACATCCCGCAGAATGAAGACGGCATCGTCATCGAACCCGGATCCGAGATCGACCGGGACCTTGAAGCCACGCTGCCGGCGGACAGGGACGGCGCAGGACCGGAAGGGGAGCAGCCCGAGGGCCGGGAAGACTAGCCCGGCAGGACCAGCCCCCGCGCTCGCCGGCCAGGAGCACGGCTGGACGCCGCCGGCCCTATGGCCTCCGGCGCTCGCGGGTCAGCTGCCGATGATCAGGGTCTGCCAGCCGCCGACGCCGATGACCGCCCGCGAGCCAAGCTTGTTGGTCAACACCGGGTAGTGGTACAGGTTGCCGCGGGTATCGCGTGCCAGCACACCTTGCTTTCCGTCGCCCAGATGGTCCCGGATCAAGGACAGGTGGGTCATCGCATTCCAGCCGGAGGAACCGATGATCCGCCTGGTCTCGGAGATGAATTTGCCGGCTCCGTTGGACCGGTACAGCTTGAGCTGGCCCGTGGTGGTTTTGGCGACCACGTCCATCTTGGCGTCGCCGTCGATGTCGGCCGTGAAGATCGGCAGGGACTTCCAGCCGGTGCCCAGTAGCGTGCGGCTGCCGTGCTTGAGCCCGGCCGGGTTCGGGTAATAGTAGAGCCGGCCGGTGTCTGTGTTGCGGGCCAGCAGAGCCGGGTAGGGGTCGGCCTGTTTCCACGCGGTGACGGTGACGTCGTAGCTGCCCCAGCCAGAAGCCCCGATGGTGGCTGCATTTTGCAACCCGCCGTCCGGCTTGCCGAAGTGCGCCGTCAGTTTGCCGGACTTCCACCGCACCACCACATCGAGCACGCCGTCGGCGTTCCAGTCGGCCACCTGCACCTGTGCCACACCCTTGAACCCGCCCGCGACATACCGGCGCTTGTAGAGGTCATGGCCCTTGGCCGAGTCGTAGGCGTAGAGGTTCCCCGTGGAGTCGACGGCTGCGACATCGCCGTGCTGGAAGCTGGCGCGGACCATGCCTGGATGGGGCGGCAGTGTCGCCCGGGTGGTCGCGTAGCCGGCGATGTTCGCGACGGCCACGTACATCCCGTACCAGTCCTTGTGCGTGGTCTTCATGTACCCGATGCCTATGTCGGTGGCATTGGGGCTGAGCAGGCCGGCCCGGTGGGCGGGGGAGTTCATCCACCAGTCCACCACCTGCCGGGCGTTGTTGTTGATCGCGATGTTCTCGGTGTACCAGTCGAAACCGCGCGGGATTTGCACGCTTCCGTAGCCCGGGCGATGGATTTTGCTCATGTCCAGCGTGTTCTTGTTGATCCGCGTGTTCAGTTCCTCGGACCACTGCTGGGCGACATTGCCGACGTTCTGGTTCCAGACCACCGGCGACAAGCCGTTCTGCTTGCGGTAATCGTTGGTCAGCCGCAGCACCTCGGCAACGAAGGGATCCTGGGCGGTACGGGTAACCGCCGCAGCCGGCGAAAGTCCGGCGAAAGCTAAGGCGAACAGCAGGACGGTGGCGATGAATGGTTTAACAAGAAGGCGCACATCATTCAGGGTACGGGTTGAACGTTAAATACACGATGGCGGGACCTCGGCAAAGGCCCCGCCCGCCCCAAAAAGCACTACCAAGACGAGTACGACGACGGTGGGAGGCTTTCCCGGGAAGCCTCCCGCCGCCGGCGAACGATAAGGCGTGCCGAACCGGTATCTCGCGCCTATTCGGCAGGCCGTGGCGCCTACTCCGCCAGTTGCTCCCGCACCAGCGGGGCCACCTTGGTGCCGTAGAGCTCGATGGAGTTCATCAGCTGCTCGTGCGGGAGGGTGCCCAGGCTGTACTTCATGTCCCAGCGGGACAGGCCCAGGCCCTTGACGACCTTCACGATCTTGGTGGCCACGGTCCCCGGGGAGCCGACGAACAGGGCGCCGTCCGGGCCAGCCTCGGCTTCGAACTGGCCGCGGGTCATCCGGCTCCAACCGCGCTCGCGGCCGATCCGTTCCTGCATGTCCGCATAAGGCAGCCACATCTCCTCACGTGCCTGCTCGTCCGTGTCCGCGATGTAGCCGGGGGAGTGCGCTCCGATGGGCAGAACCGGCTTTTCGAACTGGTCCAGCGCCCGCTGGTAGAGATCCGTAAACGGCGCGAAGTTCATCGGTGCCCCGCCGATGATGGCCAACATCAGCGGCAGGCCGTAGTGGGCCGCCCGGACCACAGACTGCGGGGTGCCGCCGACGGCGATCCAGGTTTTCAGGCTGCCGGACGCCGTGGGCGGGTAGATCCGCTTGTTGTCCAGCCGCGGCCGGGTGCGGCCGGCCCAGGTGACGGGCTCTTCCTTGAGCAGTTCGGTGAAGAGGTGGAGCTTCTCGTCGAAAAGGATGTCGTAGTCGGCCAGGTCCAGGCCGAACAGCGGGAAGGATTCCGTGAAGGAGCCGCGGCCCAGGATGACTTCGGCGCGGCCGTTCGAAGCGGCGTCCAGGGTGGAGAAGCGCTGGAACACCCGGACGGGGTCGTCGGAGCTGAGCACGGTCACGGCCGAGCCCAGGCGGATGCGGCTGGTCTGGCCGGCGATAGCGGCCAGCACCACGTCCGGCGCGGACACGGCGAAGTCCTCGCGGTGGTGTTCCCCGATGCCGATGAAGTCCAGGCCCACCTCGTCGGCCAGCTTGGCCTCGGCGATGACGTTCCGGATGACCTCATCGTGCGCCAGGAGCTGCCCGTCGGCTCCGGTGGTGACGTCCCCGAAGGTGTCCAGCCCGAGTTCGATTGTCTGTGCCACGCGGTGGCCGCCTTTCGTTGGTGTGGAGGCATAGATGCGTATGCATGTTGTGTCTACTGCGGCAACCGCGGCCAGGCCGGGGTTATTCCGCGGCGCGCGGGCGGGAGACCGGCGGCACCAGCTGCCCGGACTCGCGCCGGATCCACCACTGGCCGGTGCTGCGTTTTTCCGCCCAGGTGGAAAACCGGTAGTGGTAGAGCGTTGCCCGCACAAAGGCCGGTGGCACTCCGCCGAACGGATCATGCCGGAGCAGCTTCAGCGTGGCCTGGTCGGCTTCCAGTAGCCGCCGCAGCAGCGGGATGAACCAGTTTTCGCCGCGGGAGCCCAGCGCCAGGAACCACATCAACCAGTCCAGCCTCAGGTGGTACGGCGCGAATTGCCGCGGCATCCGCCGCGGGTCTCCGGGCTTGCCCTTGAACCCGTACTCGCGCCAGTGGACGCCGTCGGCGGACCCTTCCACGGCCACTTCGTAACGTTCCCGCGTGATGGACCCGAAGGCGCCGTAGGCGTTGGCCAAATGCCAGCTGTTGAAACTGGCGTTCATCAGCTGGTGCCGGCTGAACAGGTTCTTCAGCGGCCAGTAGCTCAGGTACACCAGCAGGGCGCAGACCGCGAGCACCACCACGGTGAACCACACCGGTTCCTGCTGGTACTCCGGCGTGAAGTCACCCACCGGCAGGACGGCCTGCACCGCGTCGTCGGACACCGCCGAGAAGGCGAGCAGGATGGTCAGGGTGTTCAACCAGGCGAAATTGCCGGACGCCACGAGCCACAGCTGCGTGATGATCACGACCGCGGCCGCCATGCTGCCCACCGGCTGCGGGAAGAACAGGAAGAACGGCACCACCAGCTGGGCGAAGTGGTTGCCGGCCACCTCCACCTTGTGCAGCGGCTTGGGCAGGTGGTGGAAAAACCAGCTGGCCGGGTTGGGCATCGGCTGGGTCTCGTGGTGGTAATACAGGGCGGTCAGGTCCCGCCAGACCGGGTCGCCGCGCATCTTGATCATGCCGGCGCCGAACTCCAGGCGGAACACCAGCCAGATGAACAGCCACAGCACCGGGGCCGGCGGCGCTACCCGGTCGGAGCCCAGGAAAGCGGCGAGGAAGCCGGCCTCCAGCAGCAGCGTCTCCCAGCCGAAGCCGTAGAACGTCTGGCCCACATTCACTATGGACATGTACAGGAACCACAGGGCCAGGAACGCGATCAGCGGCACCCACGGCGGTCCCAGCTGCGGCAGGCCGGCCACCAACAGGGCCGCGATGACGACGCCGGCCCATGCCACCGCGCGCAGCCGACGGTCCGTGTATCCCCAGCGGAAGAGGGTGAAGCCGCGCGGGGTTCTTCGCTCCAGCAACCGGGGCACGGGCAGCAGCCCGTGTTCGCCCAGCAGGGCCGGGAACTGGGCCAGGGCGGAGGCGAAGGCGATCAGGAACACCGCGGCGATGCCCCGCTGCAGCACCTGCCGCGCCAACTCGAACCCCTCGGCGCTGAACCAATCCATGGCATGTCCAACGCTACGGCCGGCCGGTCGGCTGTCAAGCAGCAGGCCCGGCTCGAAGGAGCCGGGCCTGCCGGGGGTAACTGCGCTTCGCGGGGGCGGCCGGCGAGGCGGAGTTGAGGGATCAGCCGAAGAGTGCGGAGACCTTCAGCAGGGTCTGGCTGACGCCGTAGAGCAGCGGCACGCCGACCAGCACCCAGCCGAGGGCTACTTGGGCTTTCTTCATGTCAGGCCTCCTTTCCGGCCATCGCGGCTTCGCCGGCATCCCTGGCCGGCGCCTCGTGGTACTTGCTGTCCACCGGCTTGACCATCAGGTTGGCAATGAAACCGATGACCAGCAGGCCCACCATGGTGAGCAGGGCCGGCTGGTAGGCCTGGGCCGTCAGCTCGCCCGGCTTGCCCTGGGCGTCCAGGAAGGCGTTCACGATCAACGGTCCGGCGATGCCGGCGGCGGACCATGCCGTGAGCAGCCGGCCGTGGATGGCGCCTACCTGGAAGGTGCCGAACAGGTCGCGCAGGTAAGCCGGAACGGTGGCAAAACCGCCGCCGTAGAAGCTGATGATGACGGCTGCCAGGAGCACGTACAGCCCGGTGGAGGTGTAGCCGAACAGGGCGAGCACCACATACAGGGCGGCGCCGACGCCCAGGTACAGCATGTAGTTGTTCTTGCGGCCCAGGTAGTCGGAGGTGGTGGACCAGACAAACCGGCCGCCCATGTTCGCGATCGAAAGCAGCCCCACGAACCCGGCGGCAACGCCGGCCGACACCAGTGAAACGCCGTCGGGCTGGCGGAAGAAGTCCTGGATCATCGGGGAGGCCTGCTCCAGGATGCCAATGCCTGCCGTGACGTTGCAGAACAGGGCGATCCAGACCAGCCAGAACTGACGGGTCTTGATGGCGTTTTTCGCCGACACATTTGCCGTGGTGACCAGGGCCTTGGCCTTGACCTTGGAGGCGTCGAAGCCTTCCGGCTTCCAGTCGGCCGCCGGAACCTTGATCGTGAAGGCACCGAACAGCATGTAGGCCAGGTACACCACGGCCAGGGTCAGGAACAGCTTGCCGACGGCGTCGCCGCTGGCTACCCAGCCCGGGGTCCCGTCGAAGCTGGGGTCGTAGAACTGCAGCAGCGCGGTGGAAACCGGGCTCGCGATCAGCGCGCCGCCGCCGAAGCCCATGATCGCCATGCCGGTGGCCAGGCCCGGGCGGTCCGGGAACCACTTAATCAGGGTGGATACCGGGGAGATGTAGCCAATGCCCAGGCCGATGCCGCCGATCACGCCGTAACCCAGGTAGACCAGCCAGAGCTGTTCGGTGAAGATGCCCAGCGAGCCGACCAGGAACCCGGAGCTCCAGAACAGGGCGGACGTGAACATCGCCATGCGCGGACCGTTGCGGTCCACCCAGGTGCCCATGACGGCCGCGGAGAGCCCGAGCATCACCATGGCGATGGAGAAGATGATGCCGATCTCGGTCAGGCTCACGTCGAAGTGGGCGACCAGGGCGTTCTTGTACACGCTGGTCGCGTAGGCCTGGCCGATACACAAATGCACGGCCAGCGCCGCCGGCGGAATCAGCCAGCGGTTAAAGCCCGGAGGGGCGATCGTATGCGATCGGTCCAACCAACTCATCGTTGGGCGTCCTTTCAAAAAGTGGGGTGCGGTGCGAGGCAGAACTGCAACGTGTGTTTCAGTTCACATCCTGACCGATGGTTGGGCCAGGCAACCGGATTCGACCGGCGTGTCGTGCAGCCCTGCCCTCCGGGCACCGCGAAAGGTACGGTGGAGGAATGGAACAGGTCCTCGCCGTTCGGGGCGTGGAGGGCTACCGCCAGTACCGGGCTCCGGCGCTCGCCGTGACTCCGGCAGGCAGCGCCGTGGTTGCCTATGCAGGCCTGGGCGGGCTGGGCCGGCGGCCCGCCGGGGACCTGCTGCTGCGCCGCAGTTTCGACGGCGGAGCGACCTGGGAACCGCAGCAGGTGGCGTGGGCGGACACGTCCGGGCACGCGGCCGGCCAACCGGGACTGTTCTCCGATACCGCAACCGGCCGGATTTTCCTGGCCTTTGTCGCCGGGGCCGGAGGCGGTGACGCAGGGCCGGTGCCCGCGGCCAACGGACGCCGCTTCGAACTCCTTTCCTCCGACGACGACGGCGGCACCTGGCAGCATCGGTCGGTCGCCCCGCGGCGGGCTTCGGACACGATCACGGCGCTGGCAGGTGCCGGGCCGGGCACCGGCCTGCATGCAGGCCGGTTTGCCGGGCGGTTGCTGGTGCAGTTCGCGGTGATGGCGGAGGGTGCGCGCACGAGGGCGGCCTCCTGCTACAGCGACGACCACGGGGACACGTGGACCATGGGGGAGCCGCTGCCGGGACAGGCCCCTGGCCCGGTGGCCGCGGAGGACGGCGGTAGTGCCGCCGTCTGCCTGGCCGACGGCCGGGTGCTGCTGCATACCTGGGCTGCGCCCCGGCGGTGGGCGGCGGTCTCGGACGACGGCGGGCACAGCTATGGGCCGCCGCAGCCGGTCGACGAGCTGCCGGATCCCGGGAGCGCAGGCTCCCTGGTCCGCTTCGACGGGCTGCCGGCCCTCGGCGGGTTGGCCGCACCGGCGAGCGACCGCTGGCTGCTGGCCGCCAACTGCCAGGACCCGCTGCTGCACCGCAACGTTGTGCTAAGCCTGTCGCGGGACAACGGTCACTCCTGGCCGCACAAACTCACGGTTCACGGCAGCGGTGCCACCGGGCCGGCCGCCGTGCGGCTGCCGGACGGCCGCATCGGAGTGCTGTACCAGCGGCACGGCGGCGGCGAGATCGTCTATGCCACGGCAGATCCGGGGCTGCTGCTGGCGGCTTGGCCGCGCGGGGCGGTCACACCCCGGGCCGACGGCCGCGCGGGAGGGCCGGGACCCGTGACCGGGCCGCTGCCGGTGCCCGGGGACTACCCGCTGCGCTTCGACATGGTGCTGCACGCGGTCCGTAGCACGGACGAGGGCCAGCCGGTGCCGGGCTACCGTGCCGGGGACGTGCTCGTCTTTGCCGGACGGGCAAAGATGCTGGGACCGCAGCACCTGAGGGTGCGGTTATCCGGTGGGTTCGACAACGCCGCAAATTTTCCGCCGCAGGACGTGGGTCCCGGCGGCGAAGCCCGCTACCTCCATCCTGTCCGCACGGTGACCCGCGCGGACGTCGCGGCCGGAGGCTTGACCGTTTCCTTCACCTGCACCGCGGTCCCGGGGGACAGCCCTGTCGGAGGCGCCCCGGTGGCGAGCCTGACGCGGAAGTTCAGCATCGACGTCGTCAGCGGTGAAATCCGCGAGGCGTGACGTGCGCCTCGGCACCGTGCCGGTGTCCTCCCGGCGAGGTGTGCAAGGATTTAACCCGGGATCAACGAGCGCCGCCGTGACGGTGGCGGTGACGCAGAACGGAGAGGGATTGCAGGACAAGGACCCAGACCAGGAATCCATGTCACCCACGACTCCGCAGGCGGGGATGCTGCCGATCATCAAGCCGAAGAACATTCCGGCTAGCGATGCCGGCTCCGGCGCCGGTTCGGTCGCAGGGCCCCAGGCCACCCACCCTCCCGTGCCGCGTCCGACGGACCGGCCGGTAGCCAAGCAGGTCAAGCCCGTTCCCACCGGCACCGCGCCGCTGCCCGCCTCCGCGGCAGCCTCGCGCTCCAACGCGGCAGCCCGCCGGATGCTGCGCAAGCTCGTGCAGGGGGAGGCACCGCCCACGGCGCCGATGAGCATCGTGGAGAGGCTGGCCGGCAGCCCCTATGCGAACCCGATGATCCAGACGGCCGGGATCGACGCCTCCGCGCGCATCACGCTGGACTTTGTCCTGGACGTGGCGGAAACCATGTTCCGCTACGGAGCCGGCGCGCTGGAGGTGGAAACCAGCATCATCGCCGTCACGGCGGCTTTCGGGCTGAGCGACATCGACGTGGACATCACCAACCAGTCCGTGTTGATCAACTATGCCAAGCCGGACACCGTGCCCATCACCGTGATGCGGGTCGTGCGGTCCTGGACCAACAACTACGCCGGCCTGTCCCTGGTGCACGAACTGGTCACCGACATCGTCAACGGCGGGGTGGGCCGCAGCGAAGCCAAGGAACGGCTGCAGGAGATTACCTCGCGTCCCAAGCCCTTCGCCCGGTGGATGGCCATCGCGGCCGGCGGCGTGTTCTCCGGCTTCATTATTGCCTTCCTCGGCGGCAGCATCTTCGCGGCCCTCGTGGGCGGCGTCTCCACCGTGCTGATGGGTTTGGTGGGGCGGAAGTTGAGCAAATGGCGGATGCCGGACTTCTTCATCACCGGCATCGGCGCCTGCCTAGCCACCGTGATGGCGCTGCTGTTCTGGGCGCTGCACGTGCCGATGAGCCCGTCGCTGGTGATCGCCGGCGGCATCCTGTTCCTCCTGCCGACCGGCCGGTTGGTCTCCGCCACCCAGGACGCCATCAATGGCTTCCCGGTCACCGCGTCGGGGCGTTATCTCTCGGCCTTCTTTACCTTCGCCGCGATTGCCGCCGGCGTCGCCGTGGGGCTGGTGGGCGGCTCGATGCTCGGCGTCAGCCTGCCCGAAGTCTTCGTGGAGGGCCAAGGCCAGTACCCCTACGTGGTCCGGGCGCTGCTGCTCGTCGTGGCAACCATTGCTCTCTGCATGACCGAGCAGACCAAACTGAACATGCTGCTGCCCACGGCCGCCGTCGGGCTGGTGGGGCTGTTGATCTACGACTTCGTGGTGTGGGCGGGAATCGGGGACCGGATCGGCCCGGCCGTCGGAGCCGTGGTGATCGGGTTCCTTGGGCGCATTGTGGGTCTGCGGATGGGCTCGCCGCAGCTGGTGGTGGCGGTCCCGGCGGTGCTGTTCCTGCTGCCCGGCCTGTCCGTGTTCCGGTCCATCTTCGAGCTGACCGTCAATACCGAGGCCCCGTTCAACGGCATCCTGGGGCTGTTCAGTGCGCTGACGGTGATTCTGGCGATCGCCGGCGGTACTGTGCTCGGCGACAACCTGGCCCGGCCGTTCACCAAGGGGCTGGGCTCGAACGAAAACCGGCGGGCCCGGCGCCGCTAAGGACGCCGGAACCGCGGCTGCAGGAGGGGCCTGGCGAACGCCTGGCCGGAGGGGCCGGGCGATCGCTTTGCCGGAGGGGCCTGGCGATAGCCTGGCGCCTGGTCGGATCAGGCCTGGTAGTTCTCCGGGAAGATCTGGCCAGCCTCCGTGCGCTTCTCCGCCTGGAAGGCGTCTTCGGCCCGGCCGTAGGCCCAATAGCCCGATATGGAAACCTGATCCCTGGACAACCCGTGGTCCTTGAACAGGACATCGCGCAGGGACTTCACCTCGCCGCGCTCGCCGTGGACGAACGCATCCACCCGGCCGTCGGGCCAGTCCAGGCCGGCTATGGCGTCGCGCAGCAGGGTTGCGGTCCCGGGCGTTTGGCCGCGCCGGAACAGCCAATGGATCTCCAGGTTCGCAGGGGCGTCCAGTTCCTGCACGTCCGCCTCGGAATCCACTTCCAGGAAGGCGTGGCCGCGGGCGTCCGGGGCCAGGGCCTCCATGGCGGCAGCGACTGCCGGCAGCGCCGCATCGTCGCCGGCCAAAAGGTACCAGTCGGCGTCGGGATCGGGCCGGTACGCGCCACCGGGCCCGTTGAACATCATCCAGTCGCCGGGCTGGGCCCGCGCGGCCCAGGGTCCGGCGAGGCCTTCGTCGCCGTGGACCACAAAGTCGACGACGACTTCGCGCGTGCCGCGGTCCACCCGGCGCACGGTGTAGGTGCGGGTGACGGGCAGCTTGTCGGCCGGAAGCGTTTCCTTCAGCTCCGCGACGTTGACCGGGAGTTCCACGTCCAACGACGGGTCCAAAAAGATGACCTTGATGTACTGGTCCGTGGCGTCCTTGGCCGCAAACCTTTCGGCGAACGAATCGAACCCGTCGCCGCCGGCGTAGACCCGGACCATGTGCTTGGAAATCCACTCGGTGCGCGTCACCTGGAGGTTGGTCTGCACCCTCGGCGGCCGAGCGCTCCGTTCCGCACGGGCGGGGGCTGCTGCCGGTTGTGTCTGCATCCTGCATTACTCCTGACGAAGGGAAACTGCTACTTAGGAGAACCTAATCCACCGGTACGGTAATCCCAATTTGCGGATGGGGAAGGTCACAAGCGCCGCTCAGGAACGCGCGCCGCCCAGGACGCGCGGCGCCTCACCGCGAACCGCTTGGCCTCAGCGGTCCGCGCACGGTTCCAGCTGTCCACGTTTGGCCGTAACTGTCCATGTCTTGGAAACCGTTGAGCCCTTGACCTGCGGCGACGCCGGACCCGCGCGCAAAACATGGACAAAACGTCCCGGCGCCGGCCAGTCGGAAGCCCACGTTGCCCAGCAGCGGCTAGCGCAGTTCCCAGTGCACGGGGTCTGCGCCCTGGGCGGCCAGCAGTTCGTTAACCCGGCTGAACGGCCGCGACCCGAAAAACCCGCGGGAGGCCGACAGGGGGCTGGGGTGCACGGTCTCGATCCGCGGCACCTGCTCCAAAACCGGAGCCAGTTGCTGGGCTTCGCGGCCCCAGAGCAGGGCCACCAGCGGTCCGCCGCGCTGGGCCAGCGCCCGGACCGCGAGTTCGGTGATTTGCTCCCACCCCTTGTTGCGGTGGGAGCCGGCCTTGCCGGCCTCCACAGTCAGCGCGCGGTTGAGCAACAACACGCCCTGGTCGCTCCAGGCGCTCAGGTCTCCGTGTTGCGGCGGCCGGATACCCAAATCCATCTGCAGCTCGCGGTAGATATTGGCCAGGCTGCGCGGCAGCGGCCTCACGTGCCGTTCGACGGCGAAGGCCAGTCCGATCGAGTGTCCCGGGGTGGGATAGGGGTCCTGGCCGACGATCAGCACCTTGACCTTGGACAGCGGCCGCTGGAACGCCCGCAACACGTTGGCCGGGGCAGGCAGCAGAGTCTTTCCGGCGGCGCGCTCGCCGTCCAGATAGGAGGCCAAATCCCAGAGCAGCGGTTCGGCCGGTGCGAGCACCTCGGCCCACTCGGGATGGATTACCGCGGAGAGTTCGCGGGGGGAGGCGAACGGATACGGTGCGCCAAAGTCCGCGGCGGGCGGCTGGGCAGGCAGCGGGAAGAGGGCACCGTCGTCGTAGTTCACGGTTCTATCTTTGCGGAAACCACCCGCCGGCAGGCAATCGGGCACCGCGGGCACTGCCGCCAGCGGGCAACCAGGCCACGGCGGGCACTGCCGGCAGCGCTAGTCAGTCACCGCGGGCACTGACGCCGACGGACCATCGGGCACTGCCGCCAGCGGGAAATCATGCAGGCGGGCACTGCCGGCCAGCAAACAATCCGGACCCGGACGGCCGGGTGAATGACACGCCTGTGATTCGCACTTATCATGGAGGCGATATTGATTGCTGTCAGCAAGTACTAGGAAGAGCAGGTGTGTTGTGGCAGGTTCGGCCGAGGCCAGTGCCTTTTCCCTCGAGGCCGAGGTTGACGACGCCAGCCCCCTGAGCGAACGCGACCAGCGGATGCTGGCCCTGGAGCGGCAGTGGTGGAAGTATGCCGGAGCCAAGGAACAGGCCATCCGCGAACTGTTCGACATGTCCGCCACGCACTACTACCAGATCCTGAATGCGCTGATCGACACCGAGGATGCGCTGGCACACGATCCGATGCTGGTGAAGAGATTGCGTAGACTACGTACGTCCCGCCAGCGCGCGCGCACTGCTCGCAGGCTGGGCACCGACGCCTAGATCCGGGACGGCCTGGTAGGCCGGTTCCGTTTCTCCACCACCAAGGATGCACTGTAAGCGATGACCAAGTACCCCCGGGATGAGTTCGACCTGGTCCCTGAAACTTCAGACCGCCACGGTGTGCACCGCGCCCGCATGGCGACGCCGAAGTCCAACGGCCTGGGCCTGATCGTCCTGGCCGCGGTACTTGCACTGGCGGTGGGGGCCTTGTCGTTCTTCGTGCTCCCGCTGCTGGGGGGCGGGGGATCTCCGACCCCGGTCGCCGCGCAGACCAGCACCGCAACTGCCTCTGCTTCACCGTCGGCAACGGCACAGCAAACCAAAACCCCGGACCCAACGGAAACAGCCACCCCGACGGCCACCGAAGAGGCGACCAGCGAGCCCACGGATGAGCCCACCGAGGAAGCAACCGAGGAACCCACGGAAGAGGCCGCCGCCGTCAACAAGCAGGACCCGGTGATGATCCTCAACGGCACCGGTGTGACCGGACTGGCCGGAACGGTATCGCAGAGGGTGCAGGCGGACGGTTGGTCGATCGCGGTCGTGGACAACTGGGGCGGCGCACCGCTGGCCGGTTCGGTGATCTTCTACAGCCCGGGCCAGGAAGCCAATGCGCGGGCGCTCGGTGAATTGCTGGGCATCGGTGCTTTGCAGGCAAACGGCAACGTCTCGCCGTACGTCACCGTGGCGCTCGGTCCCGGCTACCAATAAACGTCCCGGCTACCAATAAACACAGGCGTTCGGACCCCGCCACCTATAAACGCAGGCGCTGGGGCGCGGGCCGCCAAGAGGCCTTGGCGCTGGAACCGCAATACCCATGGGAAGCGCCCGCCCGTGCGGATTCGGTTACGCCTCAATAACTTAAGTGTGCCACAGCTCACTTTTCCGCCCCTGCTTGGTTTAGGGTGAAACCACTCTGCCGCCGAACCGTAGGCGGCAGGCTGGAACTACTGAGTATGGAGAACGCTATGGCGCTGGGAACCGTCAAATGGTTCAACGCGGAAAAGGGCTACGGCTTTATCACCGTGGACGAAGAAAATTCCGATGTTTTTGTCCACTGGTCCGCTATTCAAATGGATGGTTACCGTTCCCTGGATGAGGGGCAGCGCGTAGAGTTCCAGATCGGCCAGGGCCAGAAGGGTCCGCAGGCAGAAGAGGTCCGGGTCGCGCCGTAGCAGACCCACAACGACGACGGCGGCGGAGGCTGGGGTGCCTCCGCCGCCGGTTCGTGGCGCCGATGGGGCCTACTCCTTCAGCGGGACTCCGCGGGCATCGCGCTTGAACGGCTCCGCCCCGACCAGGATCATGATGCCCTCGACGAAGCCCCAGACGGCGCCGAAGCCAAACGTCAGGAAGGTGACCACAATCTGCACCACGCCGATGGCGACGTGGCCCAGATAGAACCGGTGCACGCCCAGGCCGCCCAGCAGGATGCCCAGCAGGCCGCCGATCAGCCGCGACTTCTGCTCGGGGTAGTAGTAGCCCTGGGGAGCCCCGTAATACTGCTGCTGGCCGTAGGGCTGCCCCGGCTGGCCGGGTTGGCCGGGCTGCGGGTACTGCTGTCCCGGGGTGCCGTAGGGTTGCCGGCCGAAGGGTTGCTGGCCGGGAGCGGGCTGCTGCTGCCCCGGAACCCCGTAACCGGGCTGCCCGGAAGGCTGCTGGCCGGAGGCGCCGTACGGCCGCTGACCGCCGAGCGGCCTCGTCGGGTTGGGGCCCGGTGCCAGGGGTTCGGTGGGGTTGCTGGTGTTCTTTTCGTCCGGTGATTCAGACATGGTTCTCCGACCTTTGCCCGGTGCGGGGCCGATAGTTTGCTTGCGCTGTCTTACCCGCCAATCTACGCGGGAGGTACCGGCCGTTTCCATGGGGGTCCACCCTGATTGTTGGACCGGGGGCGCTCAGGGGAATCGCGATCCGCGAAGCGGTCCGGCCGGCAGCCCCCAACAGCTTGCACTCGACACCTGCGAGTGCTAATTATTGAGTTAGCACTCTCGCGGGCTGACTGCTAAGAAAGCCCGTAGGGAGTGAAACCCGCCACCTCGGTGAGGTGAGCGGCGCGGCGTACAGAAACCGCCGTCGTCGTGAGCCGTCCGTCGCGGGCACCGCAGGTGGCCAGCAGCCGTGAAAAGCTGCGTCCAGTGTCTATTGTCCAGAAGGGACGTAAGCCGCTATGGCAAAGATCATTGCATTTGACGAAGAGGCCCGCCGCGGCCTCGAGCGCGGACTGAACATCCTCGCTGACGCCGTGAAGGTGACCCTCGGCCCGCGTGGCCGCAACGTCGTGCTCGAGAAGAAGTGGGGCGCCCCCACGATCACCAACGATGGTGTGTCCATCGCCAAGGAGATCGAGCTGGACGACCCGTACGAGAAGATCGGCGCCGAGCTGGTCAAGGAAGTCGCCAAGAAGACCGACGACGTCGCCGGTGACGGTACCACCACCGCGACCGTCCTGGCCCAGGCCCTGGTCAAGGAAGGCCTGCGCAACGTTGCTGCCGGCGCCGACCCGCTGAGCCTGAAGCGCGGCATCGAGAAGGCCGTTGACGCCGTCACCGCCGAGCTCATCGCTTCCGCCAAGGAAATCGAGACCAAGGAACAGATCGCCGCCACCGCGTCCATCTCCGCCGGAGATCCGCAGATCGGCGAGCTGATCGCCGAGGCCCTGGACAAGGTGGGCAAGGAAGGCGTCGTCACGGTCGAGGAGTCCAACACCTTCGGCCTGGAGCTGGAGCTCACCGAAGGCATGCGCTTCGACAAGGGCTACCTGTCCGCGTACTTCGTCACCGACGCCGAGCGCCAGGAGACGGTCCTCGAGGATCCGTACATCCTGATCGTCAACTCCAAGATCTCCAACGTGAAGGACCTGGTTGGCATCCTGGAGAAGGTCATGCAGTCCGGCAAGCCGCTGCTGATCATCGCCGAGGACGTCGAGGCCGAGGCCCTGGCCACCCTGATCGTGAACAAGATGCGCGGCACCTTCAAGTCCGTTGCCGTTAAGGCTCCGGGCTTCGGCGACCGCCGCAAGGCCATGCTGGCCGACATCGCCATCCTGACCGGCGGCCAGGTCATCGCCGAAGAGGTCGGCCTCAAGCTGGAGAACGCCACCCTGGACCTGCTGGGCCAGGCCCGCAAGGTGGTTGTCACCAAGGACGAGACCACCATCGTCGAAGGTGCCGGCGAAGCCGACGCCATCGCCGGCCGCGTCAACCAGATCCGCGCCGAGATCGAGAACTCCGATTCGGACTACGACCGCGAGAAGCTGCAGGAGCGCCTGGCCAAGCTGGCCGGCGGCGTTGCAGTCATCAAGGCCGGTGCCGCAACCGAGGTCGAGCTCAAGGAACGCAAGCACCGCATCGAGGACGCCGTCCGCAACGCGAAGGCTGCCGTTGAGGAAGGCATCGTCGCCGGTGGCGGCGTGGCCCTGATCCAGGCCGGCGCCAAGGCGTTCGCCAACCTCACCCTCGAAGGCGACGAAGCAACCGGCGCCAACATCGTCAAGGTTGCCATCGACGCTCCGCTGAAGCAGATCGCCCTCAACGCCGGCCTGGAGCCGGGCGTCGTGGCCGACAAGGTGCGCGGGCTGGCCGACGGCCACGGCCTGAACGCTGCCACCGGTGTCTACGAGGACCTGCTGGCTGCGGGCGTGAACGATCCGGTCAAGGTCACCCGCTCTGCCCTGCAGAACGCGGCGTCCATCGCCGGCCTGTTCCTGACCACCGAAGCCGTTGTCGCCGACAAGCCGGAGAAGGCCGCTCCGGCCATGCCGGGCGGCGACGAGATGGGCGGCATGGGCGGCTTCTAAGCTTCCCCGCCACCACCTCGGCCTCACAAGAGGCCACGGTTCAGCGAGGCGCGGTTCCCGTCACGGGAGCCGCGCCTCGCGGCCTTAACCCCTCGGCCTTAACCCCTCGGCCTTAACCCCTCGGCCTTAACCCCTCTCCGGGCGAAGCCAGGCCGGCCCCTCGTGCCGCCAGGCTTCCAGCTCCGCGGAGAGGTTCTGCCTTGCACGCTCCAGCCACTTCTCCCGGGCCGCGGGTGTCCGGTACAGCGGATCCAGCGCCAGCAGACGGCGGACCACGGCGGTGCGCCCGGCGGCGAAGTCGGCGTCGGGCACGTGCGCATAGTCTTTGCGGACGTCCCGGACATAGCTGCGGTACTCCGCCGGTGGCGCGCCGAGGACGGACAGATCGGCGTCGCACAGCAGGGCGCCAGGCCCATCCTGCGGGCCGGGCGAGTGACTGGCTGTGAGCAGGACCAGCCGGACCACTTCGGCCGTCTCGTCACCGCTGCAGCCGGCCGCCGACAGGCAGGCACCCGCCAGGTCTGCCGATTCCTGTTCATCCACGCCGGGCCGGCCGTTGTAGACGGCGTCGTGGAACCAGGCCGCCAACCACACCGCCCGCGGCCGGGGACCGGACGCGGCGGCGGATGCGAGCTGCTCCAGCGCCTCCAGGACGGCCAGCAGGTGGCCGGGGCCATGGTAGTGGCGGTGGGGTTCTGCCCAGCGGTCCAGCAGGTCGCGGCCGAGGTCCTGCTGCCCGGGCAGCAGCTCGTTCCACCGGCGCAGCAGTACCCGGCGCAGTTTTTCCGGGCGTTGACGGGCCGGGACGCGCAGCCCGCTCGCCTGCAGCCGGCGGGTCAGGTCGCCGGCGCTGACCTCGACGGCACCCAGCTGGACCAGCTCGCCGTAGCGGCTGGCCGGCACGTCGTAGTGATCCCGGTCGAAGGCCCGCTCGCGGATACCGGCGGCCGCCGCGAAGCGGTGCAGTTCGGCCAGCGAGGTGTCAGAGACCAGGTGGGAAAAGTGGGTGCCGTGCGCCGGCCAGAGCGGAGGATCGATGAGTATTGCCACGTGCCCAGCCTAGGGCCAGGAATGTTTGCCATGTGCCCCGCCCAGGGCCAGGAACGGTGGCAGGATCTGAAAAGATGGAGCTCATGACTATCACTGCTGCCGCCGATGGCTCCGCGCTCGGCAATCCCGGTCCGGCCGGCTGGGCCTGGTACATCGACGACACCGCGTGGGCTGCCGGCGGCTGGCCGCACGGCACCAACAACCAGGGCGAGCTGATGGCCGTGCTGGACCTGTTCCGGGCCACGGCGCACCTGCCGCAGGAACACCTGCGCGTGTTGTGCGACAGCCAGTACGTGATCAACTGCGTGACCAAGTGGATGCCGGGCTGGAAGCGGCGCGGCTGGAAAAAGGCCGACGGCAAGCCGGTGCTGAACGTCGACTTGCTCAAGGACATCGACGCCGCGATCAAGGGGCGCAGCTACGAGTTTGAGTGGGTGAAGGGCCACGCCGGACACAAGCTGAATGAAGCCGCCGACGAACGCGCCCGCGCGGTGGCCCTCGCCTTCCAGAACGGCACCGGCGCACCGGCCGGCCCGGGCTTTCCCGGCGGACCGGGAACCTCCGGCAGCGCCGTCTTCGAATCGGCGCCGGCTGCTGCCGCCCGCCGAGGAAACACACCGACGGCCCGGGCGGCAGTGGAGCCGGGTTCCCCCGGGAACGGAGCGGGGCGGCCGGCGGCTGCAGTCGTGCCGGAGCCGGACCTGTTCTCCGAGCTGGAAGACTTCGCGGATGCCGCCGCAGAAGGGGACGCCGCGGAAGAGCTGGTGGTGCGGCTGGAGCAGGAGCTGCTCAGTCCCGCCGTCCGGGCGGACTACGGGCGCCTGGCCGTGCTGCTGCACCCCGACTTCGCCGAGATCGGCGAAGCCGGCCGGATGTGGACGCGGGACGCCATGATCAGCGAACTCCAGGAAAGCCCTGAGCTGGACGCCTCGATGGAGGTCTTCGCCGTCGAACGGCTCGGCGAAGACAGCATCCTGCTGACGTACCGCAGCATCCGCCGCGACGCGTCGGCACTGCGCAGTTCGCTCTGGCTGCGCGATGGCGGACGGTGGCGCCTGCGCTTCCACCAGGGCACACCCGAGCAGGACTGAACGGCCGGCCGCACACGGTGCCCGCACACCCGGTGGCCGCGCGCCGGCACCGGCCGCCGCGCGCCGCACCGCCGCGCACCGCACCGCCGCGCACCGGCACCGCGGCCGTCGCGCGCCGGCTCCCGCCCGCACACTCAGGTGCACTGCCCACCCTGCGGCCGTGCACGCGCGCCTAGCCGGACGATGGTCAGGCCAGGAACATCCGGGCGTTGGCCTCCTCAGCCTGCGAGTACTGCTGCGAGGCGTGGGACAACGCCGCGTTGATGCTGGCCAGGGATTCTTCCACCTTCAGCTGCGTGGCCCGCCAGTCCGTGATCAGCTGCTGGAAGTTCGCCGCCGCCGAACCCGTCCACAGCGACTCCAATTCGCGCAACCCGGACTGCATGGTGTTCACCTCCGCCTGCAGCCGTCCGATGGTGCCCTGCACGGCAATGCTCTTGGCGGCAAGAGCCTCGCTGTCTACCTGGAATACGGCCATGGTGTCCTCCGCTCGTGATGAATCTATCCGACACGGTTCAGGCTAGGCAGCGGCCAAAGGTGCCGCGAGGCCCAAGCCGCCGGCTGTGGAAAACCCCGGCGGGGAATGCCCCTGCGGTCACTCGAGGTTGAAGGCGCCGTCCTCGTCCGAGGGCGGATGATACGGGATCCGGATGGACATGGTTGCCCCGCCGCCCGGGGTCTCGGTCAACCTGACGGTGCCGTCATGCTGGGCCACCAGGGCCGCAACGATGGCCAGGCCCAGCCCGGTGCCTCCGGTCCCGCGATGCCGGGAGGTGTCCGCGCGGTAGAAACGTTCGAACACGCGGGACGCCTCTTCCTCGGAGATGCCCGGTCCGTGGTCGCGGATCTCCAGGACAGAATCCAACCGGTCGTCGATCACCGGCTGAACGCCGACGGCGATCTCCAGCGGTGAGCCTTCAGGCGTGTAGCGCAGGGCGTTGGTGACCAAGTTGGCCACGACCTGGCGCAGCCGGGCCTCGTCGCCCACGATCGGCGCAGGCCGCGGCGCCCCGCCGTCGAGCCCCACGACGGTGATGGCGCGGTCCGGGGCGCTGGCGCGGGCATCCAAAGCCGCATCGTTGCCGAGCATGAGGAGATCCAGCGGCTTGGTTTCGAGCGGACGCTGTTCATCCACCCGTGCCAGGGTCAGCAGGTCCTCCACGAGTTGGCCCATGCGCTTGGCTTCGCTCTCGATCCGGCCCATGGCGGCACCGACGTCGTCCGGCGTCTGCAGCGCTCCGTGCCGGTACAGCTCGGAGAAGCCGCGGATGGTGACCAGCGGGGTGCGCAGTTCGTGCGAGGCATCTTGGACGAAGCGCCGCATTCGCTGTTCGGACGCGGTCCGGGACGCGAAGGCGGTTTCAATGTGGGCGAGCATGGCGTTCAGCGAGCTGGAGAGCCGGCCCACTTCGGTCGCCGGGTTCAGCACGTCGACGCGGCGCGAGAGGTCCCCGGCGGCAATGGCCGCGGCCGTTTTCTCCACCCGGGCCAACGGCCGGAAGGACCGGGTGACGGCCAACCACACTATGCCGATGGCGGCGACCGTGGCCGAGACGGCGATGAGAAGCGTGCTCGCCGCGACCTTGTCGAAGGTGCTGTTCACCTCGTTGTAGCTCACTGCCACGGCGACCGAGCCGGAATCGTTCTGGAGGGGCGTGACCCACACGCGCCAGCCCTGGCTGTCCCGTTCGGTGCCGGGCACGTGGAAACCCCGGCCCTCGAGTGCTTGGGCCCTGTCCGGAGTGATGTCCTTCAGATCCGGGCGGTCACCGGCGGGGTTGGTGTCAATCGTGAGCTCGCCGTCCCGGGTGAACAAGGCGCCGTAATACCTCGACGAGTAGGACATCCCGCTGGGGGCGGTCGCTTCACGGACCAGGAAGGATGAGATGGACTGGCGGTTCTTAAGCAGGTCCTCGTCGAGTTGCCTCACCAGCGTGTCGTGAAGCTGGGTCAGGATCAGTGCCGAGGTCAGGGTAAGGGTGGCGACCATGAGCACGCCCATGATCAGCACCAGCTGCGACCGCAGGGATGCTGACTTCCATCGATCCAGCATGGATCAGCGGCGGTCGGCCGTGCGCAGCAGGTACCCCACGCCGCGCTTGGTCTGGATCAGCGGCGGAGTGTCCGGATTCGTGTCGATCTTCCGGCGCAGGTAGGAAATGTAGGACTCGACGATTGAGGCGTCGCCGTTGAAGTCGTATTCCCAGACGTGGTCCAGGATCTGCGCCTTGGAGAGCACCCGGTTGGGGTTCAGCATCAGGTAGCGCAACAACTTGAACTCGGTAGGGGAGAGGTCGATGACGTCGCCGCCCCGGCGCACCTCGTGCGCGTCGTCGTCGAGCTCCAGGTCGTCCACCTGGATGATCGCGTCGTCTTCCAGCAGCGGCCGGGTGCGGCGGAGCACGGCGCGGATTCGGGCCACCACTTCGTCCAAGCTGAAGGGCTTGGTCACGTAGTCGTCGCCGCCGACCGTCAGGCCGGTGACCTTGTCTTCGGTCTCGTCGCGCGCGGTGAGGAAGACTACCGGGAAATGACGGCCGGAGGCCCGGAGCTTGCGGGTGACGGTGAAGCCGTCCATGTCCGGAAGCATCACGTCCAGCACCGCCAGATCGGGTGAATGTTCTTCGGCGGCGTCCAGGGCCTCGCGGCCGTTGGCGGCAGCCACAACCTCGAATCCTGCGAACCGCAGCGAGGTCGACAGCAGTTCCCGGATGTTCGGCTCGTCGTCGACGACCAACAGTTTGGCTTCGGGCTCAGGCTTTTTCACCCTTCCAGTGTGCGCCCGGTTTCTGGGAGTTTGCTGAATGAATGCTGCGCGCGGAGGGCGGCCCTGATGACCCATTCCGGGCCAGGGCAAATGGGGCGTTTGCCCGATGCTGCCCCACCTGTCGGAGGCGGATTCTTGAGTGGTCGGCGAAAGTCCGGCAAAGCCGAAAGGGAAATCATGCAGTCAGCAGTAATGGCCAGCGAATCCGAAGCAGCCAATATCTACGAAACGGTCGAGGAGTTCGAGGGCTCCCGAACCTTGGACCTCCGGCAGCTGCTCCACGACACGGCAAGCGCGTTGAGCGCGGCGGCGGCCAGCGCACGCCGCAGCCTTGCCCGCCGCCGCATGGACCGGCGCCGCTGGGCGGTTGATTACCAGCGCCTGGAGGAGGTCCGCGAAGAGGCCTTCCTCCAGCTGTATCGAAACGGCGGCCTGCGCTGAGGCTGGCGGCAACCCCCGGAGGGGCATGATCATCAGGCGTTACAGCCCTTGATGAGCTCCCCTTCGGGGCGCCGGCAGCGGTCGGTGACGCCGATTTCGATGTCCAGGCGCCTCACCGGTCACGGCGCCGCCCGCCACCACGGTCGCGGTGCCGCGAGGGTCCCCGGGGCGCGGGGCCGACCTACGGCTGCAGCACGTCGTTGGCGTCCTTGATGGTGTAGGCGTAGCCCTGCTCGGCCAGGAAGCGCTGGCGTTTGGCCGCGAAGTCCTGGTCCAGCGTGTCCCGCGCGACCAGGGTGTAGAACCGGGCGGACCGGCCGTCCGCCTTGGGGCGCAGGAGCCGGCCCAGCCGCTGGGCTTCTTCCTGCCGTGAGCCGAAGGAGCCGGACACCTGGATGGCCACGGTGGCTTCGGGCAGGTCGATGGAGAAGTTGGCTACCTTGGAGACCACCAGCGTCTGCAGTTCACCGCGGCGGAAAGCGTCGAACAGCCGCTGCCGTTCCTTCACCGACGTCTCGCCCTTGATCACGGGCGCGTCCAGGTGCGCGGCAATCTCGTCGAGCTGGTCGATGTACTGACCGATCACCAGCAGCTGCTCGCCCCGGTGCTCCCGCACCAGGGCATCGACCACCGGGGTCTTGGTCGGGGACGTTGCGCACAGCCGGTACTTGTCGCCGTCGTCGGCCATGGCGTACGCCACCCGCTCGTCCCGCGGCAGGTCCACCCGGACCTCGACGCAGTCGGCGGGCGCGATGTAGCCCTGCGCCTCGATGTCCTTCCACGGCGCGTCGTAGCGCTTCGGGCCGATCAGCGAGAACACCTCGCCCTCGCGGCCGTCCTCGCGCACCAACGTGGCGGTCAGCCCCAGCCGCCGCCGCGCCTGCAGGTCCGCGGTCATCCGGAACATCGGGGCCGGCAGCAGATGCACCTCGTCGTAGATGATCAGGCCCCAGTCGTTGGCATCCAGGAGCTCCAGGTGCGGATACAGTCCGCCGCGGCGCATGGTCAGCACCTGGTAGGTGGCGATGGTGACCGGCCGGACTTCCTTGACCGAGCCGGAGTATTCGCCCACCTCCTCCGCGGTCAGGGAGGTGCGGCGGACCAGCTCATCCTTCCACTGCCGCGCGGAGACGGTGTTGGTCACGAGCACCAGGGTGGTGGTGGAGCTGGTGGCCATCGCGGCCGCGCCGACCAGCGTTTTGCCGGCCCCGCAGGGCAGGACGACGACGCCGGAACCGCCGGCCCAGAAATTCTCCACGGCCAGGCGCTGGTACGGCCGCAGCTGCCAGCCGCCCGGCTCCGCGGATTCGGCCAGCGCAATCGGATGCGGCGTGCCGTCGACGTAGCCGGCCAGGTCCTCCGCGGGCCAGCCCAGCTTGAGCAGCAGTTGCTTGAGCTGGCCGCGCTGCGAGGAGTGCACCACGGTGGTCTCGGCGTCGATCCGCGGACCCAGCAGCGGCTGGATCTTCTTGGCGTGCATGACCTCCTCGAGCACCGGGTAGTCGGTGGTGCGCAGCACCAGGCCATGCTGCGGGTCCTTCTCCAGCCGCAGCCGCCCGTACCGGGACATGGTGTCCTCAATGTCCACCAGCAGCGCGTGCGGCACCGGGAAGCGCGAGTAGTTCAGCAGCGTGTCCAGCACCTGTTCGGCGTCCAGCCCGGCGGCGCGGGCGTTCCACAGCCCCAGCGGAGTGATCCGGTAGGAATGCATGTGCTCGGGTGCGCGCTCCAGTTCGGCGAATGCGGCGATGGCGTGCCGGGCCTCGGTGGCCTGTTCGTGGTCCACCTCCAGCAGGATCGTCTTGTCGCTTTGGACGATCAGGGGTCCGTTAACCATTCAGCTGCCCTCCACTAGTTCAATGTCCATCACGCGGTGGATGGAGACGGTGCGCTCGCTGTCACGGTCGGGGTCGAAGACGCGCACCCGCCCGCCGCTGACGGACAGCGGGAGCATCACCTGGCGCCGGTGGTTGCCGTCCGGGTCCACGATGCCGATCCGGACCTTTTGTTTCAACCGGACCGCGGTGCGCAGCGTTTCCAGCGCCAGCAGCGGCCCGGCCTCGGCGGCCGGGCGGGACGGAACGCCGCTGCTCCGCAGCATCGCCAGCTGGGCATCGGCATCTTCGGCGGTGAGCTCCCAGGGGTTCGTCCTGACAGGGAACGACGACGGCGGGCGGCCGGCCTGCGCAGCTGCGGAACCTTCCGCCGGGGTGCCCTCCGCAGCAGCACGCCCGCCGGTGCCCGGGCCGCCAAAGCCCGTGCCGCCGGTGCCCGGGCCGCCGCCCAGCACTACGCCGTCGTCGGCCTCCGGAGCCGGCGCATAACCGAGCTGGCGCAGGGAGGCGAGCAGATCGCGGGCTCCGGTACGCGACACCAGCACCGTAGGGGCCAGCCGGCGCAGGCCCAGCCGGGCCGCGCGCGGGTCGGCAAGCAGGTCCGTCAAAGCATCTTCGTCGTCGCTGCGCAGGAAGCTGGCGGCCGCCCCGACCCGCAGCGCACCGTGCCGGGAAGCGGTGTCCTCCACCAGATACTCCAGCGGCTGCGGCACGCCGGTGGCCGAATGCCGGACCAGGAAGCCGAGGATCCCGGCGGCGCCCCGGCCGGCGTCGAGGGCGCGCCGGATGCTGTCGGCCGAGAACCGGTAGATGGCCGCCGGACCCTGGCCCTCGGCATCGGACAGCAAGGACAGCTCCGCGGCGATATCCGGGGCCAGATACCCGGGAGCAACGGCCGTCAGGTCCGCCTGCAGCATGAACTTGTCCAGCGGTTCCGGCAGCTGCTCGGCCAGCAGCGCGGCGGCCTCGGCCAGCCGGCCCTGCGCCGTCGCCCGCCCCAGCCCGGTCAGCGCGCCGGAGCCCACGAGGCCCAGCCGCGCGGCCTCGGCCAGGACGCCAGGAACCAGCCGCTTGAACCGGCGCTGCTGCCGGGGCCGCCGCCAGACCAGGTAGGCGGTAACGTCCTCAGGCGAGGGCGCCGGCGTGCTGCCGCCGGAAGAACCAGCCCCGCAAAGCTTCTCCAGCGCCTCGAGCACGTGGCGCCGGACTGCCGGGGCGTCGGGCCGGGACGCTTCGGCGGCCAGCGCATTAATGGCGGTGTCCGACGGCGTCCGCCCGCCCACGAGCGAGGGTGCCCGGTCCAGCTGCAGCCAGGACGAGACCAGCAGCTGCCATTGGTCCCGGCGCTCCAGGGAACCGAAACTGGCGTTCGCATGGATCACCCAGCGGGAGGTATCTACGTCCAGGACGACCAGTCCGGCGGCGGCGGACAGCTCCAGCAGCCAGCTGGTCACGCCCGGTTCGATCCGCAGCGCCTCGGCCAGCCGCCGGACTTCGCGCACGCCCACACCGCCGGCCCGCAGGGTGGCCACCGGCCCCCGGCGTATCTGTTCCAACAGCTCGGCCACGAGCCGCAGCGTCTCGGCCGTGGCAGAGAACGCCGCGTTGTCACGCAGGGAATTCCGGACCTGCCGGGCGGCAATGGCCGGCGGCCGCGTATGCCAGGGATCTGCCACGGCGCCGCCGCGCACCGCCAGACCCGCCGCCCGGGGGAGTTCCACGTGCGACGCGTCGATGGGCACCAGGAGGGCATGGGCTGCCAGCCAGTCGATCGGTGAGGCGGCGTCGCGCGGGCCCGTTCCGGCCAGCCGGTGCGGCACCGCCCCGAGCGGGGAGCGGCGGAACTTCCCGAGCAGCTCGTCCGTATGTTCCGGCGCCTTGGCCATTAGCGCCGGCCAGGTCCGCGGGTCGGCGAGCCAGCCCTCAAGCACGGCGGCTGCCGGGACGCCCGCGGACGGCGCGCCGGGGCCTTCGTCCGTGCCCGGCTCCGGAAAATCGGCGGGGAGGACATAACCGGCCTCCCGCAGCAGCCGCACCGAACCGACCAGATGGTCGGCGGCCACGGGGCTGGCGGCGGCCAGGGCTGCGTAGCTGCGGCCGAGGCCGGACGGGTACGGTCCCAGTGCTTCGGCCAGGCTCGACACCGGAAGGTAGGCCGGGGAAGGAGAGGTGGCACCGCCGTCGTCGTGGGAGGGCGGTTCCGCGGACAGCAGCAGGGCGAGGCCATGCAGCCGCGCCAGGCAGGAGTCCAGTTCGTGAAGCGTCGCGGTGCCGTCCGGCGGCACGAGCAGCGGCCGCAGGGAACTTGCGTCGGCGGCGCGCCCGGCATCCACATCGGTGCTGAACACTACGGCTTCGAGCACCTCCAGCTCGGGTCGGGACAGCTGTTCCAGCACCCGCTGCAGGCTGATCCGGGTGCACGCGCGCGCCGCCAGGGCGGAAAAGTCCGGCACGGCCGGCAGGCACAGGTCCGGACGGGCGCTGAACAGCTGCCGCAGCTCTGTGTCGCTGCGGGCGGCCAACTGGCCAGCCAAAGCGCGGATGGAGGACACCGGATTAACGTTACCCCGCGCCTCTGCGGCCCATCGGTGCCGGGGCGGGACGGTCTAGGGAGCGGTTGCTGCCGCTAGCTTCCCCTAGCTGCGGCGGCGGCGCCGGACGCTGCCGGCCACCAGCAGCACCACCAGCACGAAGGCGATGGGAAAGCAGAACCAGGCCAGTCCCAGGAAGCCCGTCCACACCTCGGTGCCGGCCATGGCGCCGGCCAGAATCACGCCCAGGCTGCCCAGCCCAACCAACAGCACGACGACGGCGGCAACGACCAGCGCTTGGTGCAAGGCACCGGACTCGGCGGGTCGGGACGCATTCTGGGCGGGGACGGTTCCGGGCATGACACCAGATTACAGCGGCCTGCCGCGGCCCGATTCCCGACGCTCACGCCACGAGCGGAAAGCTGTGGGCAACGGGTTCGGCCGTCGGCGGAACACGATAACCTAGAGACAGACTTTCCCCGATTCGGCGCGGTCGCGTGTGCGGCTGCTGTGCTACCGGCGGGGCCCATGGTAAGAACGCAGCAGCGTGCGGTACCGCTGCATCATGAAGCAGAACGAGGTAAGCAAAGTGCCCATCGGCAAAGTCAAGTGGTTTGACACGGATAAAGGGTTTGGATTCCTGGCCAGCGAAGACGGACAGGAAGTGTTCCTGCACGCGTCGGCGCTGCCGGCCGGCGTCAAGGACGTCAAGCCAGGCACCCGGATGGAATTCGGCATAGCCGATGGCCGGCGTGGCCCGTCCGCACTCTCGGCGCGCATCCTCGATGCGGCTCCCTCGGTGGTCCGGGCAACGCGCAAGCCGGCCGAGGACATGGCCGTGATCACCGAAGATCTGATCAAGCTGCTGGACGAGATTTCCAACGGCCTGCGCAAGGGCCGCTACCCGGAGCGCTCCCACGCGTCGAAGGTCGCAGCGGTGCTCCGCCGCGTGGCCGACGACCTGGACGCGTAGGCGGCCTTGATGACTGAAAACGTGACCGACGCCGGCGCTGAAACGGTTGACGAGGAGCACGCGGCCGCCGGCGAGCCGCAGGCCGAGGCCGCGCCCCGGCGTCGTCCCGCGAAGCGCGCTCCCAAACTGGACCCTGTGCTGGCCGCCGCGGTGGACCGTGCGCGCGACGGTGTGCTGGAGATCGCCCCGTCCGAGCAAATTGGCGCACACGTCGGCAGCTTTGCCGACGGCGACCGCCTGGTCACGCATCGGTTCGAGGCACAACTGGCAGGCTACGTGGGCTGGCAGTGGTACGCCACGTTGGCCCGGGTGCCGCGCGGCAAGGAAGCCACGGTCTGCGAAGTGGGCCTGCTTCCCTCGGAGAAGTCGCTGCTGGCTCCGGAGTGGGTGCCGTGGGCCGACCGGGTTCGGCCTGAAGAAGCCGCGGCCGCGGCGGAAGCAGAGGCGGCGGATGCGGCAGCGGCGGCGGAACGCACCGAGCCAGCTGCTGCGGGAGATGCGGCAGAGGCGGCGGAACGCACCGAGGAAGCCGCTGCTGGAGATGCGGCAGCGGCGACGGACACCGAGGCAGCCGCTGCGGCAGATGCGGCAGCGGCGACGGACACCGAGGCAGCTGCTCCAGCCGATGCGCCAGACGACGCCGGTGCAGCCCCTGATACGGGTGCGCCAGACGACGCCGAGGCAGCCGCGGACGGGATGGCTGCAGCTGCGGACCCGAGCCCGGCCACCGAGGACGTAGCCAACGGGAGCCCGGCCGAGACGTCCGACATCACCGCGAGCGAGGACGGCGCCGAAGCAACGTCCTGACGCGACCCATCGACGAGGCAGGTATGCAGCCGGAAAGGGCGGTAAAGCGTGTTTCGTTCACTGAGGTTGTTCAACTACCGGATCTGGTTCATTGGAGCGTTGGTCTCCAATATCGGCACGTGGATGCAGCGTACGGCGCAGGACTGGCTGGTCTACGACATCCTGACCGAGCAGGACGCCGCTGCCATGGGCATCGTGATGGCTCTGCAGATGGGACCGCAACTGGTCATGGCTCCCTGGGCCGGGCTGGTTGCCGACCGGTTTGACCGGCAAAAGCTGCTGATGGCCACCCAGATTTCGATGGCCGTGCTGGGTCTAGCGTTGGGGTTGATGGTGATCGCCGACGTCGCCCAGCTGTGGCACGTCTACGCCTTCGCCCTGGCACTAGGGATGGTGACGGCGGTGGACGCGCCGGCACGGCAGACTTTCGTCTCGGATGTGGTGCGCGACGATTACCTGCCGAATGCTGTGGCGCTTAACAGCACCTCGTTCAACCTGGCCAGGATGGTCGGGCCGGCCATTGCCGGTGTGCTCACCGTCGCCATCGGCCCCGGACCGGTGTTCCTCATCAACACCGCCACCTTCGCTGCGATGATCGCGGCGCTGCTCGCTATCCGACGCCAGGAGCTTCACCTGCGGGAGAAGGCCGCCAAGGGGCGCGGACAGATCCTTGAAGGCTTCCGGTATGTGAAGCAGCGGCCCGACCTGGTGGTGGTGCTGGCCGCCATCTTCATCATCGGTACCTTCGGCCTGAACTTTTCCGTCTTTGTCGCCTCGATGGCCCGCACGGAATTCAACGGGCACGCCGGTGATTTCGGCTTACTTTCCTCGGTGATGGCAGCGGGTTCGGTCACCGGCTCGCTGCTTAGCGCGCGGCGTGACCGGCCCCGCCTGCGCTATATCTTCGGCGCGTCGGTGGCCTTCGGCATCGCATGCACCGTGGCAGGGCTGGCCCCGACGGTCTGGCTCTTCGGGCTGGCGCTGGTGCCGGTCGGCGCTGCGGCCATCACGATCATGACCAGCGCCAATGCCTACGTGCAGACCACGACTGCTCCCATGATGCGTGGGCGCGTCATGTCCTTGTATATGGCCATCCTGATGGGCGGCACCCCGATCGGTGCGCCGCTGGTCGGCTTGGTGGCCAACAGCTTCGGCCCGCGCTGGGGGCTGGGCGTGGCCGCGCTGTCGGGCGTGGCCGCCGCCGCCATCGGGATCGTATGGGCCTGGCGGGCGCACCACATGCGCCTGCGCTTCGACCGCTCTGCCGTGCGGAAACTGAGCATCACCTACGGCGTGCCGGACCGGCCCGCCTAAGATCTGCCGAGACGGCAGGCAACCTGCCTGCGGCAGTTTCTGCTGGCGCCCCCGATATCTTCTGCTCGTGCCGCGGGAAGCTCAGAATGGTGGCGGCGCATTCGGATCGGCGTCCCCGTCGTCGGGCAGCTCGATGCCGCCGAGAGTACGTTTAGGCGTTTGGTCACCGCGGTCTATGGTGCCGCTGGCGACGTCTTCTCCCGGGCCGTCGGTGTTGTATCCGCTTCCGCTGCCGCCGTTGGCGGCGGTTTCCGTTTCCTTCGGTCGGGGCAGGAGGGTGTCCCAGCCCTCGTCCGGATGGGTGGTCTTGCGGTGGCCGGTGCGCGTGGTCCATGTGATCTCGCCGTGTGGCCCGGCAGCGGCGCGGACGTGCCCGCCGGTCTTCGCCGCATGGTGCGCGCTGCACAGGCACTGCAGGTTTTCCAGCACGG
>NZ_JBNHHW010000011.1:0-19468 GCF_059092625.1 Arthrobacter sp. Y3221114
GGGGATCCGTCGACTGTGACGGGCTGATTCCAGTCAACCGGGGACGCGACGCCCGCTCAAGCGTCCCGGGATGCGTTCACACCGGGACAACTGTCGCCGTCCCGCCTCCCCCTCCCGGCCCGGGCTGACGCAAAATCCACCGCGGACCCCAACCAACGACCAAGGACCGCTGACGGGAAGGGGGGAGGCAAAACTGAATCAACTGGCAGGACCCCCAGCCTGGGTCTATGTGGCACGAGGTGAGCCGTTGGGCGCGCTAGGGACGCTTACCGGTCAGTTCTTCAGTGTCTCCAAGCAGGCGAGCAAGGGATCGGACCCAGCGTCGCGATTCTCCTCGGCTACCTGAACAAATGTTTCGTAGATTCCTTCGGCGTCCTGGACTCCTGCCTTTTCAGCACCTGCGATCCACTCGCGCTTCACGTCGTCTGCGACGAGCTCTTTCCATTCATCAGTCTTCGACTGGTCCCAGACCGTGAATTTCTTTGACCCTTGAGTCACCTGTTCGCAGGAGGCAGCGTCTTTCTCAGTTCGAACGTCCACGGAGCGTCCGGCGAAGAACTCGTCACTGACTTCTTCGAAGACCTGCTGGACCTCAGGATCCATGCTCGCGAAAACGTCGCTGTTAATTAGTACTGATTGGTTAGAGTACGAGCCAAATCCGGTGTCCGTGGTGTACGGTGCCACCTCGTAGTATTTCCACCCTGCGATGCCGCCCAGCGTCATGACGTAAGCGTCCATTACGTTTTTGTCGAGCGCATCGTAAAGCTCCGTCGCGGACACGGTGGTCGGGTTCGCCCCCACGCCGGCGAGGGCAGTTGTAAACGATCCCGTGGAACGAGTCCGGAGACCCTCGAGATCCTCGATGCTATCAATCGGCTCCGTTGAGCCCATTATCGCTCCTGTGGCCGGGAAGAACTGGAGCAGTTTGACTCCGAGGCCGTCCAGCTCATCGTCAATCGCGGAATGCTTTTCCCGCACCGCGGACAGAGCAATCATCCTTGCCTGATCGGTAGCTCCCCACGTGGGCAGATCAGCAACAGTAAGCGCCGGGAACGCGGCGGGCGTATACGCCGGCGATACCAACGCCATGTCTACCCGGCCGTCCTGCACACACTGCAGGGACTCGGCAGAGTCACAACCGGTCCCTCCCGCGCCGGCGTACTCGATCTCATAACTCACCTTCCCATCAGTCTTCTCGACAACTTCGTCCATATACGCAATCAACGTTTGGGTATCGGGATGCTCAGCATTATTGGTGACGGCCGTAATGACAAGGTTTGTTACTCCCTCTGCTGCCCCGCTGCTGGCCGAACCACATGAAGTGGCCGCCAAAGACATCGCAACCATGCCTGCAACCGTTGCGCCGATAGTGCGTCGCCGTCCCGCAGTGTTCTGGCCTTGCCCTCGCACATAATTCCTGATCCGGTTCTGCATCTGACCATCCCTCTCGCTCATAATCATTCAGAGTGTCCATCCGCTTCAACATCACTGGTGATCCAGGAGCTTCGTAACCGCGACCAGCAAGCCCATGTCAGCGAATCGGTAACCGATCGATCGATCGCTCGTGGTGACGAGCATCACTCGTGGGCCTTCATTTGTCAAGCCCTCCTCGCCACCACGCTCGGGACCTGAGGCCCGGTTCCGCTGTTCGGAGAGCTGCAAGTCGCCAAGGTTCTTGTCTGAAGGCGACCGGGCGAAACTTGAGTCGCAGGGCGGGTCGCACGCCAAGCTCGGGCCTCGCTGTTGGAATTGTTCCGGTGCCAGCGGGAGGTGCGGCATCAGGATTCGTGCACATTGATCTCTGATTTGGACTTTTGATGCACACCGATCGGTTTGATAGAGCGGGATAAATCGTGCGAGGCCTCTGTCTATTGAGCCGCTGACCGCACCCAATCCAACTATCGGACGAAGACACGTGTAGGCCCAGTATGTTCGCGACACTTGTCGCGGTGCTAATACGTCCCAAAGCTCTTGAACGGGACTTGTGGCCCCGGTTGACTGGAAGCAACCGACCCTAGAGGAGCCAGATGGGACTCTACGGTCTGGCAGCAGGTGGTTGGGCCGGAGGCCCGTTGCCGCGAGGCGAAACCACCGGTACCTGTGTCGGGGTTGCCTATGCTATTCCCAACACAATCATTCGCGGTTCTGCGCTCATGTTGCCATGATCGCCTGCCGTGGATCCATGACACGAAGAGGTGGAATGAATGACAGCCAAGCGAATTTTCCCGCTCAGCGAAGGCGGAGTAGGCATAGAGGAGCTGACCTTCCCGAAAGCTCGACTTGAAGGTGACATCGATGGCACTAACTATCGTTTACGGGCCAGCGGCGAACTCCCTCCGCTACCGAGCCGGCCATTTATCCCAATTGACGAGGTCCGTAGCCTCGTTCTACCGGAAACAGACGACGCCGCGACCATCCTGGGGGCGCAAGCGCAGATGTTCTTTGTGGCGTCCGGATGGCTTGAGTTCGAACCTCGAAATGCCTCCCCCGTTAAATTCGGTCGCGGGGATCTGCTGCTTCTTGAGAAGCCGGTCGAGCTGAATGGGGCTATGCGCCACAGCAGTGGTACCCAGCTTGTTGCCCTTCGCCTTGCAGGCGAGTGGCCTGCTGAAGGTGAACCGCTTCATCGGGATGATGATGAAAAAGCCCCACCTTCCACACCGAACCTACGGACGATGAGACAAGCTGCGGAAGGGACGTCGTATTTTACGGGCTTTGAGCAGCTGTTTGAGGCCGAAGCCGGCACATATAGCCGAAGTCGACCTACCAATGGCATCTACTTCGCTGAGGCGAAGGACGGAACATTCATCGACATGCACCCCGAGGTGCAAGCCAATCTGGTGCTGATGTTGGGCGGCGACCTGGAACTCGAAGTCAGCGGTGAGGCAACGGTCGAGCACTTTCGTACCGGGGACGTTGTGCTTGCGGCCGACCGGACTGGAGAGGGACACATCGACCGATTCCACGGCACGACCACACTTCTAGTGGTTTCCATGGCAGAGAACGATCCTTGGCCTACCTCTGATGGGAGCAACTGAGTTGTACGTTGAGGCGCGTGACGCGGACCCGGGCATCGCGGGAACCGGATGATAGCCAGTCAGGAATCGCCCGATAAGCCACAGGAACAACTCCAGCGCCACGAGTGGCATCGATGATGCCACTGCTGAGGATAATCCCAGTACCGAAGGTTTCGCGCGGCGCTCTAACCGGGGAGCGTCCACATCTGCAGGGGCTAATCCAGACGAAGGTCGGAGACGTCCGACTCTAACGGCATGCTGCGCCGACGTGATGTACCGTGATTGCCCGGCGGCCACATGCCCTCCGGGCAATATGCGGTAGAGGCGTGAAGCCCCCTGCGTATAGGCCAGCAGCGGCGTCGCACCCTGAAGCATTGAATGCTGCCCTATTCTTCACTGTGGCGACGGGGCGATTTGGGCCCAGGTCAGTCGCCTCACCTCAGGCGTTGCACATGTATTTGTCAGATCTCCAGCCCAATCCGCAACGTCAGTGTTGTGCGCCAAAAGCCGATGTGCAGAACAGGACAACACCATGCTCGCAGCCTTCCGTGCCGCTCTTGCCAGCCCAGCACAGGTCAGCGACCGCGCCATAGACCTTCATGCGAAGGCACATGATGCCTCACACTTCCTGATGATCCCCCGCGCAGTGGCCACGCCGACGAGTGCTTCCGAAGTCGGTCGGCTACTCCAGGTGGGTGGAGATTTGGGCATGCCCGTGACCTTGCGCTCAGGCGGAACGAGTTTGAGCGGACAAGCTGTGACTGATGGCGTTCTGGTTGATGTGCGCAAGCACTTCAAGAAAATCGAGGTGCTTGACGACGGGGCAAGAGTCCGAGTGCAACCGGGTGTTACCGTGCGAACACTCAACGCCCGCTTGGCAAGATACGGGCGGAAATTCGGGCCCGATCCGGCGAGCGAATTAGCGTGCACCATCGGCGGCGTGGTGTCCAACAACTCCTCTGGCATGCACTGCGGCACAGGGGATAACGCCTACAGCACGCTTGAGTCAATGACGGTGGTGCTGCCGAACGGCACTGTGGTGGATACAGGGGCGCCCGATGCCGATCGGCGCTTGTACGCAGTTGAACCGGCGCTGCATGAAGGGTTGGGGCGGCTGTCGCAGCGGGTCCGCTCCAACCCTGCATCCGTTCGTAAGATCACTCAGCAGTTCTCCATGAAGAACACTATGGGGTACGGGCTGAACTCCCTTTTGGATTTCGAGCGCCCGGTAGACATGCTTGCTCACCTGATAGTGGGCAGCGAAGGGACCTTGGGTTTTGTGGCAGAGGCGGTGTTCCGTACTGTCCCAACACACGCGCACGTCGCCACCGGACTGCTCGTATTTCCGGACCTGCAGGCGGCAAACCTGGTGCTGCCTTCGCTGGTCGAGTCCCAGGCCGCGACGGTTGAATTGATGGACGCATTGTCATTGAAAGTGGGGCAGACCCTCCCAACGACGCCCGCTCTCATCCGTGATCTGCAGGTACGGAACCACGCCGCGTTGCTGGTGGAATATACGGCGGACAGTGCAGCGGAACTCTCTGATGCCCGGATCTCCGGCGCGGCGACGGTACCACCGATGGGTCTCAGCGCCCCAGCGATGTTCACCACTGATTCCGCCGCTCGTGCCGAACTGTGGCATCTGCGGAAGGGCCTATATGCAGCGGTGGCCGGTGCCCGTCCGCGGGGGACGACGGCCTTGCTGGAAGACGTCGTCGTGCCGGTGCCATCACTGGCCCGGACCTGCCGCGAGCTGAACCATCTGTTCGATAAGTATGGGTACCGGAACAGCGTCATCTTCGGACACGCCAAGGACGGCAACATCCACTTCATGCTGACAGACCGATTCGCTTCCCCGGCAGAGCTTGAGCGCTACAACGCCTTCACGGAGGACATGGTGGATCTGGTGCTGGGCGAGAACGGCTCCCTCAAGGCAGAACATGGCACAGGTCGTGTCATGACACCGTACGTGCGCCGCCAGTACGGTAACGAACTGTATGAGGTGATGTGGGAGATCAAGCGGCTGTTCGACCCCGCAGGCATGATGAACCCCGGCGTCATCATGAACTTGGATTCACAGGCGCACCTGCGCAATATCAAGGCTGACCCCACGGTGGCCGAGGAAGTGGACCGCTGCGTCTCCTGCGGATACTGCGAACCGGTATGCCCCAGCAAAGACATAACGTTGACTCCACGGCAGCGCATTGTCACTCTGCGCGCTATCGAACAGGCCAGGCTTGACGGCGATACCGTACTTGCAGCGGCCCTTGAAAAGGACTACGACTACGACGCGGTGCAGACCTGCGCCGTGGACGGGATGTGCCAAACCGCCTGCCCGGTGGACATCAACACCGGCAGCCTGATCAAACGGATCCGCCGGGAGGAATTGCACCCGGTGGCGGATGCCGCTTGGAAGGTAGCCGCTGATCATTGGGGCACCGTCATAAGAAGCGCCTCTACAGCTTTGACGCTGGCCGACAATCTACCCTCCGGCGTCATTGGGGCCGCGAATAGGACAGTCCGAGCGGTGTTGGGAGCCGATACCGTCCCTCTCTATTCGCCTGAACTGCCGACCGGAGGTTCGACACGGAAACGACCGGCCCCGACAGAGGCACCGGACGCGGTTTACTTCCCGGCATGCGTCCAAACGATGTTTGGCCCGGCCGGTTCCCCGGACCATGCCGGCATACAGTTTAGCTTCGAGCAGCTTTGCGACAGAGCCGGCGTGACGCTGCTTGTGCCTCACGACATTGATGCCCTGTGCTGCGGTACGCCCTGGTCGTCAAAGGGCCTCACCAAAGGGCAGGAGGCGATGCGATCTCGCACATTGACCGCCTTGCGGAAGGCCAGCCGCAACGGTGAACTTCCGATAGTCTGCGATGCATCCTCCTGTACCGAGGGACTAATCAGCGTAATAGAATCCGAGTCTCCGGGGTCGGGCCAGCGTCCGCTTCGAGTCATGGACGCCGTACAGTTCGCGGTTGAACGGATCCTTCCGGCGTTGGGTTCGTACGCCAAGCTGGAATCTTTGGCCTTGCATCCAACCTGTTCGTCCACCAGGCTTGGGCTGAATGGTGCCCTGACAACAGTCGCTGGGGCTGTGGCGGAACGGGTACAGGTGCCCGAGAACTGGGGCTGCTGCGCCTTCGCCGGTGACCGAGGGATGCTGCATCCGGAACTGACCGAATCAGCAACGCTCAAGCAGGCAGCCGAGGTAGCCGATCTTGACTCCAGCGCCCATGCTTCCTGCAACCGCACGTGTGAGCTGGGAATGACGCGTGCGTCCGGACAGACGTACCGGCACGTGCTGGAATTGCTGGAGGAGGCGAGCCGCCCGTCGGAAGATCCCTGAGCGCTGTTGAGACGGATGCAGCTTCGCGGGATGCTGCGGCCCTAATCGAAGAGCTGGGAGGTCCGGCATCTGATTGGCATCCCTGTCCCCGCGGAGGCCTGCCGCCGTCACGAGAGGGAGAACTCAGCGGTTCGCGTTCCGGTAAGGCACATTGGAACGGAGGCCATGCCCTGATGATCCAACCTCCGTTCCAAATCTGGGAAGGAGCCAGCGAGGAGAATCTTTTCGAGGCGCCAAGCCAGGGTAGCGGGAGTCCGCGGCCAGTTCCCTCCTGTCCCGCCAGATAAAGGGGGGGACCAGATCATGTCAGCCCGTCAGCGAACCCCGCCGGCATCGTCAATCGAGCCGGCGACGAGGGGCTGCACGCATGGCAGCAAGCTGCCACGAACGCGAACAAGTCTCCATCCGCAGAAACGCAACCGGAAGCGAGATCTTCCTTGGGACATACCCTCAGCAGCTTGACGAAAACCGCAGAGGCACCTCCCGCCGCTGGTTTACCTTAGCCACAAGTGCTTCGAGCACTGCCGGATCCTCAATAGTGGGGGGGATGGCAGGCTGTTCTCCGTCGATGATCTGACGGATTGTCTTCCTTAAGATCTTGCCGGATCTCGTCTTGGGGAGTCGCTGCACTATGGTGACGTCACGGAACGCCGCAACGGGTCCAATGTGGTCCCGGACGAGCTTAGTCAAGGCGGCGGTTAGAACGTTCTGGTCGGCATCCGCGCCGGATTTCAGGGTGACAAAGCCGGCCGCCCGCTGACCCTTCATTTCGTCCTTAATGCCTACAACAGCGGCGTCAGCTACATCGGGGTGGAGGAGCAGCACTTCTTCGATGGCGCCGGTGGAGAGTCTATGGCCGGCGACGTTGATAACATCATCGGTGCGCCCCATTACGAAAAGGTACCCGTCATCGTCGAAGTAGCCAGAGTCTCCCGTTGCGTAATATCCCGGGAACGCGGTCAGATACGCTTTCCGGAAACGGTCCTCGCTGCCCCATATGCCGAGCAAGGCGCCAGGCGGCAGGGGAACGCCGATGGCAATGTTGCCTTGGACTCCGGCCTCCCTGATCGGCTCGCCGGAGGAGTTGAGAATGGCGACATCATAACCGGGCATCGGTAACGATGTGGAACCCGGCTTTGTCGGAATCGGATGGATTCCCATGGGGTTGGCGCAAATCGCCCATCCGGTCTCTGTCTGCCACCAGTGGTCTATGACGGGGCGTTCGAGGCCCTCCTTGATCCAATGGTAGGTTTCTGAGTCGAGACGTTCGCCGGCGAGGAAGAGTGCCTGCAGGCTACTCGTGTCATGCTCAGCAAGCTTGGACAGCTCCGGGTCCATGCTGCGGATGGCCCGGATGCCAGTCGGCGCGGTGAACAGCACTCGCACCGAATGGTCCTCGATGACGCGCCAGAATGCTCCGGCATCAGGGGTCCCGACGGGTTTCCCTTCGTAGATGACGGTGGCGGCACCGGCGATAAGCGGCCCGTAGACGATGTAGGAATGGCCGACGACCCAGCCAACGTCGGAGGCTGCCCAATAGACATCGCCCGCGGCAATATCGTAGATGTTGCTCATTGACCAGTTGAGCGCCACTGCGTGGCCCCCGTTGTCGCGCACGATTCCCTTGGGGCTTCCGGTCGTACCGGAGGTGTAAAGAATGTATAGCGGGTCGGAGGAACTTACCGGGACGATCTCTGCTGGCGCAGCGTCCGCGACCTGCTTATCCCAGTCGAGCCATTGAACGTCGTTAGTGCTGGCAGAGTGAGCGGGGTCATGGGGGATCGTCTGGCGACGCTTAACGATGACGGTCTGTACGTTTGTGCTCAGCTCCAGCGCCCGGCGCACGAGGGGCAGGTACTCAACTACCCTTCCCGGTTCGAGTCCGCCGGTAGCCGTGACCAGAACCTTAGCTTGCGAGTCGTCGATCCTTGTGGCGAGTTCGTTCGCTGCGAAGCCTCCGAAGACAACCGAGTGCACTGCGCCGATCCTGGCACAGGCCAGCATTGCGACTGCCGCTTCGGGGATCATCGGCATGTAAATGATGACGCGGTCGCCCTTTCCCACGTTGTTCGCCTTGAGTGCTCCCGCGAACGCTGCAACAGCGTCCTGCAGTTCGCGGTAGGTGATCCTCTCCTTAGCACCGGTCATCGCGGAGTCATAGATGATGGCGAGTTCATCACCACGGCCCTGCTCCACATGCCGATCGACCGCGTTGTAGCACGTATTTAACCTCCCGTCTGGAAACCAAGTCCAGCTTGCGTTGTCCTGCACATCAATTGCGCGCGTCGGGTCAGTAATCCAGTCAATCCCGGCGGCAGCAGAGAGCCAAAAGTCGTTCCCGGATTCCATGCTGTGCTGTCTAATTGCTTGGTAGCTCGACAATCCCTGGTTTTTCATGTGCCCTTCTTCTGTTTGGAGCCGCGAAGCTGACCAGTGGCAAGCCTGTCCTCCGTGCCGGTTCACAGCACGAGGATGCTGTTGATGCCCGATACCACTAACACTTTGGGCCGGCCTCTGCGAGGTTGATCGCGGCACCGTTCGGCGGCCAATACGATAACGTTGGGCGACACCCGCAATGCAACTACTGGGGTAGGGTGCCATTAGTGCCCGGAGCGGTTGGCGTTAATCCGGGCGGGCTGCACCCCGCCCGAAGAAAAGCCAGATGCTGTTTGCTCCAGAGCGATCGCTCGGTAGAATCAGTGTGCCGGGTCACGCCATTCGGTGTCAAGGGGCGGTTTGCGTCGGGACGAATTGTGGTCACACTAGGCGGAGCAGAAGGGAGCCGGGCATGAACGCGCGAGGTCGGGAGACTGATATCAAGGCCGGGTACGGGAGCGGAGCCGGCCTTGGCGCCATTGTTGGCGACGCCGGTCCCGGCCCTGCCCGGGAACCCCGTCCGGAGATCCTGGATTGGCGGAACTACGCGGAACCTGCCCTGCCGGAAATGTTGCAGCTGGCGCTGGACTGCTTTGTGGAAAGCGGGTACCACGGGACGACCATCCGGACCCTGGCTCTGCGGGTGGGGCTGTCCGTGCCCGGCCTTTATCACCACTATCCTTCGAAACAAGCCATCCTGGTGGCAATCGTCCGGCACGCTATGGCGGATCTGTATGCCCGAAGCCAGGCGGCATTGGCGGAGGCCGGGGAGTCCGTCGAGGAGCAGTTCCGCCTCCACATCGAATGCCTCGTGCTTTTCCACGCCCACCGCAGCGATCTGGCGTTCATCGCCGCCAGTGAAATCCGTAGTCTTGAAAACGGGGCACGCGAGCAACACATCGCGGCCCGGGACCGGCAGCAACGGATTCTTGATGGCATCGTCGGCCGGGGTGTATCGGAGCGGCTCTTCACCGCCGAGTTCCCCAAAGAGGCCAGCCGGGCCGTGGTCACCATGTGCACGGGCGTCGCACAGTGGTACCGCCCCAACGGCCCGCTGACCCCCGAGGAACTCGCCACCAGATACGTAGCAATCGCCCGAGGTGCCCTGGGCAGCCGTCACTGAACAACATCCAACACTATGTCTGGGCGGCAAACCGCTGCCAGACGCCGGGTACTGTCCTGACGTCTTTCGATCCCGTAGTCGGAGTGCCATCCTTTCCTATCACCACGCGGCTCGGAGTACGGCAAGCACATCCGCTTCATTTACCTCCGAATCCGTCCGCACCGCAAAATCACTCATTGCCTGGTGCGCGATGCCGGTCAAGCTGTTTTCCTTAACGCCAATGTCACGGAGCCTGGCCGGTACGCCGAGCATTGCGAATGCGGAAACCAAGTGAGCCCGAAAGCGATGGACTGAGAGCCCGAAAAATTTCGCGGTCCGGACAACAGCCCTCGGGCGCCTCACCGCTTCGTGGTCGAGCCGGTGCGGTAGCACTATTGCATCGACCAGGCCGTTGTGCTGCCCGTATTGCCATCCAATTGTGTGGGAAATGGCTGCTGTAATGCCGCCGCCAGCAACATCTGTACCTTCGCCCGTCAGAAGTGCTGCGAGCACCAGATCAACGTAAACGTCTGCATCGGCCGGTTCGGATTTCAATCGGGGCAACAACTCAATCGTATTGCGGGCCGCCTGCACCAGGGATGCGTCTGAAAAAATGTTCGATGTGGGGGACAGCAGGCCCTCGACCGCCATGACAAGGGTGGTCGTTGCTGCCGTGGCGGCTACCGGGGGAGGGCACGTAGCCAGGAGTTCAGGACTTACGATAATTGCCCGTGCGCGGGTCTGCGGGTCGAACAACTCGAACCGGTCGGCGCGGTCGTCCGATGTCACCGCGCTGGCCGCTTTCCCTGTCGCGGCTGTCGGCGTTGTCGGCAACGCCAGCATGGGAAGCTTCTTGCCTTTCAGCCTAGGGCTGTGCACTGTTCCGTCACTTCCGTAACTGGTGGCATGCCGGGAAATGTCACGACCCTCTACGTGCAGGATGTTCGCCGCACGGGCTGTCACCATTACGGAACCACCTCCGATTGCTATGATCCCATCAGCTCCGGAATCCCTGATGGCGTCGGCAGCGGCGTTTACGGCCGGCAGCGGGCTTTGCGGCAGCACTCCGTCGAAGACTCCGGCTATAGTTCCGCCCGTTGCCTCGTCTATGGCGTCGAGAAGGGAGGCCCTACGCGCAATTGACCGGCTGCAGATGACGATTGGCCGGCGACATCCCGTGCGGTCCAGCTCGCCGACGATGCTGCTGAAGCTACCTTGGCCCCAGAAAATCCTTGACGGACCCCGCACCAACCTGCTGGCAGTATGAACTACCGGTGGCAATGACTCTGGACTGGTCATTTTGTTCGCCAATCCTGGCGCAGCGTTTCCACCCATTCCTCCACTTCGAACCTGAACTCTTCAAACGGTTTGCCAAGGCCGCTTGTGCTGCAGCTAGGCGAACCACCAAAACTTCGCACCGTGAAGCGGAAAGGATGTCTGATTCATGGGCCTCCCGGTTGTTCACCCCACGCAGCCGCTCTATGTCTGTCCGCGATGGCCCGTTCAACCGTAGGTGTACAGCCCTTGTCCAGCTTTCCTGCCGGTGTGGCCTGCTTCCACGAGGCGGCGAAGGTTGTTCGGTACGATGTTTGCCGGGTCCTTGGTTTCGGCATAGATGGAGTCTGCGACATGAACGACAATGTCCAGACCGATGAAGTCGGCCAGCGCCAGAGGCCCCATGGGCATCCCGCAACCGAGTTTCATTCCCTCGTCAATGTCAATGGCGCTGGCGTAGCCGCTGTCCAGCATCCGGGCCGCCGAGATCAGGTAGGGAATCAATAGAGCGTTAACAGCAAAGCCCGGACGGTCTGAAATCATCAATGCCCGTTTGCCCAGCTGCTCACGTACGAACCGTTCCACCGTCGTCAAGGCCACTGTGTTGGTCAGCACGGTGGGAATGACTTCCACGAGATTCATCCGCGGTACCGGATTAAAGAAATGCATTCCCAGGAACCGTTTGGGATCCGCCAGGCAACGCGAGAGTTTGGTGATTGGGATCGAGGACGTATTCGTGGCGATGATTGTCGCAACGCTAACGTTCTGCTCAATGCGGCGCAGCACCTCCTGTTTGATCTCCAGGACTTCCGGAACCGCTTCGATGACGAGATCGCAGGATACCAGCGCGGAAATGTCCTCGCCGAGATCGAGACGTGACACACATGATTGGAGTTCGCCTGCTGTCATCTGCCCTTTTGAGAGCAGGCGTTGCAGATCGGATTCGATATGCTTGCGTGCCTCCCGCAACGCTTCTGCAGCTGTGTCGTGCAACACAACTGAGACGCCGGCACGAAGACAGGTCAGCGCGATGCCTCGGCCCATCGCTCCGGATCCGGCCACACCCACTGCGGCAATCGAGGTGGCGGAACCAGTCATGAACCATACCTCCTGATAAAGGCGGTTAGCCTGCGGCCACCGCAATTGCACATTGTAACGACTGCATAATTCAGATTCCGGCGCTCAAAGCCATGGACGTGGCGGGTACCCCGGATATCGGACTGTTTCCCCGGGGCAGTCCTTCCTGGGGAAAGGTCCGGAACCAGCAAGCATGACAGAGACCCATCACTGTCGGCCACGCCGATGTGCGGACCGGATCTGGGTATGGCAAGGCTAGGGCTCGGGCGCCGATACAGCCGATGACGGCGGTCCGTTCTCATTGGTGGACACCTGATCATCGGTTGGACTCTGCGCCGAGGCGGGCGAATTGCCGTGCAGCGGCCAGCAACCGGGGTACGCCGGTTTCCAGGGACGGTCCAAAATGGGTGTCGTGGGGACGTTCTCCCCGGAGCCATCGGGTGTAGATCGCCTCGCAAAATACCGCAGCCTTCCAGAGGGCAAGTGTCTGATACCAGGGCAGAGCTTCCAGACTCAGGCCCGTGCGTTCCTTGTATCTCGTGATGAGTTGGGCACGGCTGAGGTATCCCGGTTCACGGGTTACTGGTGTCAGTTCCAGGGGTGTGGAAATACTCCCGGGTTCGGCATAAGTGGCGGTCAGGTATCCCAGATCGGCCAAGGGGTCTCCGATGGTGGCCATTTCCCAATCCAATATGGCGCGGACTTCTACCCGTGGCTGGGGAGCAAACATGATGTTTCCGGCCCGGTAGTCCCCGTGGATTACCGCCGCCGCCTGGCTGTCAGGAACGTTTCGGGCCAGCCAGTTCCCGATGCTGGTGACCTCGGTGAGGTTCCGGGTGGTGTTAATGTCCCACAACTTGGAAAATCGTTCGACCTGTCGTGAGAGGTAACCGTCGGGACGGCCAAACGTAGACAGCGCGCCGGAACTCACGTCTATCTGATGCAGCTGGACCAGGGTGTCTACGAGGGCTGCGCTGGTCGCCTCACGCTGCTGCGGGGAATCCAGGTGGCGCGGAATGCTGTCGGTGATGATGGTTCCGTCCAGGAAGGACATGACGTAGAAAGGAACCCCGAGGACGGAGGCGTCTTCGCAGACCGCTAGGATTTCAGGTACCGGCAGACCGGCCTGCCGGACCAGTTGTTGGATTCGTGCTTCCCGAGCCATGTCATGAGTGGACTTAGGCAATGGTGGGCGGGGACCGCGCCGCAGGACGAAGACGTCCCGCCCGCGTTCGATCCGATAGGTGATGTTGGATTGTCCGTCACCGATACGCGCCCATGATAACGGTCCCGCCCCCAGCGAGTTCGCGTCAAAGAACTCAGTGACGGCATCAATAATCAACAGAGGCGGTGATTCCAAACGGCTGGCATCTGCGCGGGATACGACAACTTCTTCCTGATCGGGAACAGTGGTCATTAGGGGAGCCGTCGGCATCAGCGGACTCCTGCGGTTTCGCTATGCCCGTCTTCGGCTTTCTCCGGACGGCTCGACCACCTTGGGTTAACGGGTGCGTCTACATCTGCCAGATACGCTTCGCCCCCTGCAACTGCGGCTCGGCGCCGGGCGGATGCTCTGCGGGAGATGGCCCACTTGTGAGTTTCATTTGCCCCGTCGTAGATCCGGAAGGGGCGCACCTCGTTGAGGTACGAGGCCAACGGCAGACCGTCAGAGACGCCGTCGCCGCCGCAGATCTGGATGGCCCGGTCGATGGTCCGGTGAATGGCCTCGGAACAGTGGACCTTAGCCACCGAAGACAGGGCAGAACCGGCTTTCGGGTTGGTTTCCAATAGGAAAGCGGTCTTGGTGATGATGGCATCGGAGGTTTCGATGTCGATTACAGATTGGGCGATCATTTCCTGGACCATCCCAAGATCCTTCATCGAAGAACCGAAGAGTTCGCGTCGCTCAGTGCGGTCCATCGCTATATCGAGCGCTCGGCGGGCCAGGCCAAGCCATCGCATGCAGTGCGTGAGTCTGGCCGGACCGAGGCGGACTTGGGCGTACTTGAAGCCCTGTCCCGGTTCACCGAGGACCGCTTCATCCGGCACGAAACAATCATCGAAGTAGAGATGAGGGTGTCCGCCGTCGATGGCCCTGTCGATGGTATGAATTTGTTCCCCGAGGCGGATTCCCGGGTTATCCATGTCCACGAGGAACATCGTTGCCCCAGCTGCCGAGACTGGTGTCTCATCAGTGGCCGCCATCACGATGCAAAATGCTGCGCCATCCGCGCCGCTGATGAAACGCTTGTGGCCGTTGATTGACCAGCCGCCTTGAACCCTTGTTGCTCTGGTGAGCAACGCGTTTGGGTCCGAGCCGGCACCCGGGTGTGGCTCGGTCATGCCGAAGCAGGAGCGCGCCGTACCGGCGGCCAGCGGAGAAAGGTAACGCTGTTTCTGGGACGGCGTGGCAATGAGGTTGAGCATGTGCATGTTGCCCTCGTCAGGTGCCATGCAGTTCAGTGCCGATGGGCCGATGGGGGAATATCCGGCTTCCTGGAAGATGGGGGACCAGTGTTCAATAGGGACACCTTGCCCGCCGAACTCCGTGGGAACGTGCGGGGCAAACACCCCGGCTTCCTTGGCAGCATGTTGAAGGCTGAGTCTCGTGTCATGGTTCAAGCGTTCGCCGGGTTTGGGCTCGGCTGGCATAACGACGGTTCGGATGAATTCTCTGGTGCGCAGTCTCAGTCCTTCGAGTTCTGCCGGCAGCGTTTGGTTGCTCATAGGTGTCCTTTCGGGATATCGGAAGTTAGGCAATGCCGCCTGCGGAGAGGAGCCCACCATCGAGATTGAGAACCTGGCCTGTGACCCAGGAGGCGTCAGGGGAGGCAAGGAAGGCGACGGCTCCAGCAATGTCTTCCGGCGTACCGAGACGGTTGAGGGGATACCGGGCAGAAACTTCGGTTTCCTTGCCGTCGTAGAGCGCCTTCGCAAACTGCGTCTTGACCACGGCAGGGGCAATGGCATTGACGCGGATTTTCGGGCCGAGCTCAACAGCCAAAGTTCGGGTCAGGTGGCCGATCGCAGCTTTGCTGATGCCGTACATGCCGATGCCCGGTGAGGGCGTCTGCCCCGTAACCGAAGACAGGTTGATTACGGATCCACCGTTCCTGGCGAAACTCAGGTCTTCGTACTTATAAACGTCCTGGACCCAAGCGAGCGTTGCAAGGAGGTTAACCTCGATGATCTTGCGAGCAGCGTCCAGATCAAGTTCCATCAGGGAACCGTAGACAGGATTAATTCCGGCGTTGTTGACCAAAACGTCCAGCCGGCCGAATTTCCCGGCCACCGTATCGAGCACTTCGCGCCGATGATCGGGATCGTCGGACTTGCCGGCGACGGCAATCACGGACCCCTTAGGAAATTTGTCCGCCGCCTCTTCAAGGGCGTCCTTCTTGCGGGCAGTGATGCAGACCCGAGCGCCTTCGGCGACGAGCCGAGCAGTAATCGCCAGCCCGATACCCCGGCTCGCGCCCGTAACAATGGCGGCGGTACCGCTGAGCCTATGGGCGTCGACTTCTCCTGCCGCAGCAGGCTTATCCCGACCGGGATTGCCTGAAGAGGTGATGCCAGTCATGAAATTCCTTTCGAAGGGGTGCGCCGCATCATTTACTAAACGGGATCCCCGGCCAATCCAGCCTGAACGTCATAGGCAGATCCTCGACCGATCGTCGCATGGAGTGGGCAGCGTCAGGGCGAATCCGTGCCGTGATTTATCCTGTGGGCGGCGGTTCTGCGGGCAAACGAAGGACCGAATGCATTTACTCCAGAGCGATCGCTCGGTAGAATCAGTGTGCCGGGTCACGCCATTCGGTGTCAAGGGGCGGTTTGCGTCAGGACGAATTGTGGTCACACTAGGCGGAGCGGAAGGGAGCCGGGCATGAACGCGCGAGGCCGGGAGACTGATATCAAGGCCGGGTACGGGAGCGGAGCAGGCCTTGGCGCCATTGTTGGCGACGCCGGTCCCGGCCCTGCACGGGAACCCCGTCCGGAGATCCTGGATTGGCGGAACTACGCCGAACCTGCCCTGCCGGAAATGTTGCAGCTGGCGCTGGACTGCTTTGTGGAAAGCGGGTACCACGGGACGACCATCCGGACCCTGGCTCTGCGGGTGGGGCTGTCCGTGCCCGGCCTTTATCACCACTATCCTTCGAAACAAGCCATCCTGGTGGCAATCGTCCGGCACGCTATGGCGGATCTGTATGCCCGAAGCCAGGCGGCATTGGCGGAGGCCGGGGAGTCCGTCGAGGAGCAGTTCCGCCTCCACATCGAATGCCTCGTGCTTTTCCACGCCCACCGCAGCGATCTGGCGTTCATCGCCGCCAGTGAAATCCGTAGTCTTGAAAACGGGGCACGCGAGCAACACATCGCGGCCCGGGACCGGCAGCAACGGATTCTTGATGGCATCGTCGGCCGGGGTGTATCGGAGCGGCTCTTCACCGCCGAGTTCCCCAAAGAGGCCAGCCGGGCCGTGGTCACCATGTGCACGGGCGTCGCACAGTGGTACCGCCCCAACGGCCCGCTGACCCCCGAGGAACTCGCCACCAGATACGTAGCAATCGCCCTAGGCCAAGCACAGGCTGAGCCCCGTTCAGAGACTATGTCGGGTCCGTTAGTTTCGATTAGTCCAGAGGACCGCTGCAGGCCTGCATTTAGAAGGGGTTGGAGTGATGGCTACTGTCGATAAGGGGGCTGCTTCGGACATGGATCCCAGCCGCCAGAATCGCCACTTAGCTGCCCTGACACGGCTCGCCTCGGTGATTGCACGGGGGGACCAGCTTCAGGAGGTGTTGGATGCCCTGGCCGCTGAGGCACGGACAACGATCGGACTTGCAACCTGTGCGGTGGTTCTCGTCGGTCCGGCTGACACCATTGTCACCGCCGGTGTCGCAGGCTTGCCTGTTGATTACGCGGAGGTGTTGGAGGCTGCCCGTCAACGGGGCGCCCCACTGACGACATTGCGTGCCGTACACGAGAATTCCGTTGTCGTGGCAAGGGGGTGGCGGACCAAGATGCTGGGGGACCCCCGATATGGCGTGTTGCGCGATGTCGTCGGCGGGTTCGACCTCGACGTGCTTGTCGCTGCCCCTTTTCGAGGAGGGGAACAGGTCCATCCGGATGATGCCGTGGTCGGCGCGATTACCGGCTTCTTGACCAGTGGCAGGGAACCCGATGACGAGGATCTGGCCTTCCTAGGCGCGGTAGCTGATCATGCGGCAATCGCCATCGCGAATGCGCGCATGCTTCGCAGGCTGAGAATCGATGCCGCACGAGAAGAGCGGCGCCGGCTGGCACGGGACCTGCATGATTCCGTGACTCAGGGCCTCTTTTCCCTGTCGCTACGCACGAAAGCTCTCCAGATGGAGGCCGCGGCAGGCCAGATCAACGACTTGTCGACGAGGCTGTCGGAAATACATGAGCTCTCGAAGGATGCCCTGGCGGAAATGCGTGCCTTGATCATGTCCAAGCGGGCCACTGGACTTGGGGAAGACGGGCTGGTGCTTTCCTTGCGCAGATATTGTGCCGCCATTCAGGCACGGGAAGGGATCCCGATCACTGTGCAGAGTAGTGGCAATGATCTTATGGAGCTTGATGAGGAGGTGGCGGAAGATCTTTTCATGACTACGGCCGAGGCCGTAAGAAACGCAGTCAAGCATGCAACGCCGCAGTATATTTCAGTTCGAGTCGAGCCAGACAGAAAGGAACCCTCGACTCTGGTCATTGAAGTCATTGATGATGGCGAGGGTATCCCACGGCAGGAAGACCGTAACGACGGGCTCGGTCTGCGCACCATGAGCGAGAGACTGGCGAGACATGGAGGTACGGTGTCGGTTCGCCGCCTCAATGGCGAAGACGGCACTATCGTCCATGCGGCTCTCCCAGGCGTCCTTCTGCCTGAAGCTCGAGAATAGGGGGCAACGATTGAACCAGATTAACGTGCTTGTCGTAGACGATCATGCTCTTGTGAGGCATGGCCTGCGGGCCTACCTTCACATGCAGGATGGCATCTCCGTATGGGGGGAAGCCGAAAACGGCCAGGAAGCGCTCAACTTCCTCACCGAGGCAGGGGCCGAAGGTAAGGTGGTGCCCGATCTCGTGCTCATGGATCTGCACATGCCCGTTCTGGATGGCATACAGTCAATCGAGGCAATCCACGCCGTCTTTCCGGACCTGAAAATCGTGGCCTTGACCAGCTATTCCGACGCTTCTAGAATTCATGCCGCTCTTGAGGCCGGCGCTACGGGGTATCTCCTCAAGGATTCGGACCCGGAGCAGGTCTCGGCAGCTATCCGCTCAGCCTTCAACGAACAAGTTTATCTGGATCCCCTGGTTGCCGGAGTCGTCGCCCGGTCAATGCGCACACAGGTCACCTCCGGCTTAAGCTCCAGGGAACGGGAGGTCATCAAGCTCGTCGCTAAAGGCTATACAAACCAGGAGATAGCAGACGACCTCTTCATTAGCGAAAGAACCGCGCGGACCCACGTGAGCCATATCATCACCAAACTTGGTTTGTCCTCCCGAATCCAGGCAGCGCTATGGGCTATCCGGGAAGGCATCGCGCCGATTCAATAGATCGAGTCATTTGTCCCACGATGAACGGGACCCTGTCCCGTCGCCGCTGCTTGCTATTTCTGCTTCGCTTATAAGCATGATTCGCCTGAAGCCGGATCACTGGAATATCAGACGATGAACGCGGAAGCACCTTCGCTGTGCACCGCGTAAGTGGACAAAGGGAGCAGGAATCATGGCAGGTGACAGCTCTGACTATGTCAGCGTTCTGATCGTAGACGTCGACCGACGGGTACGGGGCGCACTTCGGCGGCTCCTCGAGGTTTTTAGTCCAGGGCTCCGAATCGACGAGTCGGCAGACGCGAACATGGCCTGCCGCGCAGCGGAAGCTTTTGCGTACGACCTGATCATTGTCGACGTAACCATGGAAGACCAGTCCCGGGCATCCAGCCTCATCGAGCATTTCCAAACGACGACTTCGAGTACAGTCATCGCCACCGGTTCGCGGCTTGAGCACAGAGGGCTCGCGTTGGATGCGGGAGCGGATGGTTTTGTTGCCAAGTTCGACGCTCGTAACGATACTCTGGCGGTCCTTGGCCGCTCGTTGGGGTCCGCGGTGAATTTTGCGTCAGCCCGGACCCGGAGGGGGCGGCGGGACCGCGACAGTTGTCCCGGTGTGAACGCATCCCGGGACGCTTGAGCGGGCGTCGCGTCCCCGGTTGACTGGAATCAGCCCGTCACAGTCGACGGATCCCC
>NZ_JBNHHW010000012.1:0-5632 GCF_059092625.1 Arthrobacter sp. Y3221114
TGCTCCTGTTGTTTGAGAACTCAATAGTGTGCCAAGTTTGTTGATACCAATTATTTATTGGTTGAAAGTGCCGTGGCGTGCCGCCCCTGTGGTGTGTCGCGGTTTTATCAGCCTGGTTTGAATTTAGTGCAGTGTCTTCGGTCGTTTTCCCGGCCGTTGGTGCTGTGTCTGTTTGAAACATTAACGGAGAGTTTGATCCTGGCTCAGGACGAACGCTGGCGGCGTGCTTAACACATGCAAGTCGAACGATGATCCGGTGCTTGCACCGGGGATTAGTGGCGAACGGGTGAGTAACACGTGAGTAACCTGCCCTTGACTCTGGGATAAGCCTGGGAAACCGGGTCTAATACCGGATATGACCTGTCACCGCATGGTGGTGGGTGGAAAGATTTTTCGGTCATGGATGGACTCGCGGCCTATCAGCTTGTTGGTGGGGTAATGGCCTACCAAGGCGACGACGGGTAGCCGGCCTGAGAGGGTGACCGGCCACACTGGGACTGAGACACGGCCCAGACTCCTACGGGAGGCAGCAGTGGGGAATATTGCACAATGGGCGAAAGCCTGATGCAGCGACGCCGCGTGAGGGATGAATGCCTTCGGGTTGTAAACCTCTTTCAGCAGGGAAGAAGCGAAAGTGACGGTACCTGCAGAAGAAGCGCCGGCTAACTACGTGCCAGCAGCCGCGGTAATACGTAGGGCGCAAGCGTTGTCCGGAATTATTGGGCGTAAAGAGCTCGTAGGCGGTTTGTCGCGTCTGCTGTGAAAGCCCGGGGCTCAACCCCGGGTCTGCAGTGGGTACGGGCAGACTAGAGTGCAGTAGGGGAGACTGGAATTCCTGGTGTAGCGGTGAAATGCGCAGATATCAGGAGGAACACCGATGGCGAAGGCAGGTCTCTGGGCTGTAACTGACGCTGAGGAGCGAAAGCATGGGGAGCGAACAGGATTAGATACCCTGGTAGTCCATGCCGTAAACGTTGGGCACTAGGTGTGGGGGACATTCCACGTTTTCCGCGCCGTAGCTAACGCATTAAGTGCCCCGCCTGGGGAGTACGGCCGCAAGGCTAAAACTCAAAGGAATTGACGGGGGCCCGCACAAGCGGCGGAGCATGCGGATTAATTCGATGCAACGCGAAGAACCTTACCAAGGCTTGACATGGGCCGGATCGGGCTGGAAACAGTCCTTCCCTTCGGGGCCGGTTCACAGGTGGTGCATGGTTGTCGTCAGCTCGTGTCGTGAGATGTTGGGTTAAGTCCCGCAACGAGCGCAACCCTCGTTCCATGTTGCCAGCGCGTAATGGCGGGGACTCATGGGAGACTGCCGGGGTCAACTCGGAGGAAGGTGGGGACGACGTCAAATCATCATGCCCCTTATGTCTTGGGCTTCACGCATGCTACAATGGCCGGTACAATGGGTTGCGATACTGTGAGGTGGAGCTAATCCCAAAAAGCCGGTCTCAGTTCGGATTGGGGTCTGCAACTCGACCCCATGAAGTCGGAGTCGCTAGTAATCGCAGATCAGCAACGCTGCGGTGAATACGTTCCCGGGCCTTGTACACACCGCCCGTCAAGTCACGAAAGTTGGTAACACCCGAAGCCGGTGGCCTAACCCCTTGTGGGAGGGAGCCGTCGAAGGTGGGACCGGCGATTGGGACTAAGTCGTAACAAGGTAGCCGTACCGGAAGGTGCGGCTGGATCACCTCCTTTCTAAGGAGCTTCCTCAGACTGTTCCTGGCCCGTCATAGTGCGGGTTGGGTGGTTTGCAGGGCAAGCCCGTTGCGGACACGTATGTTGTCCGGCGGGTGCTCATGGGTGGAATATCAACGGATTCGGTGTCTTTCGCGGTTGGCCGCATGCCAGTACGGTGCCCTTTCGGGGGTGTTTGGAACGTGTGTGGTTGGTTTCGCGGGGGATGTCTTTTGGCACACTGTTGGGTCCTGAGGCAACAGGACCTTATTCTTGCAGCGATGTGAGGAGGGGGCCTGGTTGGTTCCTCTTGTTCCCGCGCTTTCCGCGCCGGCTTCCCTTTTGGGGTGGCGGGCAGGGGGTGACGGGGTTGTTGTTTGAGAACTACATAGTGGACGCGAGCATCTTAAAGCAATTTTTTTGATGAACCTGGTGGCCGGCTGTCTTTTGATGGTTGGTTGTCCTGGTTCTCTCGAATAGCTGTTTGATCTTTGTGGTCAAGTTTTTAAGAGCACACGGTGGATGCCTTGGCATCAGGAGCCGAAGAAGGACGTGGGAATCTGCGATAAGCCTGGGGGAGTTGATAACCGAACGGTGATCCCAGGATGTCCGAATGGGGAAACCCCGCCCGGCGCGCGAGTGACCGGGTGACCCGTACCTGAACACATAGGGTGCGTGGAGGGAACGCGGGGAAGTGAAACATCTCAGTACCCGCAGGAAGAGAAAACAACAGTGATTCCGTCAGTAGTGGCGAGCGAACGCGGAAGAGGCCAAACCGGTCCATGTGTGATAGCCGGCGGGCGTTGCATGGCCGGGGTTGCGGGACTTTCCGCTGCTGTTCTGCCGGACAGCGAAAGTGAGTGCGTGCGTATAGGTGAACGGTCTTGAAAGGCCGGCCGGAGAAGGTGTAAGCCCTGTAACCGTAATGCGTGACGCCGCTTGGAGAGTATCCCAAGTAGCACGGGGCCCGAGAAATCCCGTGCGAATCTGCCAGGACCACCTGGTAAGCCTGAATACTACCTGATGACCGATAGCGGACAAGTACCGTGAGGGAAAGGTGAAAAGTACCCCGGGAGGGGAGTGAAACAGTACCTGAAACCGTGTGCTTACAATCCGTCGGAGCAGCCTTGTAGCTGTGACGGCGTGCCTTTTGAAGAATGAGCCTGCGAGTTAGTGTTACGTCGCGAGGTTAACCCGTGTGGGGAAGCCGTAGCGAAAGCGAGTCTGAATAGGGCGATGCAGTGGCGTGATCTAGACCCGAAGCGGAGTGATCTACCCATGGCCAGGTTGAAGCGCGTGTAAGAGCGCGTGGAGGACCGAACCCACTTCAGTTGAAAATGGAGGGGATGAGCTGTGGGTAGGGGTGAAAGGCCAATCAAACTCCGTGATAGCTGGTTCTCCCCGAAATGCATTTAGGTGCAGCGTTGCGTGTTTCTTGCCGGAGGTAGAGCTACTGGATGGCCGATGGGCCCTACAAGGTTACTGACGTCAGCCAAACTCCGAATGCCGGCAAGTGAGAGCGCAGCAGTGAGACTGTGGGGGATAAGCTTCATAGTCGAGAGGGAAACAGCCCAGACCACCAACTAAGGCCCCTAAGCGTGTGCTAAGTGGAAAAGGATGTGGAGTTGCCCAGACAACCAGGAGGTTGGCTTAGAAGCAGCCACCCTTGAAAGAGTGCGTAATAGCTCACTGGTCAAGTGATTCCGCGCCGACAATGTAGCGGGGCTCAAGTACACCGCCGAAGTTGTGGCATCAGCGTATTATCCAAGCCTTCGTGGTTCAGGAGCGCTGGTGGGTAGGGGAGCGTCGTGTGGGCAGTGAAGCTGCGGCGGAAGCCAGTGGTGGAGCCTACACGAGTGAGAATGCAGGCATGAGTAGCGAAAGACGGGTGGGAAACCCGTCCGCCGAATGATCAAGGGTTCCAGGGTCAAGCTAATCTGCCCTGGGTAAGTCGGGACCTAAGGCGAGGCCGACAGGCGTAGTCGATGGACAACGGGTTGATATTCCCGTACCGGCGAAAAACCGCCCATGCCAAACCGGTGATGCTAACCGCCCAAACCGTTCATCCGTGCCCTTCGGGGCCAGTATGGGCGGGGCGCGCGGGACCCGATCCGGGGAGGTAAGCGTATTAACAGGTGTGACGCAGGAAGGTAGCCGAGCCGGGCGATGGTAGTCCCGGTCCAAGGATGTAGGGTGAACGGTTGGCAAATCCGCCGTTCGTGAAGCCTGAGACCTGACGGGACCCCCGTATGGGGGGATTCGGTGATCCTATGCTGCCGAGAAAAGCATCGACGCGAGGTTTTAGCCGCCCGTACCCCAAACCGACACAGGTGATCAGGTAGAGAATACCAAGGCGATCGAGAGAATTATGGTTAAGGAACTCGGCAAAATGCCCCCGTAACTTCGGGAGAAGGGGGGCCCGGACCGTGAAGAAGCCTTGCGCTTCGGAGCGGGTAAGGGCCGCAGAGACCAGGGGGAAGCGACTGTTTACTAAAAACACAGGTCCGTGCGAAGTCGCAAGACGATGTATACGGACTGACTCCTGCCCGGTGCTGGAAGGTTAAGAGGACCTGTTAGCCCTTCGGGGCGAAGCGGAGAATTTAAGCCCCAGTAAACGGCGGTGGTAACTATAACCATCCTAAGGTAGCGAAATTCCTTGTCGGGTAAGTTCCGACCTGCACGAATGGAGTAACGACTTCCCCGCTGTCTCAACCATAAACTCGGCGAAATTGCACTACGAGTAAAGATGCTCGTTACGCGCAGCAGGACGGAAAGACCCCGAGACCTTTACTATAGTTTGGTATTGGTGTTCGGTGTGGCTTGTGTAGGATAGGTGGGAGACTTTGAAGCCCGGACGCCAGTTCGGGTGGAGTCATCGTTGAAATACCACTCTGGTCACTCTGGACATCTAACTTCGGCCCGTAATCCGGGTCAGGGACAGTGCCTGATGGGTAGTTTAACTGGGGCGGTTGCCTCCTAAAGAGTAACGGAGGCGCCCAAAGGTTCCCTCAGCCTGGTTGGCAATCAGGTGGCGAGTGTAAGTGCACAAGGGAGCTTGACTGTGAGAGAGACATCTCGAGCAGGGACGAAAGTCGGGACTAGTGATCCGGCGGCACATTGTGGAATGGCCGTCGCTCAACGGATAAAAGGTACCTCGGGGATAACAGGCTGATCTTGCCCAAGAGTCCATATCGACGGCATGGTTTGGCACCTCGATGTCGGCTCGTCGCATCCTGGGGCTGGAGTAGGTCCCAAGGGTTGGGCTGTTCGCCCATTAAAGCGGTACGCGAGCTGGGTTTAGAACGTCGTGAGACAGTTCGGTCCCTATCCGCTGCGCGCGCAGGAAATTTGAGAAGGTCTGTCCTTAGTACGAGAGGACCGGGACGGACGAACCTCTGGTGTGTCAGTTGTACTGCCAAGTGCACCGCTGATTAGCTACGTTCGGATTGGATAACCGCTGAAAGCATCTAAGCGGGAAGCCGGCTTCAAGATGAGATTTCCATCCCCTTCGGGGGGAGAGGACCCCAGCCAGACCACTGGGTTGATAGGCCGGATGTGGAAGCGAGGACGAAAGACTCGTGGAGCTGACCGGTACTAATAGTCCGACAACTTACACCACACCACCCCCCTGGGGTGGGTGATCAAAACATGCTACGCGTCCGCTATGTGGTTCCCAGACAACAACCTTGTCCCCGGGAACAAATAATTGAATACAGTTCCAAGCACAAAGCTTGTAACCGACAGGTTTGCCGCCGCCCCCCTGGGGTCGGCGCGCACGAAGGGTTACGGCGGTCATAGCGTGGGGGAAACGCCCGGTCCCATTCCGAACCCGGAAGCTAAGGCCCACAGCGCCGATGGTACTGCACTCGGGAGGGTGTGGGAGAGTAGGTCGCCGCCGGACATTCTTTGAACACGGGAAGGCCCCGCCAACGATGGCGGGGCCTTCCCG
>NZ_JBNHHW010000013.1:0-1099 GCF_059092625.1 Arthrobacter sp. Y3221114
AGGAGAGGGCCGGCTCTTTTTTGACCAGGCACCGACGGAAGACGGCTCGCCTGGTACACCGTGACCGAGTGGCCCGGAGGCCACCGTTTATCGTCTTGGACCGGCGCACAGCGCCGTCAGGCACCCCAGCCAGCCACCCGCGCGGCCTGTCGTCCAAAGAATCAGTAGAGCCCGGCCCCGTGAGGGAGCCGAGCTCGCAGCGGCAGCCAGCCACGCTGAGGGAGCGCCAGCGACCGAACCGGCGCGGAGCGCCGCAAAAACAAGTGCCGACGTAGTCGGCTCCGCTTCAACCCCCGGCTAGCACCAATCCTTTTCAGGACCCCAACCAACCCGGGCGGCATCGCATCGCAGGGTCACTCTCAGCAGGACCAGGCTCTCTCGATATCGCAGCGTCGAGAGTCACGCGCCTTAATCCGTATGCTCGCCTGTCAACGCGTACGAACCCCGGGGCCAAGTCCGGGCAGGTGGCTGTGGCTCCGCGACGAGGGTTAGATCCGGGGACGAGCCGGACTCAGAATTTTTCTATGCCATAAGACGCACCGGGAGGCTATGCCTCGTTTCCAGCACCGGCCCGCGGTATCCTGACAACGCGTGACGTAGTAATCCGCACTCTAACAACACGGCCCGATAATTCGTTGGAATTGCGCCCCGTGTCCCCGCGAGAAACTGGGAGCCCGTTTACCGGGCTTGTTAGAGTGCCCAAAAACTTCTTTGGACGACGGGATTAGTCGGCGCTTTCCGAGTGCCCCACGGCCGCATTTTTGGCCCTTGCCGATAACCGTTTTCCTCCGCCAGATTCACCGAGGCGGAGCCATTTACGCGGCCGTCTGATCGACCGCGGCGACTTTTGGCACAAAGGACAAGCCCAGCCACCGGGGCCGCTGCTGGGTGCATCTGGGAGGTGCGCCGGGGCCGTCGTCCGTCCGTCCTCGCCGCTCCGCGACCTCCGGGCGGGCGGGCGACAGCTCCCGGCATTCCCGCGCAGTGCCGGCCCTTTCCGCTAGGAGAGGGCCGGCTCTTTTTTGACCAGGCACCGACGGAAGACGGCTCGCCTGGTACACCGTGACCGAGTGGCCCGGAGGCCACCGTTTATCGTCTT
>NZ_JBNHHW010000014.1:0-868 GCF_059092625.1 Arthrobacter sp. Y3221114
GGCACACTATTGAGTTCTCAAACAACAGGAGCACCCGGCACCAGGACGACCCTCTCAGGCCCTCCATCGCTCCGGAGCAACTTTTCTAACTTACCCGGTCTTCGCGACCTTTGCAAATCGCCGTTTCCGGCGTATCCAGGTTCGAATCCCGATCCTCCAACCACTCCAGGGGCGCGTCGAGCGCACCAGATCCTGGTGTATTTTGAAGGGGTTTGGCCGCCGTTCTTTCTGCTTCAGCAGCAGCGACTCAGAAAACAATACACGCCTTCCGGCCGGCCCGCAAATCAGCTCCCAGGTCCGCCCGGACGCCGCGTGCGGGCACGCGCCGGCACCCCAAAAACCGCGTGGTTGAGCGGATCTGAAGCCGCGCAGCCCGGCTGCCGGCCGGCCGATCGCCCAGCTGCCGGCCCTCGAGCCGCTTGTGCGACCGCTCACATCATCCTCCGGCGGCAGGAGCCCAGGGGCCGGCTCCGGCGTCCTGGCCCACCGCCGCGCAGGCTGCCGGGCGCAGGGCTCCCCGGATCCGGCAGGCCCTCCCGCCCCGCTGCAGGCCGCGGGCCGCAGGTGCCCGGCACCGGGGGCCCCGGCAGGCCGCCGCCCGCCCCCGCTGCACCCCCGGGGTGAAGCCTGTGCAGGTTGGGCCCTGGACGTCGCACCGTGCCCGCTGCACGCCTGCCCAAGGAGCCGGAGCGCCGCGGCCAGGTCCCCCGCAGGGGCCGCGCCGGCACGCCCCCACGCCCTCGGTTGGGTGGGGTGGTTGGTGGTTAAACACGGGAAGGCCCCGCCATCGTTGGCGGGGCCTTCCCGTGTTCAAAGAATGTCCGGCGGCGACCTACTCTCCCACACCCTCCCGAGTGCAGTACCATCG
>NZ_JBNHHW010000015.1:0-817 GCF_059092625.1 Arthrobacter sp. Y3221114
TGCCGGCGGATATCTGTGCAGGTGCCGGTGCTGCCGGTGCCGTGTCTTCCGCCGTCGCAGTCTTCGCGGGGCCAGCCGCGCCAGTGATGTCGCTCAGCATTAGGTCGGTGAACATGTCGGCGCGCAGCTGGGGCAGGGTCCGTTCTTCGCCGGGGCCTTGGAGGGAGCGGGCCGTGGACTGGATCCGGTCGAAAACCAGATGCGCCTTGTCCGCGCTGGTGCGGATCCACAGTTCGGCCATCCCGTCGTCCTGGTCCGTCAGCTGCACGTCCCGGGACTCGTTCGCCCGCCGGTGCCGCTCCGCCAAAGATTCCGGATGCAGCCGGTCCCGCATCCGCCGGGCACGGGACCGGACCGAGTCCAGCGTGATGTCCCCGGCACCCGGCAGCACCGCGGCTTCGAAATCCTGCAGACACTCCGGCGGCAGGTCCGCGGAGCCGCGGGCCAGCGCCTTCGCGCGCGGCAAGTCCAGGTCACCGCGGCCCATCGCCTCGAGCGTGCCCGGCAGGTGCGTGCAGATGTGCCGGGCATCGGCCAGCATGGCCCGCGCGGCGGCATCCCCCGTGCAGAGGTGCGCCGAGATCTCCTGCGGCGCGAACCGGGAAAAGCCTTCCGGGTCGCAGTCGGCGCCAACGCCGGGACGAAGCCGGGCGAAGCGGTCCAACGCCTTGACCTGGCAGGACTGCACCCACGCCTCCACCCGCGCCGCGGCCAAGAGATAATCCATGGTCTGCGCGTCATCCAGTTCCGCCGGCTCCACCACCGCCAACAGGCCGGCCAACACCGCGGGCACGCCCACGCCGCCCTCGGGCACCAC
>NZ_JBNHHW010000016.1:0-600 GCF_059092625.1 Arthrobacter sp. Y3221114
GCGACAGTTGTCCCGGTGTGAACGCATCCCGGGACGCTTGAGCGGGCGTCGCGTCCCCGGTTGACTGGAATCAGCCCGTCACAGTCGACGGATCCCCGTCATAGTCGACGGATCAAGGGAAGAAAAGGTGGAAGCATCATGGCTAAATCAGCAGCTACAATCTCGCCGGTCAGGCCGGAGGATATGCGCAGCGTCCTGGGCAGTTTCTGCTCGGGGGTGACAGTGATCACCGCCATGGGTGAGCAGGGGCCGGTCGGGTTCACCTGCCAGTCCTTCAGCTCGCTGTCCCTTGAGCCTGCGCTGGTGTCGTTTTTCCCCGCAAAGACGTCCACGAGCTGGCCGAAGGTCCGGGCAGGAGGCAGCTTCTGCATCAACGTCCTTTCGGCGGACCACGAGCATGTCAGCCGGGCCTTCGCGCGCTCGGGGGCCGACAAATTCCAGGGCATCCAGTGGGCGCCCTCCCCTTCGGGTGCACCCGTCATCGACGGTGTTACCGCGTGGATCGAATGCGACCTGGTGGACGAATACGACGGCGGGGACCACACCATCGTCGTGGCCCGGGTACGCGCGCTCGAATCGGACCCCGCCCAGGATCCCCTC
>NZ_JBNHHW010000017.1:0-538 GCF_059092625.1 Arthrobacter sp. Y3221114
GCCTCTACGGCCTGCCGAACCAGCGACGCTTCCATCGCCTGCAACGCCTCCGGCGTACCGGCGTGCCGAGCCCGGTCCAAGGAATCCACGACCACGGCCGCGGCCTGGCCGCTGACCTCCCCACCGGCCATGGCCTCCGCCAAGACCGGCAGCGCCGGGACACCGGGTTCCCCGTCAAAGCGCGCCGCCGCGGTGATCGCCTTGCCGACCCGCAGCCTGCGCCGCGCCTCGACAATGCCGATCCCCAACCTTGAGCGCAGATACTCCGCGTTGTTGGCAAACTCCGTCTTGCGGCGGCGCTGCGCCGGCTTAGACCCGGACAGGCCCGGGTTCGCGGCCTCCACGCCGCCGGCGTTGATCGCCGCCACCGGGTCCGCCCACTCCCCCGCACCCGCCGGGCTGGACGCGACTGCACCCGCCCCTGTCCCGGCGGGACTAGACTCCCCCGCCCCGGCACAGGCTCCGGCATCGGCGCCTGTGCCGGCGCCGGGTCCGGGTCTGGGCGCCGTCGCGTGTTCCCCGTTGGCGGCGATGTCCG
>NZ_JBNHHW010000018.1:0-516 GCF_059092625.1 Arthrobacter sp. Y3221114
CTCAAACTGTCCGAGGCAGCCGGTAGCGTGAGGATATGGGCGGCGAGGGCGGCGAGCTTCGGTTCCCGGTTCCGGGACAGGGACTGGTGATGGACCTTGGTGTGCCCTCGCGTCCGGACAGTTCCCTGCTGGACGCGCTGCTGCAGCGGGTGGTGGCAGAGGCGCTGCTGCGACGTTATGGCATCGGGCTTGATGGCGCCGGACTCTTTCCTGCGGGCTCTGACCTGGGCGCGTCTGCCGCCGTCGACGCCGCCAACCCTGCAGGGACCTCTTCCCCAACCGAAGCCAGCGGCGGCGAGCCTCCCGTGCCCGAGGACGTCGAAGCATCTCAGGGATTGGGCAGCGGACTGCAATCGGCCGGGACCGGGGAGGACGGCGCATCCCTGCCCGTGGTGCTGGAGGGCACCGGGTGCAGGCCGGTGGTGCCCGAGGGCGGCGTGGGCGTGCCCGCGGTGTTGGCCGGCCTGTTGGCGGTGGTGGAGCCGGCGGAACTGGATGACGCGCAGACCATGGATT
>NZ_JBNHHW010000019.1:0-409 GCF_059092625.1 Arthrobacter sp. Y3221114
CTGAGCGACATCACTGGCGCGGCTGGCCCCGCGAAGACTGCGACGGCGGAAGACACGGCACCGGCAGCACCGGCACCTGCACAGATATCCGCCGGCAGCGGAAGCGGCAGCAGCAGCTTCGCTGGAGGCACGTCCGGGGACGGCGGTGTTGCGGTTCCCGTGCCGGCACCGGCCGGCGGCGGTGGCCGGGTTGCACCTGTCTGCGGCGGCGGTGGCCGGGCCGCATCCGGCAGCGGTGACCGCGCCGGTGCGGGGCCGGGGATGCTGGTCACGATGCCGCTGACCACGCTGCTGGAAATGAGCGAGGAGCCTGGGGACTTGGCCGGGCACGGACCGATTCCACCGGACGTGGGACGGCAACTGGCGCAGCTGGCGAAATCCTGGTTGCTGGTGCTCACCGACGACCACG
>NZ_JBNHHW010000020.1:0-347 GCF_059092625.1 Arthrobacter sp. Y3221114
ATCAGGACGGTGCCGAGCCGACCGAGGAGGAACTGCGGGCCCGGCAGGGCATGTTCTACCGGGGCCGGCGGCGGGGGTTGCACCAGTTCGTCATCAATACCACCGATGCGCAGTACGAAGCACTCGCCACCGTGATGAACAGCGCCGCGAACCCGCGGATCCGTCCCGACGCCATCGAAACCGCCGCCAACGGCGGTAGTGAAGGTGACACGGCAGGATCCGCCGGCCCCGACACCGGCAGCGCGGCAAGCACCGACGCGGGCACGTCCATGGGCGGCGGTAACAGCAATGTTGCCGGGACCGGATCCACTGAGGCAGGCAGGGGCGGCGCCGGCGCCGCTGGTGCG
>NZ_JBNHHW010000021.1:0-287 GCF_059092625.1 Arthrobacter sp. Y3221114
CGTGTGGCCCGGCAGCGGCGCGGACGTGCCCGCCGGTCTTCGCCGCATGGTGCGCGCTGCACAGGCACTGCAGGTTTTCCAGCACGGTTGGCCCGCCCTCGTCCCACGCGAGGACATGGTCAATCTCGCAGTATCTGGCCGCGCGGCGGCATCCGGGGAAGCGGCAGTGCCGGTCCCGGACACGGACCAGGCGTTTGAGCCACTCGGGCGGGATCCGCAGTTTCCGGGCGGCCGCGATCGCCTGACCGTGGTCGTCGGTGAGCACCAGCAACCAGGATTTCGCCAGC